>JAFSUU010000087.1 GCA_017445115.1 Clostridia bacterium | reverse complement strand
TTCCGTAATTCGCGGTCGGGCCATAATGAAGGCGCGAGGGTGGGACTCCCATGAGAACAGGTTAGCAGCCTGTCGCCTGATGACTTCCCAAGCAGAAATGCTTACACCCGGGGTGTCGAGGACAAATAGGGTTATTGGAACGCAGACAAAGACAATCTCTCGTCTGTGTTCCTGTACATAACCCTATTGTCCTTGTGGGAAGCACATGGATATTCAAATAACGCAAACACGAAAAATGAAATATCAAATGAAAATAGAAACATAAGGAGGATGTGCGTAGTGAATTTTGATGTAAGACGCGGACAGATTTATCTTGCTGATCTGAACCCTGTCAAAGGGAGTGAACAAGGAGGTGTTCGTCCTGTAGTTGTCGTTCAGAATGATATGGGAAACCGGTACAGCACAACAATCATCGTAGCGCCAATTACGGGGCAGAAGAAGGTCAACCTACCCACCCACACCAGATTGTATTCAACAGGGCTCACTAAAGAATCCACGGCTCTTATGGAGCAGATTCGTACGATAGATAAGTGTAGGCTTATCAAATACGTCGGCGAGACGACGGACGAAGAAATGGATGAAATAACTGAAGCTTTAAGGGTAAGCATTGACGTATGACGAAGGTGAAACAGATGGAATTATATAAAGCAATATTAAAGGAGTATCCTGATGTTCTGACGATTGAGGAAATGTGCAAAGCACTTGGCATAAACCGCAGAACTGCATACAGGCTTCTCAAGGAAAACAAAATTCAATACTTGTGGATCGGGAACAAATACCGAATTCCCAAAATACACATATTGACGTATCTGAAAGTCAGCTTATTGCTGGCGTAAAACCCAAATCGCACATTGGACTATTATCTGCTTCCGTATTATAATGTGGACGGTCAACAGCAGAGGTCCAATATGCGCTACATAAAGGAGGATCAATTATTATGGTAGCAGGACATTTGCAAGAGAAAAACGGTTTATTTTACATCGTTCTTTGTTATCGGTACAGGGGAAAAACTCAAAAGAAGTGGATTTCGACCGGTCTGCATGTCAAAGGCAACAAAAGAATTGCTGAAAATATGTTGGCTGAAGCCCGCAGGACTTTTGTGACTCCGGATGATAAAGAAGAACTCAAAAAATCGGCAGACATGGCCTTTATCGATTTTATGAAGCTCTGGCTTTCGATAGCGAAGTCAACGATCAAACTCACGACGTACTCGTCATACGAATCGATCACGAACAAGATAATTATCCCATATTTCAAGGATTACAATTTGACGCTGAGTGAGGTGGAACCGTATCACATTCAAGGGTTCTATCTCAAACAGCTTGAAAGAGTGTCAGCAAATACGGTGATTCGTTATCATTCAGTGATCCACAGAGCGTTCAAGTATGCCGTGAAAACAAGGTTGATTTCTTCAAATCCAGTTGATCTTGTGGACAGACCGAAAAAAGAGGTTTTCCGCGGCTCATTTTACAGTGAAGAAGAAATCAAGGAGCTTTTTGAAGCGGCCAGGGGCACGAAAATGGAATTGCCCGTTATGATGGCTTCCTTTTACGGGCTTCGTAGAAGCGAAATCATCGGACTGAAATGGGATGCCTTCGATTTTGCAGAAAACACCATCACCATCAAACACACGCTGACTTCGTGTATCATTGATGGTAAAAAGCAGTTAGTTGCTTCCGATACTACCAAAACAAAGTCCAGCATGAGGACGCTCCCGCTTGTGCCACAATTTCGAGAGATACTTCTGAAAAGACTTGAGGATCAGAAAGAGTGGCGACGCGTGTGCGGAAAGAGTTACAACAAGGAGTATCTGGATTATGTTTGTGTAGATGAGATGGGAAATCTGCTTGAACCGGAATATGTAACTCAGAACTTTGCTTCATTGCTCAAAAAGAATGAGTTGCGGCATATTCGATTTCACGATCTGAGACACACCTGCGCTTCAATGCTTCTGAAAAACGGGGTTCCGATGAAACAGATACAGGAATGGCTCGGGCATAGTGATTTCAGTACTACAGCAAATATTTATGCTCACTTGGATTACGCTGCAAAACTTAATTCGGCACAGGCAATGCTTGGAGGAATGAACGAAGCGCTGAGTGTAATCCAATGAGAAGGAGGCTTGGTCCTCCTTTACATAACGTTTCTCCTTTCCTATGTCAAAAAAGAGCCAGCCTGCAAGCGATCAAATCGCTTACCGACTGGCTTTTTTGGCGGAGAGGATGGGATTCGAACCCATGTGCGATTGCTCGCAAACTGATTTCGAGTCAGCCCCGTTATGACCACTTCGATACCTCTCCGGGTGTATTTCTACCATCTAAACCCTCAAATCGCTCTCCGGAATTTGGGGAGAAAAGATGGGGAGAAATCGGGTATTAACTTGTATTCGAACTCACGGAAAACCCTTATAAATCAAGGGTTTTGGAGGTTAGGGTGTGCCTGGTGCTTCTCGGATTTCGAGGATGGGGCTTACGTTCTGCATCACTGATTTCGAGTCAGCCCCGTTATGACCACTTCGATACCTCTCCGTGTATTCCGAACGTTTTTCATCGCGTGCAAGAATGCAAGAAAAACGTGCAAGAAACTATTGAATTGTGATTATTCGAACTCGCGAAAGTCCTTTATATATAAGGGTTTTTGCCATCACGAAACCGACACTCTTCTTTATTCTTTCGAGTCAGGGCCGTTATGACCTCTTCGATACGCTTCCGTATAGAATATTAAATTGTACCAGTATAATAGATTTTCCGAAATACGCCCTGAGCCAGGGCCGTTATGTCCTGTTGCGGTGCCCGAAAAAACTATCGGGTCGCTGCCGCGACTGTCCCTCTGTTTTTTCGACCGCTGCCACTCCTCGCCCTCCTTTCATCCGCCACCGGCGGCGGTCGGGCTCGTCCCCTCTTAGATACGCTTCCGTATTTTTCAGCGTGACACGGATGTGTCACGCTGATGATTGTAGCATATTATTTTGAAAAATGCAATAGGAAATTACGCGTTTCCCTGTTCTTTTTTCATTTTTTCGATCTCGCGCATAAACGTTTCCACGTCTTTGAACTCGCGGTGGACCGATGCGAAGCGGACGTATGCGACGTCGTCGATCTTTCTGAGCTTTTCCATTGCCATCTCGCCGATCTCTTTTGACGAGATCTCTTTTTTCAGCCCGTTGAGGATCTCAAACTCGATCTCGTTCGCGATCTTCTCAGCGTCGACGGGGCGCTTCTGGCAGGCGTGGAAAAGTCCGGTAAGAAGTTTATTCTTGTCGAAGTACTCCTTGGAGCCGTCCTTTTTGAGGACTATCGGATGAAACGCGTCTATGACCTCGTAGGTGGTGAACCTCGTTTTGCAGTCGAGGCATTCGCGGCGACGCCTGATGCTGTTATTTTCGGGTACCGGACGGGAATCAATAACTTTGATATCCTCGGAGCCGCATGACGGACATCTCATATATACCTCCGCATTGATGCCTTAAATTGTAGTTTTTCAACCTATTGACACCTTATATAGTATATCACGATTTTTTGCATTTGTCAATAATATATTATTATTTTTTTGCGAGCCACTCTTCGCGAGTCAGGATGTTTGAGATCTCGTCCTCGACCGTGCCGTAACGGGTCTCGAATTTGCCGCGCGCGATCTCGTGAAAGCCGCATTTCTCCTGCACTCTCGCAGACTGACGGTTCCAGACGAAGTGACCGCAGAAGATCGCGTCGAGTTCTTTTTCCTCGAAGAGCCAGCGGATGACCTCGCGCACCGCCTCGGGCATGATCCCCTGTCCCCAATAGTCCTTTGACAGAACGAAACCGAGCTCGCGGCATTTTTTGTCCGCAAATTCCGGGAAATTACTCTCTTTATACTCCTCGACGCCGAGCGAGCCGATGACTTTTCCCCGATATTCTATCGCGAAAGTCTTTTTGCCTTTTATAAAACGGTCAAGTATCATACGCGATTCCTCGCGGTCCTTGTGCGGACACCATCCCGCCATCTGACCGACGCCGTCGACCGAGGCGTATTCGTAAAAATCCTCAAGGTCGGACGTCCGCCACGGTCTTAACACGAGGCGTTTTGTCGTTATTATCGTTCCCGATATATCTATTTCTACGTTCATTTCAGATCCTCCTCCATTTTTAGTGCAAGTTCAAAGGCGAGATACGCTATCTTCGTCTTTTCGTCGAGGCGCACTCCGCCGGACAAACTTCTCGGATCCCACGAAGTGTGGTCGAGGTTGTCGGCTGCGTATAAGAACTGGAAAAAATCTGCCCCGCGGAAGTCGCACAGCGCCTGCATCGCCGAGCACTCCATCTCGACGCAGACTGCTCCCGCCTCTTTTCTTCTCTTTACCTTTTCGGGCGTCTCTCTGTAAAACGCGTCTGTCGTCCAGGTGACGCCCTCGGTGTATTTGTATCCGCGGCGAGACAGTATTTCAATAAAATCGTCGCGGTATTTTTTATTGACCGCGATCGTATCCGACGGCGGCGCGTAGTGGTATGACGTGCCCTCGTCGCGGATCGCCGCGCTCGGAATGATTATCCCGCAGTCCTCGATCGTCTTATCGAGAACGCCGCAGGTGCCGAGGAGCACGAGCGCCTCTGCGCCCTGCGCGATCGCGTCTTCAAAATCGCCGACGCACGACGGCGCGCCGACCGCGGACATATAAAACGCGAACTCGCTCCCGCCGTATTTAACGGCGTAGACCGGCTTTCTCCCGTTCGCGCCTTTTATGAGCCCTGCCTCACGGTATTCGAGCGTCGAGAGAACGCTCTCAAACAGTTTACTTGAAAAGCAGGAGACCGCGACGCGGGGAAATCCCTCGACTTTTTCGTGTATCATGCACGGCTCAATGACCGCGCGTCCCGCTTCAAATTCTTCGAGTATCATAAGTCAAACGTTTCCTTTATCAGTTTTGCGGCGTCGGCGGCAGAAAGATCCGTGTTGTCGATCCGGAGATAATTCTCAAACGGTATCTCGCCCTCAAAGCTGACGCAGCGGTGCTTCGCGTCGTCCTTTATGAGACGTGCCGTCGATGTTTCAATATCTCTTTTCGACGCCTTATTCTTAAGCCGGTTTTCGGTCACGTTCCGCGCGAGCCGGACTTCCTGCGGCGCGACGAGTTCGACGTAATAGAACTCCGTTCCGTACGGCTCGAATATGCTTTTTATATGCTCGATATAGTCCCAGTCTTCTTTCATATCAAACGCCATCATAATGGTAAATATCATTCCGTAGAGGTCAGACGCAGCGAAATTGCGGAAAATCACCTCCCGCAGCTCGTCCCTCGTTTTGACGTCCATTCTTCCGAAGATCTCGATCACCGGTTCTATCGTCATGTGATTGTGAAAAAGGCGCAGATCGGTTATTTTCATAAGCTCCTGCCCGACAGTCATCTTTCCTACCGCTGCGTCGCCTATCAAAAACACAAGTTTCATATCAAATCACCTTCTTCACAGTATTTTTTATTTTCTCTCGTACACCATCCTGATACCGATCGCCGGCTTTCCGAAAACATATTCGTGCTCCTCACCGTCGGCGTGGAATCCGTATTTTTCGTAAAAATCCAATGCTTTTTTATTGTCCTTGAACGCCCAGAGGATGATCTTGTCGTACTCTTTCATTCGTTCAAAGGCGTGATCCATCAGCAAAAGACCGATCCTTTTCCCCTGATACGCCTCAAGCAGATAGAGTCCGTGTATCTCGCCCGCGCCCGGGACTTCGTCGCTCGGTCCGTAGCAGACGAACCCGACGACCCGATCTCCGTCCTTCGCGACGTCGATCTTCGCCTCGCCGAAGGGTCCGACGCGAGAAAGACATCTCTCGTAGGTGTGCACGTTTTCGAGGTAGTCGTCTGTGACGATGCCGCGGTACGTCTCACACCACGATTTCCAGTGGACGTACGCCTTACCGCGCACCTCGTCCTCCGTTTCCATTTTCTTTATCGTAATATCCATGTTTTCCTCTTAAAACGCCGCTTTGCGCGGTCACTTTCCGACCCTCAGAACGTCGAGAGTGTGGTGAGACGCGCCGAGGAGGTCCGCCCTTTCGCAGGTCGCGAGGTGGTATTCGACCCATTTTTCAAACGTCGCGTCATCCATCGCGTCGACGGTCTCCCTCATATAATTGGTCGCGCCGTCGGTCGCGACAAGCTTTTCGCGAACGGCGTCAGCAGTGCGGTCAAGCTCTTCTATCTCCTCCGTGCGCACCATGGCAAAAATATCCTTCGGTTCGCTGATGCAGTGCCAGTCGTCGGTCAGCATATTGTTTTCAAGGACTGTCTGCAGTCCTCCGCGCTGAAAAACGAACTGAACGACCGTCGGTTCGTTCATACAGTAGGCGACGAGGACAAAGCCGCCTCGCTTTGTGACTCTGACCGCCTCGGAAAGCGCGCGCTCTCTGTCGGCGACGGTATAGAGGTGATACATAGGGCCGAAAACGAGAGTCAGATCGAACGAGCCGTCAGGAAAGCGGGAAAGATCGAGCCCGTTCCCCTGCAGTGCGGTGACCTTCTCGCCGCCGGGCTTGCCCTTCAATATTTCGAGGTGACGTTCAACGAGTTCGAGCGCCGTCACGTCAAAGCCCTCATTTGCAAGCGCAATACTGTATCTTCCCGTGCCCGCGCCGACGTCGAGGATCTTTTTCGCCCCGCACTTTTCCGCGCACTCGTGAACGTATTTCATCGTCGTTATATACTCGACGCTCCCGTGACGGCTCGCAAGTCTTCCGTCCTCGTCTCGGTTTTCGTAGTGTTCTCTTATGTAATCCATTTTCAGCCTCCGTATTTTTAAGTCTGCAGACGTTTTATCTGCTGGTCGGCGTTATCTGTTTTCCTGCCAGTTCGTCTATAAAGCTCTGCATGCGCTTCGTCACGAGCTCCGACGCGTTCATCGCAAGAAGCTCTTCGCGCCCTACCCATTTATAATCGGAAGTCTCGCCCTCCTGAAGGATGACGCCGCCTTTATCAAAGTCCGTCACGCAGAGAAATTCGACGTATAAAGTCTGTTTGCCGTCCTCAACGCGTCCGACTTCGACGAGCTCGCGCGATGCGATCCCGGTCTCCTCGCGAAGTTCTCTCACGGCGCATTCATAAGCGGTTTCCCCTTTTATCGCGGAGCCGCCCGCCGTCGCCTCCCACATTCCGCCGTAGTGCTTCCCCGGATCCCTCTGCATTAAAAGATATTCGCCGTCCGTATGCCTCACTATGACGTCTGCGACAAGGTGATACATACCCTCGGGGATCTTCTCCCCGCGCACGAGCGTCACGCCGTCGATCTTGTTAAAATTCTTATCGTATGCATCCCAGAGTTCCATATAGGTCTCCTTTTCTCAGTTTTTCCCGTACTCCGCGAAGAAGAACAGCGGCAGATCGGCGTTCTTCGTGACTCCGTCGTAACCCGACGGCTCTTCGGTATGTTTCAGAACAAGCCCTGCCTTTGCGGCGGCGTTCAGATAGTAGGAGAGCGTTCTGTGAAAGTGGACCGTCTCTCCCCAGAATTCGTTGTTAAACGAATAAGGGGCGATATATCTCGTCATCGTCTTTCCATATCTGAAACCGTTCTCATCCTTCTGCCAGGTGCAATCGTAAAACGCGGGGTGAACTATCGAATAATAAAGGATGCCCCCGCGCTTCAATACGCGATGACACTCGGAAAACACCTGCTTTGCGTCTTCAATATCCATCAGCACCTGATTGCAGAAAACTATATCAAAAGAAGAATCATCAAACGGAAGATTTTTCGTGACGTCGGCGATGGAGAACTTGCACTCCGGATAATTCTTTCTTGCAAGCTCTATCATCTTTTCGGAGCCGTCGACGCCGACCGGATCGCCGCCGATCTTCATAAAAAAGTCGGTATACCAACCGCAGCCGCAGCCGAGGTCGAGCACTTTTTCTCCGTGAAGCTCCTTAAAACGCAGCTCCACAGTCTCTTTATTGCGGCGTGCAAATTCTGACTTCTCCTGCTCCGCGTAGTAAAGCTCTGCGGCACGATCCCATTTGTCGATTATTTCTTTTGCCGTCATATCACGCCTCCGGGGTGAGAAACGCGTTTGCGTCATCAAAAATCTTTCTCGTGTCGTCGAAGTTGATAAGGCGACGCGCCTCTGCGATCGGAACGAGATATATCTTCTTTATCTCGCTCTCCTGCGCGACGGGCGTCTTTCCGTCCGACTCCGCGAGAAAGCAGACCACGTTTTTCATGGCGTCGATCTCGGGTATGTAATAATTCTGCTCCGCGCGGAAGCCGTCGACGAAACGGACCGTAAGCCCCGTCTCCTCGAGGATCTCGCGCCTTGCGGTCCCGGTCTCCGTCTCGTCTCCCTCGACGTGGCCTTTCGGGAATCCGAAGACGCCGTTCTGCTGTTCAATGACGTAATATTTTATCTCGCCGCCCTCTTTTTTGAAGACGACGGCTCCGCACGCTTTGTCCTGTCTCATTTTTTCTCTCCTTCTCCGGCTGCTTCAAGATATTCCCTCATCGCGACGAACTCGCGGAGGTATATACCGGCTCGCTCCTCGTCGGATCCGATATATTTTGAAAAAGCTCCCGTCTCGGTCATAAATTCGTCGACACTCATCATGACCGCCTCAAGTCCGACACGCTCTTCGAACCGTGTCAGGCGGCGCTCGCCTTCGCCGACTCTGCGGCAGACAAAGTAGTAATCCACGAACTTATATTCCCCGTAGTATTCGTCGAGCTCGAGAAAACACATCAAAGGTTCGACGACGACCCCGGTCTCCTCTTCGAGCTCGCGGCGGCAGCACTCCTCAAGAGTCTCCCCGTCTTCAAGCCCTCCGCCGGGGAGCATCATCACGCCGCCGGCACTACTCGCCACGGAAACGAGAAGTTTTCCGTCCTCGACGAGCACTCCGCGGCATCCCACTCGCGTCTTTTCGTACGGCGTCACCCTGTTCTCGCCATATATCCCGATCTTTTTCATAAAAATCTCCGTATAAACATAAACGTCGCTTTCGGAATCCGGAAGCGCCGCTCTGCAAAGTATCTGAATAGAATCATAAAGATACGGACAAAACGGCACTTGCAAGTTCGGTGTCGTAAGGAAGCATATTAACAAAAGCGTTGCGGTAAATCTTCATCTGTCCGTATCCTTTCTGTGGGTTTTGTCAATTATACAACAGTAATTTCCGTTTGTCAACACGCAAAAACACATTTTTTCACCGACCTTGACATCCGACTTTTATAATGATAAAATTGCTGTATAGTATAAGAGGTGTTTTATGGAATACAAAATAGCGAAACTGAAAGAGTATCTCGAGTGCGCATCGGCGGTGAACACCCACGGCGTCGCGGGAATGCTGAAGCTTGAAAACAGGTGCGACAGCCCCGAAGTGCTCGCAAAGCTGAAAACAATGTACATTCTTCGCGGCGGCGAGTACGTCCCGATGAAGGTGACGAGAGCTTCCGTTCAGAAAAATATGGTCCTTGTCAAGCTTGAGGGTATCGACACGTTTGAAGACGCGGTAAAATACAAGGGCGAGCTGTTTTTCGCCGCAAGAGGTGATTTCCGTCTTCGCCGCGGTGACTATTTCATAGCGGACATAATAGGTCTTCCCGTTTACGACAACGACACGCTTCGCGAGATCGGAACGCTCGACGACGTTCTCGCCCCGGCGGGACAGCAGGTCTACGTCATAAAGAAACCCGACGGAAATACATTTATGGTGCCTTGCGTTGCAGAGTTCATAAAAGAAGTCTCGTTCGGAGAGAGCCGCGACGCGGGGATCTACGTAAAACTTATCGAGGGTATGGAAGAATGAGAGTAGATATAATGACGCTTTTCCCCGGTCTTGTCGAAACGGTTCTTTCCGAGAGCATCATCGGCAGAGCAAGGAAGGCGGGGATACTCGATATCCGCACTTACAATATAAGAGACTATTCCGAGGACCGCAACCGCCGCGTCGACGACACGCCGTACGGCGGCGGAATGGGGATGCTTATGGCGGCGCCGCCGATTTACAACTGCTATGAAGCGGTGCTGAAAGACGGCGGCGAAGTCTCAAAGGAAGCGACGAGAGTTATATATATGTCTCCCCGCGGAAAGGTGCTCGACCAGGCGATGGCAAAACGCCTTTCGGGCTATGAACGCCTCATCGTCCTCTGCGGCCACTATGAAGGCGTCGACCAGCGCGTCATCGACGAGATCGTCGACGAGGAGATCTCGATAGGAGACTATGTGCTGACCGGCGGCGAGATACCCGCGTGCATCCTGACCGACGCGGTCGGCAGACTTGTCCCCGGCGTGCTCTCGGACGCCGAATGTTTTGAAAAAGAATCGTTCGAGGGCGGGCTTCTCGAATATCCGCAATACACGCGCCCTCCGGTCTTTCACGGAATGGAGGTTCCGGAAGTCCTTCTCTCCGGTCATCACGCTAATATCGAAAAATGGCGGCACGAAAAGTCTGTCGAAATAACGAAAAAGAACAGACCGGACCTCGCCGAAAAGCTTCCCCCGGAGGAAGAGCCGAAAAAGAAAAGAAAAAAGAGATCCCCGCCGAAAGACGGGGAATAAGTACGGATCAGAGCATTCCGTAATATGAGAGAACGCCCGTTGCAACGCCGTCGGCAAACAGCTCCGGACGCGTCGCCATAAGCTCGGCGTCGTACTGATTCGTGATGAACCCGAGCTCGACGAGAGTCGCGGGCATCGTCGTGCGGCGCAGGACGTAGAGGTTCGGCCTTGCGGTGACGCCGCGGTCGCGAAGTCCGGTCGTCTCACCGAGACGGCGGAGAATGTCCTTTGCGAGCGGAAGCGCGGTGCTCGACGCCGAATATACGAACGCCTCCTGCCCCGACGCCGAAGTATTGTCCGAAGCGTTCGCGTGAAGACTTATAAACACGTCGGCGCCCCACGAGTTCGCGTCGTTCACCCGCGCCGCAAGAGAAGACGCGTTCGACGTTCCGAGCTGCGTCGTCGAGGTCTCCCTTGACACTCTGACGTCAAATCCGCGTTCGCGCAGTCTTTCCGCTGTCATCATCCCTATCGTGAACACGAGATCCTGTTCTCGGTATCCGTTTCCCTCCGCTCCGGCGTTCGGACCCGACGGATTGTGCCCCTGATCTATAAACACTTTAATCGCCATTAAAAATACCTCCGGCAGTCTTGTTTTGATAATAAGTATATGAATACTTCTGCCGAAGCGTCACGAACATAAGAAAAACGTAAGAAAAATGAATGAGATACAGAAAAAAGAACTTCAAAAAATACTCAGCCGTGTCAGAGCCGCAGTCGAAAGGTACGATATGATCGACGACGGCGACCTTGTCGCTGTCGGCGTGTCGGGCGGTAAAGACTCTCTGACCATGCTCTGCGCGCTCTCGGCGCTGAGGGAATTTCTGCCGAAAAAGTTCGATATCCTCGCGCTCCAGGTAGATATGGGCTTTGACCGCTCGGAGCTTATCGGAGCCGAGAAGAGCGACCACGCGCAAATAGCCGTGCTCTGCGAAGAGCTCGGCGTGCCCTATCACGTAAAAGAGACCGAGCTTGCAAAGGTCATCTTCGATATCCGTCACGAATCGAACCCCTGCTCCCTTTGTTCACGCATGAGGCGCGGCATACTCGTCGACGCCGCGAAAGAGCTCGGTTGTACGAAAATCGCGCTCGGTCACCACTTTGACGACGCGGCGGAAACTTTTATGCTAAATCTGTTCTACGAGGGCAGAGTCGGATGTTTTCGCCCGGTTACCTATCTCTCGCGATCGGATATGACGGTCATCCGTCCTATGATACTGACCGAGGAGCGCCTTATAAAATCTTTCGTCAAAAAAGCGGCGCTTCCCGTCGAAAAAACTCCCTGCCCGGAGGACAAGGAGACTGAGCGCGAGGAGATGAAGACGCTTCTGCACTCGCTCGACAGGAAACACCGGGGCATTTACCGCCGGATAGTCGGCGCCATTGAGAGAGGCGGCATCGACGGTTGGAAAGAAGAATAAAGAAATAACAAGTTCAGCAAAAAGCCGCCGCGGAAATTTTTCCGCGGCGGTTGAATTTTTATATTCAAAAATCAGAGGGCTGCTGCCGGCTCTTCGACTTTTGCGGGCGCGTACGCTTTGACCGTGTATCCCGATACGTCGAGGATAGTCTCGCCGTCTATCTGGAGAGCGCAGGGGCTGTCGAACTCGACCTTGACCTCTTTGCCGACGAGGACGTCTACCATCTCTTTGTGGTTGATGTGTTCGCCTTTGAAGATCGACGGGAAGACCATAAGAGTCTTGATCTTGCCCTTGCCGTACATGACCATGACGGAGACCGTCTCATTGTTCAGTCTGTCCTGATCGGGCGTCGGGATCATGCCGCCGCCGTAATATCTGCCGTTCATCGTGGGAGCGAGCCATGCCTTTTTGTACTTCTTCGTAACGCCGTCTACCGTGACCGTCGCGTTCTTCGGTTTGAAGTGGAAGAGCAGACCTTTTATAGCGATAGAAGTATAGTTGACCTCTTTGACGCCTGCGGCGTGCTGAGCGTCGCCGACCTCGCAGCAATATCCGTCGATACCGTAGCCGATGCCGTTGATGAATTTATAGTCCTTGCCCTTGACGGTGACCGTCGGAAGATGCTCAAGATACTTTGCAACCGGAACGGGCTCCGTGCCGGGTTTCTTGCCGATATCGTTGTAAAAGTCGTTTCCGGTACCCGCGGAATAGAAGAGAAGGTTCTTCGGATACTTCATCCCGTACGTGTCGTTCGCGAAATGGCAGAGAGTGCCGTCTCCTCCGCAGAGAACGATCGTGTCGTCGTCCGTCACTTTCTCAAAGAGAGCGGCAAAATCGTCGACCTTCGTGACGTCGATATACTCGACTTCGGCGTCGCCGGCATATTTTTCGATCTCTTCCGCTTTCTGTTTTCCGGCCTCGCTTCCGGATTTAGCGTTGTAAAGAATAAAATACTTGCTCATTTTATATCACTCCCTAAAAAATTTACATACATATCTTTTATCTCGGCGCCGATCTCGCCCGTTCTCATTGAAGTGTGCTTTTCCGGGGGTATGACGTCGAGCACGTCGAGATAAACGTGCGTGCGGTGACGGATGTATCTTTTATGTATCTGCTCGGTCCCTCTCACTGCGAGGACTACTATCGGGCTCTCCGCCTTTTGTGCCACCATAAAGATCCCGTCGTGGAACGGGAGCAGTTTGCAGTCCTTGCTTCTTGTCCCCTCGGGATAGATACCGAAAGACACGTTGCCGCTCTTTATCATTTCAGCGGCTCTGTTGAATACCTTCATAGATTCGCGCGGGCTCGCTCTGTCGATCGACAGAAAGCCGCAGCGGCGGATAAGTCTGCCCCAGACCGGGACTTTGAAGTTGGCGGGCTTTGAGACAAACGCGATATCGTATCCGTGAAAAGCGCGCCAGGTGACTATCGGGTCAAAGTTCGAGCGATGGTTGCTGACGAGAAGAAATCTCGCGCCCTTCGGGACTTTATCGAGCCCCGTCAGATGTATCTTTACGCGAAGGATACAAAGTCCGACCGCGGTCGAACTTTCGAGCAGGAATCTGTAATATTTGCTGTTCTTGCCGTACTCTTTCTTTCCGTTCACAAGGTATGCGCTTACAACAAGGAGCAGAACGTATGCCAGAAAAAGACCGACCAAAAAGAGCAAACCTATTCCGACGTATTTCAAATTATCACCTCGAAGATGTGAAACAGCTGAGTAAAAAGCAACAGATGTTACTTTAATGATATTATATTATAGACCTGCTGAAAATTAATGTCAAACGAAATATTCTCCCATTCGTCTTTATTACACAAAAAAGCAGAAAAATGACGCTCTTTCGACATAGCCGAAAGAGCGTCGGTGCTGATTTATTAATGATCAGTAAGAGATCTCGTCCATGATCTTATAGAGTTCGACGAAGCTTTGATGCTTTGCGTCGCAGATAGCCTTCATCTCGGCGATCTGTTCCTCGCTGTACTTGTCAAGGTCGCCCTCTCTCAGTTTGTTCTTATACATCCTGTCGGTGATGAGAGCGAAGTTGATGTCCGTCGTGACGATCTTGCCGCCTCTCTCGCAGACGACGAGGTCACTCTTGCCGGCGAGAAGCTCATCGACCGCGCGCGTCGACATTTTAGCCGCGGTGACTCTGTCGCGGAGCGTCGGCGAACCGCCGCGAACGACGTGAGCGAGGCGCGCGAACTTCGTCTCGATGCCGGTCGCTTCCTCGATCCTCTTTGCGAACGCTTCCGAATAGTACGGATTGCCCTCGACGACGACTACGATAAACTCGCGCTTGCCTTCTGCGCGGAGCTTTATCATCTTCTTCATGAGCGCTTCCTCGTCAAACGGAAGCTCGTTTATCATACAGCCGACCGCGCCGCAGGCGATGGCAGTGTTGATAGCGATGCCGCCGGCGTCGCGTCCCATGACCTCGACGACGTTGCATCTCGCGTGAGACTCGCAGGTGTCGCGGAGACGGTCTATCATCTGCACCGTCGTGTTCATCGCGGTGTCGAAGCCGATTGCGTATTCGGTCGCGGTGATATCGTTATCTATCGTGCCGGGAATTCCGATCGTCGGGATGCCTCTGTTGGAAAGGTCCGTCGCGCCGCGGAAAGTTCCGTCGCCGCCGCAGGCGATGATGCCGTCGATATCGTACTTTTTGCACGTCTCGATAGCCTTCTGCATACCCCACTCTTCCTTGAACTCAAGGCATCTTGCGGAGTAGAGGAAAGTGCCGCCCACATTTACGATGTTTTTGACGTCGCGGGCCCCGAGGTGCACGACTTCATCGTGAATAAGTCCGTAGTAGCCGCCCTTGATGCCGACGACTTCGACGCCGTGCTCGATCGCGCTTCTCGTTACGGCGCGGATGACGGGGTTCATGCCGGGAGCGTCGCCGCCGGACGCGAGAACGCCTATCCTTCTGAATTTCTTTTCCATATTTTTATTCCTCCGAAAGGTTTTATTTATTTCAACAAACTTCATTTTAATACATAAGGGATAAAAAATCAAGTGCCGACGCAAAAAATGAGGGGTCGCTTCCCCGCAATTATTTCTTTCCCGACAAAAAACCCGCCTTTTTTCTCCCGTTTATTATTAAATGGTACAAACTGAAAAATATATCGGCAAATACATTGACAAAGCAAGCCGCGGGATGTATAATTACAGCGTCAAAGGCAACGGCGTCTTTCGCGAAGAAGCGGGGGACGTCTATAATTTTTTCCGTTTTGAAACAGCGGAGCAAAATAAGGGGGATCGGATAATGGTCAAAGGAAAAATGATCTACGAAGGCAAGGCAAAAAAGGTTTACGAAACGGAGGACCAGGAGCTTCTCATCGTCTCGTATAAGGACGACGCGACGGCGTTCAACGGGCTGAAAAAAGGCACCATCGTCGGAAAAGGCGTCATAAACAACCGCATGAGCAACCTTCTGATGGCGCACCTCGAAAAGGTCGGCGTTCCGACTCACTTCGTAAAGGAACTGAGCGAGCGCGACACGCTCGTCAAGAGAGTATCGATCGTTCCGCTCGAGGTCATAATCAGAAACATTTCCGCGGGCTCGTTCGCAAAGCACTACGGCGTTGACGAAGGCATCGTCTTCGACGAGCCGACAATAGAGTTTTCATATAAAAACGACGCTCTCGCCGATCCGCTCATCAACGAATATCACGCTATCGCGCTGAAGCTCGCGACAAAGGCGGAGATCGAGACGATCAAGGATCTCTCGTTCAAAGTCAACTCGGAGCTCAAAAAGATCTGGGCGGAGCGCGGAGTAACTCTCGTCGACTTCAAACTCGAATTCGGCAGACTCGCGGACGGAACGATAGTTCTCGCCGACGAGATCTCCCCCGACACCTGCCGTCTCTGGGACAGCGCAACTCAGAAAAAACTTGACAAAGACAGATTCCGCCGCGACCTCGGCGGCGTCGAAGACGCTTATCAGGAGATCATGGCGCGCCTTACCGGGACGCCCCTCGATATCTGACGAAAGAGGGGCCGTATGAGCATTCATGAAGAATGCGGCGTCTTCGGCGTTATCTCGGACGAACCGATAAACGCTGCGGAGATGTCGTATTACGGACTTTTCGCTCTTCAGCACCGCGGTCAAGAGAGCTGCGGGATAGTCGTCAACGACGACGGCGTCTTCGTCTCTCACAAAGATATAGGTCTTGTGAACGACGTCTTCTCAAAAGACGTCCTTTCCGCCTTTCCCCGCGCGACGATGGCCGTGGCGCACACGAGATACGCGACGACCGGAAACGCGAGCCGCCGCAACTGCCAGCCGATCGAAGTCAACCACCAGAAAGGCAAAATGGCGCTCGCGCACAACGGAAACCTCTCCAACGCCGCAAAACTGCGAAACGACCTTGAACTTTCCGGCGCGATCTTCCACTCGTCGAGCGACACCGAGATCATAGCCTATCTCGTGACGAAGGAACGCCTCCGCACCGCAACTATCGAAGACGCGGTGTGCGGCGCCGTAAAGATGCTCGAGGGAGCGTATTCGCTTATCCTGATGTCGGCGCAAAAGCTGATCTGCGCGCGCGATCCGCACGGCTTCCGCCCGCTCTGCTACGGAAAGACTCCCGACGGCACCTACGTCGTCGCGTCGGAAAACTGCGCTCTGAGCGCGGTCGGCGCCGAGTTCATCCGCGACGTCGAGCCCGGCGAAGTGCTTATCTTCAGCAAGAACGGCATCGTATCGCGCCGCGAACAGTGCGGCACCGAACCGGTAAAGCACTGCATTTTTGAATATATCTATTTCTCCCGTCCCGACTCGATAATCGACGGCGTTTCCGTCCAGTCGGCGCGTATAAGAGCCGGCGAGATCCTGTCGCGCGAGCACCCCGTCGACGCGGACGTCGTCATCGGAGTACCTGACTCGGGGCTCGATGCGGCGCTCGGCTACAGCAGAGCGTCCGGGATCCCGTACGGTATTGGGCTCATAAAGAACAAATACATCGGCAGAACTTTCATCTCGCCCTCCAACCGCGCAAATCAGGTCAGGATAAAACTCGCCGCCGTGGAAGAAGCTGTCGCGGGAAAGCGAGTCGTACTGATCGACGACTCGATCGTCCGCGGAACGACGAGCAGACAGATAGTGAACCTCATCCGCTGTGCCGGCGCGAAGGAGATACACATGAGAGTCTCGGCGCCGCCGTTCCTCTTCCCCTGCTACTACGGCACGGACATCGACTCGACGGACAACCTCATCGCCTGCCGCCACACTCCCGAGGAGATCGCCGAGATAATCGGCGCGGACTCCCTCGGATTTCTCCCGGCAAAGTCGCTCCACGAACTTATCGGAAGCGCGAATTACTGCAGCGCGTGCTTTGAAGGGATTTATCCTACCGAAGTCCCCGTCGACACAAAAAAAGACCGCTTCGAGCGCAAACTCTCGGAGATCGAAAAGAACTGATATGACGCCCTCCGCGTTTTCGGAGGGCGTTTTTCTGTCCTGACAAACTGATTACATACTAATGTATTCGCGTTTGATTACAAAGACGGAAACAATGACAGTATACGGTACTATTACGTCAGAAATATTCTTGGCGAAATACTCGGTATAATTGACACCGACGGGACTTATGTGGTAAGATATTCTTACGATGCGCGGGGTTTTCCTGTTGATATCGCGGACGGAAGCTGGCATGACGTATCATTAAACCTGAAATTTGCGTAAGACTGACTGATCAAGAGGCAACTGGGATAATCGAAAAGACAACGAAATGCAAAAACGTTGCCGATTTTCAAAAAATAGATTCAGACAAACAAAATAAGTTTATTAAAAAACTGCATTATAAAGGATTATCCGTAAGACAATTATCGCGGCTCTGTGGCGTCAGTAAAGGTATTGTTGAAAAGCACCTGAAGACATAGAACCGTCACCTGTCTTATCACCTGTCTTAGGAAAATTGAAAACATGGATATGTATGATTATTTTTGGGGATTAATATATATTATATCTTGTTATGAAAAGAGTCGGATAAGTTCAAAACGTATTTGGACGGCAAATTTTCTGAAATCTATAAGCGACTCTATAAATATAATTTCACTTCTTTTAAATGCTATTGAAACAGGTACGGTTGAATCAGACACTTTGTATACTTTTTGTAAAGATAACATCGGAAAGATTATGCCTGTTTCAACTGATTTAGAAAAGCTTAAGCAGACAATAGAATCGAATGATAGTTTAAACAAGAAAAGAATTATTAAGAGTACTGAATTATTTAATACCGCTAAAAGAATTGTTGTTATGTGCCAGTTGCAGATTCATTACAAGAATCATTTTTACAAATACAATTTGTGGTGCTTATTTATGGGGCTTCACAATATCCCACGAGCATTCATATCTTTGAATCATATTGACGTATATAATATATCAGTCGATTTGATAAATGAAAAAGAAGCGAAAAACTATGTGAAAGCTTATCTAGATAAAATGCAAAGTTAAGACAGGGAACAGTTCGAAACCACTGAAAAAGTCAGTTATTATCGAACCGTCCCCCATGATTTTGATTTAAGCGGCTGTTGTCTTTGAATCTACGAGCAATTTCTTTGGCGACGGTTGGATAAATGCTCACAACGGCAAAGGGAGGTTGCAATGAAAGATTTTTATTCAGAATTTGTCAAATACTCTTTACAAACGTGCTCTAAAGAAGATTATTATTATAAGCCAAGAGTATGGAAAAATAACAGAGCAGTAACTAAAATGCTGAAAATGTCCTCTGAATTGATTGCCTCAGACAGAGAAAACGCCGGAGAAACTCTGTTTAAGTTAATGAATCATGAAAATGAAAAAGTTAGGCTAAACGCCGCAACTATTTGTCTACAAAAAGATTTGTATAAAAGTGATGCAAGAGATGAGCTTAGAAGAATAGCGAAAGAATCGAGCGATGGTATCATATCTTTCCAAGCATCGACTGCTCTAAAAATTTATTGAAGCAGCGGACCGCTTCGAGCGCAAACTCTCGGAGATCGAAAAGAACTGATTTGGAAATGCGCACTCCGCAAACGCGGAGGGCGCATTTCCATATTTATCTTACTGTAAGCAGTTGACATACCGCCGGCTTTTTGCTACAATTAAAAGATAAGATACCGTTTATTCCGGAGGAAAAAATGCCGAAATACGTTAAGATAAGAGGCGCGCGCGTCAACAATTTGAAAAATATCGACGTGGACATACCGCGCGACAAGCTCGTCGTGCTGACGGGACTTTCCGGCTCGGGCAAGAGCTCGCTCGCGTTCGATACGCTGTACGCGGAGGGACACCGCCGCTTTGTCGAGAGTCTGTCGTCGTACGCAAGACAGTTCCTCGGGCAGATGGACAAGCCCGATCTCGATTCGATCGAGGGGCTTTCTCCCGCCATATCCATAGACCAGAAGACGACCTCGAAAAACCCGAGATCGACCGTCGGAACGGTGACTGAGATATACGACTATCTTCGTCTGCTTTACGCGAGGATCGGCGTTCCTCACTGCCCGGTCTGCGGAAAAGAGATCCGCCAGCAGACGACGGATCAGATCATCGACCGCATACTGTCGCTGCCCGAGGGGGAGCGTTTCATGGTGCTCGCTCCGGTGGTCCGCGGCAAAAAAGGCCGCCACGAAAAAGTCCTTGAAAAAGCGAAGCGCAGCGGCTATTCGAGAGTCAGGATCGACGGGATAATCTACGACCTTTCGGAGAACATCTCTCTCGAAAAGAACAACGCTCACGATATAGAAATAGTTATCGACCGTCTTGTGATAAAAGACGGTATCACGAGCCGCCTCACAGATTCCGTTGAGACCGCGATAAGGGAATCCGAGGGTTCGCTCATAATCGCCACGGTCCCGAAGGAGGGCGACGGTGAGGACATTAAATTCTCGACGAGCTACGCGTGCGAAGAGCACGGCATCAGCATCGGAGAGCTTGAACCCCGAATGTTCTCCTTCAACAATCCGTTCGGCGCCTGCCCGAAGTGCGCCGGGCTCGGCGTCATGCAGAGGATCTCCGTCGCAAAAATAATCCCGGACAAGACGAAATCACTGCTCGACGGCGGCATCGCAGTCAACGGCTTCAAGTCGCTCGGTCCCGAGACCTGGTCCGGCCCTGTCTTCGAGGCGGTGGGCGAGTACGCCGGGTTCACACTTGACCAGCCGATCGGCACTTTTTCGGAAAGGGCGCTGAACGCGCTCCTCTACGGAACTGGGGACAAAAAATACGACGTCTCTCGCGGCTTCGGCGGCTACGTCAGAGAACAGACGGTGAAGTTCGAGGGCATCATACCGATCATCACGAGCCGTATGAACAACAACAGCGTGTTCTACGACAGCGATTATTACACTCAGTTCTTCGAAGAGCTGCCCTGCCCGGAGTGTCACGGCACGCGCCTCAACCCCGCGGCGTCGGGCGTCACGGTGGGCGGCAAGAACATCGCCGAATTCTGCGACATGGGCATTGAAAACGCGCTCGAATTCATTAACTCTCTCGACCTTAACGACACGGAAAAGTTAATCGGAAAAGAGATCTTCAAGGAGATACGCGCAAGGCTCAACTTCCTGATCAGCGTCGGTCTCGAATACCTGACTCTATCGAGAAAGAGCGGCACGCTCTCCGGCGGAGAGGCGCAGCGCATCAGGCTTGCGACGCAGATCGGCTCCGCTCTCGCGGGCGTTCTCTACATCCTCGACGAGCCGTCGATAGGGCTTCATCAGAGAGACAATTACCGGCTTATAAACACGCTCAAGTCGCTCCGCGATCTTGGCAACAGCGTCATCGTCGTCGAGCACGACGAGGAGACCATGCTCGCCGCGGACCACATTATCGACATCGGTCCTCTCGCCGGAGTTCACGGCGGAAGGATAATCGCCTCGGGCACACCGAAGCAGATCTGCGAAAACAAGGATTCGATCACCGGAGCTTTTCTCTCCGGAAGACGAAAGATCGAAGTGCCGAAGGCAAGGCGCCCCGGAAACGGGAACTTTCTCACGGTGCGCGGCGCGAGGGAACACAATCTGAAAGATCTGACGGTCAAATTTCCTCTCGGCTGTTTTATCTGCGTGACGGGCGTTTCCGGCTCCGGCAAGAGCTCTCTCGTCAACTCGATAGTCTACGAATCGCTCGCGGGAAAACTGAACCGCGCGGCGTCGTTCCCGGGAGATCACGACGGGATCGACGGCGCAGAGGCGCTCGACAAGGTCATCGCGATCGACCAGAGTCCTATCGGCAGGACGCCGAGGTCGAACCCTGCGACTTACACCGGGCTTTTTGCGGACATCAGAGATCTTTTCGCAAAGACGCCCGCCGCGAACATGCGCGGCTACGGACCGGGAAGATTCTCCTTTAACGTGCGCGGAGGCAGGTGCGAAGCGTGCGACGGAGACGGCGTCAAAAAGATCGAAATGCACTTTCTGCCCGACGTTTACGTGACCTGCGACGTCTGCCACGGCAAGCGTTACAACAGAGAGACGCTCGAAGTCAAATACAAGGACAAAAACATCTCCGACGTTCTCGACATGACGGCGGAGGAGGGCGCGGAATTCTTCTCCGAGATACCGAAGATCTCTTCCAGGCTGAGGCTTCTCTGCGAGGTCGGTCTCGGATATATCAAGATCGGTCAGTCCTCGACGACGCTGTCCGGCGGCGAGGCGCAGAGAGTGAAGCTCGCGACCGAGCTGTCGAAGAAGAGCACCGGAAAGACGATATATATTCTCGACGAGCCGACGACCGGGCTTCACTCCGCGGACGTAGAACGGCTTCTTGAGATCCTTGAGCGTCTCGTCGACGCAGGGAACACAGTCGTCGTCATCGAGCACAACCTCGACGTCATCAAGACCGCCGACTATATCATCGACCTCGGTCCCGAGGGCGGCGACCGCGGCGGAGAGATCGTCGCGACCGGTACTCCCGAAGAGGTCGCAGAAAACGAAAAATCATACACCGGTCAATTTTTGAAGAAGAAATTGATGTAAAAATGCCATGCCCTTATATAATTAATACACAAAAAACTCCTTGCTTTAACGCAAAGAGTTTTTTAATGCTTTTGTTTTTTAAATTCTTCAATAATCGCAGTTACGAGTGCAGACTGTTCATTAGAAAGACCGGATAAATCAGCGGTTCGTTCACGTGATACACCGAGAAGATAATCAGTGGTAGTGTGAAATGTTCTCGCAATTTTAATCAGTATGTCATAAGACGGGAATCTGTCGCCGCTTTCATAATATGATATGACGGATTTCTGGACTCCCAAAACAGACGCAAGTTGCTGTTGAGTCAATTTCTGCCCCTTTCTAAGCGTCTTTAGTTTTTCCCCGAAAACCACTACTGTATCACCTTCTTTCCACTCATAGTTATATTTTATACCCAAATAGTTGACTTTAGGATAACAAAAATATATAATATAGTGGAAACAATGCGGTACAAATGTATGATCCGTGTGACAAATTTCTTGTAAGGAACGCGATTATACTACTATGAAATATCGAATAATCATTGCAGGGAGCAGATCCTTCAACGATTTTGATTTGCTCAAAAAGGTTTTGGACGACTATCTAAAAAATGCCGCAGGCACCGCAAAGGAGTTTGAAATCATAGGTGGGGGTGCTATGGGCGCTGACACTCTCGGAGAAAAATACGCACATATAAAAGGTATACCGTTTCGTTTGTTTTTACCGGACTGGAAGAGATACGGAAAAGCCGCAGGATTAATACGAAATAATGAAATGGCAAAATATGCGGCTATGGAAATAGGGGTTCTATTTGCATTTTGGGACGGCGAAAGCAAAGGGACTAAGAATATGATCCTCAGCGGAAAAGCCACTTCTCTTGAAATACATATTATTGAATATGGAGATAAAAATTCTATTTGACGAATTACTGTATCTTCAGTAAAACAGCCGCCGGAAAACTCCGGCGGCTGTGATTTTTACCCCTCGGTGACGAGTCTTTCGACGTCGCGCTTTCCGCATACGCCCGAGATGCGCCCTTTCTCTTTCCCGTCCTTCAGAAAGACGAGAGTCGGCACTCTCTCGACGTCGTATCTGTCGAATATCTCCGGCGCCTCGGACGCCTCGATACGTCTCACCTCGACGAAATCGGGCTCCTCGGCGAGCGAGGAGATGATCTTATCCATGCTTTTGCACGGAGCGCAGCCCTCCGAGTAGAAATCGAGCAGCACTCTTTCCGCCGTTTCATTTTTCACGGTATCACCCCTTTCATCAGGATTCTTCCCCGCAGGACAAGATTTATTCCGACGCCGCGCTTTTTGCAGTAAATTACATTAAAAAATACACACTTTTTTCTTGACAATCGCCTAAAAAAGTTGTAGTATTATTATAAGTATGCTATATGGGAGAGTGTTTTTTTCAGACGGTAAGCCGCGTCTTACCGGAGAAAATTGCACGAATATCGCATATTAATATATATTTTTTTGGAAACGGAGGTGAAAGAGATGGATTTATTGACTTGTGTCATTACTGCCGCCGTCTGTCTTCTGATCTTTATACCGATCGGATTTCTCATCGGTGTCAAGCACAGAAAACGCGTCGCCGAGGCTCAGATAGGAAGCGCGGAGCTTCAGGCTAAGAAGATCCTCGAAGACGCTATCAAAAACGCCGAATCAAAGAAGAAGGAAGCTCTGATCGAAGCGCGCGAAGACATCCTGAAGTCAAAGAACGAGTTCGACCAGGAGATCAAAGAGCGCCGCAACGAGCTGACCAGACAGGAACGCCGCGTGACGTCCAAGGAAGAGGCTCTCGACAAGAAAGCCGAGACGCTTGAAAAGAAGGACGAGACGCTGAACCGCAAGATCAAGGAAAACGAAGAGCGCGCCGCCGAGATCGACAGACTCAAGACGGAAGAACTCGTAACACTCCAGCGCATATCAGGTATGAGCAAGGAGCAGGCGAGGGACAAGCTCATCGAAGAGATGGTCGAAGAAGTCAAGCACGAACAGGCGATGCGTATGCAGGTCCTCGAAGAACAGTTCAAGGACGAAGCCGACACGAAGGCGAAGAACATCATCGCACTCGCGATCCAGCGCTGCGCCGCAGAGCACGTTGCCGAAGTCACCGTCTCGGTAGTGACGCTGCCGAGCGAAGAGATGAAAGGCAGGATCATAGGCAGAGAAGGCAGAAACATCAGAACTATCGAGACTCTCACCGGAGTCGATCTGATAGTCGACGACACACCCGAAGCGATAACGGTTTCGAGCTTCGACCCCGTAAAACGCGAGATCGCAAGGCTGGCGCTTGAAAAACTCATCGCGGACGGAAGAATTCATCCCACCAGAATTGAAGAAATGGTCGAGAAAGCGACCAAAGAAGTAGAGCACGCCGTCAAGAAAGCGGGCGAGCAGGCAACTTTCGAAGTTGGTATACACGGCTTCAATCCCGAACTCGTAAAGCTTCTCGGCAGACTCAAATACCGTACGAGTTACGGTCAGAACGTACTCAACCACTCGATAGAGGTCGCGCTCCTCTCCGGCATCATCGCCGACGAACTCGGCATTGACAGCACGGTCGCAAAGCGCGCGGGACTTCTCCACGATATCGGTAAAGCCCTGACGAGCGAGATCGAAGGTTCTCACGTTCAGCTCGGCGTTGACGTCGCAAAGAGATTCAAGGAAAGCCGCGACGTTATCCACGCAATCGAAGCACACCACGGAGACGTGGAACCCCACACGCTGATCGCCATGATCGTTCAGGCGGCGGATGCTATTTCCGCGGCAAGACCGGGTGCGAGACGCGAAAACCTCGAGAACTACATCAAGAGACTCACAAAGCTCGAAGAGATCTCGATGGAATTCAACGGTGTGGAAAAAGCGTTCGCCATCCAGGCGGGACGCGAGGTCAGGATAATGGTAAAACCCGAAGTCGTGAGCGACGATCAAATGTGCCTTGTTGCGCGTGACATCGTCAAACGCATCGAATCTGAGCTTGAATATCCCGGCCAGATAAAAGTCCACATCATCAGAGAAAGCCGCGCCATCGACTTTGCAAAATAAGTGGCGCGAAACCTTGCCGCTTGCGGCATAGCTTATTAATATTTGTCCGGCATTGCCGGGGTACCGCCGCCAAATCACGGCTTCACATACATTTATATAAAGCTATAAAGGTTACTCGAGAGTTGACCCGCTCTCATAATATAAAAGGCAGGAGAGATCCTGCCTTTTTGTGTTGTTCAAAAATGTATGAGTTTTCTTTGCCGAGGCTTTCTTTTGCAAAAAACTCTGAAATGCCCACGCAAATCCGTAGCGAATGGATTGCGCGGCAAGGCTGTGGATTTGAAAGCTTTTTCATATCCGCGACGCGATACTTTTTGCGAAAAAAGTATCCAAAAACGCCCGGAGAGGGGGAAGATCGAATTCCCCCTCTCCAAACCTCACCCCTTTTCCGCGAGGGGACACCCCTCGACCCCCGGAAACTCCACCCATATTTAGTTAATATACTTTATAAAGATGTTGACAAAAAAACAACGCCGTGATATCATAAAGTTGCTACACATCTTAATAATCCCATCATTGAGGGAATACTATTGGCAAAAATGTATTCTCTCCCCTTTTTGATGGGAAGATGTGTAGCAACATTGAGAGATACGTTTTTCATGCGTCTCTTAATGGGGCGCATTTTTTATTGTGGGAGGCATTCATGAAAAAAACATCAGTAGTTATAGCGCTTTTCTTTCTGATTCTTTTATGCTTTTCTTCGTGCTTGAATTCTGCCGAATGGCCGCAAAAAGGCTTAGGAGCTATGCTTCCAAAACCAGACAACGGAACGTCATATATTATTAAAAATCTTGACGAATCATTTTATGCGCAAGTGAATGGAGTTTTAGAAGAAGAACGAGACAATTATATTGATAAGTGTAGAAAAAATGGCTTTTCAATAGAAGAGTCATTAAGCTCATATGCTGTTTATTTGTTTAATCAGCAAGGCTATAGATTGACATTTTACGAAATCGGAAAAGACTATTATACAATTTCATTGGAAGCTCCATATCGAATGGACTCTTTCTGGTGGCCTGGCAACGAAATTGGGCAAATGGTCCCTCCACCGAGTTCAGACAAATGTTTCGTCGAATGGAGCAATGACGAAGGCTTTTGCATTCATATAGGAGGGATAAGCCAGAAAGATTACACTGAATACATAGATCTTTGCTATGCTTCTGGATTCGACAATAATATCACAAAAACAAGTTTAGAATATGTTGCCTCAAACAAAGATGGATATAATTTAGACGTGCTTTATGAGGGATTCAATACCATTTGCATACGTTTGTCTGCCCAAAATGAAACAATACCAGAAACGGAAGCAGAATATCTTTCCACTAAAGAAGATACAGATACCGTCTCCGTTCCTGAAACGCAAGTGACCCCAGAAACACAAAACAATCCTGAAATAATAACCGACACACCTGCTACAGAAACATCCCCTCAACCCTCACTTACAATGGGTCAATTAAACGCTTTGGGCTCTGCAAAATCATATTTGAGCTTTTCAGCATTTTCATACAAAGGTCTTGTTGAACAACTTGAGTATGAAAAATATACTCACGACGAAGCAGTCTATGCCGCAGATAATTGCGGCGCAGATTGGAATGAACAAGCATTAAAATCTGCTAAGAATTATTTAGAGTTCTCAGCGTTTTCAAGAAAAGGACTAATGGAGCAGCTTGAATTCGAAGGATTTACTTCTGCACAATCAGAATACGGAGTAAATAATTGCGGAGCCGACTGGAACGAGCAGGCTGTCAAAAGCGCAAAACAGTACCTTTCATTTATGTCTTTTTCAAAGTCCGAATTGATAGAACAGCTTGAATTTGAAGGATTTTCTCATGACCAAGCGGTTTATGGAGTTGAAGCAAACGGGTATTAATCAATTCAAATTTCCCCCTCGCCCGGAACGATTTGTTCCGGGCGCTTTTTGAGTTTTCTTTGCGAGGCTTTCTTTTGCAAAAGAAAGCCGGTATAAGCCTGTATATAAGCCAATCTGTCCAAATTCGCGCGCGGAATTTATGTATTTTGACGAGAAGCCAAAACTTTTGATAAAGGTATTGAAAAAGCAGGTATTTTATTATATAATTATTAGGTAGGACTGCGCTCAGAAACTAATAAAATTAATTAAGTATAGAAATACAAAGGAGAAGCTATGGCAACAATCACAACCAACAACGTCCGCAACGTCTGCCTTCTCGGTCACGGCGGCTGCGGAAAGACTTCCATCGCGGAGGCTATGCTGTACGCGGTAAAAGACATCGACAGAATGGGCAAACCGACTGACGGCAACACCGTTTGCGACTTCGACCCCGAAGAGATCGCAAGAGGTTACAGTATTTCCACCGCTGTCGCTTCCGTTATGTGGAAGAACACTAAGATCAACATTATCGACGCTCCCGGATACCTCGACTTCGCAGGCGAGGCAATGGAAGCTATCAGAGTTGCCGACGCGGCTGTGATCGTTGTCGACGGCAAGGGCGGACTTGAAGTAGGAACGGAGCTTTCCTGGGAATACGTCGAGGGAGCAAAACTGCCCCGCGCGTTCTTCATCAACAAAGCAGACGATCCCGAATTCAACTTCGACAAAGTTTACGAACAGCTCCACGACAAATTCGGAACGAGCCTCTGCCCCGTTTTCGTTCCCGCTGAAAAGGGCGTTTTCATCAACCTCGTTCACATGGAAGCTTTCAAATTCGGTCCCAAGGGCGAAAAGCAGAAGGTCGATATGACCGACGCTTACAAAGCGATCGCAGATCAGTATAAAGACGCGTTCAACGAAGCTGTCGCAGGAACAAGCGACGAGCTTATGGAAAAATATTTCGAGGGCGAAGAGATCACCGGCGACGAAGCGGCTACCGCGCTTCACGACGGACTCGTACACGGCGACATCGTTCCCGTATACTGCGGCTCCGCTCCGAACCTCTGGGGCGTTTACAACCTCATGGATTCGATCGTCGACTCCTTCCCGCGCTACACTTCAAAGGGCAGCGAAAAACTCGTTGACGGCTCCGACAAAGCGATCGAAGAGAACGGCGACACCGCTGTATTCGTATTCAAGAGCGTTTCCGACCAGTTCGGTAAGCAGACGATGTTCAAAGTCATGAACGGCGAGCTGAAGCGCGATATGTCCCTCAAGAACGTGACGAGCGGCGTATCTGAAAAGTTCGGCCACATCTACATCATGAAGGGCAAGAAGCAGATCGAAGTCGACGCTCTCTGCTGCGGCGACATCGGCGTTGTTCAGAAGCTCACCGCTACGAAGACAAACGACACTCTCACCACCGGCGCAGAGTTCGAATACAGAAAGACCGAGTTCCCGGAACCCTATATGTGCAAAGCCATCCAGGCTGCCGCTAAGGGCGACGAGGATAAGATCACCCAGGGCGTTCAGAGACTTCTCGACGAAGACCCGACTCTCGTTTACGAGAACAATCCCGAAACGAAGCAGATGCTCCTCTACGGTATGAGCGACATCCACCTCGACGTAGTTCTTTCCAAGATGAAGAACCGCTACGGCGCAAAGGTCGTCACGGCAGAGCCGAAGGTCGCATACCGCGAGACCATCAAGGGCAGAAGCGACGTACAGGGCAAGCATAAGAAACAGTCCGGCGGTTCCGGCCAGTACGGCGACGTACGTATCCGTTTCAGCCGCGGCGAAGAAGAGGGACTCACCTTCACGCAGAGCGTTGTCGGCGGTTCCGTTCCGAAGAACTTCTATCCCGCAGTCGAAAAGGGACTTCTCGAAGCTATGCAGAAGGGCGTTCTCGCAGGCTACCCGGTCGTCAACCTCGCGGCTGACCTCTACGACGGTTCTTACCACCCCGTCGACTCCAACGAAATTTCCTTCAAGCTCGCTGCAAAGCTCGCTTACAAGGAAGGTCTTCCGAAGGCTAATCCCGTTCTTCTCGAGCCCTACGGTTCGCTGAAAGTCTCCGTACCCGAGAGCATGGTCGGCGACGTCATGGGCGACCTCAACAAGAGACGCGGCAGAGTGCTCGGCATGAACCCGGACGACAAGAGAAAGGGTTACACCGTTGTCGAAGCGGAAGCTCCGAAAGCTGAAATGATGGACTACACGATCGTCCTCAAGGCTATGACTCAGGGACGCGGCAAGTTCTCGTTCAAGTTTGACCATTACGAAGAAGTTCCCGGCAACGAAGCTCAGAAGATCATCGCAGCTCACAAGGCTGAGGAAGAAGAATAATGATCCATTCAACGGGGACCTCGCGGTCCCCGTTTTGAATTTTTAAGTTCCGCGGCGAAATTTATCTCGGCGTCGCGTTATTTACGACAGAAAAGCCGGGAGAGGCGGATAAACAAGCCGCCGATCTCATAAAATTCTATATAAAGAAAGGAAGAATTTATTATGGCATTCATCGACGATGTAAAAGAAACGATCACAAAGACCGGAAAGACAGCGGTCAGGAAGACGAAAGATCTCGCATCCATCGCAAAAATAACGGCTGATATAGAAGAGACGAAATCCCTTCTCAAGGCGGTTTATATCGAGATAGGCAAGAAATACTGCGAGACTTACGACAAGACTACCGCGGGCGAAGAATTCACGATCAACGTAGCGACCGCGGAGAACCTCAAAGAGCAGCTTGAAGCTCTGAGAACCGAAAGACTTACGCTCATAGGCAAAGTCAGATGCGAGGAGTGCGGAAAAGCGGTAGACAACATATTCGTTTTCTGCCCGTTCTGCGGAAAGAAACTTCCCGAAACTGCAGCCCCCGCTGAAGAGGCTTCAGACGCAGAGCCCGAGGAGAACGACGTCACGGATTCCGACTTCGAGGACAAAGACGGGGAATAATTAATTCCCGCCGGATATAAAAGAATCAGATCAAAAGAGCCGGGATAATTATTGTCCCGGTTCTCTTATTGACTTTTTTCCCGGTATATGCTAATATATGTAACAAACAAAAATGAGGGATAGTAATATGATGATAAAGAAGTGTCTGTCGCTTTTCCTTGCTTTGCTGTTTTTCGCTGCCGCACTCGCCGGATGTAATATAAAAATAACGTACGAGAGCGACACGGGATCGGAAACGCTCTCTCCCCCTGTTAACGATCCGTATGCCGACCTGGATTTCGATCCTCCTGTCTGGCGTGTGACGGGAAACGGCGGTGAGGAGATGTTTCTTTTCGGCACGATACACGTCGGAGACGAGCGGAGCGAGAGCGTCCTTCACAGAGTCGACCCTGTCCTTTCCTCCTGCGACGCGCTCGCGGTGGAGTTCGATATCGTGGCTTATCAGAGCGCAGAGAATATGTCGTCGATGGTCGCTCAGCTTCAAAGCATGACTTACACCGACGGGACTACGGTGCGCGATCATATTCCCGAAGATCTGTATAACGAACTCAAAGCCGCGGTCGAGGACGCGGGTTATCCGTTCGATTATATGCAAACGTACAATCTCAGTTTCTGGTACGATATGGTACAGAGCATCTATCTGCTTGGAGCCGACGTCAGCTCGGAGTACGCCATAGACATTCTGCTCATTAACAGGGCGTACGATCTTGAGCTCCCGGTGCTCGAAGTCGAGTCCGCGGAATATCAGATCTCCGTGATGGCGGATATGTCCGACGAGCTTTATATCGCGCTGATAGAAGAGACGCTCGGAATGTCAAAGGCGCTTTACGGCGCGGCGCTGAACTCGTCGTATATGCTCTGGCTCTCGGGCAACGAAGAAGCGCTCCTCGGAGCCGACCTTGAAGAGTACGGCGTTGAAGCGGGCGAAGTATCGTCTGAGATCGCCGAGTTCAACGAAAAGCTGATCGATACCCGGAACGAGGGCATGGTGGAAAAAGCGCTGGAGTACCTGTCGAGCGGAAAGACCGTATTCTTCGCCGTGGGCTCCGGACACTTGATCGGCGACGGCGGAGTCGCCGCAGAACTGCGTGAAGCGGGTTACAATGTGGAGAGGATCCACTTAAAAGATATAAACAACTGACCGGAGGCAATTATAATGCACGACGAACTGACAAAAGTAGATATAGAAAAAATGCAGGCGGAGATCGACGAAAGAAAGAAAAGAAACGCCGGTCTCAGAGAAAACATCAGAGCTGCGAAGGAACTCGGAGACCTCTCCGAAAACGACGAATACAGAAGCGCGCGCCGCGAATTCGGCAGAAACAACAGCAGGATCGAGTATCTTGAAAACATGATCCGCACCGCCGTCATTATTGAGGATGATTCCGCGTCCGACGCGGTCGGACTTTTCGACAAAGTCACGATATATTACGAGGATGACGACGAAGAGCGCACGATCCGCCTCGTCACCACTCTGAGGAACGACGTGTTCACCGACAACATTTCAAAGGAAAGCCCTCTCGGCGTCGCGCTTATGGGCAGAAAAGCCGGCGAGCGCGTCCTCGTCAAAGTCAACGACAAGATCAGCTATTACGTTGTTATACGCTCGATCGAAAAGTCCGACGAGGACCCCGACATACCGATCTCGGCGTTCTGATTTTTTCATCGCGAAATAATCGTTTCCCGTGTATTTTCCGAGGAGTATTCCCCGGAAACGCACGGGAAATTTTTTTGTTTTCCGTTTTGACCCACGCGCCGCCCGAAACCTTCCGGAAACGGCAAAATCGTCCCTTCGCATATCGACTTTCCGCTTCGCGTACAAATGGTAAAATAGGCTCGCCTAAAGCAAAAAGGAAGGTCAAAGAGTATGGACAAAAACATCGGAAAGAAAAAAGAAAGCTTTTTCTCGGAACTCGCAAAAAAGTTTTCGCGCGAAAAAGAAAAGAACGGAAGGAAAAAAGCTTCATCCGTCACAAAGGCGATCAAAGCGGCGTCCCCGCCCGCTGTTATGTTTCTTCTGTCTTTCGCGTCATCCGTCTCCTCTCCTGCGCTCGGCGCGCTTCCGATCGGACCGGCGATGCTCTCTGCCGCGCCGTCGCTTTCAAGCGCGCTTCCGATCCTCGCCGGAGCGCTCGCAGCATCGATTCGGATGAAGTCCGGCGCGGCGCCTTTTTCATTGATATCTGTCGCAATTATTATATTCCGGTTCACGCTCGGGATCCTCGGAAAAGCGGATGTAAAGCCGTTTTCGGCGGGCACTCCGCGCTTTATCTCGTCTTTTCCCGGGGCTCCGAAATACAACAGGGCGCTCAACTCGTCGATTTCGTTCAGGGTATGCGTCTCCCTTGTCGCATCGCTGACTCTCGGCGTGATAAACACGGCGACGGGCACGAATTTCTGGTACGGCGTTTTCGGCGCAGTGCTCGGCTCGGCTCTCTGCCCGCTGATCTGCTTCGCGTATTCCTCTCTGTTTGAGCCTTCGTCGAACCACACGATGAGAAAAGCCGGAGCGGGAGCTCTGCTTTACGCGCTGACTCTCTCGGTCTCCGGCGTGTCGATCGGAGGAGTGAACGTCGCCGTCGTCTCGGCGATCTTCATCTCCCTTGCCGCGGGCTATTCTTTCGGCGCCGCCGACGGCGCTATGATCTCCGTTTTCGCGGGACTTGCGCTCGACGCCGGAGTTTTCGCGGTCTTTCCGGTCTGCGCTGTCTGCTCGGCGGCGATCGGGACTTACTCCGTCGGGGTTTCGTGTATGGTGTCATCCCTTCTTTCGGTGAGCTGGACGCTCTTCGCAAACGGGATCTCCGCGATCTCGACGACGCTCCCGGAAATACTTATCGGAGCCGCGCTCTATTATCCCGTCTGCCGTTTCGGTCTCGTTCCCAAAGACGCGTCTCTCCCGGGGATCAAAGCGTGTCCCCCGGCGCCGGACGGCGCGTCAAAAAGCGTCGGAGAGCGGATGCGACTCATTGCCGACGCGATGATGAAAACGTCAAAAACGCTGTCCGATCTCTCATCGCGTCTTAAAAATCCTGGCGGGGGCGAACTGCGCTCGATCTGCTCGGACGCATTTGACGCGGAGTGCCGGGATTGCGCCAAAAGAAGCATCTGCCACGCAAGAGAACGTTTCGATTCGGGCGTCGTGATCAGCAATATTACGTCGGCTCTTTCCGAAAAAGGAAAGGTCTATGTCTCCTGTCTCCCGTCGACTATGCAGCGGGGGTGCCCGAGCGCGGATTCGATCATCGATACGATCAATTACAAGTATTCAAAAATTGTCGGGGACGCGCTGTTCAACGACAAGACTTCGGTCATAGCATCCGACTATGCGAACATCGCAAAAATGATAACCGGGTGTCTGGAGGACTCGGAAGAGGAAGCTTCAAAAAACAGCGCGCTCTCGGCGGCGCTTGAAGAAAAGCTGCGCGCAGAGGGTATCACGTACGAATCCCTCTCCGTCTACGGAAAGATCCGCCCGCGCGTTTTTATCCGCGGTTTTACCGTCAAAGACCTCGCGTGCGGCTCAGACGACTTGCGGAAAATGGCGGAAGATTCCGTCGGCTCGCCGCTGACCGATCCGGAAATGTCGATCGACTACGACAGGCTCAATATGTATTGCGAATGCAGGCGGCGCTTCGCCGCAAAACACGGTTCGTACAGCGTCGGAGGCCGCGAATACGAAGTCAGCGGAGACACTGTCAGGTCTTTCACCGGGGACGGGGGCTGCTTCTTCTTTGTCATTTGCGACGGCATGGGCAGCGGCCGCGAAGCCGCGCTGACCGCAAAAGCGGCGGCAGTCTTTCTTGAGCGGATGCTACGCGCGGGATGCCCCGAGGAGACGGCGCTTGACATGCTGAACGATTTTACGAGAGAGCGCCGTATAGAGTGTTTTTCAACTGTGGATATACTGAAAGTCGATCCTTACAGCGGTCACGCGGTCTTCTTCAAGAGCGGCGCGTCGCCGTCCTTCGTCCTTCGCGGCGGGAGGCTTTTCAAGATAGAATGTAAAACGGCGCCGGTCGGCATCCTCGACCGCGTTGTCGCAAAGCGGGTGAACTTCGATCTTAAAGAGGGCGATATTGTAGTAATGCTGTCAGACGGGGTCTTCCCCGAAGAAGAAGACTCTGCGTGGCTCTATGACATTCTCTCCGACAGAAAGCGTTTTTCCGCGCCTCTGCCCGAGGCCGCGAAGGCGATCGCTGAGGCGGGTATATGCCGCGCTTCCCGTCCCGATGACGCGACTGTCGGCGTGATAAGAATAGACAAAGCTGCGTGAGGAGAGTTGAAAAGAAAAAGGAAAAAGAAAAATGAGATATGCGGGGAGAACTTTTTGCAAAAAGCTCTCCCCGCGCCCCTTTCAAAAACTTTTGAGAAAAGCAAAAATGCGGCGGGTATCTTTCACGATTACCCGCCGGTTTCTGTTACCGATCATTCTTTTGTTTTTCTTACCCATTCATCCCAGCGCGGATCGGATTTGATCTCACTTTCAATATCGCTCGGATCGGGAACAAACCACCACGGCCAGTCTTCAGCGAGTGTGAGCGGCTCTCGTTTTATATTCGCGCTCTCGATCTTGACAAATCGCAAAAGCGGAGTGGTATAATTAGAGTCCGGCTTGCCGGCAAGATCTTGTACGTCACGCGCGTGAGCGAGTGCCATGTCCAACGATGTAAAGGCGTCGTCTTTCAACCCCGCCCGCCACTCTAAAGACGAGAGATAGAGATAAAGTGTAACAAGCATTCCGTGGAAGAGTCCGTAATTACCGTCTGAAAAGAACACTTCCGACAGTTTGATAGCGTTTCGTACGGTATCAAGAGCCGTTCGGTCATCAAAGTTCTTTTTGCAAAGCTGAAGGGTGGAGATGATTCGGCTGATCAATTCATAGAAAAGTGAAAGCAGACATTTTCCGGAGTATTCAACTCTTTTTTCTCCGGCTCCGGCAAACGTCAAAGCCGTCTGGCGGTTCAGCTGTCCTTCGGGAAAGGCGCCGGCAAGTGCTTCCGCTTTATCGTATTCTCCTATGAGATCGTACAATATCAGGAGTTCGCATCTGACGTTATAAATTATATCGGAAGACGCCGCAGAACTCAGCTGTTCCAGCAGTTTGACCGCCTCTTTCCAATATTCGTTTTTCTTGTGACGCTCAACATCTTCTGCAAAAAATCCGTCGTCATCCCAGGTGCAATGCTGGCCGTAACGTACGAATCCCGCGTCGCGCAGTACTACGGCAAGACGCAGCATGATCCTTTCGTTTCCCGGAAACTCGATAAGCCCGTCACGCAAAAGCGCAATACATTCGTCAACTCCCGAATCTTCTCCCGTATCTACACGATGAAGCTCTTCGGAACGTCTCAAAAGGTCGTCTATTTTTCGTTCTCTGTCGTTTTCATAACCAAACAGCTCGTCGATAGTGATCCCGAAATAATTGGCGATAGACGGTATCATTTCCATATCCGGATACCCGCCGTTCGCCTCCCATCGCGAGACTGCCTGCGACGTAACGCCGATTGCTTCCGCCAGCGCTTCCTGTGTACGCCCGTCACGATGACGGAGCTCCCGTATTTTTTGTCCTAATTCAAGCTGCATAAATGCACCTCCCGTATTTTTATCTCGCCGGTTTAACTAAATTATATCATATATACCTGAAAACACAATTATCAATTCATTGTTTTATATTCAAGCGATCGTTGATATTTGCCCGCGCCGACAGAATTATATGAGTACATGATATTCAATAAATCGGCGAAACAATATAACACTTTTCAAAAACTATCATTAATATAAATAGTGAACAAATGTTCGATTTTTTCCAAAAACCTATTGACTTTGACGTTGATATATATTATAATTAATCAGTAAGTTAAATTAATATATAACATAAGGGGTCAATGATGGCAGCTACAAAAAAGAAAATAGAAAAAGCGTCCGCGCCGGAAGACAAGGCCGCGAAGAAAAAGGCGCTTGAATCGGCTATTTCTCAACTTGAACGCAGCTACGGCAAAGGTACCGTCATAAAGATGGGAGAAGGTGCAGATCTGACAGTCAGCGCGGTATCGACCGGTTCTATCGGTCTTGATATGGCGCTCGGCATCGGCGGGCTTCCCAAAGGACGTATCGTCGAGATTTTCGGCCCCGAATCGTCCGGTAAAACGACGATAGCTCTTCACACTATCGCGGAAGTACAGAAGCTCGGAGGAGAGGCGGCGTTCATCGACGCGGAGCACGCGCTCGATCCGGTCTACGCTAAGAACCTCGGAGTCAACATCGACGAGCTTCTCGTCTCTCAGCCGGACAGCGGAGAGCAGGCGCTCGAGATCTGCGAAGCGCTCGTCAGATCCGGCGCGATTGACATAATCGTCATCGACTCCGTTGCCGCGCTCGTTCCGCAGCAGGAGCTTGAGGGAGACATGGGCGCGTCCCACGTCGGTCTTCAGGCGAGACTGATGTCCCAGGCGCTGAGAAAACTCTCCGGCGTTATCTCGAACACCAACTGCATCGTTATCTTCATCAACCAGCTCCGCGAAAAAGTCGGCGTAATGTACGGCAACCCCGAGACGACGACCGGCGGCCGCGCGCTGAAGTTCTACGCTTCCGTCAGGATCGACGTCAGAAAGAGCGATACGCTGAAGAACGGCGCTGTCCCGTACGGAACGAAGGTTAAGTGCAAGATCGTGAAGAACAAAGTCGCGCCTCCTTTCAAGGTCGCCGAATTCGAGATGATCTTCGGCAAGGGCATCTCAAAATCCGGCGAAATAGTAGACATGGGAATGGAGCTCGGGATCATAGAAAAGAGCGGCTCGTGGTTCTACTACAACGGAGAGCGCATAGCGCAGGGTAAAGACAACGCCAAAAAGTATATTGAGGATAACCCGGATCTCCTCGCGGAGGTCGAGCAGAAGATCAAAGATCTTCTCGCCGCGGGAGACGCGGCGGCACCGGATATCCCCGAGGAGACGGAAGACGATATCGATCTCCGCCTGCTCGGACTTGAGGACGACGAATAAACCGAATAATAAAAGCATAACCCGATTCCGGGTTATGCTTTTGGGCTTTTTATAAGGCGAAGGCAAAAACTTCAAAAAAGCGGAAAGGAGGGGCGACGCCGTGAAGTGCCGCGAGATAGAACTTACAAATTTCAGAAATATCAGGGATGAAAAAATCGAATTCTCCGACGGTATAAACGTGCTGTGGGGAAAGAACGCGCAAGGAAAATCGAACGTGCTTGAAGCGGTGTATTATTTTGCAAGAGGCCGCTCCTTCAGAGGCGCGAAGGATCGCGACGCGGTCATGTTCGGCAGCGATTTTACGCGCTTCGGCATAAAATGCCGCGGCTCGTCGTCCGAATACGACACGTCCCTCGAAGTCGTCATCCCGGCGGACGAGAATATGAAAAAGAGAGTTTTCAGAAACGGCGCTCCGATCTCCGGCGTAGGCGAGATGATCGGTTCTTTCCGCGCGGTGCTTTTCTGCCCCGCTCATCTCTCGCTCGTAAACGGATCCCCGACGGCAAGACGCTCGTTTCTCGACATTGCGATCTCACAGCTTTCAAAAGAATATATGACGAAGCTGTCAGAATATAAAAAACTTCTCGCGGAGCGCAACGCCGCGCTGAAAGCCGCGGCGAAGGGCGAGGAATCTCCCGCAGAGCTCTGGGAAACTTTCGCGGAACAGATGTCGCGCGCCGCGTCGAGGATCTCGTCATACAGATTCGAATACATGTCGATGCTCTCCGCGGAGATGGAAAAGCTGTTCTCCGAAATGACGGGCGGCGCCGAGAAACCGTCTCTCTCTTATTCGAGCCACTCAATTAAAAAAACAGGTCGAAAAGCGGGAGATCCCGAGGAAGACGAATCGGAAATCGAACGCGGAGAGATCGAAGCGGGAACGCCCGCGGGCTTCGGACAGGCGGAAATATCTCCCGACTGTCTCAAAGAAAAGCTCCTCTTTGACCTTGAGCGCGAAATACGCCACGGTTCGACTATGTGGGGACCTCATAAAGACGACATAAAAATAAAGCTGAACGGCCGCGACGCAAAAGTGTTCGCGTCACAAGGGCAGATGAGAAGCCTTGCGCTCACGATGAAGCTCTCCGAGGGAGCGCTCTCTTTCTCGATCGGCGGAGAGGAACCCGTCATCCTTCTCGACGACGTTTTGTCGGAGCTTGACGGAGACCGCCGCGACTTCGTACTCGGCTCGCTCGGAGACAGACAGATCATCGTTACGTCGTGCGAACCCGAGCTTTTCGGCGGCACAAATCACGACGTCTCCCTTCTTCACGTAGAGGACGGAAGGATATCGAAATTATGAACGAGACGTACAGAGTAAAAGAAGTTGCGCCGCTTGCCGGACAGCTTTCCGTCACAGTGGAAAGCGCGGACGGAATGACTGAAAAATACAGCGTCGCAAAAGAATTCTTCAAACCCCTCGGAATAGAAGACGGCGACCTCATCGGCGACGAAGAACTTTTCGCTCTGTCGCACGCGTCCGATCTCACCGCCGCAGTTTCAAAAGCGTTGGACGCGCTTTCATATTCGAGTATGAGCCGCCGCGCGCTGACGGACAAGCTCCGTTTCAAATACAAATTTTCGCGATCCCTTGCGGAAGACGCCGCGGATTACGTCGTTAAGCGCCATTATATCGATGAGACGTCGCAGGCAAAGCGGATAGCTGACGTCGCCGTCAGGACGAAGTTCTGGGGACGCCGCCGGATCTCCGCGTACCTCGTATCGAAGGGATATCCCGCAAACGTCGCCGACGACGCCGCAAGAAGTGTCAAGGGCGAAGAATACCGAGCCGCACTTTTAAAGGTCATAGACAAAAAGGCTGGCGGCTCTCTTGACGAGGCGGAATACAAAAAGCTCGTGTCCGCGCTGATCAGGCTCGGTCACGACCCCTCGGACGTCAGGACGGCGCTTTCGGAAAAAGAAAACGATAACGATTGACAAGCATACATACGAAAAAGAGGAAAAAATGGGCGTTAAAATAGGATTTGTTTCACTCGGATGCGCGAAGAACCTCGTCGACACCGAGATAATGCTTCACCACGTCGCAGAAGCGGGATATGAAGTGACCGCGGACGAGACCGAAGCCGACGTGGTGATAATAAACACCTGCGGTTTTATCGAAAGCGCAAAAAAAGAGGCGATAGACAACATTCTCGACGTCGCCTGGTTAAAGAAAAACCGCTCGCTTAAAGCGCTGATCGTGACCGGATGCCTTGCGGAAAGATACCGCGAAGAAGTCGCGAAGGAGATGCCGGAAGTCGACGCCGTTCTCGGAACGGGGAGCATACACAGCATCGTTGACGCTGTCGAAGCGGTGCTTCGCGGCGAAAAATTCATCGAATTCAAGGATCAGGAAAGCATTGATTTCGGCGGCGACCGTGTCGTCACGACCGGAGACGCTTTCGCGTATCTCAAGATATCCGAGGGATGCAGGAACAGGTGCACCTATTGCGCGATACCGAGGATAAGAGGCAACTTCCGCTCGAGAACGATAGAATCTCTCGTCGCCGAGGCGAAGGATCTCGAAAAACTCGGCATAAAAGAACTCGACCTCATCGGTCAGGACACGACCTGCTACGGGATCGACGTTTACGGGAAATATATGCTCCCGGAGCTGATAAGAAGGATCTGCCGCGAGACTTCGATACCGTGGATCAGAGTTCTTTACTGCTATCCCGACAAGATAACGGACGAATTCATCGAAGAGATGAGAACCAATCCGAGGCTCCTTCACTACGTTGATATGCCGATCCAGCACATTTCGGACTCCGTGTTGAAGGCGATGAACCGCCACGGAGATTCCGCCTGCATAAAGGACGCCATAGCGCGCATCCGCGCCGCAGTCCCCGACGCCGTCATCCGTACGACCGCGATCGTCGGCTTTCCGGGAGAGCGCGAAGAAGATTTTGAAGAGCTTTGTCGGTTTGTGCTCGACGCGAAATTCGAGCGTTTCGGCGCGTTCCCGTATTCCAGAGAAGAAGACACGCCCGCGTACGACTTTGAAGATCAGATAGGCGAGCAGGTCAAGCAGGACAGATACGATATTCTTATGCGCCATCAGCTCACCGTCAGCGAAGAGTTCGGAAAGAGCAACGTCGGCAAGACGCTCACGGTCCTTTGCGAAAGCTACGACGACGTGAGCGAAGCTTACGTCGGACGCTCCTATATGGACGCACCGGACGTCGACGGAAAAGTATTTTTCACCTCCCCCGCCGGTACGAAATTCACGCCGGGCGAGTTCGTCGAAGTAAAAATAACCGAGTCGATGGATTACGACCTTGTGGGCGAGACTGCGTTTTGATGAGAGCAGATATTCTGTTTTCCGGAAGCAGCGGGAACTGCACGCTGATCCGAAACAATAATACAAATATACTTATCGACTGCGGGAAGAGCGCAAGGACGATCTCGACGTCTCTTCGCTCGCTCGGTACCGAGCTTTGCGAGATCGACGCGATCTTTATAACTCACGAGCACACCGATCACACTTCTGCGCTCGGAGTAATACTGTCAAAGTATCATATCCCGGTCCACATGACCGAGCCGAGCGCGAAAAAGCTCGAATCGGAGCGCGGCGCCATGACCGGTCTGACGATACATCCCGTTGAGTATTCGGTAAAAGTCGGATCGCTTGAGATCACTTCTTTTCCGCTTCCTCACGACAGCGCGGCGCACGTCGGCTATATCATAGCGGACGAGGACGGCGACCGTCTCGGCATCGCGACCGACATGGGACACGTCACTGACGATGCGATCTCGAATCTTTCCGTCTGCCGCAGAGTCATCATCGAAGCGAATCACGACGTCGGAATGCTTATGACCGGAAGATACCCGGAGTTTTTGAAAAAGAGGATCTTTTCACCGAGAGGACATCTGCCGAACGAAGATGCTGCGGCGCTTGCGTGCCGTCTCGCGTCCGCCGGAGTTGAAGTGTTCGCGCTGGCGCATCTTTCAGAGGAGAACAATCTGCCGTCCGCGGCGTATTCAAAGGTCAGATCGGCGCTTGATGAAGCCGGCTTCGCCGACAGACAGATCATCGTAGCCGACCGCAGAGAGCCGGTCAGTCTTCCGGACGGCGCTGTGCCGGAAAAGAATCAGGAGCTGCTATGCTTAAAGTAAAAATTATCGCCGTCGGCCAACTCTCCGAGCCGCACTGGAAGGCGGCTTGCGACGAATACAAAAAAAGGCTGACGGGAAGCGTCGCGCTTACCGAAGTGTGTTTGAAAGAAGAACGTCTGCCGAACGCGCCGTCAGATACAGATATCCGCCGCGCGTTGGACGCGGAAGCGGAGCGAATAATCTCCGAGGTTCCGAAGCGCGCGCTGATCGTTCCGCTCTGCGTCGAAGGGCAGGAGTTTTCCTCGGAAGCGCTCGCGTCAAAGATCGACTCGGCGTCGTCAGGCGGCATCAGTGAAATATGCTTTATTATCGGATCATCGTACGGCCTTTCCGATAAAGTCAAGTCTATTGCAAATATAAAGCTCTCGATGTCCCGTCTCACTTTTCCGCACCAGCTCGCGCGAGTGATGCTGTACGAAACGGTATACCGCTGTATGTCGATCCTCGCCGGCGCAAAATATCACAAATGACTCAAAACTTCAATTATTTCGTAAAAATTCAACTATTATCACCGATCTTATAATATATGGTGTATAATATAGACGTAAACCTATGACCGATATGCCGGATCCCGGCGAGGGTGAGCTATGAAAAATGATCCTTTTGAAAAACCGAATATCTCATCGCCCTCTGCGCCGGAAAAGAATTCCCGCAAAGAAGGTCTTCTTCACCGCTGGTTTTTTGCGGAGAAGAAAGAAAAGAGGGCGTACCGCGGCAGAGCAGGCGCGCTGATACTTCTCGCCGTACTGATCGTATTTTCGCTGTATTATCTCGGCGTGTTCGACGTCTCGTTCATCGAAAGGCCGGACGCGTGGAAAGACAACGCCCAAAAATTCTATTCCATCTGGTTTGACGTTGAAGAACCGGCGCAGGGCGGCAACCGCTCCTCCGCCGATCCCGACGATCCTCCGAAAAAAGATCAGAACAAAACCCCGGACACGGTCAGCAGCATCACGATAGAGATAAGAAGCGGTCACCGCGGACTCGACGGCGTCTCCCGCAATCACGTTTACCGGACGAGAGAAGAGCTTGAAGCCGAAGGATATTATATCACCGACAGGGATTACGATCCCGCGTCGAGCGAACTCGGAAGGATCACGTTTTCTTTCGATTTTCCGGATGAGTTCTCATACCGAAAAATGAAGACCCGCGCGTGGAGCGTAACTACACCCGACAACGGCGAACCTTCTTCTGCCGAAGAGACCTCGAAGACCGTCGACCGTCCGGCAGTATATCTCTACATGGGATATATCATTTACGACGACTGCGGCAAAAATCTGTATATAATCGACCGGGACGGTTCCGTCCTTATGGAATACGACGAATCGTATATGCCCGCGTTCGCGCGTGACGAGTACGGACGCCCACTGTTCTACACCACATATAAATACTGGGCGTCGGTACCGAGCGGTGAGACCGTCGGCGCGTCGGGAGAACCGGAATACACGCTGAAAGGGACGTACCTTACCGGAAAGAACTACTATGCGCTCGGTTACGGCGGCAGATATTTCACGTGGGTCGACTACGTTGAAGAGCGCGACGGAAGAGGACTGAATTTCGACTTCCCCGCGTCATACGGCACTCCTGGATCATACCGTTACCGCATCGGGATAATGTCGCCAAAATACTCCACTTTCCTCGACGGAAAGTCCGCACTCGTGAATTTCATGAACTGGAATTATTATTCGCCTTATGACTACGACGTACCCGACGTTCAGGCGATCGTCGATGCCGAAAAAGCGTTCTCGCTTCTTTCGGACGCCGAAAAGAGGGCGGCGCGCGAGTCAAAGACCACGCCCGAGGATATATATCACACCTCGGAAGTCCTTCCGTACCTCGCCGCGTACAACTACAACGAAGGTTATGCCACCGTCGTCACACGCGATGTTGACGAAGAACCAAAATATGAAGCAGAGGAACTTCGCGTGATCAATACAACGGGATACGTGATGTTTACCCCGAGGAAAAAATACGTCGATCCCGAGACGGATTCCTTCTGCAGCGACAGATTTCTTCTCCCTCTTTCAAAAGGGGAGGACAGCGTCGGTCACCTCTATTACGACAACGGCTATCTGAGACTCAGAAAGATCACGTACGATAAATTTCAGCTCGATGAATACGGAGATATGCGCATCCAGTCGGACGTTGACGTTCTCGTAAATGTTTACGGCACGGAACTGCAGATCCCCGCGGGATACACGATAAAGGGCTACGCCGACGGAGTCGTTACACTCGAGAAAAACGGAAAGTACGGATATTTCCGTACAGACGGCACGTGGATCGTTGAGCCGACATACAAATCCGCGTCTGCGTTTCACGGCGGCATCGGAGTGCTGACCGACGAAGAAGGCAACGTGGGAGCCGTAAACACAGACGGCCACCTGATTCTGCCGTTTAAATACAGCTACGTTTCATGCAGATCCGACGGTCTTATTGCCGCTTATTCGTACACCGGCGGCTGGGAACTTTTCGGTGTTTTCACTAAATAATACCGTTCGAATTATACGGAGATCACAAATGACAACCGACACGAAAAAATACGACGTCATTGTAGTCGGCGCGGGACACGCGGGAGTCGAAGCGGCGCTCGCCTCGGCGAGAGTCGGACTTTCGACAGCGCTCTTCACCACCTCGCTTGACGCCGTCTCAAATATGCCGTGCAACCCTTCTATCGGAGGCACGGGAAAAGGGCACCTCGTCTTTGAGATAGACGCGCTCGGCGGAGAAATGGGATACGCCGCCGACCTCGTCACGCTTCAGTCGAGAACTCTCAACACCGGCAAAGGAGCCGCGGTGCGCTCCAAGAGAGTTCAGGCGGACAGACGCGCATACTCGGCTCAGATGAAAAAGACGCTTGAGGCGACAGACAATCTCTACCTTATACAGGGAGAGGTCACAGAGCTTATCGTCGAAGAAACAAAAGGCAAGAGAGTAATACGCGGAGTTATCGCTTCTCCCGGCGGAGAATATCTTGCGTCCGCGGTCGTGATCTCGACCGGAACTTATCTCGGAGGCACCACTCACGTCGGCGCGGTAAAGCGGCGCTCGGGACCCGACGGAATGCTCCCGGCGGAAGGACTTACCGCTTCTCTTGAAAAATACGGCGTCAGACTTCAAAGATTCAAAACCGGAACGCCGCCCAGGATCCACCGCAGATCGATCGATTTTTCCGTTCTTGAAATTCAAAACGGCGAAGATTATATCACGCCGTTTTCGGTACGGACGGACGAAAAAAAGCTGAACAGTATTGAGCAGATCCCCTGCCACATAGTTTACACGAACGAAAAAACCCACGAGACGATACTGAACAACATACACCTTTCGCCTCTGTTTTCCGGCGCGATACACGGCACCGGTCCGAGATATTGCCCGAGCATTGAGGATAAGGTGGTCAGATTCCGCGACAAGGAGCGTCATCAGCTCTTTGTCGAACCGATGGGCAAAAACACGGACGAGATATATCTTCAGGGCTTTTCGTCTTCTCTCCCTGCCGAAGTTCAGTATGAAATGCTGCACACTCTGCACGGGTTTGAAAACGCGGAAATAATGAGATTCGCATACGCAATCGAATACGACTGCGTGGATCCGACGGAACTTCTTCCGACTCTTGAATTCAAAAACATCTCGGGCCTCTTCGGAGCCGGACAGTTTAACGGATCGTCCGGATACGAGGAAGCCGCGTGCCAGGGACTTGTCGCCGGCATCAACGCCGCGGCTGAAGTCTCGGGCAGACCGCCGATGATCCTTCCGAGATATTCGTCGTACATCGGAACACTGATCGACGACCTCGTAACGAAAGGGACCGCGGAGCCGTACAGAATTATGACCTCGCGCTCCGAATACAGACTGCTTCTCCGCCAGGACAACGCGGAAAGAAGACTCGCCGAATACGGAAGAGCCGCAGGACTTATAGACGACCGCCGCTACGCGGAATATCTTGAGCGAAAGCGCATCGTCGAAGACGAGACGGCGCGGTGCAAAACGACGACGCTCCCTCCGTGCGCCGCAGTCAACGAGATACTGTGCGCCGCGGGAGGAACGCCCATCACGACAGGCGCGAAGATAGCGGAGCTTATCCGCCGCCCTGAGCTTGAATACGACGACCTCGCCCCGGTAGATCTGGAAAGGCCGGATATATCGCGTTCCGCCGCGCTTTCGGTGCAGACCGAGATCAAATACGAGGGCTACGTTAAACGTCAGATAGACGATGCGAAAAAGCTCGAACGTCTTGAAGAAAAAAGGATACCGGACGATATTGACTACGAAAAGATCGGCGGGCTCCGGATCGAAGCCGTACAGAAATTATCAAAGATCCGTCCGTCGTCGATAGGACAGGCGTCGAGGATCTCCGGCGTCAGCCCGGCTGACATAACCGTCCTCACGATCTATCTCACGGTCAAACGCAGACGTCTGAAAAAAGAAGAAGAATAACAAATCAAAAGACAAAGCATAAACGGATTGCGCCGCATGGTGCGGCGCGGAAAGGATGAAAAATGGAAAACAGCAAGGAAAAGAATCTCAAAACACAAACTTTCTCGCTTCACGAAGACAAGGAAATGCCCATGAAGCAGGTCCTCAAAGCAGTTTATGAAGCTTTGCAGGAGAAAGGATATGACCCGATCAATCAGCTGGTCGGCTACATCCTTTCCGAAGATCCCACTTATATCACCAACCACAAAAACGCGAGAAGTCTCATCAGAAGGATCGACCGCGACGAGCTCATGGAAGAGCTCATAAAGAACTACCTCAAGATCTGATGCCGCTTCCTCTCGTACAAATCGCGCCGGGGGTGCTCGTGACAAAGCTTTGTATCGGCTCTCTTACCGTGAGCCCCATGCAGGCGGCTTTGCCGCTTGAGCGCGCCTCCGACGTTCTCGCTTATGCCTTCGACAGAGGGATATCTTTTGTCGACACGGCGCAGTATTACGCAAACTACGATATTATCCGCGAATCGCTTAAAAAATGCCGCGCGCCGGAAAAAGTTGCTGTCTCATCAAAGACCTACGCATATTCGAGAGAACTGGCGCGTGAAGCCGTTGAGGAGGCGCGGCGCTCTCTCGACCGAGACGTAATAGATATATTCATGCTCCACGAGCAGGAATCATACGAAACTCTTCGCGGCCACATGGAAGCGCTCGACTATCTTTTTGAGTGTAAAAGCCGCGGCATCATAAAAGCGGTCGGTGCGTCGATGCACCATATCGCCGCGGTGCGCGGAGTCAAAACGCTCGCCGAAAGAGGAATAAAACTCGACATAATCCACCCGATCTACAACAAGGCCGGTATCGGCATCGCAGACGGTACGAGGGACGAGATGGCAAACGCGATCTCTTCCGTCCACGACATCGGGATCGGAGTTTTCGCCATGAAAAGCCTCGCCGGAGGACACCTTTTTTCCGGCGCCGCCGAAGCGTTCGACTTCGTTCTTGACAGTCCGTTTATCGACGCCGTCGCGGTCGGGATGCAGTCGGAAGAAGAGATCGACGCCAACGTCTCGTTCTTCGAGAACAGGTCTTTCCCCGACGGAGTAAAAGAGGCTCTTTCAAAAAAGACGAGGCGCCTATTGATAGAGGACTATTGCGAGGGCTGCGGAAAGTGCGTCGAGCGGTGCGGACAGGGCGCTCTTCACGTTGAGGACGGCAGATCTGTCGTCGACGTCAGAAAATGCGTCCTCTGCGGATACTGTTCAAAGGTCTGTCCGGTGTTCGCAATTAAAGTCATATAACAGAAAGAACTGTCAACATAAAATGATTCGATATACCGATCTCAAAACGGGAGCGGACGTTTGCTCGCTTCCGCCGTTTATCGCGGCGCTCGGCGATTTTGACGGAGTCCACATAGGACACAAAAAAGTCATCCTCGACGCCATCGATGCGTCAAAATCAAAAGGAATTTCAACGGTCGTCTGGTTTTTCGCCGACAGTCCCAAGGCGGACGGCGAACGTCTGACCGTCATTGAAGAAAAAAACGAGCTCTTTGCCTCGCTCGGCGCCGACTTTTCGGCGTCGGAAGAATTCTCCGCCGTAAAAGATATGTCGTGCGAGAGCTTTGTCAAAGATTATCTCGAGCCTCTCGGATGCCGCGGAGTTGCCTGCGGATATAATTTCAGATTCGGAAAAGGCGCTGCCGGAGACGTCACAACCCTCGAAGCGCTTTGCAAAGAAGCGGGGATGACGTTTTGCGTTTCCCCTCCGGTCACATCAGGCGGCGTCGGAGTGTCGTCCACAAAGATCAGAGAATTTTTGGCATCGGGAGATGCAGAATCCGCTGCCGAAATGCTCGGAAGGCCGTACTCTGTTAAAGGGCAGGTCGAGCACGGAAGAACGCTCGGGGCGAAAATAGGGTTTCCGACGGTCAATCAGTATTTTGCGCCGGGAAAAATGATTCCACGGCACGGCGTCTATTTCTCATATACGACTGTCGACGGCAAAACGTACCCGTCCGTATCGAACGTCGGCTCCCGTCCGACGGTAGGCGGTCATTCGTGCCGCATTGAAACTCACATTCTTGACCTCGAAAGAGAACTATACGGAAAGGTCGTCGAGGTCTCGCTTGTAAAATTTCACCGTCCGGAGATCGCTTTCTCCGGCATCGGCGAGCTGTCCGCAAAAATAGCAGCGGACCGCGAAGCTGCAAAAGAATTCTTTATGACATACGATCTCAGCGGAAAGGAGAACCGGTTTGAAGCGCAAAACTAAAATAAAATCCTTGTTTCTGGCAGTAACAACGCTTTTGTTCTCCGCGCTCGTTTTCGCCCCCGCGTCACACGCGGTCCCTGCGCCGCCGGCGATAGAGAAAGCGAAAGCCGCGTATGTCTCCTGCATTGAAACCGGAGAAGTTCTCTTCTCGTACAATCCGGAAGCGGAGCTTTATACCACGTCTTCGACAAAACTGATGACCGCTATCGTCGCGATCGAAGCGCTGTCGTCGCGCCTTGACGAAAGAGTCACAATCACGAGTCAGATGCTCAGCGAAGTCGCGGGAAACCGGCTCGGATTAAAAGCAAACGAGGTTGTCTCGGTGAGAGACCTCATATACGCGCTCATCACCGGATGCGACAACGACGGAGCCTACTGTCTCGCTTATCTGGCTTACGGTTCGGTCGCGGCGTTCGTTGAACAAATGAACGCAAAGGCCGCGGTCATCGGCGCGCACAACACACACTACACCAACCCCACCGGGCTTCACGACGAAAAAATGAAGACCACGATCACGGATACCGCGCTGATCGCAAAATACGCGTGGAACCTGCCTCTTTTCGCCGAGGCTTCTTCGACTCAAAAATACGTTATGGAGCCGACAAACCTCGAGGAAACAAGAAACATATACAACAGAAACTGCCTCATATCGAAGTATTATTCCGCAAACTACTATAACGGACACTGCGGAGGTCTGAACGCGGGAAGCACGTCGCAAGGCGGACACTGTGTTATCACCGTGGCGAAGAACGAGGATCTGAGCTATCTCGTAATCGTGATGGGAGCGGAGACCTCGGAAGAAATGATATACTCTTACTATAACGTGAATAAGCTGATCGACTGGGCGTTCTCGTCGTTTGCCATGGCTGACGTTCTGACGGAAAGCCGCGTGATCTGTGAAATGCCGGTCGAGCTCGCGTCGGCGGTCGACTTTGTGACGATCGCTCCGGAGAAAAGCGTTTCCGTCTTTCTTCCGACAGACGTTGATATCGAAAAAGAGATAGAATACAGCTGGTCGACGACAGAAGAGACGCTGCGTGCCCCGCTGAAAGCGGGCGACGTAGTCGGGCAGATCTCTGCCACCTACAAAGCACCGGGCGATGAAGACGCAAGGATCCTCGGCTCGTGCAATCTCGTCGTTACGTCCGACGTTGACAGGAGCGATTTCCTTTACGCGCTGAACCGCATCGAGAATTTTACAAAAAGCCGCGGCTTTATCGCCGCCGTCATTTTCGCAGTGCTTGCGACAGTCGCCGTTATCCTTTTCAACGCAAGACGCCGCAAGACCCGCGGACCTTATTAAGATAATAATTGTTAAACATACAAGGAGAATACTATGAGCATCGAACTTAAGAAAAGTAAAAATCCCGTGGGAGTCACCGGTCCCGTCCTCACGATAGTCATGGACGGAGTCGGCCTCGCAAAGAAAAATGAAGGCAACGCAGTCTGGCGCGCATACACGCCGACGCTGGACATTCTTATGTCAAAGTATCCGACTCTCACGCTGAAAGCGCACGGTACCGCCGTCGGTCTTCCATCAGACGACGATATGGGCAACTCCGAAGTCGGCCACAACGCGCTCGGCTCCGGACAGGTCTTTGCGCAGGGCGCAAAACTCGTTTCGAACTCGATCGAAAGCGGAAAGATCTTTGAGTCAAAAGCATGGCGAGAGATCACCGAAGGCGCAAAGGGACATACCCTCCACTTCCTCGGACTTTTCTCGGACGGCAACGTACACTCTCACATAGATCATCTTAAAGCGCTCGTCGAAGGCGCAAAGGCAGCAGGGCTCTCCAGAGTCAGAATACACATTCTTCTCGACGGAAGAGACGTCGGCGAGACGTCGGCTCTCGAATACGTCGAGCCGTTTGAAGAATTTCTCGCGTCGCTGCGCGACTCCTCGTTCGACGTGATGATCGCGTCGGGCGGCGGAAGAATGAATATCACGATGGACCGCTACGAGGCTAACTGGCCGATGGTGGCGAAAGGTTGGAAAACTCACGTTCTCGGAGAGGGCAGATACTTTGCGACAGCAAAAGAAGCGATCGAAACGCTTCGCGCCGAGACCGGAGCTATCGACCAGGACCTCGATCCGTTCGTCATCGCGAAGGACGGAGTCCCTGTCGGAACGATAGAAGACGGCGACAGCGTCGTTTACTTCAACTTCCGCGGCGACCGTTCGATCGAGATCTCCAAAGCTTTCGAGGGCGGCGCTGACTTTGACAAGTTCGACAGAGTGAGAGTCCCGAAGGTAACTTACGCCGGAATGCTCGAATACGACGGTGACCTTCACATCCCGTCGCGCTATCTCGTAGCTCCTCCGGAAATCTCAAACACGATGGGCGAATACCTCGTTTCCGCAGGTGTCACCCAGTTTGCGATCTCCGAAACGCAGAAATACGGTCACGTCACGTACTTCTGGAACGGCAACCGCAGCGGCAAGTTCTCCGATGAACTTGAAACTTATTGCGAGATCCCGTCCGACGTCGTTCCGTTCGAACAGCGCCCGTGGATGAAGTGCGCCGAGATCACCGACCGTCTGATAAAAGAACTCCGCAGCGGAAAATACAAGTGCCTCCGCGTAAACTTCCCGAACGGCGACATGGTCGGACACACCGGCAACCTTGAAGCGACGATCTGCTCGATGGAAGCGCTCGATCTTCAGCTCGGCAGGATCTTACCCGTGATCGACGAGCTTCACGGAGTTGCGCTCATCACCGCGGACCACGGCAACGCCGACGAGATGTACGAGACAGACAAAAAGGGCGACGTCAAGCTCGGAAAAGACGGTTCTCACAAAGCCAAGACGAGCCACACTCTGAACCGTGTGCCTTTCATCATATACGACAACTGCTATAATGACCGCTACACCGTAAAAGAGGCATCGGAAACATTCGGACTTTCGAACGTCGCTGCCACCGCGGTAAACTTCCTCGGCTACGACGCTCCTTCGATGTGGGACGAATCGATGATAGAGCTTAAATAAATGATCAAAAACGGGGAACTTCAAAAAGTTCCCCTTCAATTCTTACATATATTATAATGAAAACTATAAAAAAGATAATCGACATAACAGCTCTTGTGTGCGCGGGGATCGTAGTTCTGAATTATACGGTCTACCTCGCTCATCTGATAGTTTTTCCCGAACAGCCGCTCGCGTTTGTTATCACGTTCGCGGCGCTCGCGCTCACCGTCCTTCCGATAGTTTTCAGAAAGAAGCTTAAAAGTCTTCTGAAGAAAGCTTTTCCCGTCCTGAAAGGAATCTGGACGGTCGGACTTGTATTCTACGCCGTGACGTTTCTCGCGATGGTAGTATTCATTTTTTCGGGAGCGAGCGCCGACGCCGCGCCGGAAGAGCTTCCCGACGAGACGGTGATCATCGTCTACGGGGCTAAGGTCGGCGGCACCGAGGAATCCCCGACGCCGGGACGCTTTCTCCAGTTCCGACTCGACCGCACCGCAGAGATAATGAACGCGGCGCCGAAGACCGTCTGCATAGTCTGCGGCGGAAAAGGCAAAGACGAGCCCGCGGCGGAAGCGATGGTAATGAAAGACTATCTCGTCAAAAAGGGAATAGCCCCCGAACGGATCTTTGTTGACGACGCGTCCGCGAACACGATAGAGAACATCGAAAACGCGGTGAAGATAATAGATGAAGAAGGATTCGGCGATTATAAAATCGCCTGTCTTTCCACCGAGTACCATATCCCGAGAATAAAATATCTGTGCGACAGGGCGAACCTTGAAGTCGATTACTATTTCCACGCCCCCTCGCCGAATTTCTTCGGGCTCTGGTCCGGTCTGGTTAGAGAGTATATGTCCTACGGAAAACTGCTTCTAACAGGACATCTGTAAACAAAAAGCGTCCTACACTACAGCGGACGCTTTTTTATTTGTGCAAATCTTCTCGGAAATTCCGACGGTGTCGGGACGACTTTTTTGAAGATAAGAATGCTTCTCTCTCCTCCGTCTTCGATCTCATAGCGCTCGGCGCGCTGAAATTCTAGACCGAGTTTTGCAACGGCGCTCTTTGCCTCGTTCAATTCCTCATCGGCGGCAGAGCCCTTCATCGCGAGGAAACAACCCCCGACTTTTACGAACGGAGCGCAGAGCTCGGCGAGGATATTAAGTCTTGCAACCGCTCTCGCCGTGGCAAAGTCAAACGTTTCTCGGCGCGAAGCGACCGCCTCCTCAGCCCTCTCGGGCAGCGTCTTCACGTCAACGCCGCATTTCTCCGCGACCGATGAGATGAACTCGCATTTTTTCGCAGTCGAATCGAGCGCGGTGACCGGAATGCCGCACGCGACGGCGACCGGAAGCGCGGGAAAACCGCCTCCGCTCCCGACGTCGATCAGCGTCTTTTCTTCGGCGGACAGTTCGGCGACCGTCTTTGCAAGGTGCAAAGAATCGACCGTGTGCTTTCTTATCGCCTCCGCTCGGTCGGTGATCGCGGTCAGGTTGAAAAGCTTTCCTTTTTCCTCAAGCTCGTTTATATGAATATAGTATTTCTCCGCCTTCTCCGCGGACACAAAGCTCTCCGGCAGTCCGCGCGACGCCGAGATAAGCTCTTCATAAAATTCCGGGAACATAGTTTGATTTCCTTTAAAAAGCGGGGTCCCGTTAAGAGACCCCGAAATTATTATTCCTCTTCTTCCCTTGCCGCGGAGTTTCTTCTCCTGTCGCGGCGCGGACGTCTTTCTACCTTGTCGGAGCCTTCGTACGTGACCACGATCTTGCGGTTTTCGTCGGAACCGACGGAGTGAGTCGAAATATTCTCGACGCCCTGAAGCTCGGAATGGATGATCCTTCTTTCATAAGGATTCATCGGCTCAAGAAGCACGTTCTTTCTGTACTTCTGCGCTTTCGCCGCAGTGCGGCGTGCAAGCGCACGGAGAGTTTCCTCTCTCTTCTCTCTGTAATTCTCGATGTCGACAACTATCTTGACAAACTCTTTCTGAGTATTGCCCCCGCGGCGGAGCGCCGAGAGGTTTACAAGATACTGGATAGCGTCGAGCGTCTCGCCGTGATGTCCTATAAGGATGCCGGCGCCCTCGCCGGAGATAACGAGTCTCGGGTAGGTAGTGCCGCCCTCACCGGTGCTCTCAACTCCGTCGATAGCCGCTGTCGCGTCTATCTCCATATTTTTGAGCAGGGTGTTTGCAAACTCTACAGCGTACTGCTTCTCCTCCTCGGTGACTACGATCACCTTGGGCTCCTTAACGGGAGCGGCTTCTTTTTCTTCCTTGCGCTTCGGCTCTGCCGGAGCGGGTTTTACGTTCTCTTTCTTTTCGGGGCGGCGCTCCTGCTTCTTTTCGGGACGGCGCTCTTCCTTCTTTTCTTTTGCGTCTTTTGCGGATGCGGGCTTTTTCTCCTGATGTTTCGTCTCGCCGTCTCCGCCTTTGTTGGTAGTGAGTTTCATCTCTTTTACGGAAGAAACGATGTCTTCAAGACTGAGTTCGTCCTCTTCGTTGATAGTGACTCTTATTTTAGCGGGAGAGCTTCCGATACCGAGAAATCCGCGTTTAGGCATTTCCGCGATCACGTAAGATGCGTTTTTGCTGCCGTATTCCGCCACGGCGTTCGCCATAGCTTCCTCAACGGTTTTGCCCGTAACTATAATTTCTTCGCTCATAAATTCGTTGTATTCCTCATTTTTTCTTCTTATATTTTGTGCCCTTGTCGTCTTTGATCGGGGCCTCGACTATAACTCCGTTGAGCTTTGTGGCTTTTTCGCCGTCATCTTTTTTATCTTCCGGCTCGGTCTTTTCCGCCTTTTCGGCACTTTCTTCGCCGTCGGATCCGGATGCTGCCTCAAGCTCTTTTACGGGAGCTTCATCGCCTTCGTCATCATCGTACTTCGTGGGACTTCCGGAGCTTACGTACTCCTCGTCGTCATCGTCGTCGATGTGATGGAGAGAACGGACTTTAGGACGGTTGGGATCCCTCTCGCCCTTGACTCTCTTCTTCGTTTGCGTCTTATACATCTCCCGTTCGGCTTCCTTGTAATCTTCTTCGGTGAAGACCGGAAGCGGCATCGCTTTAGACAGAATGAACTGCTGAAGCACAGAGAGCAGGTTTCTGAATATCCAGTAGATACCGATCGCCGCTGCATACATCAGCGCGAAATATCCGGAAAGGAACGGAAGCGCGTACATCATGACTTTCATGCTGCAGCCCTTCTGAGCGGCTGCCTGAGTCGGGTCCTGATATGTGAACTTCTTTGTCAGCCACTGGCTGAGGAAGAGAGCTCCGACCGTGATGATCGGAATGAGGATCATCCAACTCCAGTTAAAACCGCCGCCTTTGGTCAAAGACGCATACGGAGCTTCCGAAAGGTCGATAGAGCCTCCGAACATTTTGAAGTTCGGGATCCTTGAAAAATCGAAATCAGCGACGCCCGCGGCTTTAGCAAGACCGTTCGAAGCGCTTTCGCCGAGAACGCGGAGGTTGGACACGAGTTTTATCTGCGCGTATGCGTCTGATGATTTGATAGCTTCGATACCAGTTACGCCTTTCGCGGCAAGTCCGTTCACGAGGTTGATCATTTTAGAGATCGCCTCGGTGCTGACGCTCGCGAGATAACGCATAGGCATTGTGATAACTCTGAACAGCGCGAAAAGGATAGGCATCTGTATCAGGAGAGGCAGACAACCGCTCATAGGGTTGAAGTGCTCTTTCTGATAGAGTGCCATGGTCTCTTCCTGAATCTTCTGCTGAGTCGCTTTGTCGGTCCTGCCTTTATATTTGTTGCGGATCGCAGCGACTTTCGGCGCGAGTTTCGCCTGTCTTATCGAGTTCTTCTGCTGTTTAATTCCGAACGGAAGCAGAATGATCTGCATAATGAGTGCAAACAGAAGAAGCGCGAAAAGATAGTTTCCCGCACCTATCCAGTTCAGAAAGTCGTGACAAATGCGAAGGATAAACGCGATAGGCACTCTGATTATGTCGGTGATTCCTTCAATAAACATAGTTTAATTCCTTTGTGTTTGTTCGTCTGACGGCGCGTCGCCGTCCGTCGTATTTACGGAGGCGTCTTTTGCGTCTCCCTTTTTCTTTCTCTTCCACCACGGCACGGGAACGGGATCGCTCCCTCCCTTTGAAAAAGGGTTGCACCTCAGTACACGCCATACGGTAAGCAAAAGCCCGATTATCGGTCCCCACTCCCGAAGCGCTGTCACCGCGTAAACGGAGCAGGTCGGCGTGAAACGGCACGAGGGCGCCTTGTACGGAGAGATAAATCTCTGATAAAATCTTATCAGAGCAACGAAGGGCCACGACAAGATCCGGTTGATCTTATTCATCATTCAGGTCCTCCTGCGGACAAACTTCTTCTGTCCGCGTAAATTTTGCCGGCTCGTCCGGCGTTGTCTCGAGCATACCGAGTTTTGTGAGCGCATACTGCAAGTCACGCTTTGCGTCCTGCATTTTACAAACAGCGGCTCTTTCTCTTGCGGCCATAACTACTATGAATCCGCGCTTAATCCCAAGCGAGCGGTCAATCTGCCTATACGCTTCTCTTATGACTCTTTTCGCCCGGTTTCTTTCCACTGCGCCTCCGATCTTTTTTGAGGCAGAGACGCCCACACGGTTTATGCTCTCTTTTTGCGGGTTTGCCATCCTGAGTCTCTTTTCGTGCCGGTCTTTCAGCACGTAAACGGCGACCGTGTGAGTCACCGCTCTCTGGCGGCTTGAATACGCCTTAGAGAACAGATGGTTTTCTTTTAGTGACGTGAATTTCATCAGACTCTCCTTTTGCGGCAGCCCGGCGTCCCTTATAGTATGAAACCTCCGACGCTTTAAGATCGGAGGTCAGTCACCGGTTTTATCTCGGGTGCGCTTGATATTCGAGTCAGGACAGCGCTCAGTGAGAAAGTCTTGCTCTTCCTTTAGCGCGGCGTCTCTTAAGTACTTCTCTGCCGTCCGCAGTGCTCATTCTCTTTCTGAATCCGTGAACCTTTTTTCTCTGACGCTTTTTGGGCTGATATGTTCTGAGCATTATCGCACCTCCTTATTTTAAGTGAAAAATTATCGATCTTATAACGGGACACAAATATCCCTATACGCATAGGCAAAATATATTATAACTATAATACAACGCTTTTGTCAACACTTTTCGGGAAAAATTATATATATATTTTATATTTACAAGGGCAAAAAACGGAAAAACGGGCGGTTTGAGTGTGACCGCCCGTAAATTATCAGTTGTCGAGCGACGCGAGATCGCCGTAAGTTTCTCTTCTCACCGCGATACGGCTCGTACCGTTTTTCAGCATCACGACGGGCGGACGCGGTATGCGGTTATAGTTCGACGCCATGGAGTAGTTGTACGCTCCGGTCGAAAGGCAGGCGATCACATCACCGCGCCCGACGGACGCGGGAAGCGCGACTTTCTCCTGAATGACGTCGCCGCTCTCGCAGCATCTTCCGACGACGCTTGCCGTCATTGTGCACTCCTCGTTCATTTTATTCGCCGCGAAGAGCGTGTAGGGCGACTTGTACATAGCGAACCTTACGTTGTCCGTCATTCCGCCGTCGACCGAGACGTAATTAACGAACTCCGGTATTTTTTTGACGGTCCCCGCCGTATAAAGCGTCATTCCCGCGTCTGCGACGATGCTTCGCCCCGGCTCAAGTATGACTGCCGGAAGAGGAAGCGCGAGGCGGACACACGCATCTTTAACAAAGTCCGCGATATCAAAGATATTCTTTCTGATGTCGACGTGCGGATCGGACGGAAGATATCTCACTCCGAAGCCGCCTCCGAGGTCGAGAATGCGGGCGGTGAAACCGAGCTCGTCCCTCATCTGCGCCATAAACGTCAGCATCACGTCAGCGGCGCGAAGATATACTTCGTCGTCAAATATCTGAGAGCCTATGTGGCAGTGGTATCCGGCAAGTTCTATGCCCGGAAGGGAAAGCGCTGTCGCGGTGATCTCCTTCGCCTGACCTGTCTCTATCGCGGAGCCGAATTTTGAATCGACTTTTCCCGTCGAGACCGCGGCGAACGTGTGCGGATCTATCCCGGGAGTCAGCCGGAGAAGTACTTTCTGGCGGCGTCCGGTCTTCGAACACTCTCTGTCAACAGCGTACAGCTCTTCCTGGTTGTCGGCGACGAAATACCCGATCCCGTGCGCCATCGCGAACGCGACGTCCTCGTCCGTCTTGTTGTTCGAGTGGAAAAGCGCGTTTTCAAGAGGGAAGCCCGCCTCGTGCGCCGTAAAGATCTCGCCGCAGGAGACGACGTCGACGAGCATCCCCTCGTCAGCCATTATCCTGTATATTTCTTTGAACGATGCCGCCTTTGACGCGTACGCCGCGCGGGCACCTTTGCCGAACGCCTCGCTTAGCGCCTCTCGGTACGTACGGCAGCGCTCTCTGATCCTGTCCTCGTCCATAAGGTACAGCGGCGTTCCGTATTTTTCAGCGAGTTCCGTCACGTCCTGACCGGCGAAGCAGAGATGCCCCGCTTCGTTTACCGAGACGTTTTCGCACAAAAGGTCTTTCTTTTCAAGAACTGTCGTCATTTATTCATCCTCGCGGTTTAACAAACTTCAAATCAAAGCATAGTCGCTCTCTGTTCCTCCGGAGAGAGGGGAGAGAGGTCGCGCGGCGCAACGTCAAACAGCGTTATGCATCCTGTCTCGCCCCTTTTCCTCATTCTGTCGACCGCTCTTGCCGCGGCGACGAGTACGCCCGACGTGAATTCGGGGTTGGAGTCGAGAGTCAGCTTGTATTCTATAGTGTGATTGTGAGCGCCGTCTTTGCCGGTCTTTCCGCTTCTGATGACGAATCCGCCGTGCGGGAGCTCCGCGTGGTCGCGCTTCATCTCTTCAAGGGAAATGAAATGAACGGTAGTGTCGTAATCCGCAAAATAGTCGGGCATCGTTTTGATCTCGTTCTCGATCCTTGAAAGGTCCGCGCCTTCCTCTGCGACGACGAAGCACTCGCGAAGATGCTTTTCGCGTGTCGTCAGAACGGGATTTGAACCGCTCCTTACGGCTTCGAGCGCCTCCTCTCTCGGTATCGTATACTGTCTTGCGTCTATTACTCCGTCGATTCGGCGCACCGCGTCCGAGTGACCCTGGCTGACTCCGCGTCCCCAGAAGGTGTACGTTTCACCCTGCGGAAGGATAGACGCCGAGTAAATTCTGTTCAGCGAGAACATCCCGGGATCCCAGCCCGCGGAGATAAGAGCGAGCGTTCCCGCCGCCTTTGCCGCCGCGTCGACCGCCGCGAAATGTTCGGGTATTTTCGGATGGGTGTCAAAGCTGTCGACGAGAGAAAAGTTTTTTGCGATCTCCGGCGTCATTTTCGGAAGATCCGTCGCGCTGCCGCCGCAGATTATCATAACGTCGATCTTATCTTTGAACTCTCCGACGCGCGAAGCACTGTATACCGGCGCGCCTAGCACGGTCGAAACCGTTTCGGGCGCGCGTCTTGTGAACACGCCGACGACTTCAACATCTTCGTTCTGCGACGCGGCATATTCAACTCCGCGCCCGAGATTTCCGTATCCGTAAATTCCTATTCTCATAAAAACACCTCCGATCGGTTCGTTAAATTCTTATCATATCCTGCATTGTGTAAAGTCCGGGTTCTTTGCCGACGAGAAATTTTGCCGCGGCGAGCGCGCCGGAGGCAAACAGAGCCCGGTCGTGCGCTTCGTGCTTTAAGGTCACCGTCTCGTATTTCGTTCCGACGAGCACTTCGTGAACGCCGACGACGTTTCCGATGCGGACGCTGCTTATCCCGATGTCGTCTTTTCCGCGCTTTTCGTGTCCGCTTCTGCCACAGACGACCCTTGATCCGGGACGGACCTCGCATATCGAGTCCGCAAGGGCGATCGCCGTTCCGCTCGGTGCATCGACCTTGCGGTCGTGATGTATCTCAACGATCTCGATCTCGGCGTCCTTCATCACCGACGCCGTCTTTTTTGCGAGCGCGCAAAGAAGCGCGACTCCGATCGAAAAGTTCGCGGCGAAGAAGATCGGAATAATGCGCGACGCTTTCTCGATCATCTGTCTTTGCTCCTCCGTCTGTCCGGTCGTCGCTATGACGAGAGGGAGGGAATTCTTTACCGCAAAATCAGTGAGAGATGCCGTCGCCGCGTGATTTGAAAAATCTATCACGCAGTCAAAGTCTCCCTTTACTTCGTCGAAAGACTTGAAAACCGGGACCGGGATCCCCTCTTTCGCAAAAGGATCGACGCCCGATGTGACAGTGACTCCGCTGTCCGCTTCGCGCGACGCCGAAAGGACCTCGTTTCCCATGTGCCCGCAAATACCGCTCAGTAAAATATTCATACGCCGCTCCTTATACGTTTATCCCACGCGCTCTCATTTCGCGAAGGAGAATTTCCTCGTGCGCCGTTTCCATCGGCGTCAGCGGGAGCCTCAGCGAATTCGCGCCGAATCCCATGGCGTGCATCGCCGCTTTTGCGGGGATCGGATTCACCTCGCAGAACAGGGCGTTGATAAGTGGCAGATATTCAAGCTGCATTTTTGCGGCGGCGGGGTAATTTCCTTCCAGGCAAAGGCGGCACATTTTCGACGTTTCCGCGGGGAGCAGATTTGAAAGGACGGAGATAACTCCTTTTCCTCCGAGCGACATGATCGGGACGATCTGATCGTCGTTGCCGGAATACAGATCGATCCTGTCGCCGCAAAGAGCGGCGATTTCTGCGATCTGAGAGATATTTCCCGACGCCTCTTTCACGCCGACGATGTTCGGATGATCGGCGAGTGCCGCTACGGTTTTCGGCTGAAGATTGCAGCCCGTTCTCGACGGAACGTTGTACAGGATGCAGGGCTTGTCCGACGCGTCCGCTATCGCTTCAAAGGATTTGATAAGACCGCCCTGGGTCGCCTTGTTATAGTAAGGTGTGACGAGAAGCATCGCGTCTGCGCCCATCTCGCAAGCGGCGAGAGTAAGATCTATTGCGTACGCGGTGTCGTTCGAACCCGTTCCCGCGATGACGGGGACGCGGTGAGCCACGCGCTCGACGCAGTATCTCATAACGTCGCGGTGTTCCTCGTCGGAGAGAGTCGAACCCTCGCCCGTCGTTCCCGCGACGACTATAGCATCGATGCCGGACGCTATCTGAAAGTCGATGAGTCTTCCGAAGCTCTCGAAATCTACGCTTCCGTCCTCATAAAAAGGGGTGACGATCGCCGTTGCCGCGCCTGTAAAAACCGTGTTTTTCATTTCTTTTCTCCTTGTTTGCTGTTTTTTTATCCTGCCGCATATAACAAAAAATGACGGCAACCGATAAAGTAACCATCATCCAAGATACGGATATTGCGAAATATCCTTATAAATATCTTATTTTTGATAGCTCTCCGCATTTCTGCGACAGTAGCCGGGATCTTATTCCCGTCTCCCAGAGCACGGTTCGCCTCACCGTGTCTTCGGCGTAACTCCCTTTCGCGCCGCGGTCTTCGGCAGACCGTTTCTGCGGCGTTACTTTTGATATTACGCGCCTCTATCGATTGATAGTATTCTACACGGCAAAACGCTCTGTGTCAAGCGTTTTCCGGAAAAAATCTCAAAAACGTGATATTTTACGACAAAAATCCGCCCCGACAAAGCGGGGCGGGTAATTCTGTACAACGGTTTTTATCTTCAAAAATACTTTTTATCGAGCGTTCTGAGCCTTACCGCCTCGGCGACGTGGCGAACGTCGATATTCTCCTTGCCGTCGAGGTCCGCGATCGTCCTCGCAACCCGAAGGATCCTGTCGTACCCTCTGCCGGACATTCCCATCGTCTCGAACGCCGAGCGAAGAACGCCTTCCGCCCTATCGTCGATGGCGCAGTATTTTTTGATCTCCTTCGTCGTCATGGCGGCGTTGCAGGTCATCCCGTCGCCCCTCAGACGTTCTTCGGCGACCTTTCTCGCCGCGACGACTCTTTCGCGTATGGCGGCGGACGGCTCCGCGTCGCGCCTTGCGGTCAGTTCTCCGAACGAGAGCGCGGGAACTTCCACCTGGATATCTATTCTGTCAAGCAGCGGACCGCTTATTTTCGCAAGATATTTCTTTATGTCGTCGGGACGGCAGGTGCAGCGCCTTGAACTCGAACCGTAGTATCCGCACTTGCACGGATTCATCGCCGCGACGAGCATGAACGAACTCGGGAAAGTGAGTCTTCCCGCGGTCCTCGTGATCGTCACCTTTCCGTCCTCCATCGGCTGACGTAAACTCTCCGTCACGTTTTTCGCAAACTCGGGGAGCTCGTCAAGAAACAGAACGCCGTTGTGCGAAAGGGAGACTTCTCCGGCGGTCGGTATCCTTCCGCCGCCGACCATCGACGGCGCACTCATCGTGTGGTGAGGCGAGCGGAACGGGCGCACGGTTATCAGCGAATCTCCGTCCTTCATCATGCCCGACGCCGAATGGATCCTCGTCGTTTCGACCGCCTCCGAGAAAGTCATCGGAGGAAGGATCGACGGAAGTCTTTTCGCCATCATCGACTTGCCGGAGCCCGGAGGTCCGATCATCAAGACGTTATGTCCTCCCGCGGCGGCGATCTCCAGCGCGCGCTTTACCGCCTCCTGACCTTTGACGTCGGCAAAATCGGGACCGAAGGCGAACGCCGCGTCGGCGTCGTATATCGCGTGCTCGGCGGGGGTTATTTCTTTTCTGCCTGCAAGATGCGCTATCACTTCCGCAAGAGACGGGCACGGATAGACCGTTATCCCCTCGACGACCGCCGCCTCTCTCGCATTTTCGACAGGAACGAAAAGTTCTTTTATCCCGTGATCCCTTGCCGCGATCGCCATGCTGAGCGCTCCGTGGACCGGGCGAAGCGCGCCGGAAAACGAAAGCTCTCCGACGAACATTTTGTCCGAAAGATCGACTCCGAGCGGTACGACCTTTTTGCCCTGAAGGATAGCCGCGGCTATCGCAAGATCGAGCGCCGAGCCCTCTTTTTTCATATCCGCGGGCGCGAGATTGATTTTTATATTCAGATCGGATCCGGCGATGCCCGAGTTGAACATCGCGGTCTCCACTCTTTGCTGAGATTCCTTTACCGCGGCGTCGGGAAGCCCGACCATCTCAAAGCCGGGGAGCGATCTCGTACTGTTGCATTCGACCGTGACGATAAATCCGTCGATCCCCAGAAGTCCCGCGCCGTATGACGTTGTCAGCATATTTCTTCTGCCCTCAGTTCTGCTTTCTCACAAATTTGTACTCGTCGTAATATCTGTAATACGGACAGTTTCCGCTGTCCCCCTTTATAAACCTCACGAGTTCGTCCTCGTCGAGATCCTCGTTGCACTCGTACGCATCCGTCTCTTCGTTGTAATCGTAGTGGACGCAGTCCTCGCAGTTGGAAGTCTTCTTTTTCATACCGCATACTCCTTTATACGACGATTTTACCACAAATTGCCGCAAAAATCAATAAGCCGGGAAGAAGACGGCGTCCCCTCCCGGCTTTATCGGATATATGTCATTATTCAACTGTAAATTCCGCGAAAAAAGAAGTGTCTTCGCCTGTGATCTCGAATACCGGAATATCGGGCTGTCCCGCGCCGATGATCCCTATCACTGCGAGCACGATCGCCGCTGCACCTGCAAGCAGGCAGATCACCGCGCTGACGTATCCCAACGTCACGGCGGCGTCTGTCGGCGTCGCGTCGCGATACCTCCAGCGGTTCCCGAACATCAAAAGTTTCTCCGGCATAATGAAATACAGTATTCCGTAAACTATTAACATTATCCCTATGACTATCAGAAATACTGTTCCCGATGTGATCATTTTTCCCTCCGCGCGCCCGATGAATATAGTTTGCCGCGCTCTGAATATAATAACGAAGTCTTTTGCGATTTTTCGCTTGACAAATGATTTCCCTTGTGTTATACTGCTTTCAACAGAACAAGTCTTATACGATTCGGGTCCTCAGAGACGGGCGTCATCGGCTGAAAGCGTCCGGTCCGCGGCGTATAAGGTACCATCTGCCGCCGATACGGCTCAAATTGAATACGAATGAGTGAAAAATTCGGGTGGAACCGTGCATCACCGATGCACCCCGGCAGCGCTTATGCGTTGTCGGTTTTTTGTTTTCTGAAATATAATTAAGTATACATCAAAAGGAGAAATTGAAATGAAAGTCATTTACGCAAACGGAAACGTGGACGTAGCCAGCCCCGAGGAGGAGCTGCACATCCTTCGCCACTCCGCGGCGCACATCATGGCTCAGGCGATCAGCCGCCTCTGGCCCGAGGCAAAATTCGCTTACGGCCCCGCAAACGAAGCGGGATTCTACTACGACGTCGACCTGGGAGACGTAAAACTCACCGACGAGGATCTCCAGAAAATCGAAGCGGAGATGAAGAAGATCGTCAAGGAAAATCTGCCGATAAAGCCGTTTATCCTTCCGCGCGAAGAAGCCGTCGCTTTCATGGAAGAGAGAGGCGAAAAGTATAAGGTAGAACACATCGCCGACCTTCCCGAAGATGCCGTTATAAGCTTCTACCAACAGGGAGACTACGTCGATATGTGCGCGGGTCCCCATATCTGCTACACAAAGGCGCTCAAGGCGTTCAAGATCATGACGCAGTCCGGTGCTTACTGGAAAAACGACAAGAACAACAAGATGCTAACTCGTATAAAAGGCACGGCATTCCAGAGCCAGGAAGAACTCGACGAATATCTGAAACAGCTCGCCGAAGCCGAACAGCGCGACCACCGCAAGATCGGCAAGGAGATGCGCCTCTTCATGACGGACGATCTTATCGGTAAAGGACTTCCGATGTTCCTGCCGAAGGGTTACACTGTCTGGCGCGAACTTGAAAACTATATCCGTGACCGCGAGCTTGCGCTCGGTTATCAGCACGTTCTGACGCCCTGCGTCGGCACGGTCCAGCTCTATCAGACGAGCGGTCACTGGGAGCACTACAAAGACAATATGTTCCCGGCAATGGAAGTCGAAGACGAGAAATTCGTTCTCCGTCCGATGAACTGCCCGCACCACATGATGATCTACGCAAACCGCAATCACTCGTACCGCGAGCTTCCGATCCGTATCGGCGAGATCGCGCACGATTTCAGATTTGAGTCGAGCGGAACTCTGAAGGGCATTGAGAGAGGCCGCCACTTCTGTCAGAACGACGCGCACCTCTTCGTAACTCCCGATCAGATCAAAGACGAAGTGTCCCGCGTAGTCGACCTCATATTCGACGTCTACCGCGACTTCGGCATCACGAATTACAGATGCGTCCTCTCGCTCCGCGACCCTGACGACAAGGTAAAATATCATCAGGACGACGAGATGTGGGAGAAGGCAGAAAACGCTCTGCGCGACGTTCTCAACCAGCTCGGCATCAATTATACGGAAGAGATAGGCGAAGCGGCGTTCTACGGCCCGAAGCTTGACGTCAACGTGAAGCCCGCCGTCGGCGCGGAGATCACTCTCTCAACGTGCCAGCTCGACTTCTGTCTGCCCGCGAAATTCGACCTCAAATACGTCGACTCGAACGACGAGAAAAAGACGCCCGTCGTCATCCACCGCGCGATCCTCGGTTCTCTCGACCGCTTTATGGCTTACATCATCGAAGAGACGAAGGGCAAATTCCCGGTATGGCTCGCTCCGACGCAGGCGAAGGTGCTTCTCGTTTCCGAAAAAGTCGCAGAATACGGTCACAAGATCTACGACGCGCTCTGTGACGCGGGCATCAGAGCTGAGATCGACGAGCGCAACGAAAAGATCGGCTATATGATCCGCGAAGCGCAGGTCGTAGACCGCGTACCGTACATGGTCGTCATCGGTCAGAAGGAAGCGGAGGAAGGGACTGTCGCGATCCGCAGCCGCGACACTCAGCAGACGGAGACGATGTCGCTCGACGCGTTCATCGAAAAGATCAAGTCCGAGATCAAAAGCAGAAAATAAAATTTTGCCGGAGAAGCGACTGCTTCTCCGGCTTTTCCGTCTTGACGGCAGGGAAAAGTTGTGATAAAATACAAGTGGAAAACCCTGTTTCGGAAGACCTTAATTTTATTTGAAAATAAAGGAGTTAGAAAGATGGGAAAATTCGTAGTACGTGAAACAAAGACCGGGATCAAATTCGACCTCAAAGCGGGTAACGGCGAAGTTATCGCAACGTCAGAGGTTTACTCCGCGGAAAAATCCTGCCTGAACGGTATCGAGAGCGTCCGCACCAACTGCGTCGCTGCCGTTGAAGATCAGACGGTCGAGGGATTTGAACAGCTGAAGCACCCGAAGTATGAAGTGTATCTCGACAAAGCGGGTGAGTTCCGTTTCCGTCTCAAAGCGAAAAACGGCGAGATCATCGCGACCTCGGAGGGATACAAAGCAAAAGCAAGCTGCCTGAACGGCATTGAGAGCGTAAAGAAGAACGCTCCCGAGGCAGAGATAGTCAAAGAATAATCGATATAATCAATCAAAAGCCGGGAACAGCGTTCCCGGCTTTTGTTGTTATATCAGCGATCTTTGTCCGTTATTTCACTGAGCGACAATTCGTTTCAATGCGGAAAGGTCTTTTGTATTCAGCTTCCCGTCCTCGTTTATATCGGAACAGACGATACAAACCTCGTCATCTCCAAGCGAATTTGAAATGTATTTCTTGAACGTACTGATATCTCTCGAGTTTATCTTTCCGTTCCCGTCAACGTCTCCGCAATAATACTTTACCGTCAGTGATTCCAATACTTCTCCGCATATCGGGCAGGCTTTTGTGCGAAGTCCGTCCGTCGTTTTTGTCGGCTGGACCGTAAATTTATAGTTTGCCGACGTGTCGTGTCCGGCGGGGTCTGTTTCATCGGTTTTGAAAGTATCGCCGCATCTTGTGCAAGTATGAGCTGTATATCCGCCTTCGGTACAGGTCGCGTCGATCTTGTTTTCGACATAATCGTGACCGAGCGGTTCCGTCTCGTTTTCCGTATACTCGTCGCCGCATCTCGAGCATTTGAACAGAGAATAGCTTCCCCTCTCGCACGTCGCTTCGACGACCGATTCTTTATAATCGTGACCGATGGCGGGTATTTCGTTTTCTATATATCCGTCGCCGCACCTCGAACACCTGTACTTTGTAAATCCTCCCGACTTACATGTCGGCTCGATCACGGTCTTCGTATAATCGTGTCCGAGCGCCTCAGTCTCATCCATCACAAAACTGTCGCCGCAATTTGAGCATTTGCAAAGAGTATATCCGCCCTCGGTACACGTTGCGGAGAAAACAGATCTCACGTAATAGTGACCTATGGCCGGAGTCTCGTCTCTCATTTCCGTCGCATCGCAATTTGCGCATTCATAGAGCGTATACCCGGGCTTCTCGCAGGTGGGAAGCACCGTTTCTGCCGCGCTGAAGGAGTGTCCCGTCGCCGGCGTCACCGTTCTCTTCTCGTCGCCGCATCTCGAGCACTTATACGTCACGTATCCGTCTTCGGTGCAGGAGGGAGAAACGGTAAGAGATTCCCCGTAATCGTGACCGAGCGCAGAAACTATGACATTTTCGATCATTTTTCCGCAAGCGGTGCAGACGACGTCATACGAACCGCGTCTGACACAAGTGGGAGAAATTTCATTTGCAGTCGTTGTCGTTTCGTGAGAGCAGTTTGTTACGGTCAGCGTTCCGCTTACCGTGTCAAAAGCCACCGTCTCACCGCTCTTGTTGACGGCGCCTGTGCAGATGAGCGTTACCTCATACTCTCCCCCCGCGAGAGCGGAGGGGTCGAGCGTTATTGAGAAAAGCTTTCCGTTATCGGTTTCGTCGACGGGCAAATAGTCCCCGTCGACCTCGTCGTTTTCAATTTTTATCACCGCGGCGAGTTTTCCTTCGGCGTCTGTCCCTCTCGCTTCAAGTTCGGCTTTGAGCGCCGCGTCGGTCGATGCGAGCGACTGCAGAGTTCTGTCTCTTGAGCCGGCGTATACCGTCGGAGGATTGCGGAACGAAGTGCTTGTAAAGACGTCTCCCGCATCAAAAGATCCGAATTTGACCTCTTCATCATAAATAACGTATGCCGTGACGGCAGTGAAGCCGGGGTTTTTATATACGGAAACGTCAAGTTTCGCAGAATCAGCGCCCTCGGAAACGACCGCTCCCGAAAGCTCTATTGTCGCGGAGTTATACGGAGAAGTGTCCGGAAGACGCCCGAGAAGCTCTATTGCTCCGCCGTGAGAAACTGCAAAATAGTTCTTTCCGCCGAGTTCATAGCCGTCGTTGTCGCAGTGAAGCAAATAATCGGACGAAGCGATCAAAGTCATCGGCAAAACGTCGTCTTCGCTGTCGTTCAGCGATTCATCGTATTTGAATTCAAATGCAGCGATGCGTCCGTTTTCGAAGCAGTCGGCACTCACGTTTTCTCCCGCGTCGTCGTCATATTCCTCTCTCGCGCAGTCGATAAAAACGGACGTCCACTTGTTTTTATACGTGCCGTCCTCGCTCACGCCGAGCACCTCGTCGGCAGACAGCCCTTCATCGCTCATCGCTCTTTTGAACGGACCGGTGACGGACATGTTTTCGATGCCGCTCGTAAAATCGTCGCCCGAGGCAAAGCCCGCGCTGTCGGCGGATCTCAGCGTGAGGCACGCGGGATACACGAGATAAAACTTCATATACTCAAATCCGTACGTGTTGTCACTGACGGAAACGTATACCGTCACGGTATCTTCGGATCCAAGATCGAGCGCCGTATCTTCTATCCATATATTCAGGCTGTTATACGCGGGATCGGGGGCTGCGGGCGCCGACGGCGCTGCATGGATCGCCGTTACCGCCGATAAGGCGAGCACTATCGCCACAGCAAAAGACAGAATCTTTTTCATAACCAATCTCCCAGACAACTCGAAATATTATAAGTTTATTATTAATTATACCATACTGAACTGCGGATATCAACACAAAATTCAGTCTTTCTCAAACAGCAGCGGCGACGCAGCGTCGAAAAGCTCGCCGACAGGATCTCTTATCACAAAAGACGCCGCGCTGTCGTAAGGAGTCGGGTCGCGGTTTATCAGAACGACCGCGTCTCCGCGAAAATATGAAAGAAATCCCGCGGCGGGATAAACGGTGAGCGACGTCCCGGCGACGATGAGAAGATCCGCAGCGGAAATAGCGCGCACGGCTCCTTCGACCGTCTCGTCATCGAGCATCTCTCCGTACAAAACGACGTCTGGCTTGATTATGCCGCCGCACCCGCAGCGCGGAACGCCCTCTGACTTCATAACGAATTCTTCGTCGTACGCCTTTCCGCATCTGACGCAGTAGTTTCTCTTTATCGACCCGTGAAGCTCGTATACTTTTTTGCTCCCCGCCGCCTGGTGAAGTCCGTCGATGTTCTGAGTCACAACGGCGGACAGGCGCCCTTCTTTTTCAAGACGCGCAAGCGCAACGTGCGCCCCATTAGGCTTTGCCTCCGGACAGTATATCTTATCCCTGTAAAATCTGTAAAACTCCTCTGTCTTTGTAAAGAAAAAGTCGTGTGACAGTATGGTTTCCGGAGGATAGTCGTATTTCATATTGTAAAGTCCGTAGGTCGATCTGAAATCGGGGATCCCGCTCTCGGTGGAGACTCCGGCGCCTCCGAAAAACACCGCGCTTTTTGAATTCTTAATATATTCTGCAAGTTTTGATGCGTTTTCCATATCAATACCCTCCGATTTGATTATACAACTAAAATTAAAAATTGACAAGTCGATTGATTTTTGTTATTCCCTATGTTATACTTATTTGTGTTAAAAACCCAAAAACAACGAAAGAAGGCTTACGGCATAAAATGAAAGCAGTGATAACGGTCGTCGGAAAAGATATGGTGGGCATCCTCGCGAAGGTTTCGGGCGAGTGCGCGAAGTACAACGCCAACGTGATAGAAGTAACGCAGTCCGTCCTCCAGGATATGTTTGCGATGGTGATGCTCGTCGACATTACGGCGCTCTCCGTCGAAATGTCCGCGTTTTCAGACGCGATGGCATCCCTCGGAAGCGATAACGCGCTGTCAATACACGTGATGCACGAAGATATATTCAATTCAATGCACCGCATCTGATCTCGGAGGTCCGGATGATCAACGTCAAAGACATTCTTGAAACCATAAAAATGATAGAAGAGGAGAACCTCGATATCAGAACGATAACGATGGGTATTTCTCTTCTCGACTGCGCGGACTCGGATATAGACCGTTCGTGCGAAAAGATATATGAAAAAATAACGCGGAAAGCGGAAAATCTCGTTCCGACGGGAAACCGTCTCGAATCGGATCTCGGAATACCGATAATCAACAAGCGCATTTCCGTGACGCCGATCTCATTTCTTGCGGCGGCATCGGGCGGGGACCCGGTAAAATACGCGAAAACGCTTGAAAGAGCGGCGGGCGCGACCGGCGTCAACTTCATCGGCGGCTATTCCGCGCTCGTTCACAAAGGATTTGCCGCGGGCGACCGCGAACTTCTCGACAGTATCCCCGAAGCGCTCGCCGAGACCGAGCATATCTGTTCTTCCGTGAACGTCGGCTCGACAAAGAGCGGGCTCAATATGGACGCAGTGCGCGAAGTCGGAAAGGTCATTCTGCGAAGCGCGGAGCTGACAAAGGACCGCAACTGCATCGGCGCCGCAAAATTCGTCGCATTCTGCAATGCGCCCGAGGACAATCCTTTCATGGCAGGCGCGTTCCACGGCGTCGGCGAGCCCGACTGCGTCATAAACGTCGGCGTTTCGGGACCCGGCGTGGTCCGCGCCGCTGTAGCAAAAGCGGGAGACTGCGACATAACCGAGATCGCGAACATCGTCAAAAAGACCGCCTTCAAGATCACGAGAATGGGCCAGCTCGTCGGCACGAAAGCGTCGGAAGCGCTGAACGTACCGTTCGGCATCGTCGACCTTTCGCTCGCTCCCACCCCCGCCGTCGGAGACTCGGTCGCCCACATTCTTGAAGAGATGGGACTTGAAAAGTGCGGCTGCGCCGGAACTACAGCCTGTCTCGCGCTGCTCAACGACGCGGTCAAAAAAGGCGGCGTCATGGCGTCGAGCCACGTCGGAGGTCTCTCCGGCGCGTTCATCCCGGTCTCCGAAGACGCGGGCATGATAGACGCGGCGTCGATCGGCGCGCTGAAGATAGAAAAGCTCGAGGCGATGACGGCGGTCTGCTCCGTCGGTCTCGATATGATTGTCATCCCGGGCGACACTCCGGCGGAGGTGATCTCCGCGATCCTCGCCGACGAGGCGGCGATAGGCATGATCAACTCGAAGACCACCGCGGTGCGTCTTATCCCTGCGATCGGTAAGCACGCCGGCGACGTGCTCGAATTCGGCGGACTTCTCGGCAGAGCGCCGATCATGGAAGTCAGCCGCTACTCGCCGAGCCGCTTTATCAACCGCGGCGGAAGGATACCCGCTCCGATACAGAGCCTCAAAAACTGACCATCGGGAGAAAAGAATGAAGTATAAGATCAAGGATTTTCCGGACATAAAAGAAAAAGTCGACAATATGACCGTCGAGGAGCTGCTCGAAGCAGTAATTATCCCTCACATCTCTCCCGGAGACGGAAGAAAGATAACGAAAAAGACTCCCGGCATTTTCATATACACGTCTCCCGCCGAAGAGTGCATTGAGGCGGCACGCATAATCAACGAGGGCCGTCAAGACCGCGCTCTTATCGTCTCCGATATGGAGTACGGCGCGGGCGGCGCGCTTGTCGGCGCGGTACATTTTCCGTCTATGAGAGCTGTCGTTCGCTGCGGCGACCCGAATATCGCTTACAAAATGGGCGAGTACGCCGCAAAGGAAGTACGCCGCGCGGGGTATCACTGGACGTTCGGCCCCTGCGTCGACATGCCGATGAACCGTACGAATCCGATAGTCTCCATCAGAGCTGCGTCGACTGACGCGGACGAGACGATAGAATACGCCGGAGCGTATATGCGCGGACTTCAGGACAACGGGCTTATCGCGACGCTGAAGCATTTTCCGGGCGACGGACTCTGCACCGACGACCAGCACATCACCGTTCCCGAAAACCCTCTCTCAAAAGATGAGTGGCGCGCCACCTTCGGGAAAGTCTACAAGACTCTTATCGACGAGGGCGCGATGGCGGTCATGCCCGGTCACATATCTCTCCCCGCGTTTGACGAAAAAGACGAGTATATGGATATGTACCCGCCGGCGACGATCTCGAAGAACATTCTCACCGGGCTTCTCCGCGAAGAACTCGGCTTTGAAGGCATCATCGTTTCCGACGCCGTCAACATGGGCGGCTACTGCGGCTACGTCAACTGGTACCGGGCAAACGCGATGTTCCTCGAGGCGGGAGGAGACATTCTTCTCTTCCAGCATTACGACGAAGAATACATACGCGAAATGAAGGCGCAGATTGAGGAAGGACATCTCTCGGTCGAAACGCTGAAAAACAGAGCTTACAGAAATCTCTGCTTCTCAAGAGAATACTTTGAAACATACACCCCCGACGTTGAGTTCGACCGCAAGATCGCGGAGGAATGTTCAAAATACGTCGCAAAGACTGCGGTCGAGCTTTACCGCGACCGCGCTCACACTCTTCCTGTAAAGCTCACGAAAGACTCAAAGGTGCTTCACGTCATTATAACCGAGCTGGACTATCCGGCGGATGCGGCGCCGGACCTCACGAGGCGGCTCGAAGAGATCTGCGGAAAAGTCGACGTCATCGGAGACCCGCGCCCGTGGATAACAAAAGAGGCGGTCAAGACCGGCGGCTACGACTACGTTTTCGTGACAGCGGGCGTTTTTCCCTCCTACGGGCTCAATTCGGTAAAACTCGTCGGCGAGGTCGCCCGCAATATGATGGAGGGCTGGACGCGCTACGGCGTTCCGTGCATCTTCGTCTGCCACGGCGACCCGTACTTCGGCGAGCAGTTCAAGGGACTCTGCGACACCGTTATAAACACGTACGGCTACAACAAGTACACGAACGAGAGAGTTATCGAGATCGTGACGGGAAAATAAAGCGAAATAACAAAAATAGCCGAAAGGAAAAACCTTTCGGCTATTTTTGTTTTCACAAAGACTTGTGTCAGTCTTCTGTCTCATTGGTATCAAATTCTATCCATTCACAGGCAATGTTCAATCTTTCACCGGAGCAAAGAATTAGTGATGACTCAAAAAAACTATCATCAGCTGTTAGATAAGTATCTGATATATCGCCCTTTTGAGAAATAATGTCATCTCTTATGTGATATAACTCCGGTAGTATTTTCAAATCTTTATCAAAAACATATTCAAAATCTATGACAAACTGCCTTAGTTGCTTTCCCCAAAAAGCGCAAGAGTCTGATTTTACTCCGACGACATTATGAAAAACAATAGTTGTCCCATCAAATAGTTCAATTCTAACTTTACGATCAACGAAGTCATATATAGCACTTGTCAGCGTTGAATCATGGATGTACACTTCTTTTGAATTAATGATCGTAGCATTATTTTTGTTTATTATCATTTTATTGCCCTCCGAAATATCTAGAATTCCAAGGTTCTGGCATTAGATTAGGGACTGCCCTCTGTCTTATTCTATAAATATTTTTTCTCCATAGCAAACGAGATGATTTGGAATATCTTTTTCATCTTCTTCGCTATACAATTCAAATGCCCTCCAAGTTTCTTTATCTGATTCTTTAATCCTTATTTTAATTTTGTAACCATTGCTGCAATTAATGACCGGAAAATATCCTTTTTCTTCGGTTATGTCTGCTACTATTATTTCTGACGATTTCATTTTAAAAGCCAAATCATTGATTTTTTTCGTAAAGTTCTTATAATCCGGGTCATAATTGTAATCTAAAATTCTTTTGGTTCTTCTCAATAACACTTTTTCATCTTTTAATACCGTGAAATTGGTTTGGATGTGAATTGAATATTGAAAAACATGACCATCAATACTTTCAACAACCGGATCTCCGTATGGCTCATCTTCTTCTCCGAAGATCAAAACGGTCATATCTAAAATTTGATTTCCAAAGTCAAACTTTTTTCCGATTAACCACGTATTAAGCAACTCTAAAGCATCTTTTTTAGTACAAACAAATGAATCATAATCTTTTATAATCATTAATGAAACCCTCTAAACTCATCTAGCAATTCATTATAGCGAAAATTTTCACCCCTGATAATAAAGACAGGGAACTGTCCCCTGTCTTACCATAGACAGCATAATAAAAAGCTTGAAGGCAAATGACTGTCCACTGTCTTATCAGCTTGCTATTATTCTATTATAGCGTCAAAATTTCAAGATCGATCTCGATTCCGACGACGCCGTATTTTCGCTCATCGTCCTCGGTGTAGTATGCTCTCATATCGTCGGGAGATGCGTTCTTTGCCTCTTTTTTTGAATATCCGCACTTTTCGAGCGGCAAATTTTTATAGAGTTCTTCAAACGACGGGAAGCGGTGGAGTGCGACGACCGTCGCGAACATATCTCCGTCGCCGTTTTTAAGGCGGAAGCAGACTTTGTCCCCGACCTTTATTTTGCTCCTCTTTTCATCCCAGAGGCGAAGCTCTATCGTCTTTTCGCCGTCTCTTATTTTTTCAAAAGGTTCTTCGTCAAGCGTCATGTAGTGAATGTCATTTGCATCTTCCGCAAAGCAGACGAAATCCTCGCCGTTCATAAAGAAGTCGACGACTTGTCGTTCCTCTACGGAAAAATACTGCTCTTTCGTGACGAAGATGCAGACCTCAGTGCCGTCGGTCGCGGAAATGCGCAGGCCGTAGTTTACATGAGAAGCCGGAAACTGCATTCCGAGCTTTTCTACATTCATCTTTTTTTCGAGGACGACGCCTCTTACGGCACGAAGCCCTTCAAGCTTTACGTCCGGGATTGGTTCGCCCGTGTTTTCGTCAAGCTGACGTTCCTGCTCTTTGCGCTCTTTTCTCGCCGCCTTTCCGCCGTGTATGAAAAGGTAGATGAAAAATACCACAATGACGCCGAGAAAGACGAAAAACAGTATAAGGGATGTGTCCATATGTTTTTATCCTCTTTTTAGTATACCAAGAACTGTCGGGGCGCACCCCCTAAAATCTCTAACAATGATAATTATTCCTCGTCCTCTTCTATGTCGACACCGAAGCCGAGAAACTTGTCGCCCTGCTTCATAAACGTTACCGCCTGTCCTTCTTCGACCGCGGTGTAGTCTTCCTCGTCGACAATAAACTCCTCGTCAACGTCGTCGGTCGTTCTGATCTTCACGAAAAAGCAGACGCGCGACCGGTTCGCTCCGTCGGGAACAAACGTACCGTCTTTATCTACGAAGCAGTCCTTTTCAATGAGAACGCCTCTTTTGATCTCCGGCTCGGTTTCAGGCTCGTCCGGCTCATCTTCGACTTCATTTTGTACGTCGTCCGCGCTCGTTCTTTTCCTAAACAGACTTACCAATACGATGATAATAATTATTGCCGTGGCAATCCCCGACAGAAGCCAGATATTATCCATTTTTTCTCCTCATTTTTTCGCAAAAAATCTTTTAAAAGATAGGAGTCGTTCTCTGTCTTAATTGTCCTCGTCGGTGCCGTTGATATAATATAAATCGCCTTCTTTGAAATAAGTGACGGCGTCGCCCTTGTTGACCGATGCGAAAGTCTCCTCGTTCACAAAGCAAGAATCGGTAGTCCCGTCCGTCGCCGCAATCTGAATCGCCCAGACCGACTCGACGTAAGGAACATGAAGCCCCTCTTTCAGCACCTCACATTTTTTGTCGATGACGACCCCTCTTTTTTGTTCCAGCTTCGGAGCTTCCTCGTCAACGGTCTCATTCTCCTCTTGCTCATCAAGTTCCTTGTATTCTTTGGTTTTTCCTTTTACGCTTTTTACAGTCGAAACGGCGAACCATATCAATACTGCGAGAATGACAGCCGCAAATGCTACCACCGCTATTAAAGTTCCGTCACCCATAATTTTTCCCCCTGCTCTAATGGTGGTTTATTTCCGCTTGGCTTCTTTCACGAGCGTTTTCAGCTCATTTATTATTTCCGGAAGTTTTTTGTCTTCGACTATTTTGTCAAGAATTGTAGTCGATCGTTCAAAGCACGTCCAAGCATCTTCAGCGCTGACGAAAGTAAAATCTTTCTCTTTTTCATATTCACTGCTTTCTTTAAAATAAACACGCAGTTTTTCTTTATCTTCCATATACCTGACCGCAAATTGCAGCGGAACAAAGCCAACCGCTTTTTTATTGAAAACAGTAAAAAGCTTCTCTAAATTTCTGCCGTACCGGGTATACAGGTTGATGATCGCTATATTGTCAATATATGAAAAAGAAATAACGATCGCTTTTTTATAAAGAAAATCCACGGAATAGTTATTGTTACCACCGCCGTCTTCGCTTGTCAGCAATAGCTTATAATCCCTGCTTTCGCCGAGCTTTCTTTTTAAATACTCATAATCCATTTACAAAGTCCCCTGTCAAATTAAAAAGACTTTTTAATCTATCTCTTTTCCTCGAAAAACTCTTTCAGGAGTGAGGAGCACTCGTCCTCGAGGATACCGCCGGCGATCTTTGGTTTGTGGTTGACGTTCGTCGCAAACAAGTCGAACATTCCGCCTGAGGCGCCGCCTTTAGGATCGGAAGCTCCGAAATATACCTTCGGCACTCTCGCGTTTGCAATAGCGCCGGCGCACATCGGACACGGTTCGAGCGTCACGTAAAGCTCGCAGGCGACAAGTCTCCACCCGCCGAGAGCCCGGCAGGCGCGGTCTATCGCCGTCGCTTCCGCGTGGCAAAGCGCACTCTTTTCTTTTTCCCTCTCGTTGCAGGCGGCGGCGATTATCTCGTTATGCCTGACGACGACGCACCCGACGGGAACGTCACCGCTCTCAAGAGATCTCTTTGCCATAAGTAACGCCTGACTCATAAAAAATTCGCGGCGTTTTATCTCGTCGTCGATCCCTTCCGGCAGGCGGTCGGCGATCCCGTACGGCAGCTCTTTATTCGCTTTTATCGGTCTGTCAACGTCGTACTTCATAATTATCCGCCTTAAAACCGCAGCGCTTTTATACCGCGCGCGGTCAATTCATCAAAGAGGCGCGCCGCCTCATCTTCTGTTTCAACGTAAGCGGCGACTGAAGGTCCCGAGCCGCTCATCACGACGTAACGCGCGCCGAGCGACGAAAGAAGTTCTCTTGCGCCGTCGGGATATATCCCCGCCTCGGCAAAAACGTTGTACGCCTCGCCGAGCGCCGCGTCAAAGTCGCCCGCTTCGAGAAACGACGCCATGTTGACCGCACCGTCCGCCCTCTTTTTCAGCGAACACATAGCGCGGTCCGCCGCAGCGTACGCCTCGGCGGTGGACTTTTTCTCTGCGTTTTCAGAAATTATAACGCCGTGAAAGGTTATCTTCGAATCTATCTTCGTAATTTCCTCGCCTATCCCGCGGCAGAGCGCAAAGCCGCCCGAGACGCAGAAAGGAACGTCAGCGCCGAGAGTAAGTCCGAGACGTTGAAGCTCCTCTTCGGAAAACGGGGAACCGAACAGACGGTTCATCCCGCGAAGGACCGCCGCCGCATCGGCGCTTCCGCCTCCGAGTCCGGCACGGGACGGTATTCTTTTTATAATGCTTATCCTGACGCCCGCGCCTTCGAGCTTGGCAGCCTGAAGAAATATTTTCGCGGCTTTATACGCGAGATTTTTCTCTTCGGGAAGAGTTTCAAGGTCGTCGGACAGCCCTCCATCGGACTCCATTCTGACCGAGATCCCGTCGTCCGTTTTTTCGACCGTCACCTCGTCGCAGATACCGAGCGTCGCCATGACGCTCTCTATCCCGTGATAGCCGTCGGCTCTCTTTCCCGTGATGTCGAGGAAAAGGTTGACCTTGCACGGCGCGACTTCTTTTATTGTGTTTTTACCGTTCACGCCGCCCTCCGTCACTTCAGATTTTTTATCATTTCCGCTATCGCCGACGGCGTAAAGCCGTACTCGTTCATCAAGTCGGACAGAGCTCCGCCCGGAACAAACTTTGTCAGCGCGTGGATCTCGTATTTTTTGACTTTTCCCGCGAGAACTGCGCCGAGCGCCTCTCCGATGCCTCCGCGCTTCATACCCTCTTCGACGAACAGGACCGAGTCCGTCTCTTTGATGATGCCTGTCAGGTCGGGAAGCGGATTTATCTTTTTAAGCCTTATAACTCTTGCCGGTACTCCGGAAATCTTCGAAGCCTCGTATACCGCGGCGGTCACTCTTCCGTACGTCACGACGGCAACGGATGCCGCCTCGTCGCCCGAGACCGCAAAATCTCCGCGGTCGTCGAAAGCGCCTCTGTCGTAATCCTCTTCTTTCCCTTTGGGATATCTTATCACGTTTATCCCGCCGCTCTTTACGGAAAGGGCGAGAAGAGACGAGAGCTCGTCAAACGAGTCCGGAGAATAGATATTTACTTCCGGGATCGAGGAGAATTCGGCGACGTCAAAGATCCCCTGATGAGTCACGCCGTCACCTTCGACGAGACCGGCGCGGTCAAGACAGAGCGTGACGCCCTGACCCTGCAGAGCAACGTCGTGGAACATCTGATCGAACGTCCTTTGCGCGAACGTCGAATAGAGCGCGACGACCGGATGAAGTCCGCCTTTCGCAAGTCCCGCGGCAAACGTCACCGCGTGCTCCTCGGCGATACCTACGTCAAAAAATCTCTTCGGATATTTCTTTTTGAATTCAGACAGTCCGGTGCCGTCCTCCATCGCCGCGGTCACGGCGCAGAGCTTTTCGTCGCTTTCCGCCGCCCTGCAGAGAGCTTCACCGAAAATCGAAGAATAAGTCCTGCCGCAAGCACACTTCGGCTCTCCGCTTTCCCTGTCAAAAGGCCTTGTTGAATGATAAGATTCCGGATCTGTCTCCGCCGGAGCGTAACCTTTTCCTTTTTTGGTGTGGATGTGGACCACTGTACAGCAATCCTTCGTTTTCGCCTCGGTGAGCACGTTTATCATCTTGCCGAGATCGTTTCCGTCTGCAACGCCGATATAATCGACGCCGAGCGCCTCGAAAATATTGTAAGAAAGAAGAATTTTCTTTATGAAGTCGCGGAACTTTCTCGCGCCCCTTATCAGGTGACGCCCCAGCCACGGTACTTTCGAAAGGATCTTCTTCAGATAATGCTTGAAGTTGAAATATCTTCTGCTCGTGCGGATGCGCGTCAGGTGTCTCGAGACGCCGCCCACGTTCTTTGAGATCGACATTTCGTTGTCGTTCAGAATTATTATAAGATGACGTCCGAGAGTCCTGCAGTTGTTGAGCGCCTCATAGATCATCCCGTTTGTAAAAGAACCGTCGCCGACGAGCGCGATAACGTATCTGTCGTCGCCCGAAAGTCTGCTCGCCGCCGCGACTCCGAGCGCCTGAGAGACCGACGTCCCGCTGTGTCCCTCCGTAAAAGAGTCGTATTCTGATTCACCGGAATTGGTAAAGCCCGAGATGCCCCCGGTCTTTCTCAGTGTTCCGAAATTTTCGTACCTTCCGGTGATCAGCTTATGAGCGTAACACTGATGCCCGACGTCAAATATCAGAACGTCGCGCGGCGTGTCGAAGACCTTGTGGATCGCGACTGTCGTCTCGACGATACCGAGATTGGACGCGAGATGGCCGCCGTTTTCGCTCACCGTATCGGTTATCTTTTCCCTGATCTCTCCGCAAAGACATTTCAGCTCTTTTACGGAGAGCTCTTTTATATCCTGCGGGGAATTTATTTTCTCTATCATACTATAAATAATTACTCCGGATTTATTGCTCCGTAAGTATACCACATAACGTATTTTTTGTCAAATCAACCGTTATATAAAATATGCCGCCCGCTGCCGCGGGCGACAAAAATCATCTTATTACTGTTTCAACGGACAGGCATTTTCCGCTCGCCGCGTCGATTTCGAACACGGCGCCGTGAAACGCCTCGTCTCCCTTCGCCTCTTCAAAGCGAACAGGCGTGTGGATAATAAATTTGTGAAGGATGCACTCGGTCTTTATCCCGAGAACTCCGTTCATCGAGCCGCACATACCGACGTCGGTGACGTATCCGGTGCCCTTCGGGAGAACTCTCGCGTCGGCGGTCTGAACGTGGGTGTGAGTACCGTACACAGCGGAAACTCTGCCGTCGAGATACCATCCCATCGCGATTTTTTCACTCGTCGTTTCAGCGTGGAAATCGAGGACGGAAATATCGAAATTCCCCGCTTCGCTCTCAAGGATCTTGTCCGCCCATTCGTAACACGAAGCCACAGGTTCAAGCATAAAAGCGTTTCCCGAAAGATTAAAAACAAGTACGCGGCATCCCTTTACGTCTATTACAGTCGAGCCGTGTCCGGGCGCGGCGCCCGGGAAGTTCGCAGGGCGCACGAGCCTTGCGTCATCATCGAGCATAGTGTAAACGGAGCTTTTTTGCCACGTGTGATTTCCGCCCGTTATAACATCGACGCCCGCGTCGAACATCGTGTTTGCGCTCTCGGGAGAAAGTCCGTTTCCCTTTGCGCTGTTCTCGCCGTTCGCGATGATGAGATCTATCCCGTATTCTTTCTTTATGCCGCCGAGAAAACCCGGGCGGCAGATATAATTCGTTCCGGTTTCTCCGACAACGTCTCCGAGTACAAGTATTTTAACGGTCATTCAGACCTCCATGCAGAATTTATTTTACGGCCGAAAAAATCCGTCTGTTCGGCACTGCCGTCAAAGCAGGTCCCCAGACGGAACTTTTTTCGTCAGAATGACATTGGCTTCTTTCTTCTGTTGTAATACGACTTCGGATTGACGATCTCTCTCCAGTCAAGGTCTCCGTTATCGAGCGCACGGATTATTACCTCGGCTGTAGCGATGTTCGTCGCAACGGGGATATTGTGCAGGTCACACATTCTGAGAAGCTGATATTCATTCTCGTTGAACGTCGGGATCGCATCGGACGAACGGAAATACAGCACAACGTCTATTTCGTTGTACTGGACTCTCGACGTTATCTGCTGAACGCCTCCCTGCTTACCGGATAACAGTCTTTCTATCTGAAGTCCCGTCGCATCGGAAACGTACTTGCCTGTTATGCTTGTGGAACAAATATTGTGCTTTGAAAGAATACCGCAGTATGCGATACAAAACTGTGTAAGAAGCTCTTTCTTAGCGTCGTCTGCTATAATTGCTATTTCCATACCCGCTCCCTCTCTTTATCTTTATATTATCTTCTTTCTGTTTACCGAACCTATACCGTCGAACAGCCTTACCGTCTCACCGAGCAAGCGCTCCGCGATGTTTTCAAACGCGATACTCGAAGGAGAATCCTCCGGCGCTCTGACTCCGCGTTCGTGACTGAGCATCAGCGCGCGGTCATACGGCACGACTCCGATAAGCGGAACTCTTGATGAATCTATTATCTCGATGAGCCCGCTTCTTTCGTTTCCCGACGCCGCTTTGAACTCGTATCCGCAGATAACGAGCCGACATTCCTTGACTCCCGCCGCTTCAAGAACTTCCGCCATGCGCTCCGCTCCGCGTGTCGCGGTCGCCTGATGAGACGCTACGATCAGCGCCTTTGCATCCGGAAAAGTTTTTGCGACGAGCGCGGGAATGCCATGAGCAGTCCCCGTGTCAAAGATCACAAAATCCGCTTTTGTATACTCGACGACTTTTTTCAGCGCGGCGGCAAGCCCTTCTTTATCCGTGCCGCCTTCCTCTTCAAACGACGCGCCTTCGGGCGCCGCGAGGAACGACAGACCGGACGAGTTTTTAAGAATTGCTCTGCCGGGATTTACTCTGCCCGCCGCGATATCCGCGACGTTGAAAAGCGCAGTGCTCTCCACCCCCATAAAGAGATCGAGGCATCTGTTTTCAAAATCGAGATCGCAAATAAGGACCGTTTTGCCGAGCGAATTCAGCGCGCCGGCGACACCGAGCGCTACGGTCGATTTTCCGACGCCGCCTTTTGACGACGCGACTATTATCTTCCGGGCTGCCAAAACGTCCTCCTTCTTTGCCGACTCAACGGCAATATTATACAAATATATGATAACACATTGCTAAATCTTTGTCAACTCAAATAATTCTATTTATTCGATATCCGGCAAAATTCACACAGATTTTTAATACAGCGCACAAGAAAAGCGCCGTACGCCGCCGTTTCGGTATCAAGAGGCGGTGTGATCGGACGCTTCTTTATGAAAAGTGTTGTTTTCAATTATTGAAGTAAGTCTATAAGCCGGGTTTTGTATGCTGACGCACGACTGTCATCTGTCTGGGACGCACGTTGCCGCGCGCCTCAAGCCACCTGTGAGACTGCGCCGGGCAGGCGCGGGTCGCCCCGCTCACATACGGTGTTGCTTCGGATAGGGTTTGCATTTGCGCGGTGTTGCCACAGCGCCGGTGAGCTCTTACCTCGCCTTTCCATCCTTGCCCGAATTTCGGGCGGTTTATTTCTGTTGCACTTTCCCGGGAGTCGCCTCCGGCGGACGTTATCCGTTATCCTTGCCCTGTGAAGCCCGGACTTTCCTCATATCAATACCTTTCGGCGTGATGATACGCGACAGTCCGACTTACTTCATGCAGATTATACTCCGTTTTGATCGTTAAGTCAAGTCCGGCGTATTTTTGCTGCAAAGAAAACCGTTATTATATAATTTATTATTGATTGTCAAATAAAATTATGATATAATAAAATGAATAATTGTTTATGGAGGGATCCGGCATGATTCGGAAATTCCGCTTAAAATACAGATTTCTCTCCTTTGTCGCCGCTTTTGTCATTGTTTTTTCGTCGATCCCCGCGGCTTCTGCCGCTGTAGGCGGAAAGTGCGGCGACGATCTGTACTGGAGCCATGACAATTATGTGCTGACCATAAGCGGTACGGGGGAGATGTACGATTTTATCCAAAAAACCCCCCAGAACAATCCGGGCGAACCGCCGTGGCGCATTTACGACACGAAGACCTCAAAGATCGTCATCCAAGAGGGGTGCGAAAGTATCGGCGAATACGCCTTTTACGGTTTTTCGCCTCTGTCAAACGTCATCTTGCCTAAAGGATCGTTAAAAAAGATCGGCGCGTACTCGTTCTCAAGATGCACGTCTTTGATCTCGGTCAAGCTGCCGGACAGCCTCGTCTCTGCGGGAAAAGAAGCGTTCAGCCGCTGCACTTCGCTCAAAAGCGTCGATTTCGGCAATTCATCCGCCTCGATCGCAAAAAATATGTTTTCCGAGGATTCCGCGCTTGCAAACGTCGCGCTGTCTCCGAACTGCCGCGAGATAGGCTCTTACGCATTCAACGCCTGTTCTTCTTTGCGGGAAATAGACCTCACAAATATTGAGAGAGTCGAGGCGTTCTGCTTTCAGAAATGTCCCCTCACCTCGGTTTCTTTCGGAAAAAATCTCAAGTATGCGGAATCGAGCGTATTTTACGGATGCTCTTCGCTGAGCGAGATCAACTTTGACGGGACGGCAGATCCGGAGAATATCAACAATATGTTTCTCTCCCAGACGCCGTACTACACTTCGCTCGCATCGGGACTTTACACTATGTTTGACGGAAAGGTCCTGATGTATAAAGGTACTTATGCGGAAACGTCGCTTGCGATCGAAGAAGGGATAAAAATAATTGCAGACGGCGCATTCAGCGGCGCGTCAAAACTCGCCTCGGTGTCTCTTCCGTCTACGCTGAAGACCATCGGTTCTTTCGCGTTCGGGGACTGCAAAAATCTAAAATCCGTTTTCATACCGCAGACAGTTGAGAATCTCTGTTCAAACTGCCTCGGAAAAGTGACCGACAACATGAGTTACGTCAATCTTGACGGATTCACTTTGTATTCGAAAGGCTGCGCGGCGGCGGTCAAATACGCTTCCGACGAAGCTGTCGCTTTCGTCTGCGAACATGATTTCGATTATATCGAAGAGCGCACCTCCTGCGACCAAACAGGATACATAAAAAAGATCTGCCGCTGGTGCGGCGCGTGTACTGAAAAAACTCCGGTCACGCCGGGAGAGCACGTTTTCGAGACGACCGTCATAAAAGCGGGATGCGAATCCGACGGTTACACCCTGCGGCGATGTACGGTTTGCGGCGCGACGGAAACGACAGATTTCGTGCCGGCTCTCGGTCATATAACCCCCGACGAATGGTCGGTCGTTTCTCTTCCGTCGTGTTCGGCGCCCGGTGAAATATCCGCGCTCTGTGAAAGATGCGGTGCCGCTCTCGACACGGTATATATTGAAAAAACCGATCACGTCGCGTCCGACGTATACGAAACGGAGATCGCGCCGACCTGCCTTGAAGGCGGAACTCTTGTAAAGACCTGCACGGTCTGCGGCGCGGTCCTCGACAGAAAATACGTCGGCGCCGCAGGACACGTTCCCGGCGAAACAACGTTGACTCTCCCGTCAGAAGACGGAACGCTTTGCGGATGCAGAGCTACTATATGCTCCGTCTGCCGCGAGATTCTCTCGATCGAATGGACAGATATGAGCGGAAGGTCGGTCCCCGACGGCGCCGCATCTGCTCTTGCCTCAGTCAGATCGGTAATGCTTTGCGAAGCGGATATAAACGTTTCGTCAATAGATTACAATTCAGACGGAACTTTCAACGTAAAAGACCTCAAAACGCTCACCTCGCTTGTAAAATAAAAAAGGAGAAGATAAAAATGAAAAAAACTATCTCGGTAATTCTCGCTGTATTGTTTTTTATAACGGCTCTTTCTCCTTCGGTGTTTGCAGCTGACGATACTGTTACATATTACGTCGAAGACGATATCGTCGTCACGATCGATAAATCCGCCAATACGTTGACGGTTTCAGGCACCGGCGCGCTTCCCGAATATTCAAGCGCCGCTTCTGCGCCTTGGTACTCAAGTCAGTATGCTGTCACCGTCATCATAAGCGACGGGATCACGGCGATAGGAAGCCGCTGTTTCGCGAACAACAAATATACGACGTCGGTCGAAATTGCCGACAGCGTTGAATACATCGGCGTCTCCGCTTTCAGCAAGAATTCTTCATTGAAAACCGTCTCATTCCCGTCTTCGCTGAAAACTATTGACGAATACGCGTTTTATTCGACAAAGCTCACGTCCGTCGTGTTGCCCGACGGTCTTGAATATATCGGTCCCAGCGCTTTTGAAAGCTGTTCTTCTTTGTCGTCGATATCGTTGCCGGAAAATCTTGAGTTTCTCGACGCCGGCGCTTTCCTTTCGACTTCATATTATAAATCGCTTCCCGCGGGGATAAATCTTCTCGGAGGCTTCACTCTCCGTTACAAAGGGACCGTCACCGAAACCGTGACGATACCGGACGGCGCCAAGGTCATATCGGCAAACACACTGATCGATTCTACGGCTGTTACAAAAGTTATTATTCCCGATTCCGTCGAAAGAGTGCTTTCGTCAGCGTTCTACAACGATACATCGCTGAAATATATCGAAATACCCGATTCTGTGACGGAGATAGGCGATTTTGCATTCGGATACAAGAGCCATTCCAATTACTACATTCCCACTACGATACCGAACTTCACGGTTTACGGACACGGCGGCACGGCATCCGAGAAATACGCCGAAGATTGCGGCTTTGCGTTTGATTGTTTCTGTGAAGAGAACGGATATACTTATTATCCCGACTGCCTCACGGGCGGTGAAGCGACTGTTTGCTGCGTTTACTGCGGCAAGGTATTGCGCACCGAAAATATCGAACCGAAAGACGCCCATTCCTTCGGCGGCGAAATAACTGTCGCGCCGGGATGCGAGACTGACGGCGAAACATACCTCGAATGTACTGTCTGCGGATATAAAGAGATCCTGAATACCGTTCCCGCCGTCGGTCATACCGTAAATTATTCCGCTCCGCTGTTCATCGAGCCTTCGTGCACGGAAAAGGGATCTATCAGCTACTTCTGCTCGGTTTGCGGCAAATCCTGCGGCGAAGTGATATATATTTCGGCAAAAGGTCACGTCCCGTCGGAATTCACAACTTCCGTTGAGGCGACGTGTACCGAGGGCGGAACGGAGATCTCCGTCTGCAAACTGTGCGGCGAGACTCTTGAAGAGAAACAAACGTCCCCGCTCGGTCACAAGCCAAGCGAAGAATTTGAAGTCCTGATCAAATCGGACATTTACGCTTATAAACAGGGTTTCAGAGTCAAAAAATGCTCGAGATGCGGCGTCGCTGTGGAATACGGATATTTTATGGCGGGCGACGTCAACGGAAGCGGAAAAATAAATACTTCCGACCTTGCGGCAATGAAGAGAATTTTTGCCGATAACCCCGCGCCGGGTTCTGTTTATGAGAGCTGCGACGTCAACGGCGACGGCCGTGTCAACAGTGCCGATCTCGCCGCGCTCAAACGTTATATAGCAAGTTGCTGACCTTGCTTTATGACAAATATCTGTTTGACCTGCCGGATCAATTCATAAATTTTTGAATTTTCAAAAAGGAATTCAATATGACTTACGATAAAATAGCGGAGCTTCTTCGCTCCGGAACCGCAGATCCGATACTCAAAGCGGAGATCGGGATAAAAGACGACGCGCTTGAAAACTATAAATCGCGTATTATTAAAGCCGTAGAGAGCTTCTGTACGATCTACGGAAAAGAAAGAGATCTCTCCGTTTTCTCTGTAGGAGGAAGAAGCGAGATCTCCGGGAACCACACCGACCACAACGGCGGGCGCGTTATCGCCGCGTCGGTAAATCTCGACGTTATCGCGGTCGCATCTCCAAACAGCGATGACGTCATCCGAGTCAAAAGCGAAGGCTTCAAAGAAGACGTTGTTGATATCGCCTCCTGCTCGTCTCCGGCGGAAGAGAACAAATTTCATTCCGCTGCGCTTATCTCGGGGATCGTTCACGCATATCACGCAAGAGGATTTAAGGTCGGCGGCTTCGACGCATACACAACGTCGAACGTAATAAAAGGTTCCGGACTTTCATCCTCCGCCGCGTTTGAAGTGCTGATCGGCAAAATCCTCTCGTATTACTATAACTTCAACAACGTCGATACGAAAGAGATCGCAAAATCCTCCCAGTACGCGGAGAACATATTCTTCGGCAAACCGTGCGGTCTGATGGATCAGATGGCGTGCGCCGCCGGCGGTCTTGTCACGATCGATTTTTCATCCCCCTCAAACCCGGACGTCAGAAGCATCGACTTCGATTTCGCCGCGTCCGGACTCACTCTGTGCATAACCAATACCGGCTCGAGCCACTCGGATCTCAACGACGACTACGCCGCAGTCCCCGCGGAGATGAAGAGCGTCGCCGCATTCTTCGGAAAAGAGAGGCTCTGCGAGATCTCGGCAGACGACCTTGATGCGAACGCCGTCGCTCTCCGGGAAAAACTCGGCGACCGCGCGCTTATGAGAGCGTATCATTTCTTTGAAGAAAACGAAAGAGTAGACCGCCAGGTCGCATGCCTCGAAGCGGGCGACACGGACGGATTTCTCCGTCTCGTTTCGGAATCCGGCAGATCGAGCTTCTGCTATCTGCAAAACGTCTGGTCTCCTCACGACGTAACTCATCAGGCGACTTCCGTTGCGCTCCTCCTTTCCGAGAGATTTCTCAAGGACCGCCGGGGAGCGTCAAGAATACAGGGAGGCGGCTTTGCGGGTACCATCGAGGCTTTCATCACCGAAGAAGACAGCGCCGCGTACCGCGAAATGATGGAAAAAGTCTTCGGAAAGGGCAGCTGCCACGTTCTGACAGTCAGACCTGCCGGAGCAGTAAAGATAATATGATCCGTATGAAAGGTGATGAAATAATATGAAGCTCAATATTCCTAATAAACTCACCCTCTTCAGAATCGCCGCGGTCCCCGTTTTCCTCGTTGTAATGGTGGCGATAGATTTTAAAAGCGACACTCTTTCAAGGATAATCTGCGCGTCGCTGTACCTTCTCGTCTGCCTCACCGATACCCTCGACGGCTACATCGCGAGGAAGTACCACATGATAACGAATTTCGGCAAGTTTCTCGATCCGCTCGCCGATAAATTCATAGTTTTTGCCGCTCTCCTCGGGATCCTTGTAAAATATCCCGAACTGAATAAGGTTTTTATCTGGGCGGCGGCTATCGTTATGTTCCGCGAGCTCGCGGTAACATCGATGAGACTCATCGTCGCGGGACGCAGCAATCTCGTCATCGCGGCAAGCTGGCTCGGCAAGATCAAGACGGTCTCTCAGATGGCGTGCATACTGATAATCATGCTTGAACCCGTGATCTTCCCGTTCTTTGCGGAAAGTCACGTGCTTTCATACGTGATGATGGGTATAATGACCATGATGACGCTTTGGTCGGGAATAGACTATTTCGTTAAATACGGAAAATACGTGACATCAGAAGATTGACGGAGGATAACAATATGATAGGCATTATCGGCGCAATGGACATAGAAGTGTCCAAGCTTAAAAGCAATATGACGGACGCCCGTACGGTCACGGCTTCGGGTATCGACTTTATCGCGGGAAAGCTCTTCGATCACGACGCGGTCGTCGCAAAATGCGGCGTCGGCAAGATCAACGCTGCTCTCTGCACCGAAGCGATGATACTGAAGTTTTCTCCCGATATGATAATCAACACCGGCATCGCCGGCTCCCTTTCGGAAAAACTTTCTGTTCTCGACGTCGCGGTCGCAAGATCCGTCGTTCTGCACGATTTCGATATTACTTATTTCGGATATCCGCGCGGGCTTGTTCCCGGCGTCGACACGGTTGAGATACCTTCCGACGTCGCAATCTCAAAAGCGATCGAAGGGATAGTCAAAGGTATGGGGATCGGATGCGAATACGGCGTGATCGCCACAGGAGACCAGTTTATATGTTCTGACGAAAAGAAAGAAGAACTCTTCCGCGAATTCTCCGCCATCGCCTGCGAAATGGAAGGCGGCGCGATCGGTCAGGTCTGTCACATCAACAAAGTCCCGTTCACGATAATCCGCGCGATATCCGACTCCGCAAACGGCGCAAATATGGACTACGAAACGTTCTCCGAGCGCGCGGCGGATATCTCTTCAAAGATCGTCGAGAATTTTATAATGAGTATATAAAACCCTTTTGAAAAGTACCCTCATCCTACCTTTTTAACGCGAGGTGAGATCATGCTCGGTATAATCTTCGGAATAATCGGCAGCTTTGTCATCGTAAAACTGCTTTGGCGCATCATCACGTTTCCTTTCCGGCTGATCGGACGAATGCTCGGCTTCAGGCCGCAAAGACGAAGAAGAGCTCTCGACGTCCCGATGACCGAATACGATGAATTCGACTGGTGGCAGGACAACCAAGGATTTTGACATATCGAAAATATTAAGGAAGAAACGCTATGAAAAAACTGACAAAGATCACTGCTATTTTTTTGGTTGTCGCTGCATTCCTCCTGATCGCTTTTGTAATACTTACGGGAAGAAGTCTGAGAATACAAGAATGTCAAGAGACAGACGTATTCTCTTACTCTTCCGACAAACTGGATATATCTCTTCATGACAGTAAACTTAAGATAGTCATTAAAGGCGAAGAAAATGAAATTTATGAGTATAGCTGCGGATTTGTTTCCGGAACTGTGATCGGTCAAACCGGCAGCACCTTATCCGAAAACAGCAGGGATATAGAGTTCGATTTACTGATGTTTTTCTCTTCATCAATGAGGATCAGCTTTACGGTTCCCGAAGACCACCCGCTCTTCGAATTAGACGGCAAGAGCTTTTGGCTCGATCGGGAAGAAAAACAATAAAAATTTAAGGCAGGGACAATGTCCCTGCCCTTTTTTTCTTCCGAGAAGTTTTCTTTGCTTCTTTCTTTTCCAAAAGAAAGAAGTTCCTTGCCTTTCTATCTCTTAATACGTAGGGGAGTCGAGACGCCAGCCGGCACCTTCGTCTTTGATGCTGAGAAGGATCTCCCCGTCCTCTTTGCCGTCCACAAAAGACTTCAGCGTGAAATAAACCGTGTCGCTCGTCTTTTTTGTTATCTTGAGAGAATCAATATCGTACGTCCTTCCGACCGTAATCGATTGCTCCTCGGCGTCAGCATTTATCGACAGCTCTCCGACAAGCGCCGTGATATATCTCGCGTATTGATAAACCGTCCCGTTGGAAGACGTAAGCCCCTCAAATGCGATCTGAAATACCGCCGTGAGATAACTTTCCGTGTAGACTTCTCTCGCCGCCTCTTTCAGCTCGTCAATGCTGTGATAATCTTCGGACGTGACTTCAAGATACCTGACTCTCTTGGTTCCGGTCATCTCTTTTTCCGCCTCATCCTGCTCATCGTAAATATTCTCTTCATGCGGAAGCCCTTTTCCGAAAAATATCTCGTTTATCTCAAAGCTCTTTTCGATAAGCGGAGATACGATCGCCCGGGCTTCCTCTTCAGTCATTTTTACGCTGCATGAAGCAAGCGGGAGAACGGAAAAGACCGCAATGACGACGGCGAGCGTTATTTTAAGCGTTTTCATCATTTGTCGCCTCCGGAGCAAGCGCTTCTTCTTCAACCGCCTCGTTTTTCATCGGATACAAAACGGCGAAAAGCATCACAATATCCAGCGCGGCGCTCACGAGATAATTCCATCCGTACCCGGACGCCGCAAGAAACGCGTATGAATGAATACCAAAATCCACCGTCACAAACAGCGCCGCGGGAATTCTGAAATAAAGCTTTTTCCCGAGCTTTTCCGTTGCGGAAAGGATGCACGCTGCAACCGCCGCTATGAAAAGCGCGCCGAAAAGCAGGCAGAGCCACACTCTGCCTCCTTTTGCGTAGGTGTAGAAGAAAGCCATATACTCAGCGAGAGGAGCCGGGATCAGATATGAAGCCGCCATCAATATTATATACGCCGCCACCGCTTCCACGGAAAGCGCCGTTATCAGAATACTTCTCGCTCCGATATCCTTCTTTTGCCGTTCGGGGTCATAATCTTTTTTTCGGATCATTTCATTCTTCCGCCTTTTCGGCTGCCTCTTCCTCCGCGCGGCTCAGAAGTTCGTCTATCCCCTGATCCGCGTAAGGTGCGTCTTTCTCCGGAGCTTCATTCGCGCCGTACACGCTTTCTGCAGTTACCTCGACTTCCGCGACATCCGGCGCTTCGCCTTCTTCGCCGGTCTCATCCTCTTCTTTGTCTGAGAGCTTTTCGGTAGCCGCGAAATTCATTACCTTGGCGTCGTCGATAAGTTTGATTATCTTAACGCCCGACGCGGCTCTTCCGTATACCGGAACGTCTTCGACCGGAGTCTTTATCATAATACCGGTGTCGGTTATGAGAAGAACGTCTTTATCCTCGGAAATGACCTTGATCCCGCAGAGCTTGCCCGTCTTTTCGTTAAGTACGTGGCAGATGATTCCCTGCGTTCCGCGCCCTTTCGCTTCAAAGTTAGACGCCTCGGTACGCTTTCCGAAACCCTTTTCGGTTATCGTTATAAGCTTGTACGTCGACTGCCATTCTTCCGTGTTCTCGATAAGCGCGGCTCCGACAACGTAGTCGTTTTCCTTGAGCTTGATGCCGCGAACGCCTCTCGCGGTTCTGCCGACTACCGTAACTTTGGACTCGGAGAATCTCGCTCCGAGACCGTTTCTCGTAGCGATCAGCACGTCGCAGTTGCCATCTGTGCGCGATACGAATATCAGCTCGTCGCCCTCGTCAAGATTGATGGCGATCTTTCCTCCGCGCCTCTGATAGCTGTACTCGGTAACGGGAGTTCTCTTGATAACTCCGCGCTTCGTCACCATAACGAGATATTCGTTGTCGATAAACTCGGGGATTTCAATGACCGTCGTTATCTTCTCGTTCTCGGAGATCTCGAGCAGATTTACTATATTCGTTCCCTTTGCGTTCGGACCGGCTTCCGGTATCTGATATGCCTTCTTAGCGAACACCTTGCCGAAGTTCGTGAAGAATAGCAGGATCGAGTGAGAATTCGTGACGATGACGCTCTCTATATAGTCCTCTTCTTTCGCCTTCATGCCTGTCTTTCCGCGTCCGCCGCGGCGCTGTGCCGTGTAAGTAGCGGAGGGCTGGCGCTTGATGTAACCGGCGTTAGTCGTCGTGATGACGCACTCGTGACGCTCGATGAGATCCTCAATGTCGATGTCGTCGTGACTTTCAACTATCTCGGTCCTTCTCTCGTCGCCGTAGCGTCTCTTTATCTCGAGCAAATCTTCCTTGATGATAGCGATGATCTTCGATTTGTCGGCGAGAATACCCTCGAGTTCCGCAATTATGCCGCGGAGTTCTTCGAGACGGTTCTCAATCTTCGCGCGCTCCATGCCGGAAAGACGGCCGAGAGTCATCGATACTATCGCCTGCGCCTGTTCCTCGGACAGAGCGAAGCGCTCCATCAAGTTAAGCTTTGCGCCGGCAACGTCGGGCGAGCTTCTAATGATGCTTATGACCTCGTCGATGTTGTCGACTGCGATCTTGTAACCGTTGTAAATGTGTTCTTCCTTTTGAGCCTTTGCGAGGTCGAAACGCGTCCTTCTCTCAATGACGCTCTCCTGGAAGTCGATATAATGCTGAAGGATCTGCTTCAGCGAGAGAGTCTTCGGCTCGCCGCCGACAAGAGCGATCATATTTACGGCAAACGTGTCCTGAAGCTGCGTGTACTTGTAGAACTGGTTGAGCAGAATCTGCCCGTTCGCGTCGCGTCTGTACTCTATGACTATCTTGATGCCGTTCCTGTTTGACTCGTCTCTTATATCCGTGACGCCGTCGATCCTCTTGTCCTTTATCTGATCGACCATCGAACGGATCAGCGCCGACTTGTTGACCATATAAGGGATCTCGGTGATGACGATACGTCTTTTTTCCTCGTCAACTTCCGCTTTTGCGCGGATCATTATTCTGCCGCGTCCGGTCTCGTATGCGTTTCTGATGCCGCTGATACCGTAAATGATGCCCGCGGTCGGAAAGTCGGGACCCTTTATGTACTGCATCAGTTCTTCGACCGACGCCTCGGGATTTTCCATGAAATAGATAGTTCCGTCGACTATCTCGGAGAGATTGTGCGGCGGGATGTTAGTCGCCATACCGACGGCGATGCCGACGGTCCCGTTTACAAGAAGGTTCGGAAAACGGGAAGGAAGAACGGACGGCTCCACTCTCGTGTAGTCGAAGTTCTGATCCATATCCACGACGTCCTTCTCGATGTCGCGCATCAGCTCGTCCGAAATTTTCGCCATTCTCGACTCGGTATATCGGTAAGCTGCAGGCGGGTCTCCGTCGATGGAACCGAAGTTTCCCTGTCCCTGGATAAGAGGGTATCTGTACGAAAACTTCTGCGCCATTCTTACCATCGTTCCGTATACCGCGGCGTCACCGTGAGGATGATATCTGCCGAGCACGTTACCGACGGTCGTCGCTGACTTTCTGAAAGCGTTGGAGCTTGTCAGATTGTCCTCATACATCGCGTAAAGTATGCGGCGCTGTCCGGGCTTCATACCGTCCCTGACGTCGGGAAGGGCGCGGCTGGTCAGAACGGACATCGCGTAAGCGAGAAACGCCCCTTTGACCTGTCCCTCCATATTTATGGGAACTATCTTTTGATTTTCAAATTCTATATTTCTGTTCTCTTCCAAAGTTTTTATTCCTTTCGCGAAAGATTTCGCGCACTCTCAATGCGAATAATTCAAAAATCAGACGTCAAGATTCGTAACGTATTTTGCGTTCTTCTCGATGAACTCGCGCCTCGGCTCGACGTCGTCGCCCATGAGCAGCGAGAACACCTCGTCGCACTTCATGGCGTCGTTTATGTCGACGCGAAGGATCGTCCTCTTTTCGGGGTCCATCGTCGTCTCCCATAGCTGTTCCGGGTTCATCTCACCGAGACCTTTGTAACGGCTTGCGGTCGCGCCCTGTCCCATCTCTTCGATCTTTTGGTCGCGCTCTTCGTCCGTATAAGCGTAAGCGTATTTCTTACCCTTTGATACTTTATAGAGGGGCGGCATCGCGAGATAAACGTGGCCTTCCTCTATAAGCTTTCTCATGTGTCTGAAGAGAAGCGTCAGAATAAGTATCTGAATATGAGATCCGTCGACGTCGGCATCCGCCATTATAATGATCTTGCCGTAGCGAAGTTTAGTAAGGTCGAGGTCTTCACCGACGCCGCATCCGAGCACCTGGATGATGTTGCTGATGGATTCGGAACCGTACACTTTGTCAAGACGAGCCTTTTCAACGTTGAGGATCTTTCCGCGAAGCGGAAGGATAGCCTGGAACATACTGTTTCTTCCGTCTTTTGCGGAACCGCCTGCGGAGTCTCCCTCCACAAGGAAGAGTTCCGTCAGCTCGGATCTCTTTTCGTTGCAGTCGGCAAGCTTGTCCGGAAGAGTTATTCCTCCGAGCGCGCTCTTTCTTCTTGTAAGCTCTCTCGCTTTTCTCGCCGCTTCTCTGGCTCGGCTTGCAGCGAGCGCTTTATCTATAATAAGCTTTGCAACGGAGGGATTTTCCTCGAAAAATTCGGCGAGTTTCTCGTTTACTATATTGTCGACGATGACTCTGACTTCGGAGTTTCCGAGTTTTGCTTTCGTCTGGCTCTCAAACTGCGCGTCGGGAAGTTTTACGCTTACCACCGCGCAAATGCCTTCTCTTGCGTCCTCACCGGACAGGTTTTTGTCGTTGTCCTTGAGAGCGCCGCATTTTCTTGCGTAATCGTTTATAACCTTTGTAAGAGCGGTCTTAAATCCGGTCTCGTGAGTACCGCCGTCGATCGTGCACATATTGTTTGCAAACGTGACGATCGTTTCCGTGTAGCTCGTGTTATACTGAAGAGCAACTTCGGCGGTAATATCTCCCTTCGTCGCTTTCATATAGATCGGATTCGGATGAACGAGATCCGAATGCTTCATCGAGTTGAGATACTCAACGAACGAGATTATTCCTCCCTCGTACATAAGAGTCTCATGCGGGTGATTTTCTTCTTCATCCGTCACTCTCAGATCCGTTATCGTAATCCTGAGTCCCGCATTGAGGAACGCCTGTTCTCTCATTCTCGTAAGCAGAGTTTCATATTCGAAACGGGTGTCCTCAAAAATGGTTTCATCGGGCATAAAGCGAACGTAAAGACCGTGCTTTCCGTTTGAAGAGCCCTCGCACTTGAAATCTCTCGCTTTTTTACCCTTTTCAAATCTCAGCGTATAACGGTTGCCCTCGTAGCAGTCGTCTACTTCCATCCAGTCTGAAAGTGCGTTTACAACAGACGCGCCGACGCCGTGAAGACCTCCGGATATTTTATATCCTTCTCCTCCGAATTTACCTCCCGCGTGAAGGATCGAAAAAACGACTTCAAGAGCCGGTATTCCCATCTTGTGATGTATCTGACTCGGAACGCCGTAACCGTCGTCCTGAACGGAAACGCTTCCGTCCGGATGAAGTGTCACTTCGATATGAGTACATCTTCCCGCCATTGCTTCATCTATAGAATTGTCTACTATTTCGTAAACAAGATGATGAAGTCCGCCGAGAGACGTCGTTCCGATATACATACCGGGTCTTTTTCTTACCGCTTCAAGACCTTCCAGAACCTGTATCTGATTTTCATCATATACAGTTCCGTTTATCTTTTCATCCATAATAATCATTTTCCTCCGTTGGAGTCTTATCTTTATATTTAATGCTTAAAAAGGAAGATCGCATCTTTTCATCAGCGAAGAAACCGAAATATGTGAAAGATATACTTTCTTTTCCGAAGTTATAATAAACGATTTCGGCAGATCTTCGCCGGCACTTTCGAGATTTCCCTCTTTTTGAAGATTGTTCAGAAAATCTTTTGTCAGCTTTGTCGTCATTTTTCCGTCAAGCTCAAAGATTCCGACGATATCTTCTTTTTTTATGATTATGTTGTTTCCTATATGAAGATACATTTTATCTTACGTTACTCATCGGCATTACGTAAAAGATATAGTCGACCTTTTCTTTTGTTTCAGAGTCGCCGTTTGTGATCTTCATTCCCATTGTCGGGCCGGAAAGACTTATCTTTACGGTTTCCGTTTCTTCGCAGGCGCGAAGAACGTTCATTATATATCTGCAATTATACTTGAACGTGATATCATCCGTAAGGTTTTCGGTCGCTGACGGTATTTCTGCGAAAACGCTTCCGTTTGCGGAATTTGACGATATTTCCATCTTGTCTTTCTTATAATTGATGACGAGAGAATTCTTTGATTTTCCTCCGAGCTTATCCTCTGTTACGATAGAAGCGCTTTCAACGGCGTTTCTGTATTCCGCGCAATTTACGAATACATGGATATTGCAGGGAAACGAAAGGATTTTTCCGTAATTGAAATATTCGTCTTCAATAAGTCTTGAAAAATAAACGAATGAATCAACTCTGAAAATGATGTGTTTTCTTGCGACGGAGATCTCCATCTCCTCTTCGCTGTCTTTTATGCATTTCAAGATCTCGGTAAGGATCCTCGCCGGAATAATGAATTTGTTGTTTTCAAATTCTTCGTCAGCTTCATATTCAGCGACGGCAAGCATATTTCTGTCACAACCGACAGCCGTCATTTTAGATCCTTCGGTTTTTATGAATATACCGGAAAACGCTTTTCCCTGATCAGACTGAGACGTTGCAAAAATGGTCTTGTTTATCATTGATCTGAAAATGAACTGAGGTATTTTATAATTCTTATCTCCGGAAAGAAGAGGAAGAGCCGGATAGTTTTCTCCGGGAGCAGCGCCTATTTCAAAAGAAGTATTACCGCTTGAAATTTTTGCTCTGTTTCTCTCATCTATTTCAATAAGAATTTCTCCGTCAGGCATACTTCTTACGATCTGAAGTATGTTTTGAGAATTAAGAGCAAAGCATCCTTTTTCAAGAATATTGCACTCGATGGACGTGCGAAGTCCTTTTTCCATATCGTATGCCGTCACATTGCAAACGTTTTCTTCTTCATTGTCACAATCTAAAAGCACACACTCCAAAATGTAATTGGTATTTCTGTTGGGTGCGATCGCCGCAGCAGGTATAAGAGCGGCAAGCAGTTTTTCTTTTTCAAAAATAACTTTCATTTTTAACTCCTCTCGCGCGATAGATAGTTTGATTTATTTAATTTATATATTTCGTAATAGTAGGGTCGAATCAAAATATAGAAAACCGGAAATTTCTTTATATTATAAGAAGTTTCAAAAAACAGAACATGTTGCTTTTATGTTCATTTTATGTAGGTTTCCATACTTATAATTTCCGAAAACGGATGAAAAAAGCATTTTTTTCTTTAATGAGGTTTTGATAAAGTTTTGAATTCTGCCCGAATTTTGATTTTCTGTATGGAAAACTGATTTATTGATACCTGTAAATCTTAAAAACTCAAAAAAATCAAAAGTTTTTCATTTTTTGAATTCTATTGATATTAATGAGTTGAAGTGTTTTATACAGACTTTTCATCAATAAAACGACATGAAATCTACAGAAAAACCGAATCATCTAAAAAATGTAGAAAACTGTTAAAACAACATCAAAAAATCAATATTTTACCGCTTTTATTATTTCTTCAATTTGTTTTTCAAGGAAGAAATCTGTTTCAAGCTGCTTTTTGATCGTTTCGATATTTGAAATAACGGTGGAATACTTTCTTTCAAACATCATACCTATTTCCGGAAGAGATAAGCTTGTTATCTGTCTGATTATATACATTGAAACGTTTCTTGCAAGCTGTATCTGTTTGTCTCTTTTTCTTCCGAGGATCTCTTCTATCGGAATGTTATATTTTTTACCTGTCTCGGCTATAACTTTTGAAACGACGAGTTTTGCCGGTTCTTCTTCTTTCAAAAACTCCGCGACGTTATTCTTTACGGTATTCATATTGATCTCAACACCGCTTAAGAAATACAGAGCGCTCAGTTTTTTAATTACACCTTCGATAACTCTGATATTTGAATGAAGCTTGTCGGCTAAGAATTCAAGTATCTCATCGGAAAGATCGAGTCCTGCAATTTCAGATTTTTTACGGAGTATTGCAAGTCTGAGTTCAAGATCGGGCGGCTGAATATCCTGAATAAGTCCGCTGCTGAATCTTGTCTTGAGCCTGTCTTCAAGAATTGAAATTTCTGAAGGCGATCTGTCGGATGAAAGAATTATCTGCTTATTGTTTTCAAACAAAGCGTCAAATGTGTGGAAAAATTCTTCCTGCGTTTGTTTTTTGCCGGCAATAAACTGAATATCGTCGACGATAAGCACGTCTGCGTTTCTGTATTTCTGACGGAAAAGACTCATTGTCCCGGCATTGAGACTTGCATAAAGAGTATTTGTAAAATCTTCACCCTTCATAAACAGGATCGTTTTTTCGGGATGTATTTTCAATACTCTGTTTGCGATGGCGTACAAAAGATGTGTCTTACCGATCCCGGAAGGACCGTATACGAAGAAAGGATTGAATTCTCCGGACGGCTTTTCGGCTATGGCTTTTGCGGCGGCACAGGCAAACGCGTTTGATGAACCTATAACGAAGTTGTCAAAGGTATAGCTGTTTCCTACGGAAAAAACGTTATCGCTGTTTTCGGAATAAAAATTCTTTTTTTCAGAAGAAAAATCAAATTCCGCGTCATTTTTTTCTTCCGTCGTGTCGACGTCGATCTTTATTTTTACCGGATAACCCATTTCATCCGAAAAATAATCGCAAAGAATGTTTTCATAATGTGAGAGGATAGACTTTTTTCTTGATTCGCTTTCGGTCTTCAGATAAACGTATTCTTTATCTGCTCCGATCATAGAACAACCGCTGAACCAAAGATTGATCGCTTCGGAAGTGATCGCTCTGTCGCGTCGGATATTATCTATTACAGATGAATAAATTTCATCGTAATCATTTCTGTTTCTGATGTCTGCCATATATACCTAACCCATTATATAATAATATTCAATAATATTATATCATATATATTTTTATTTTTCAAGTATAAAATAGACTTAAAATATAGTTTCAGAAAAAATAAAAGCCGGAATTTTCCGGCTTTTTAATAAATTCGTTTTATTTGTGCTTGATTTTCTTATCTTTGTTTGATTTTTCTTTTGACAATCCTTTTTTGAGTGTATAAAAATCAAAGATACAGAAGGATGTCAAAATCAGAGATAACGATATTGAAACGGATTTTATTTCAAATGAGATCGAAAAAGCGCTGTTTTCGGTCAGAAAAACCGTGATGTATCCGTAGATCAAAGACATGATCGAAGACGCGCACGTTATTACAGCCCGTAAAAACATTTTTTTCGGCTGGATAAGAGAGGACAAAAGAAGAAGAATGACGATAGCTGCGAAAACGGGTAAAACGTCCTTCAAATAGCCCGAGAAAGCGTCGCGCGCCCACGAGACTATCTCCGAATCACCGTTGTTTTCCGGTTCAGACAGTTTTATGATCGCTTTGACCGTTGTGAAAACGGACAATACGAAGCCCGAAGCGCCTGACAATATAGAGACGATAAAGGATATTTTCGCCCATTTTTCGCTTTTTATAAAGAATTTGGCGACGGCAAGAGAAATGAAAAGAACGGATAATAAAATACAGACTAAAATATACATAAAACCATTATTCCGTCACGTCCGCGCTGTCTGCGGTCGTTTCCTTGTCAACGCTTCTCACCGGAAGATCATCTTCAAAAGTGCCCTCGTAGGTTCTGCCCTCGGAGTCGCAGAAAGTCCCTCTGCCGCTCATTTTGCCCTGTTTGAACGATCCTTCATACCAGGAGCCGTCCGTCCACTCCATCCTTCCTTTTCCTTCGCGTTCGTCGTCGACAAAGGATCCGGTATATTTATCGCCGCTCGCCCAGGTGTAAACGCCTTCTCCGTTCTTAAGGTCGTTGCTGAAATCGCCCTCGTAAACCGCGCCGTTTGCATAGCGGAAAATGCCTTTACCGCTGCGCTTGTCGCTCTCGAACGTGCCTTCATATTCCGCGCCGTTTGCCCAGGTATAGAGACCTTCTCCGTTTTTCTTTCCGTTCTTGAATTCGCCGACGTAGACGTCGCCGTTGGCATATTTCATCGTTCCGTTTCCGTCTGGCTCGTCGTCTTTGAAATCGCCTTCATAAACGTCGAAAGAATCGCCTCTTTTGACTGTGAGAATCCCTTTTCCGCCCTTTTGAAGATTGTAAAACTCACCCTCATATACGGAACCGTCGGAATACTCGATCTTACCGGTTTCGGAATTGACGTAACCGGAAAGGCCGGTCGAATAGTTGAATCTGCCGGTCACCGGCTGATCTTCGGAGTCTATTTTTCCGATAAACCTTATAGTTACGCCGTTTTCGGTTTTATATGAAATATAGGTCCATCCGAAAACAAAGTGAATAATGACAAAAGCGACTGCAAGAACGGCGATAAGAGAAGCGATAACGGTTATGATTATGCTCTTGACAGAGGCGACGGGTTTTACGTCTTCCTCGTCTTCTTCCTCTTCGTCTCTCTTCTTTTTCTTCTTTTTTTGAGAAGAATTCTTTTTATCCGCTTTTTTCTTTTCTTTTTCTTCTTTTTCGGATTTTGGCGCCGTATCCCCGGTTGAAGACGGCTCGGCTTTTTCCGGCTCTTCAGCCTCTTTTTTTACTTCGGCCTGTGCCGGCTCCTTTGTTTTTTCTTCTGTCGGAGCTTCGGGAACGGAGTTTTCCTTCAATACTTCCAGTTCTTCCGATTCTTCCGGTTTTTCTTTTTCGTTCTTATTTTTTTCAGCCATTTTTCATCCTCATGAAACAGATCAGTTTGAAAGCATATCAATAAAGTTGTCAAGCAACTGAAGCAAATCCGGGACAACGAACGTCATTCCGATCGCGACGCCTGTGAGCACGGCGAGGAAAACGACAAGAACAACGGGAGAGATCTTCTTTTTCTGGTCATACTTTATCTCTGCGGTGACTCTTTTCTCCTCCGGTATATAAAGCTTCATTTTATCGAAGTCGTAAGAGTATTTTTTTCCGACGGGAAAGAGCTTTGAAAGCCAGGTGGGAGTTTTTCGCTGTTGTTCAAATTCGCATTCTTCCGGGTTTGAGACGCCTATCACTTTTCTGAGCGTCGCGTCTTCCTTAAGAGCGGTTGTAAGAAGGCGGCGGGGCTTTATTCCGAGCTCGCCGAGAGTAAACGCGTTCTCCTTCGACAGCGCCTCCTTGTTCAGAAGAGCGCGAACGACCCTTCCGAGATAGGATTTGTGATAGAAAGACAGCAGAGCTCCTGCGGAGATCCCTCCCCAAATACCCCAGATAAGAGTCTTCAGAGATATGATTCCGCCGCCGAAATCGATATGTTCTAATGCAGCAAAGAAACGGGACATAATATTTGCCTTTCGTTATTTGTGCAGCGCGCCGGTCATTTTGCCGGCTCGATGACCTCGATACCTATATACTTGCGCAGAACTTCCGGCACCACGACGGAGCCGTCGGCTCTCTGATTCTGCTCAACGAGAGCGGGGAGGATACGGCTCGTTGCAAGACCGGAGCCGTTAAGAGTGTGAACGAATTCGGGCTTTCCGCCGCCGTCTCTCTTGAATCTGATCATGCCGCGGCGCGCTTGATAATCCCTTGCGTTCGAAACGGAAGAAACTTCTTTATATCCGTTCATAGAGGGGATCTGTATCTCAATATCGTACGTTCTCGCCATGGAAGCGGAGCAGTCCGCGGCGGCGAGTTTTACTGTTCTGAAGTGGAAGCCGAGACCGGAGACAAGGCGTTCTGCCTTTCCGACAAGTTCTTCAAACGCCGCGTCGGAATCTTCGGGTTTCGTGTACTGTACCATTTCTACTTTGTTGAACTGGTGGCCTCTCACCATTCCGCGTTCATCCGCTCTGTAGGAACCGGCTTCAACTCTGAAGCAGGGAGTATAGGAAATATACTTTCTCGGAAGATCGGATTCTTTAAGGATCTCGTCGCGGTGGAGAGATACGAGAGCCGTCTCCGCCGTGGGAAGCATAAAGCGGCGGCGTTCGTCTTCTTCAGCGGCAGCGAGCCAGTAGACTTCGTTTTTGAATTTCGGGAACTGTCCCGCGGTCAAGCCGCATTCGTAACCGAGCATGTGGGGTACGAGAACGAGCTCATAGCCGTCTGCGATATGAGTGTCAATGAAGTAATTGAGAAGCGCCCATTCGAGTCTTGCGCCGAGGCCGCGGTATATCCAGAATCCGTTGCCGGAGAGCTTTACTCCGCGCTCGTAGTCGATAAGACCGAGAGCCGTGCAGAGCTCGACGTGATTTTTCGGCTCAAAATCGAAATGATGAGGCTCTCCGAAGTATTTAAGAGGTTCGTTATTCTCTTTACCGCCGGGCTTGAGGTCGCGGTCGGGAAGATTGGGAAGACCGAGCATGAGCTCGTTATATCTTGCCTCTACCTCTGCGAGCTTTGCGGCGCTCTCTTTGGCTTTTGCGCCGAGCTCTTTCATCGCCGCGAAAACTTCTGTGGTGTCCTTGCCCTCTTTTTTCATCTGAGGGACGAGCTTTGTCTGCCTGTTTTGCTCGGCTTTAAGATTCTCGGACTCCGCAATGAGTGCGCGTCTTTCCTCGTCGAGTCTGATTATTTCGGCAATTTCTTCCTTGGAGTCTCTTCCTTTTGCCGCGAGGCGGGCGATAACGTCTTCGGGATTTTCTTTGATAAGTTTGATGTCAAGCATAATTATCTCCTATAAATGGTAAATATTAACAATTTTATTCTTCGATAACTGATTTTCCGCAGATCAGCGAAAGCAGGTTTTCAAGGTCTTCGTCGTCGGTATATTCCACTTTTACAACTCGTCTTCCTCTTGCGTCGGAAATTTTGATCCGTCTGCCCGAAAGGCTTGTGACGCGGCGTTCAAGATCAGCTCTGTAATTCACAACGAGCCGTTTTTCCGCAGGATCGTCTTCATATTGACGCTCTGAATCGCGATTGAGCTTTTTTACGGCAGCTTCGGTCTCGCGGACCGACATACCTCGCTTTGATACCTTCGATGCGAGCGAAACGACGTCGCTTTTATCTTTCAGCGCCAGTAATGCTCTGCAGTGCCCTGCAGAAAGAGTGCCGACAACGAGCATATCGAGTACTTCTTTCGGAAGGTCGAGAAGTCTCATGCTGTTGGTTATCGCGGGGCGGCTTTTGCCGACCATGTTTGATACTTCTTCCTGAGACAGACCGAAATCGTCGATCAGCGTCTTATAAGCCAGTGCTTCTTCGTAAGGATTGAGATCTTCGCGCTGTACGTTTTCGACAAGCGCTATCTGAGCGGACATTATCTCGTCGGCATCCATTATGATGCAGGGGATCTCTGAAAGGCCGGCAAGTTTTGAAGCCCTCCATCTTCTTTCTCCGGCGACGATCTCATAAGTTCCGTTTTTAAGATCCCTTACGATTATCGGCTGAAGCACACCGTGTGCGGCAATAGATGACGCGAGCTCCGATAAAGACTCCATACTGAAGTATTTTCTCGGCTGACCGGCTTTCGGGGAGACCGATGAGACCGGAACGTACGTCATTCCCGAATTTGATTCTATGGTGTTATCGTCAAAGATCAGATCCAGTCCTTTTCCGAGAGACTGTTTTTTCGCCATTATGTATTCTCCCTTCAACAAATTCTGGACAGAAGTTCTTTTGCAACGTCCATATAGGCAAGACTGCCCTTGGAATATTTATCGTAATAGATTATGGGTTTGCCGAAGCTCGGCGCTTCCGAAACCTTTACGCTTCTCGGGATCGTTGTTGAAAACAGCTTGTCCGAATAGTATTTTTTTATTTCTTCGGTCACCTGGGAGGTCAGATTGAGCCTTCCGTTATACATTGTGAGCAGGATGCCCATTATATACAGATTCTTATTGTAAGCCTGCTTTATTTTTTTGACCGTTATCATCAGCTGCGTAAGCCCCTCAAGCGCGTAATATTCGCATTGCATGGGTATTACGACGCCGTCGCTTGCGGTCAGAGCGTTGATAGTGAGCATACCGAGGGACGGAGGGCAGTCTACTATTACGTAATCGAACTCTTGTTTCATACCCTCGATCGCTTTTTTGAACCGCCTCTCGCGTTCTTCCATATCGAGAAGCTCGATCTCCGCGCCCACGAGGTTTATTGTTGAGGGCATTAAGGACAGGTTCTCGCATTTTGTTTCTACAACGGCAGAATCGGGGGTACACTGTCCGAGAAGCGCTTCGTATGAGGAATATCTCACTGATTTTTTGTTAATTCCTACGCCGCTCGTAGAATTTCCCTGCGGGTCAAGATCGCAAAGCAATACTTTGTGTCCGAAATATGCGATCGACGCGGCGATGTTTACGGCGGACGTGGTCTTTCCTACGCCGCCTTTCTGATTTGCAAAAGAGATTATAACGGGTTTGCCCATCTTTTCACCTCTGTTTCCGTGTTTCGCCTATTATTATATGATAATTATAAGCTTTTAACAAAACAAAGTCAATCCTTTTGTCGATTTTTTTAATTCGCTTGTTGTATGTTTCACGTGAAACGTGTCAGAAAAATGCAGATACGTTTCACGTGAAACGTTTGGGTCTTACGGACAGAGTGTATATCTCAGACCCGTTATCCGATCTGCTTACGCTTATGACCGTTTCAAATCTGTCCGAAAAGGACTTTGTTAGCCTCTCAAGTGAAGAACTGAATTCCGTACTGTGCAAAGGGTGCTGTTCTGATAATTTCGAGGAGATATATTCATCCGCGGCTGAAACGCTGAGCGAAGCGGAAGCGATCGTGCGGATCGCATTAAGCCGGACATCCGGATCTTTGATCCTGAGCAGCGATCTGCAGTGGCGCTCTGTAAGGCCGCCGTCAACAGCTTCACCTCTTTCCTCTGCGGTAAAATTCAGCAGTCTCAGCTTATTTGCAACGTAGGACTGGCTTTTTCCGATCGCCTGAGCTATTTCTTCCTGAGAATACAAAAAGATCCCGGTCAGTTCACACAGCATATCCGCGCATTTAAAAAAGTCGCAGCTTTCCGTCCGTATTTCACTTAACAACAGATCATCTTCAAAAACGAGAGGATTCGGGAATAAAACGCACGGTATCTTCGAATACCCTGCGGACGCGGCGGCGGCATATCTTTTTCTGCCGTCGATTATCTTTTTCCCGGAGTCTATGAAAACCGGTTTCAGAAAACCTCTTTCCGCGAAAGACTTTGTGAATGCTTTGACGGAAGAGTTGCTCACCGGATCTCGCCGGGGGCATATAAGTTCGGATAAGTCTATATATTGTATTAACGATCTATATAGACCGCTATATATTGGTATATTGTCGCTGCTGTTTAGCGAATTGACGTCAAATTCACGATATGTCATATTGATTTTTCTCCTTTATATTTCGTATCATATATTTTATAAGCGTAAAAGAGAAAAATATATCGCTTGCGAAAGCAGTATTTTGTCGCGCGGGGTTTTCTTTTCGCACCGGAAGATGTTCCGGTGAGAACATAAGAAAAAACAGATGCTTTTTCTCGCCGGAATTGTTTTGCCGGCGAAAAGTATCGCCGCGGGAAAACCGCGGCGATAAAAAATCATATAAGTTTACAATTATGGGAAATGTTACGAATTAACCGTATAAAAATGTGGTTTGTATGTATAAAAGGATGTATTTTTTTAAAAGGCTTGAAAAATGAGGGATTTTATGATATATAATTAATGCAACTAACTAAAATTTTCACCGGACAAAAGGCCGATCGCTTTTTCGACCGCGTCTTTAGCGTCTCCCCACGGTTCGTTTTCGTATCTGTAGTCGAATTTCTTGACAAAGAACGAGACGTTTTCACGGACTTTTTCAAGATATTTTTCTTCGACAAGGCGGATCGACGATGAAAAAGCCGAAAAATCAGAAGAACTCATACCCTCTTTTGCCGCACCGAGAAATGCTGCATAGTGAGGAAGGCAAAAACAGCTCTGAGACGATACTTTCTTCTTGAAAGCTTCGTCCGTCACCCAAAGATATACCGCGTTGTCAAGGACTTTTGCAAAGTTTTCGTCAAGCCTTGCACAGATATAGCAGCTTTTCGACAGTCGGTCGATCTTCGCGGCGGATCCTTTCACGCTTTTTCCGGGGATAAAGCGGTTTACTCTGACTTTTTCCGCTACGGTCGCAAGATGGCTTTCAAGCATCAGCGCGACAGGAAGCTTTTTTCCGGCGAGAAGCATCTTTTCGTAATGCGCACCGCAAAAGCCCTGCTCGTTGGTTTTCTTACGGATGTCGGGCTCCATCATCGACGCGCCGAGAATTATCTCGGTTTCGTTTTTGTCAAATTTGTCATAAATCTCGCAAAGAGCGCATTTGCCGTTCTTGCCCTCGCAATTTTCGAAAGCTTCGTTAATCGGAATGGTATAGATCTGTTCCATATCTGCCTCCGTGATCGTTTTTCAATAATATTATATCGAAAAATTGCGATTTTTCAATCTTTTTAAATAAAAGTCCTTAAAACAGACAATTAATAACTATGTCAAAAACGGATTTTTAAAATAATAAATTATAATAAAGAAATGAGGAAACAAAAATGAAAAGTACGGGTATCGTAAGAAAGATCGACGAGCTCGGAAGAATCGTGCTTCCGATCGAAATGAGAAACCGTCTTGAGATCGGCCCCGGGATCGGAGTTGAGATATTTTTTGAAAACAGCAGCATAGTTCTCAGAAAATACGCTCCCTCCTGCGTCTTTTGCAACGAGACGGAAGGCCTTGTCGAGTACAAGGAAAGAAAGGTCTGCCGCCGCTGCATCGAGGAGCTCGGACTAAAGAAGTAATAACAAAACGAAAAGACCGTCGGGATTTTGCCCGACGGTCTTTTTGTATTTAAATATCTGAATTTGCCGCGTCGTCAATGTCGCTCATTTCGATAGACATAAGGTTCTCTTTCGTGATGGTGTCAAGAGAAGCGAGGCGGTTTGCCTGAGCGGCGAGCACTTTTTCAAAGAGATTTCTTACGCCTCTGCCGTTTCCGAAACGGTCTGCGTCTTCCGCGGCGACTTTCAACAGCCCAAGAAGAGCGTTTTCGGCTTCAGGCGTCAGCTCGTAACAGCTCTTTCTGCAGTTTAGCTTGAAGATCTCGAGCATCTCTTCCGCCGTGTAATCTGCGAAATCGACGTATTTGTTGAATCGGGATTCAAGGCCGGGGTTCGACGATATAAAGCGTTTCATCGGTCCGGTGTAGCCTGCAACGATGACCACAAGGTCGTCACGGTGGTCTTCCATGTATTTCAGCACGGTGTCGACCGCTTCCTGTCCGAAATCGTTTTCGCTCTTTGATGTGAGCGTGTACGCCTCGTCGATGAAAAGAACTCCTCCGAGCGCCTCTTCAAGCACTTTCGCGGATTTCAGCGCGGTTTGACCGACATATCCGCCGACAAGTCCCGCACGGTCGCATTCGACAAGATGTCCTTTTGAGAGGATGCCGAGTGAGTGGTAGACGCGCGCCATAAAGCGGCCGATCATCGTCTTTCCGGTGCCGGGATTGCCCGAGAACACCATGTGGAGCGACATATCGGCGACCGGAAGGTCGTTTTCGCGCCTGAGGGCGTATATCTTCGCGAGATTGATGAGCCCGCGTATCTCTTCTTTGACTTCCGAGAGCCCGATATAAGAATCGAGTTCAGCTGTCAGATCTTCGAGTTTTTCCGACGGTTTGGCTTCTTCGTCTTTGGTTTCTTTTTTTTCCGAGACGGCGCTTTCCGCGGGTTTGTTGTCGTTTTTCGCCTCGTCAGACGGGATTTTTGCAGACTCTTTTTCGGCGGGAGAAACCGGCCGTCCGAGAACGCTTTCAAGATCGGCTCCGACGCTGTTCAGATTCCGCTCCGTCATGGAGCGTATCACGTCAAGCTGGGCGGCGATAATTTCGTCTTTTCTGTCTTTCATATCAGAAATCACAGTTTCCGACCGTTCTCGGGAACGGGATCACGTCGCGGATGTTGGAGATGCCGGTGAGGTACATCACGCATCTTTCAAATCCGAGACCGAAGCCCGCGTGGCGTGCGCTTCCGTAACGGCGAAGGTCGAGATAGTAACCGTAGTCCTCTTTGTTGAGTCCGAGCTCGTCCATACGGCGCTCGAGCTTTCCGAGGTCGTCTTCACGCTGGCTTCCGCCGATGATCTCGCCAATGCCGGGAACGAGGCAGTCTGCCGCCGCGACAGTCTTGCCGTCGTCGTTCAGCTTCATATAGAACGCCTTGATCTCCTTCGGATAGTCGGTGACGAAAACGGGGCGGCGGAAAATCTGTTCCGTGAGATATCTTTCGTGTTCTGTCTGGAGATCACAGCCCCAGTATACTTTATAGTCGAAATTGTCGTTGTTCTTTTCGAGAAGTTCGACGGCTTCCGTGTAGGTCACACGGCCGAAGTCGGACGATACGACGTTCTCAAGTCTTTCAAGAAGACCGTTGTCGACGAATTTGTTGAAGAATTCCATCTCTTCGGGCGCATTTTCGAGGACGTAGCGGATAACGAACTTGAGCATATCCTCCGCGAGGTCCATGTCGTCCTTGAGGTCCGCGAACGCGATCT
>JAFSUU010000086.1 GCA_017445115.1 Clostridia bacterium | reverse complement strand
GCGATCTCCGGCTCGATCATCCAGAACTCAGCCGCGTGACGCGTCGTGTTGGAATTCTCGGCGCGGAAAGTCGGTCCGAACGTGTAAATATTTTTGAACGCCATGGCGAAAGTTTCGCCGTTGAGCTGTCCGGAGACCGTGAGGAGTGCGCTCTTTCCGAAAAAGTCCTTCGAAAAGTCGACCGCTCCGTCTTCAGTCTTCGGTACGTCGGCGAGTTCGAGCGTCGTAACGCGGAACATCGCGCCCGCGCCCTCGGCGTCGCTCGAGGTGATCAGAGGCGTGTGGACGTAGACGAAATTCCTCTCCTGGAAGAACTTGTGGATCGCGTAAGCCGCGAGAGAACGGACGCGGAACGCCGCCTGGAAGAGGTTCGTCCTCGGACGAAGGTGAGCGATAGTGCGGAGGAATTCCGGCGAGTGGCGCTTCTTCTGGAGCGGATAATCGGGCGTCGACGGACCTTCGAGGACGACGCTCGACGCCTGGATCTCAAACGGCTGTTTTGCCTCGGGAGTCAGAACGAGAGTTCCTTCGACGATGAGCGCCGTGCCGACGTTGTATTTAGATATCTCTTCGAAATTGTCGAGCGCGTCGGAATATACGATCTGAAGCGGTTCGAAAAACGAACCGTCGGAGAGCATAATGAAACCGAACGTCTTTGACGCTCTGATGCTCCTCACCCAGCCGCCGACTCTTACTGTCTTGTCGGCAAACTTTTCTTTTTCTCTGTAAAGCTCTCTTAACGATGTGAGTTCCATATCGATACCTCATAAATTGATCAAAACAAAAAATATTTATTATATCTTATCACAAAAATATTATAAATTCCATACTTTTTCGAATTTTTTATAACGCTGTTCGCCGTTCTCTTGCACAAAAAGCGCGTCGAATTTTGTGCAAATCGTGAAATTCAAGCAAAAAGGGGTATTTTTGAGTCCGAAAATGGTGACACGGACACTGTTTTTTGATAAAATGTATCTAAACAATTCCGGCGTTTTCGGAGACAAAAATGAGCGATAGAAACGACAACAGAAATACAGATAACGACGGCTGGGTATTCCCGGATAAAAGACCGCCGCGCCGTCCCGCCGATGCGCCGCCGAGGCAGAACTCAGCGCAGAGACAGAATCCTGCGCCCCGTCAGGCACAGCAGCGCGGAGAAAGCGCGTCGCCCCGGGGCGGACAGTACCCGCCGCGCCGGCAGAGCGGCGCCGTCGCCACGGCGGAAAGAGAGAGACAGGCTCCGCGCCGCCCGGAGAGGAGCGGAAACGTACCCCCGGCGGGAATGTACGGCGCGAGAAGGACGCCCGAACCGTTCGGAAGCAGATATCCGTCAAGGTCCGGGATCAGAACACGCGAAGCGACGCCGGAGAAGAAGAAAAGCCACGCCTCGCTTGTACTTATCCTTCTTGCGATAGCGGCCATCGCGATCATTCTGCTGATCGTGATACCGAAAAACGCGTCGTCAACCGTGCCCGTCGAGACCGATACCGAGGAAGTCACCGAGACCGAAACGGAAGCGGAGACAGAACCGGAGCCTGAGGTCCCTGCAAAGTATTCCTACTGCAAGCGAACCGAATCGACTGTACAGCTCGGAAACGAGATCGAGTGCGAACACGCGATACTCATAGACCTTGAAAACAGAACGGTCATCGCCGAAAAAGGCGGAGACGACAGGATGTATCCCGCGTCGATGACTAAGGTCATGACCGCGCTCGCGGCAATAGAAAAATGCTCCGATCTCAATAATACTTTTATGATGACGTACGATATCGTAATGGATGCTTACAACGCGAACGCGACTGTCGCGGGATTTTATTCCGGTGAGGAATTGACGATAAAGGACCTTCTTTACGGATCGATCCTGCCGTCGGGAGCCGACGGGACAAGGGGACTCGCGGAATACACTTCCGGTACGGAGACCGCTTTCGCGCAGGTGATGAATGAAAAATGCGCCGAGCTGGGACTTACCGGTACACATTTTTCAAATTCAAGCGGACTTCACGCGGACGACCACTACTCCACCTGCCACGATATGGCGATAATAATGGAAGCCGCGATGGACGATCCGGACGTCGCAGCGGCGCTCGGCGCAGCGGAGTACGTCACGTCGAAGACGAACGCTCATCCCGACGGAATAGAGCTTCATCACACGCTCCTTTTCGAGAGGATGGACGGTTCCGAAGAATTTGACGGAAAAATACAGATCATCGGGGGAAAAACCGGCTACACTCCGGAAGCGGGAAACTGCCTTGTGACCGCGGCGAAGGTCGTGGAGACCGGAAAAGTCTACATTTTCGTCTGCGGCGGAGGCGAGACGAAGTGGAAGCCCGTGTTTGACACCATACACGTATACAGAAATTATCTCGGAGTACAGTACGAGGGAGAGTACGTATCGAAGTCTCAAAGATAAAAGAAGCGGAGCGGTTTTACTACCGCTCCGTTTTTGCGCGAAAATAAAAACGCGACTTCAAAAATTTCTACTTGTTAATTCGGACGTTTTGTAGTACAATAGGAAAGACGGCTGAAAATCAGCCGCAGAAAGGAGGGAGGATATGGTACTGATAATCGCCGAAAAGCCGAGTCTTGCGAGAAATATCGTCGCCGCCGTCGGAAAAATGACGAAGCGCGACGGATATTACGAAGGAGAAGGCTATATCGTTTCGTGGGCGTTCGGCCATCTGTTCTCTCTCGCGGATATAGAACATTACAATCCGGCGCCCGAGGGCGTGACGCGCTGGACGATGGAAAACCTCCCCTGCTTCCCGGAAAAGTTCGATTTCGAGCTCAGACGCGACAAATCAAAGAAGTCCGACTCAGGTATACTGAAGCAGTTCAATATTATAAAAAGCCTTTGCAACAGACAGGACGTCGATACGATAGTCAACGCGGGAGACGCGGACCGTGAGGGCGAGATAATAGTCCGCCTTTGCGTTTCGAACGCGCTTCAGACGAAAAAGAGCGAAAAGAGGCTCTGGCTTCCGGACCAGACGCCGGAAACGGTTAGGCAGGCGCTCGCCGAGATGAAAGACGAGAGCGAGTACGACAATCTCGCCGCCGAAGGCTTTTCGAGGACGTACATCGACTGGCTCTACGGCGTAAATCTGACGAGATACGCGACGATAAAGACCGGAACGCTGCTCCGCGTCGGGCGCGTCATCGTTCCGATAGTCAAGGCGATATACGACCGCGATATGGCGATACGAAATTTCGAGCCGGAAAAATATTTCGCGGTGCTTTCAAAAGAGGAGACGGCGGGAGTTCCCGTAGAGCTTCTCTCAAAGACGAAATTCGACAAGGATTCGTTCTCCGACGCAGACGCGCTTTGTAAGAAATACAATGCGGCGGGGGCGACGGTCACCGACGTAAAACGGCGCAAAACGACGATTCCTCCCGGCAAATTGTACTCTCTTTCAAAACTTCAGAACGTGCTCGGCAAAAAGTATAAGATGTCGATGGCGGAGAGCCTTGAGATAGTCCAGAAGCTATACGAAGAGGGATTTCTCACCTATCCGAGAACGAACTCGGAGTATCTCGCGACCGCCGAAAAGGGGAAGATAAGATCGATCCTTGAAAATTGCAAAGCGATCGGATATCCTGTCAGATTCAAGGACTCGAAGCAGATATTCGACGACTCCAAGATAGAGAGCCACTCGGCGATAACGCCGACTTACAAGATCCCGTCGAAGGATAAGCTTTCCGAAAAGGAAAAGAAGGTCTATTCGACGGTTTTCCGCCGCTTCGTCGCCGTATTCTGCGCCGAGGACTGCGTCGCTGACAAGACGGAAATGACAGTTTCCGTCGGAGAATACGAGGATTTCCTTCTGAAAGGAACGGTGATACTCGAGCGCGGCTGGATGAAGTACGACGATTCGAGTTTGAAGGACAAAGTGCTTCCTCAGCTCAAAAAAGGAGACGCGGTCAATATCGACTTCAAGCCGACAGAAAAAGAGACCACGCCGCCGAAGCACTACACCATTGAGACGCTCAACAACTACCTCAAGAATCCGTTTAAGGAAGAAAAAGCCGCCGCAAAAGCAGCGGAGGATGAGGACGCGGTCGGCGCCGACGACGCCGAGGAATACCGCGCCGTGTTCGAAGGGCTTGAACTCGGGACCGAGGCGACGCGCACCGGTATCATCGACAACGCGAGGAACAGCGCCTATATAAATCTCAATAAAGACGTTTATACGATACTTCCCGGCGGAGAGTTCCTCATCGAGAGCCTTGAGCAAATGGGCATATCGATGGACAAATACAAGACCGCCGAGATGGGAAAAGCGCTTAAAAAGGTGTTTCGCGGAGAGATGGCGGTCGGCGAGAGCGTGGCGCTCGCCAAAGCCGAGATCGCGGAAGTGTTCAAGAAGAAAGACGAACCGGTCGAACTCGACTCCGACACAGGCAATTTCAGAGATTACATCGGGAAATGCCCGCTTTGCGGGCGCGATGTGATCCGCATGCGGTATTCTTACTGTTGTTCGGGTTATAAAGAGGGGTGTAAATTCCAGGTCAAAACGTCGATCTGCAAGAGAAATATCTCCGTATCTAATATGCGGATGCTTCTCGAGACCGGAAAGACGTCAAAGATCCAGGGATTTATCTCGAAGAACGGAAAGCAGTTCTCTGCCGCTCTCAAACTTGAAGACGGCAAAGCGGTGTTTGATTTCAGTTAAAAAACAGGACCGGCGAGGAAAGATCCTCGCCGGCCTTGTTAATTTATTCTTTTTTGTCTTCGTCACCGTCCGGCTTTTCTTGCGTATATCTTCCGTCGATCATCGGGGTGAGACCTATTGCAAGCCCTATCATGACGCCGAGGATCACGTTCCTTACGACGACCGGCGCGCCGAGCGCGAGGCAGAGGAAATAAACGCCGACGAAGAAGAGTGCCCAGATCACGGCGTAAAGAATTATCAAGGCAACGCCCGGGATGCGGCCGCGGAGCCGCCTGTTTACCGGAAGCAGTTTTTTCGCGGGGATCAGTTTCAGACTGAGAAGTCCGACGATCACCGCAGTCCCCCAAAGATACAGTTCATCAAGCATATATCAGTTCTCCGGTTCTGTCCATCTTGCGCGGTACGTGCCCGTGCACTCGATCGAGGGAAGGATCTCCCACAGATTTTCGTAGATCTCGTCGCGGTCGAGCTTTTCGAGATAAATTATGTCGTGGCGCGAATCGTCAAAGGCGAATTTGTGCTCGTCGGTGAAGATCGGCGCTTTTACGATCTTTAGGTGAGCGTATTCGGGGACCTCGAGGATAGCGACGGACGCTATATCCCAAAGCGTGCGTCCGTATCCCTGCGGTTTTCCGACCCAGTACCACACCTGGTTTATAAGCTGCCACAGGAGCTCGCAAAGCGGGCTCTTCCCTGCGATCTTTTCTTTTATCGTCCACATATTTACCCACAGAACGCCCGTGACGTTCCACGCGGGGCACATGATGAACGGAACGCCGCTGTTCAGAATTTCTTTTCCGGCGGCAAAGTCTTGGTCGAGGTTGTATTCGTATATGTGCTCGCAGTGCAGCTCGTTCGCGCAAAGCCAGATCACGCAGATCTTCTCTTTTATAGCGGGCTCCATCATTATCGCCGACGCGATATTCGTGCCGGCGCCGATGCCGAGGACGTAGATGATCTCGTCGGACGCCATCGCGGTGTCGATGATGTTTCTTGCGGCGGGACTGTCGACCGGAAGGCCTCCGTTCTGATCGATCGTTGTCTCCGCTCCCCTGAAATAAGGGATCTTGCCGCCGTACGCTTCGAGCACACGCCCTATTTCGACGTAACTCGCGTCTGCGCCCATTTTGAAGGTGATATCCCTTTCGGGATGAGAGAAAGGCGCAGCGTTGACGGAGAGAAGCTCGACGCGTCCGGCGCCGATCGCGTAGGCGAGGGCGAACTGATCGTCCACCTCGTTGTCGGTGTCCGTGTCGAGAATGACCTTTTTGACTCTGTCCGACCTGATATCTTCGATTATCGCATTAAGATCCATATTAATAATCTCCTGAGCCGTTATCAAAACAGCGTTGTTATTGAATCGAGGAATTCACCGATAAGCTCTATCTGAGAGGGCTTGTCATCGCGAAGCCATGCGATGCGGTATTCGCGGAACCATTCCGCCCACTCCGCTTTGAGAGAGACGCGGTCCTGAAAATCTTCTTCACCCTTTATCATAAGATGGACTTTGTTCATCAGTTTTACCGCTCTTGCGGCGAGTTTCAGATCGACGAATACGGGATCGGCAGGGTCGCCCGCTTCGATGAACTCGTAAAGGATCTCGTCGGCGCGGGTGATATTCGCGCGGCAGCGGTCAACGTCGACTTCAAGCTCCGTCTTTCTTCCCTCTTTGGTGTTAGCGCTGTACCAGTATACGAAGAGCATCCAGTCGCAGCTGCGCTCGGCCTGACCGAGATCGTAGACGAGGCGGACCATATTACGGTCGCGCACTCCGTAGAGCAGATTCGACGCGGCAAGCTCGAATTCCTCTCCGATCTCGCCGACGGGGTTCCACGCGCGTTCCGCGCCGATCACCATTCCGTACATCTCGCAGCTCCACGCGCAGATGTTGCCGAAGTCGCCCCAGTTTGTATTGATAAGACCTTTCGCTCCGTTTTCAAAGCCGTATTTCGCAAGGCTTGAAATGTTTCCGAACGAGCGGTCGATCTCCTCGACGAATCTGTTCCACGACGACGTTCCCGGGCAGACGACCTGAGTCATACCGCTCGCGGCAAACGTCTTGACGTTCTTTTCATTCGCAGCTTTTTCGTAGTTCCAGTTGAGCATCACCGTGTCGGGAGGAAGGAGATTCATTTTCTCGGGATGATTCAGCACGATGTCGCCCCACATCTGAACGGTTTTTCCGTAAGATTTAACGTGTGCGATTATCTTAGAGACAAATTTGAAGTACTCTTCCCCTTCGTCTTTTCCGGTATTCCTTCCGCGGCAGAGGTCGAACGTCTCGTCGCAGCAGATATTGAATTTATTGCTTCTGAAAAGGGGAACGTACTGGTCTATAAGGCTCTTTATCAGTTCGATGCTTTCGGGATTGGAGACGTCGATCGTGTGGTGAGCCATTTTTTCAAGCCAGTAGATCTGCCACGGATGCCAGTCCTCGTATTCGCAAAGATGACGGTATTTGTCGCTCTGCAGGAGTCTGTAGAGGTGGCCGAAAGTCGAAAGGGACGGCACGAGCTCTATGAAATGGGCGTGGCAGAAATCGTCGAGTTCCGTGATCTCGGCGGCGGTGAGGCACTCGTCGGCGGTCACGATACCGTCGAATTCGCGAAACGCGAACGCGTCCTCAACGTAGAGCTGAAGCTCGTTGATCTTATAGAATGACAACTGCTTTGCGATCTGTTTCAGCTTTTCGAGCGTGGGAACGCGGCCTCTGGTTATATCGTGATAGAATCCGCGCTCCGGGAACGACGGCTCGTCTTCGATCTTGCAGAGCGGGAGAGATGCGCCGTATTCTTTTATCATCTGACGGAGCGTTTGCATTCCGTAGAAAGCGCCCGCGGCGCTGTCGCCCGTGATGTGAACGCCGCCTTTCGTCACTTCGAGCGTGTACGCTTCGGAGCATCCTCCGAGGTCCTCGACAAATATTGCTTTTGCCTCGGGCGCCGTCGGCGCGGCGTAAAGACGTATGACTTTTCCGGTCGCCGCTTCAAGATCTTCCTTGAGATCCGTCGCTCTTGCGGCAAGTCTGCCGTCAGATGGGTATTTTACGGCGACGTCGAGACCCGAAAGGTCAAGCGCGCCGGACTTTTCCGTTATTTTCTTCGGTACGGGTATCAGTTTCATAGAATTCTCCTTGAAAAGGAATTTCAGCCTTTCGGCATTCTCTTATAACTATACCACGGCGCGCGTTTATTTGCAAGCGTTTCGCCGCAAGATTTGAACGGTTTGAATTTATTTCAACATATCCTTAAATCGTTGACAAAAAGAAACGGATAAAGTATAATGAAATATAGAAAAATTACCGTTTACGGAGGTGTTTATATGGCATTCTTTGAAAAGCAGACTACAAATGATCCGTTCGCAAAGATGAACAGCGACGTTGATGCTGCGAAGGCGGAGCTTGAAGCGTCGTACAATGCGCTCGGAAAGGCATATTTCGAGGCGTGCGGAGCTGACGGCGACGAGCGTTTTGCGTCTCAGATCGAGGCGATAAACGCGGCGAAGAAAAAAGCGGAGATACTCACGGAGCTGCGCATCCGTATGAGAGGGATGAAAGTCTGCCGCGAGTGCGGAGCCGAGGTGTCGGCACAGGCGGTGTTCTGCAACTTATGCGGCGCGAAGATCCCCGATCCGGAGCCGCTTTGCGACGGAGATACGGTATATTGCAACAACTGCGCGTCGCCGATGAAGATAGGTCAGGCTTTCTGCTCATATTGCGGCGCAAAACTTCCGCTTGCTGAAGAAGAAGCGGTCCCCGTTGTTCCTGTTGCCGCAGAACCCGTACCGGAAGCGCCCGTTGAAGAAGCGCCCGTTGAAGAAGCGCCCGTTGAAGAAGCACCTGTCGAAGAAGCGCCGGTTGAAGAAGTTCCTGCAGAAGAACCCGTATATGAGGCTCCCGCTCCGGAAGAACCGGTCAGCGAAGCGCCGGCGGAGGAATCGCCTGTTGAAGCTCCGGCGGAAGAGGCACCCGCGGCAGAACCACACGCCGAAGAAGTACCCGCTCCGGAAGCGCCCGATACAAAGGTCTGCCCGAACTGCGGAAAGATCCTCTCTGCAAAAATGAAATTCTGCACGTCATGCGGAACAAATCTGACAGCACCCGTTACGCCTGCAGAGCCGATTTGCCCGAACTGCGGCAAAACAGCCTCTCCGTCAGCGATGTTTTGCACCGGATGCGGGACCCGGTTAAAATAATAGCCGATAAAATTCAAAACCCGTTGACAAACGGAAAAACGGGTGGTATAATTCAACACAAGTGAATAGGGGGTGCTGCACGAAAGTGATGCTGAGACGCGGACACCGCGAACCCCGGGGCGGATAAAACGCCCGAACCTGATACGGATAATACCGGCGTAGGTAGAAATTTATTTGCTGTTTTGGCGCGTCGGATAACGGCGCGCCTGTTTTTTTCGGAGGTCCAGAATGAAAAATCAAAAAACCAAAAAGATCGTAACTTCAGCGATCCTTATCGCGCTCGGAACGGCGATTTCGCTTTTCTGCGAGTTCATCCCGTTTCTCAATCTGCCGTTCGGCGGAACGATAACGATCGCGTCGCTTCTTCCGCTCGTCGTTATAGGATATATGTACGGTCCCGCCTGGGGCTTCGGCGCGGCGTTCGTTTATTCGCTGCTCCAGATGCTCGTAGGAATAAAGACCGTTGCGGGCCTTTTCACGCCGAGCGACGACTCGTTTATGGGTATCGGCGTCGCATTCGGAGTGATCGCTCTTGATTATGTTCTCGCGTTCACGTCTGTCGGTATCTCTTCCCTTTTCAGAAATCTTAAACATCCGGCTTCGGCGATAGCCGTCGGTTCCGTTGTCGGACTTCTCGCCTGCTACCTTTTCCATTTCGTATCCGGCGCGATCTTTTACGGCGCATGGGCGGAGTGGTTCTTCACGGACACCGTCGTCAAAGACCTTTCGATCAGCCGCGCGATAATGGAAAACTTCTCGGGCGCGGGCCTTGCGGCGATCTATTCGCTGATCTACAACGGATGCTATATGATCCCGGAGATCATTATAACCGCGGGCGTCGGCGCCGCCGCGGCAAATCTTCCGTTTATAAAGAAAAACCGGATCGATCCGGCAAAAGAGTCTTAATATGAAAACAGGTATTTGTAAGATAGTTTCCGCCGGAGATACGTCTGCTCTTCCGACAAGGACGGAGGGAGATCTGATCGTCGCGTGCGACGCGGGTTATGCGGCGCTGCGGACGGCAGGGATCACGCCGGACGCCTTCGTCGGAGACGGCGATTCGCTCGGATATATACCGGACGTGGCGGAAAAGACAGTATTGCCCGTCGTAAAAGACGACACGGATACGTACGCTGCGATAAAATACGGATTTGAACGCGGTTATTCACGCTTTGAGATATACGGAGCTCTCGGCGGGAACAGATTTTCACACTCTCTCGCAAATGTTCAGAGCCTGTATTATATAGCGGAACACGGCGGAGACGGAGCGATAATCGACAAGAACTGTGAGATACGATTGATTCGCGAGGGCGACGAGCTTTCGGGAGAACAGAGCGGAGGATATTTTTCGCTGTTTGCGGTGCGGGGAGATGCCGTCGTGTCGGTCGACGGGGCTAAATACAACGGAGATAAGATATATCTTTCCGGCTCGACAACGCTCGGCGTCAGCAACGAACCGGCAGGAAAGATAAAAATATCTGTTCAAAGCGGGCAGGTTCTCGCGGTTTTCGAGCCGAACACATAAGTTTGACGTAAAGTCCGGGCAGTATTTTATTGATTTTCACACTTGACAACGCTTCTCTTTTTGTTATAATAAAACAAGATGTGTCCGCCTATAACGGACATTTCCGATGTTACGGAGGGTGTAATGAAAAAAGCAGCAGTCATCGGTTACGGCGGAATGGGACAGTGGCATGTGGCTCACATGGAAGGGCTTTCATACTGCGGTATGAAGATCGAAAAGAGCGACGTCGTTTCCTGCGCCGGGATCTATGATATCGACCCGAAAAAAGAAGAGCTTGCCAGACTTTACGGCATACATGTATACACCGAGCTTGAGGATCTTTTGTCCGACGACGAGGTCGAGATAGTTGTAATCGCAGTACCCAACGATCTCCACGAGGACTACGTTGTGAAATGTCTTTCGGCAGGGAAGAACGTGATCTGCGAAAAGCCGGTCGCAATGAGCCTTGCGTCCCTTGACAGGATGATAGCGGCGTCGAAGGCGTCCGGAAAGATCTTTTCCGTGCATCAGAACAGACGCTGGGACGATTATTTCGTCACGATCAAGCGCCTTGCCGACGAAAAGACGCTCGGCGAGGTGATCGACGTCGAGACGAGAGTCCACGGCTCGAACGGCATACCCGGCGACTGGCGCAAATACAAGGCGCAGGGCGGCGGAATGCTTTACGACTGGGGCGTTCACGTGATAGACCAGACGCTCTATATGAACGGATACGACGTTGACCGCGTATTCTGCACGCTTGAAAGCGTTACCGGGTGCGAAGTCGACGACGGATGTTATATCGACATTTTCATGAAGAGCGGCAAGCGGTGTCACGTCGAAGTCAACACGTACAATTTCATATCTCTCCCGCTCGTTTACGCGCGTTTTACCGAGGGTACGGCGAAAGTTGACGGATGGGATTCAGACGTCGAAGTCGTTCAGTGCCACCGCTGGCATAATCACGACCTGAAACCGGTCAAGACCGCGTCCGGTCTTTCAAAGACTATGGCGCCGAGAGACGAAACTACGGTAGAGAAGTTCACTCTCGCGAAAGATAAGGTCGACGTACACGACTATTACCGCAATTTCTGCGACGCGATAGACGGAAAAGCCGAGCAGGCTGTCACTCACGAGCAGATGAGAATGGTCATGAAAGTCATCGAAGCGTCGTTCAAATCCGCCGAGACGGGCGAAGTAGTCAGACTTTAATCAAAAAAAGGTCGCCGAACGATCGGCGACCTGATTTTTTATTTTGCGCGGCTTGTCAGTATATCGGGAAGATCGGCAGGGGAGTGTATGATGAGTTTAGCTCCGGCTTCAAGCAGACATTCTTCACTTCTGTATCCCCACGTTACGCCGACCGGGAGCATCCCCGAGTTGACGCCGGTCTTTATGTCGATGTCTGAGTCTCCGATGAACGCACATTCGTGAGGCGAAACGCCGAGTTCGTCGGCGATCTGGAGCGCGGGCGCGGGATCGGGTTTTTCGGGCAGGTCGAGCTGACCGTGCACGGAATCGAATACGCCCGGATACAGTTTCGCTATCGTCTCTTTGACGAAAGCGTCCTGCTTGTTTGAGAGAACGGATATTTTTATCCCTCGGGATTTTAGCTCATTTACCGCCTCCGGTACACCGTCGAACGGATGAGTCTTGTCGAGACAGCATTCCGCGTAATGTCTGCCGTATATTTTGAGCGCGCGGTCGACGAGCGGGTCGTTGAAATCCTTTACGCTGCCCTCGGGCAGAGATCTGCCGACGAAAAGTCTCGCTCCGCGGTTGATGAACTGAAGAAGTTCGTCATACGTCCGTTCAGGAAAATTCAGCTCGACGAGCATGCGGTTCATCGCGGTCAGAAGGTCGTCCATCGTGTCGAGAAGCGTACCGTCAAGGTCAAATATAGCTGCTTTTATCATTTTTTGCTCCGTAACAGTCAATCAAAAACCGCTTCGGCAAAGCCAAAGCGGCGTTTTGTTTTTTCGGTCTTACTCTGTAACTTCCGCTGTGTCTTCAACCGACTCAGCTTCCGTATCCGTGACAACCTCGGTGTCTGTCGCTTCCGACGTGTCCTCAACAGATTCAGTTGTGGTATCTGCTGTTGTGTCGGGAGTGCTTGCCGCGTCATTCGGCGTCTGTACGATATAGAACGCGAGGACGAGGATGACGAAAAGGATTGCGACGACGGACGTCACGATAGAGAGCTTCTTGCTTATCGTAGATCCCTTGGTCTTGCCGAAGAAAGTGTCTGCGGCGCCGGCGATGGTACCGGAAATATTATGCTGCTTTCCCTGCTGCATAAGAACAGCGATGATAAGGAAAATGGATGCTACTATAACTACGATTCCGAATATGAGTATTGTCGTCGGGATCGCGGCGACCATTGCAAGTGAATTGAACATTATATAAACCTCCGAATGTATAAAAACCGTATACGGTAAAATACTGCGCCTTGATATTGTACCACAACAAAGTTAAAAATGCAAGGGTTTATATCAATTTTATTGAGTTTTTTTAATGATTTTTCGGCATTTGAAAAAGGAGCTCAAAATATAGTGCGCCGTAGGAAAGAAAGACTACATATTGTTTGAAAAAGAGAAGCGCCGGGGCGTAATTTTGGCGCGCCGGTGTTGAAAAATATAAAATATATGATATAATTAGAACGTAATTATAAAAAATGTCCTCAAAAGGAGTACGCATATGGAAAGAAACGAAGTAGAAGATATCCTCGGCGAGTTTGATTTTCGAAGCTACACAGGCAAATACGGAACGATCCCGTACAGGATACACATCCCTGACGGAGGTGCAAAAGGTGCTCCGGTGCTCATGTTTATGCACGGTGCGGGAGAGCGCGGCACGGACAACAATCTGCAGCTTCGCGCAGCGATAAACGTTTTTGCAAAGTGCAATCCGGAAGTAAAAGAAGCGGTTGTTATCGCGCCCCAGTGTCCGATGACGACGGAGGACGGCAAAGAGGGCTTCTGGGTCGAAATCCCTTGGATAAACGGCAACTATGACGTCACACTGGTCGCGGAGTCGTGGGAACTCAAAACCGTTGTCGAGCTTCTGAAAAAGGAGATCGCCGAACTTGAAGCGGATGCCGACCGGGTATACGTCATGGGACTTTCCATGGGCGGGTTCGCAACGTGGGACCTTCTCATCCGTCACGGAGACCTTTTCGCGGCGGGAATGCCGATCTGCGGCGCAGCCGATCCGAATTATGCGGAAAAGCTGAAAGATATACCGATCCGCACGTTCCACGGAGAGGCAGACGACACCGTTCCCGTCAGCGGGACAAGAGAGATGGCGAGAGTGATCAAAGCGGCAGGCCCGCGCGATTTTGAATATATCGAGTTCCCCGGCGTCAACCACTGGTCGTGGGACCCGGCGTGCTCGTATCCCGGAATCGGCGCGTGGATGTTCTCGAAGCGCCTCTCTGACAGAATCAGAAAATAATAATCGACATATAAGGAGAAGAAAAATGAAAACGATCAAAGATAAGCAGCTGCTCGTAGCGGCGGATTTCGCAGGAGTGGACCTCAAGAACGCGGTCTGCGCTCACCTTGAAAAATGCGGATGGACGATAACCGACGTCGGAGTCAAGACGACGGACGAACCCCATCCCGAAATGTTCCATCGCATCGGTTTCAGAGTCGGCGCGATGATCGCCGAGGGCGAGTTTGAACGCGCTATCATATTCTGCGGCACAGGCATGGGCATCCACATTGCGGCGTCGAAGTGCCCGCACGTTTACGCGGCGGTCTGCGAAACGCCACATTCCGCGCTCCGCGCGATCACCGGCAACAACTGCAACGTCCTCGCCATGGGCGGACACTGGATCGGACACAACCTCGGCATCGAAATGGCTGAGGCGTTCCTCTATCATAACATGGGCGACGGTTACGAGTGGTGGCCGAACTTCTACGAATTCCACAAGCTCGCGTATGATGAGCTCGAGGCTTTCAACTACGAAGAATACAAAGCGAACGGTTTTCAGGTCAAAAAGCTCGGCGAGGTAGATCTTCCCGATTGCCCGAAACCCGAAGAACTCAAGAGAAGATAATAATTTCGCCCCGCTTACGAGCGGGGCGATTTTTTCTTTTATGCTTCGGTGCGATCCAGAGCTTTGATATACTTTTCAGTATTCCGCGCGTATTCGGCGCGGTATTTTTCGTTTTGCTCGTGGTGCAAGCTCCTGATGTATTCGTGCTCGTTTCCGACTATCGTCTGGTCGCGAAGACCGAGGACGTAGACTGCGATATCGGAGCACTGGTCGCCGAGGCGCTCGAGATTGATCAGCGCGTTGAAGAAGTAGATGCCGCTTGCGACGGTGCACTTACCGGCTTTGACTCTTGCAATATGGCGGTTGCGGAGGAGCTCGTTCAAATCGTCTATTACCTCTTCAAGGGGCTCGACCTTCATCGCCGCATCAAAGTCGCGGTTGTTGAACGCTTCGGATGCGATGACGATTGCTTCTCTGACCGCGTCGGTCATAATGGTAAGTTCAGCGACCGCTTCATCGGAGAGAGGCTGCGAGTTGTCTGCTATATCCTTTGCAACGTCTGCAAGGTTTTGTGCGAGATCGCCGATCCTCTCAAATTCGGTCAGCGTCTGCATCAGATAGTTGTCCATCTGATTATCGCGGTCGCTCTCAATGTGGGGGGCGAGCGAAACGAGGTAGTTGTTCGTCGCGTCCGCCATGCGGTCGATAAGTTCTTCGCGGTGGGCGATCTTTTTCAGTTTTGCATCGTCTATGGATTTTCCTTTGTTCTCAAGCAGCAGCTTGACGGAGGTGTCGTAGTTCTTCAGCGAGAGCTCCGCCATGTGACCGAGCAGATGTTTTACCTGCGCGAGTGCGAGAGCCGGGGTGGAGAGGAGCTGCTGGTTCAGCTCTCTCATGTTCTGAGCGATCTCCTCGTCGCCTTCGTCTACAGGGCGGTCTTTTATCACTTTCTTTGAAAGTTTTATCAAAAGCGGTGTGAACGGCAGGAGGATCAGCGCGGTGACGAGTTTGAATATCGTCTGAAAATCCGCGATGCCGCCGCCGGATACCGGCGAGTTCCAAAGATCCGGGAAAGCCCCGACGGCTCTCATGATCTCGACTGCTCCCATGAACAGTATGCCGCCGATGACGCTGAATATGACGTGGATAAAGCCGACGCGTTTTGCGTCTTCTTTAGTGCCGATACTGCAAACGATAGCGGTCGTGATACAGGTTCCGAGCGCCGCGCCGATGACGTAAGAATATGCAAAGTTGAAATTGATGACGGACGCCTGCGCCGCCGATGCTCCGGTAACGGTGAGCGCCTGAAGGATACCGACTGACGCCGACGATGACTGGACTATCGCCGTTACGACCGTACCGATCAGAAGACCGTATATCGGGTTTGACGAAAGGCTGACTATAAGATTCTTGAAAACGTCGGATTCTTTGAGAGGATCCATGGCAGACGTCATATTTATAAGACCGATAAACAGTATGCCGAAGCCTATCGCGATCATTCCGGCGTTCTTGGTCTTGCTCCGCTTGATGAACATTATCAGCACAATGCCGATGATCGCGGCAATAGGTGCGAGAACTTCCGGCGTGAAGAGGTCGAGGAATGAGCCTTCGCTCGACGACGTGCCGGAATTGTCCATAAGTCTGATTATCTGCGCGGTTATAGTCGTACCGACGTTAGCGCCGAGGACTATCGCTGTAGACTGCTTCAGATTGAGAACGCCCGCTCCGATAAGACCGACCGTAAGGACGATCGTCGCGGTTGAACTCTGAATGACTGCGGTTATAAGAGCGCCGAGAATAAACGCCTTAACCGTGTTTGAAGTCACCCTTTCGAGTGCCTTTTTTAATGCTCCCGCGGACGAGGCTTTAAGACCGTCGCCCATTATCTCCATTCCGTAAAGGAACAGAGCAAGTCCGCCGAGCATCTTTACAATCATAAGAAATACGTCCAAATTTTTACTTCTCCCGTGTTGAGATTAATATTATCACGGATATTCTAAAAGATATCCCATATTATCCTATTATATACTATACATTGTTTTTTTGGATTTGAAAAGGGTTTTCAGAAAATATTTTATATTAATACATAAACAAATGTTCCGAAAATTTGTTCGCCGGTATTGCATATCCCTCGACAGTTTGGTATAATAAATATGATAATTGCGGGAGAAGGGAGCCGGGCGTATGGACGATATAAAAGCGTTTATCGAAAAGATAACCGTATCTTTGGACAGCGCGAGACGTCATATTGAAGAACCGGACGGCGCGGAAGAGAAAATATACCGTGACGAGCCCATCCTCACTACCGCCGCAAAGGCAAGAGAGGCGCTTCCCGAAAAATACAGAGAGATGAGGCGCATCGGGGAAGGTGACCCGGCGCTTCTCGTCAGTGAAAGCAAAAGGTTTGTCGCGCAGGCGAAATTCATGGAAGATTTTGAAGATTCTTACGAGTACAATGGAGAGTTTTTCAGATATTTTCCGACCTACCGTCACATGAGCGACAGGCAGCTTCGCGGGTATTTTTCGTGGAGGACCGACGTAAGGCGGGGAATAGTGAAGGAGACATCTCTCTCTTTCGTTTACGTCTATATATATGAGCTTATTAATTTGATCGGGACGTCCGGGGCAAAGGACGCAATAGACAAACTCGATACTTTTGTCGCGGCATATCTGCCGATCGATCGCTCCATACGCCGCTATACGACGAGATGGAGACGTGATATGGCGATCTATTACGGGGTACCGGAGGCGCTTTGCGATGAAAAAGCCGCTTCAAAAGACCTTTCCGCGCTCGCAGAGGTTCTTTCGAACCCGAGGGAAGCCGGAGAAGACGCCGTATTCAAAGCGCTCTCTGCGCTCTCGTCCGTAAATCCCGAAAAGAGCGCGAGATATAGGTCCGAGCCGGAAAGGACCAAAGCGCTGTTCTACAGGATATATCTTGCATATTTCGAATTTTGCGGCGAAAAGAGAAAGATACCGCTTGTCGAAAGACTTCTCGGAAAGAAAATGAAAAGGACTTATATCATCTTTCCGTCGGCGGTCTTTTATGATAAGGAAAAGAACAAGGATTATGATTTCGTCTCTCCGGGCGGCACTGTATACAGAAGACGGCACGGAGAATGGACGGCTGAAGGATTTCCCGAAACGGGGAAGAAAAGTTCTGCCGTAGGCGCGCTTGTTCGCGAGATCGACGCCTCGCTGAAGGAATACGACGAGAAAAACGGAAAGATCGGTGAGACTGTATCGAAAGTCTTCGCCGCGATAGCGCGCCGCGAGATCTTAAGATACGAAGAAGAAAAGAGAAAAGAAGCGGCGTCGAGGATAGAGTTTGACTTTTCCGCTCTCGATAAGATCCGCGCCGGCGCGGAAGAAACGGCATCAAAGCTTGTCACGGAAGACGAGTTTCTTCCCGATGAAGATGATTTTCTGCCGGAATATATGGAGACGGTCACAGCGGAAGATCCTCCGGCGGGATCGCCCGGAGGGCGTCTTGACGGGACGGAGACGGAGATACTCCGGCTCATTATAGAAGGAAAGGACGCCTCAGACTGTGCAAAGTCACGCGGGACGATTCTTTCCGTTGTTGTAGATTCGATAAACGAAAAGCTGTATGAAGAGTTTTTCGATAACGTGATAGAGTATGACGGAAAAACCCCTTCCGTCGTGGAAGATTATGTCGGGGAACTGAAAGGTGTGATCGGAGAATGAAAGTACCGAAGAGGATAGCGCAGGCGCTGATAAATTCGCTCAAAGGCGGCGTCGTTCCGCGCGTGGGACTTGCGCATATCGCGGTCGGCAGAGACAAAGAGATAGCGGCGCTTCTTCACGACGTTGATATCGTCGCCGACGGAGGCGCGTCGTTCAGATTTATCGTCGGCAGATACGGAAGCGGCAAGAGTTTTCTTTTGCAAACCGTCAGAAATTACGTGATGGACCGCGGGTTTGTAGTGATGGACGCGGACCTCTCCCCCGAAAGGAGACTTCAGGGAACGAGAGGGCAGGGGCTCGCGACTTACAAAGAGCTCGTCAAGAATATGTCGACAAAGACGAGACCGGAGGGAGGAGCGCTTCCGCTCATCCTCGACAGATGGATCTCATCGGTGCTGTCCGCGGTAGCGGAGAGAGGAACGTCCCCCGGGTCTGAGGGCTTTTCCGCCCTTGTTGAAAAAGAAATATACAAGGTCGCGTCGTCGGTGTCGGAGCTTGTGCACGGATTTGATTTTGCAAAGCTTCTCGTCGCGTATTACAGAGCGTATACGGAGGGAGACGACGACACGGCGGCAAAAGTGCTCAAGTGGTTCAGGGGGGAATATCAGACAAAGAGCGAGGCAAAGACAGAACTCGGCGTGAATATCGTGATAACAGACGACGACTGGTACGAGTATATCAAGCTGTTTTCCGCGTTTTTCGTTCTCGCGGGATATTCCGGGCTCATAGTCCTCGTCGACGAGCTGGTGAACATATATAAAATACCGAACGCGATCACACGCCAGTACAACTACGAAAAAATACTGACGATGTATAACGACACGCTGCAGGGAAAGGCGTCGCATCTCGGTATCATCATGTCGTCTACTCCTCAGTGCCTTGAAGACACGAGGCGCGGGATATACAGTTATGAAGCGCTGCGCTCCCGCCTTGCACCGGGAAAGTTTTCTCAAAATATGACCGATCTTCTCTCGCCTGTCATAAGACTTTCGCCTCTGTCAAACGAGGAGATGCTCGTGCTTGCGGAGAAGCTGACCGAAATCCACGGCGTGCTGTACGATTACACGCCCCGCGTTACGACAGAGGACGCGGCTTCGTTCATCAGGGCGGAATTCTCGAGAGTGGGAGCGAGCGAGCTCATAACTCCGCGCGAGGTCATCCGCGACTGGATCGAAGCGCTCAACGTGATGTATCAGAATCCGGATGCGGACTTTATAAAGCTGCTGTCCGACGGTGGCTTTGAATTTGCGTCTTTAGAGGGCGATCACGACGGCGGAGAATTTGCCGAGATCGAGCTCTGAGACGGTAATATATTGAATTAATTAAAGGAAGAAAAATGAACGTATTTGACAGATATGCCGAGCCGGTAAAAGAATTTATTTACCGGAACGGCTGGGAATCTCTCCGGGCGATACAGGTCGCCGCGGGAGACGCGCTTTTCAACACGGAGTCCAACGTTCTCCTCTCCGCCGCCACGGCGTCGGGGAAAACGGAAGCGGCGTTCTTTCCGATAATATCCGAGTTTTACGAGAACGCTCCGTCGTCTGTCGGCGCGCTCTATATCGCGCCGCTCAAGGCGCTTATAAACGATCAGTTTTACAGACTCACCGAGCTTTGCGAGGAAACGGGGATCCCCGTCTGGCACTGGCACGGCGACGTGGGTTCGTCTCACAAGACAAAGCTTCTCAAAAATCCGTCCGGGATTTTGCAGATAACTCCGGAATCCCTTGAGGCGCTTCTCCTCAAGAAGCACGCGGCGATCCCGACTCTTTTCGGCGACCTCAGATATATCGTGATCGACGAGATACATTCGCTGATGAGAGGTGACCGCGGAGGGCAGACTATGTGCCTGATACAGAGGCTGTCGTCCCTCGCGGGAGTCGATCCGAGAAGAATAGGTCTTTCCGCTACGGTGGGCGATCCCGAGGCATCGTGCCGTTTTCTCTCTGCCGGATCGTCGAGAGGATGCGTCGCGCCGAAGATCGACGTCAAGGGTACGAAGTGGCACATTTCAATGGAACACTTTTACGTTCAGGGACCGCAGGCTTCGGAAGACGCGCCCGGGCAGGATGAACAAGCCGCCCCGGCGCTCGACGCCGCGACGGACGCGGCGCCCGAGGGAGCAGACCCCGGGATGGGGTATATCTTCGAGCATACGAAGGGCAAAAAATGTCTCGTCTTTGTCAATTCGAGAGAGGAGTGCGAGGCGGTGACGACGTCGCTCCGCTCATACTGCGAGAGAAACGGCGAGCACGACCGCTTTTTGATCCATCACGGAAATCTTTCCGCGTCATACCGCGAGACTGCGGAGGACGTTATGAAAGACGAGGAAAAATTCCTCACGACGGTAACGACCGCGACGCTTGAGCTCGGGATAGATATCGGCAGACTTGAAAGAGCGTTTCAGATAGACGCGCCATACACCGTCTCGTCTTTCTTGCAAAGGCTCGGCAGAACGGGAAGGAGAGGAGCTCCTCCCGAAATGTGGTTCGTCATGAGAGAAGATCCACCGCAGATGCGCGCTATGTTTCCGTCGGCGGTCCCGTGGAAGCTGATCCAGGGGATAGCGCTCGTCCAGCTCTATCTTGAAGAGCGGTTCGTCGAGCCGCCGAGGCTTTGCCGTCTTCCTTTCAGCCTCCTTTATCATCAGACGATGAGCACGCTCGCTTCATCCGGAGAGCTGACCGCAGGACAGCTCGCCGCAAAAGTTCTGCCGCTCGGTCCGTTCTCAAATATCTCTGTTGAGGACTTCAAGGCGCTTCTTCGCCATCTCGTTGAAACGGATCATATACAGAAGACCGATGAAGGGACTCTCATCGTGGGTCTCGCGGGCGAGAGAGTTGTCAATTCGTTCAAGTTTTACGCGGTGTTCCAGGAGAGCGAAGAGTTTACGGTCAGGTGCGATTCCGAGGAGATCGGAACGATAGTCATGCCGCCGCCCGCAGGCGAGAAAATAGCGCTCGCCGGACGGGTATGGACTGTCGAAGAAGTCGACAGGAAACGCAAACTCGTTTACTGTTCGCCGGTAAAAGGACAGGTCCCCGCATATTTCGGAGATTGCCCCGGTGACATTCACAACAGAATTCTTGACAGAATGAAAAAAGTCCTCGCGGAGGACAATAATTACCCGTATTTGATGAAAAACGCCGTCTGCCGCCTTGAAAAAGCGAGACACGTGGCGCGGAATGCGGGTATTCTCGAAAAGTCACTCGTCAATCTCGGCGGAGATATGTGGTGCCTGTTCCCGTGGCTCGGGACTTACGCGTTCTTTGCGGTCGAGAGATTCCTCAAGATAAAATGCGGCGCAAGACTCGGCTTAAGATCTCTCGAACCGTCGCGCCCGTATTTCATCCAGTTCCGGATGAAGGTGGACAGGGAAGAGTTCTGCAGAGTCGTCGCAGAAGAGGCGTCAAAGGAGTTCGATCCGCTCGATCTCGTCTATCCGGGAGAAGTCCCGCTGTTTGAGAAATATGACGAGTTCGTTCCGGACGAGCTGATAAGAAAGGGATTTGCGAACGGTGTTCTCGACGTGGTCAGCATGAAAAAGAGAATGCTGAAGATAGTGGAAGAATAAATAAAAATAAAGAAAGAAGAATAGAAGCGGGGGGGGGGGGGGGGGTG
>JAFSUU010000085.1 GCA_017445115.1 Clostridia bacterium | reverse complement strand
CTTGTTTTCCGTTTTGCTTTTGGCGGTGCGGCAGGAGGCGATGAGCAGGACGCGGATCGAGGCGCATTGGTCGTTGAGGGATTTATAGGTCGCTTCGTCGATGTAGTTCGTTTTATACAAGAGTTCGAGCCAATAGTCCGTTTCGTTTGCTTATTTCAATGCAATTTCGAGTTTTGAAATGAAGTCCTTTTTTCCTTGTGCGTAATTAGCTTCGTATATGTTTGCACCGATAGACGTTCCGGAGCGCCCGATTTGATTTGAGATGACCGATTCGTGTTTTGATTTCAGGTCTTTGACGAGGTTTATTATCCGAACGGAGAAGTCCATTGAAAGCGTACGTAATTTGGATTCGGACATTACTAAAACTCCTTATTTCAATCTTTAAATCGATTATATCAAATAATCCATTGTTTGTAAAGTGATGTATGCGCCTTTGGCGCAAGTGATGTATTTGTCGCAAGCGACAAAAGTGATGTTTTGCGACAGAGCCGCAAAGTGATGTGATGTGTTCCGCTAAAACCACCCACGCCCGCAGGCACATCACTTGGCGAAGCCATACATCACGCGCGTCAGCGCACATCACGTTCCGCTTGCGGAACACATCGTTGAAAAAAGCACGCTCTCGCGTGCTTTTTTCTGGCCCGCCCTGAGGGATTCAAACCCTCGGCCAACGGAATCGGAATCCGGTACTCTATTCACTGAGCTAAGGGCGGTCGTTAAATAATGCTATATTATATTACCACAACGCGAGGAATAAATCAAGTAAAAAATCGGCGAATGATTGATTTTCCGATTTTGATATGGTATACTATGCAGAGGAAAGGAGGCGGTAGCCACGAAAAAGACAGTATTTCATTCAAACGGCGTCGAAGACACCGAAAAGATCGGCAAGAAGATCGCGGAAGAACTTGACGCGCGCTATCCCGGCCGTCTCCATTTTATAATGCTCGAAGGACCGCTCGGCGTCGGAAAGACGGCACTGACACGCGGGATCGCCTCTGTGTTCTCACCCGGCAGCAGAGTCAAAAGTCCGTCGTACACGATAGTCAACGAGTACCGGTTCGGAAGAGTCCCGCTCTTTCACTTCGACCTCTACCGCCTCGGCAAGGATTCCGACCTCTCCGACATCGGCTTCTACGAGTACGTCGAGAGCGGACACTGCGTCGTGGAGTGGAGCGAATACCTCGCCGACGTGCCGGATGGCGCCGTAAAAGTCTCGATCGCCTCCGACGGCGAAAGCTCAAGAAACATCGAAATCACTTATCCCGAGAGGAGTTAATATGAAAGTCCTCGGAATAGACACGACCGCGGGCGTCGCCTCGGTCGCGATAACTGAAAACGGAAAAGCGCTCTCATCCTTCACGCTCGACTCCGGAAACACTCACAGCGTGACGCTCCTTCCGATGATAGAAACGTCGCTTAAAGTTCTGAACCTCACGACTTCCGATATCTCGCTCTACGCGGTCTCAGCAGGCCCCGGCTCGTTCACCGGCGTACGTATCGGCGCGGCGACCGTAAAAGGGCTCGCTTTTGCCGCCGACACGCCATGCGTCGGAGTCTCCTCGCTTGAGGCAATGGCGGAAAACCTCCGCGGTCTTAACGGGATCATCTGCCCCGTGATAAACGCGAGAGGCGGCAGAGTCTATACCGCGCTGTTTGAGTCGGACGGCATGAAGCCGCCGAAAAGGCTGACCGAAGACGACACGCTCCCGCTCGAAGAACTCCGTTCTCTTCTGTCGCAGTTTGAGGGAGAAGTCATTTACTTTGTCGGCGACGCTTACGACGTTGCAAAAGAAAAAATACAACTTGACGGCGTCAAGGAAACGCCCCTCACGCTCCGCGCGCAGAACGCGGTCGGCGTTGCACTTCTCGGAGAGAGAAAATTCCGCGAGGCGACGGGCGAAGAGCGCGAGAGGATGACCGCGGAGAATCTCTCCGTCATCTACCTCAGACAGCCCCAGGCGGAACGCGAACGCGAAGAACGCCTCGCCGCGGGACGCGACCTTGCAAAAGGCGTATAAATAATTTCAAGGAGATATGATATGAAAGAAAACGGTATCGTCGCCGTCGCCTGCGACCACGGCGGATTTACACTCAAAGGAGAGATCCTCGCTCACCTCGACGAGCGCGGCATAAAATACGAAGATTTCGGAACGTACTCCGAGGAAAGCTGCGACTACCCCGACTTTGCCGAAGCCGCCTGCCTCGCCGTCACCGAAGGAAAGTGCGACCTTGCGATCCTCATCTGCGGAACGGGTATCGGCATCAGCATCGCCGCCAACAAGATTCCCGGCATCCGCGCCGCCTGCTGTTCCGACACTTTCAGCGCGCGCTATACCCGCATGCACAACAACGCCAACGCCCTCTGCTTCGGAGGACGCGTCGTCGGCCCCGGCCTTGCCGTCGATATGGTCGACCTCTTCCTCGACACCGAGTTCGAAGGCGGCCGCCACCAGCGCCGCATCGATAAGATCACAGCATTGGAAGAAAAATACAAATAATTAAAGTCGAACCTTTTGCCGTAAAAGCGCAGTTTGCCGCTTTTACGGCAATTTTTTTGTTCTACCCTATTGACAAAATTCGAAAACGGTGTATAATACATTTGAACAGTTATTCAAGTGTTTGTTAAATCAGCGGTCAGAAAGGCGGATATAAAGATGGCTGAAATCAATAAAGACGGGATAATAGAGATCTCGCCGGACGAACAGAAAGCGCCGTGCTGTGAATTTATGCACGCGCACCCGGATCTCGTTGAGAGTGTCAAAGGAAAGATGGCAGACGAGGACGCGCTGATAGATCTCGCAGAGCTTTTCAAAATATTCGGAGATTCGACGAGGATAAAGATACTCTACACCCTTTCGGTGTCAGAAATGTGCGTATGCGATATCGCGCAGATACTCGGCATGACGATCTCCGCGGTGTCCCATCAGCTCGCGATCCTTCGCCGTGCAAAGCTCGTCGGAACGAGGCGCGACGGAAAGACGATCTTCTATTTTCTCGCCGATGAACACGTAAATTCAATACTCGCTCAGGGTTATGAGCACGTAACTGAATAATAAGGAGCATGACTATGAAAAAGACTTTCGAACTCGAAGACCTCGACTGCGCAGCCTGCGCCGCAAAAATGGAGAGAAAGATCGCCAAGATAAAAGGCGTCGACTCTGTTGAAGTTAACTTCATGACGCAGAAAATGACGATAGAAGCCGCTGACGGAATATTCGGCGGGATCGTCGACGAGGCGGTAAAGCTTATCGCAAAAGTTGAACCGGATTGCAAGGTGATCCTGGATTGAATAAGAAGCAAAAAAGAAAGCTCGCCGAGATCATTGTCGGCGCGGCGCTCCTTGCCGCGGCGTTCATCGTGAGCAAGGTGACGGATATCCCCTTCCCGTTCGACCTTCTGCTTTTCATCCCGGCTTATGCGATCGCTGGTTACGACGTGCTGTTCGACGCCGCGCGCGGCATCTTTCACGGAGAATTCTTCGGGGAGAACACGCTGATGGGCGTCGCTTCGATCGGTGCCATGGCGATAGGCGAATATCCCGAGGCGGTGTTCGTAATGCTTTTCTACAAGGTCGGAGAGCTGTTCGAGAACATCGCGGTCGGTAAGAGCCGCAAGAGCATCAAGGCTCTGACCGCAATGAAGCCGACGAGCGCGAACGTGGAGAAAGACGGCAAAATACACGCCGTCCCGATAAAAGAAGTGAACGTCGGCGACACCGTCGTTGTCCGCCCCGGCGAGAGGATACCCGTCGACGGCATCGTGACCGACGGCGAGAGCACGGTCAACACCTCCGCCCTGACAGGCGAAGCGGTACCCGTTCCGATCGTGCCGGGCGAGCGCGCGCTCAGCGGCATGATAAACGAGAGCGGAGTTCTGAAGATAAAGGTCGACACCGTTTTCGAGGAATCTACCGTCTCGAAGATCGTCGCGCTTGTCGAAAGCTCCGCCGGAACAAAGGCGAAGAGCGAAAAATTCATAACCAAGTTTTCAAGATTCTATACTCCGTCGGTCATCGCCGCCGCATTAATAATCGCGGTAGTGCCGACACTGATCGCGGGCGGTTTTGCCGGATGGCTGAAGCGAGCGCTGATCTTTCTCGTCGTCTCGTGTCCGTGCGCGCTCGTCATTTCCGTTCCGCTCTCATATTTCGCGGGCATCGGCAACGCGGCGAAGCGCGGCATACTTATCAAGGGCTCCGACCATCTCGAAACGCTCGCAAAGGCGAACAAATTCGTGTTTGACAAGACCGGGACCATTACCGAAGGCGCGTTCAAAGTTATAAAAATATCCCCCGTCGGTATGACGGAAGAAGAGCTTCTACGCCTCGCCGCCTCTGCGGAATCGGGAAGCTTGCACCCGCTCGCAAAAGCGGTCGTCGCGGAAGCGAAGAGACGCGGAATTACATTCGGAGAACCCGAGCGCTTTGAAGAGAGTGCGGGCGAGGGTGTGAGGTGCGTCGTTTCGGACGCGAATATCACGGTCGGCAACGCGCGGCTGATGAAGGAAGTCGGCTGCGGATTCGCCGACTGCAAAACGACCTGCATACATGCGGCGAAGGACGGAAAATATGTAGGTTTCATCGAACTTGAAGACCTGCCGAAGAGCGGTGCGAAGAGCGCGATCTCGACTCTCAAAGCCGAGGGCGCGACGACTTATATGCTCTCAGGAGACCGCGCCGAAGCGGCAAAAAAGGCGGCTGATGCCGTCGGGATCGACCGCGCGGAAGCGGAACTTCTTCCCGAAGAGAAGACCGAAAAGCTGCGCGAGATCTCCGCATCGTCGGAAGGCAAGACCGTCTTCACCGGCGACGGCATCAACGACGCTCCGTCTATCGCCGCCGCTGACGTCGGTATCGCGATGGGAGCGCTCGGCTCGGATATCGCGGTGGAATGTGCAGACGTGGTCCTGCTCGACGACGACCCCGAAAAGGTCGCGGAAGTCTACGTCCTCTCGAAGAGAGTCAGAAAAACCGTCATTCAGAATATCGTCTTCGCGCTCACCGTCAAAGCGGTGGTGCTGGTGCTCGGCGCGCTCGGACTCGCTTATATGTGGGAAGCGGTGATCGCCGACGTCGGCGTCTCCGTCGTCGCGATCCTAAACGCTATGCGGCTGATGAGACAGAAATAATGAATAGTAAAAAGAGCGTACGGCAAACCGTACGCTCTTTTCGTGTATTCTCGTTCATTCAACGGTTTCGTATATCAGCACTTCGGGTTCGGGGCGTTCGTCGGAGAACGTCAGCGCGCCGAGATATTTCGCCTCGGCGGAGGGTATCAGCGCTTCGGACGAGGTGTAGAATTTCGCTATGACGTCGCCGCGTTTTACAAAGTCTCCGGTCTTGGCAAAGATCTCGATCCCCGCGGAATAGTCTATCGGATCGCCCGCTTTCGTTCTGCCCGCGCCGAGAAGCGACGACGCAACGCCGATCGCCTCGGTGTCGGTCCTCGAAATATACCCTTCATTTTGGCTCTTCAGTTCATAAACGGTCTTTGCCTTCGGGAACAGCGAGAAATCGTCGAGATAATCGGCTCTGCCGCCCTGCGCGGCGACCCATTCTTTCATTTTTGCAAAAGCTCTGCCCGACGATATCGCCTCTTTGACAAGTTTCTCCGCTTCAGCATACGGTATCAGCTTCACCATTGAGATCATATTCGACGCGAGCGCGACGCAGACGTCCTTCAGGTCCCCTTCGACCTCTCCTTTGAGGACTCTTGCCGCCTCGATGACCTCGAGCGAATTTCCGACCGCCCTGCCGAGCGGAACGTCCATATTTGTAAGCAGCGCCCTTACTCTTCTGCCGCACGCCTTTCCGATGGAGACCATCTCCTCGGCGAGCTCGCGGGCGCTGTCCAGATCTTTCATAAACGCGCCGGAGCCGACTTTTACGTCGAGCACGATCGAGTGAGAACCCGCGGCGAGCTTTTTGCTCATGATGCTCGATGCGATGAGCGGTATCGAGTCGACAGTCGCCGTAACGTCGCGGAGCGCGTACAGCTTTTTATCCGCGGGAGCGAGGTCTCCGCTCTGCCCTGCAATCACTATACCGACGGAGCTCGCCTGCTCCATGAACTCGGCGCCGGTGAGCGAAGTTTTGAAGCCGTCTATCGACTCCAGCTTGTCGACTGTTCCTCCGGTGTGACCGAGTCCGCGTCCGGACATCTTTGCGACGACTCCTCCGAGCGTCGCCACTATCGGCGCGATGACAAGAGAAGTCTTGTCCCCGACGCCGCCGGTGCTGTGCTTATCGACGGAAAGTTCGCCGAATCTCGACAGATCGAGAGTATCTCCCGAGTGCATCATGACGTCGGTGAGGTCGGCGGTCTCCCTCTTCGTCATGCCGACGAAACAGATCGCCATTGCAAGCGCGGACATCTGATAATCGGGGATCTCATTCGCGGTAAAACCGTCGATGAAGAATTTGATCTCTTCTTTCGTAAGCTCTCCGCCGTTCTTTTTCTTCTGGATAATATCGAGCGCTCTCATAATATTCTCCGTTTATCAATCAATAAATTCTATTTCGACGCCGTCTGCGCTGACCTCCGTCATGCTATTTGCCACACAGACTGCGCCGCCGGATGAAAACCTTTTTTCAATTTCTTCAAGTCCTAGCATACCCTTGACCTCGCCCGAGATCTTCACCGCTCCGTCTGCAAGCCCGACGAGCGAGACTTTTCCGGCGTCGTCATCGTTCCACTTCATTCCGGCGTCTTTCAGCCGGGTGAGCACGTTCTTGACCGCAGACTTATATTCAAATCGCGGATATGCAGTAAAAACTCCGTATTCGTCGTCAAGATCGGATACGAGCGGGATCACTTTTCCGCCGAGTTCACGTGCCGCCGCACAGGTATAAGGGACCGCCGCACCGCACGACGCGACGACGTCGCACCCGGCGTTATATATTTCCTTAGCCGCCTTTTCAAGCTTTGGTATCTTATTTCCGTCCGAGCCTTTGACCGTGCCGAAACCGTCTTTATAGCTGCATTTGACTGTAACGCCGTCTTTGCCGAGCTGTAACGCGGCGTCGGAGATGCCGGACACAAATCCCCTGAAATAGTTTACTACCGGATCGGTCTGCGCTATTGCGATAAAGCCGGGCGACGACGCGCCGGAATACACCGCGATATATCCCGCGAGGTAGCCAGCGTCCTCTTCTCTGAATCTTATGAGATGTACTCTCTCGGACATAACCTCGCCGAGGGATGCGACCGGCTCTTCCGCGCCGGCGCAGAGGAAGACCACGTTCGGAAAAATCTCCTGCAGCGCCAAAACCGTTTGAAAAGCCGTTTCACCTTCGCAGACTATGACGTCAGCTCCGCTCTCCACGGCGGACGCCATCGCCTCGCGGTATCCGTCAAACGACGCGGAAGCGCTGTGAAATTCAGACGATTCGTAACCCGACTCTTCGCAGAATTCCTTTATCGCTTCGGATATTTCGGCGTTTGCCCTCTCGTTCGACGCGTCGTAAGCGCTGACGACCTGCACGATCTTCAAAGTCCCGACGACGTCACCGGTCTCTGCTCCGCCGTCCGCCTTTCCGCACGAAGCGAAAAGCAGAGTGACAGCGAAAATAAGTGCGGCACACTTTCTCATTTGCCGAGGTTTTCAGGTCCGAACGATTCGGGAAGAAGCTCGCAAAGCAGATAGCTCTTTATCTCTTTTCCGTCGAAAAGGATTATTTCGAACGTGTCCGGATCGCAAAACTCTTTCATCACCTGGCGGCAAACTCCGCAAGGCGCGGCGACGCCGTCGATCACGCCGCCCATACCGCCGACAATGGCGATCCTCGTAAACTTTCTGTCGCCCTCGCTGATCGCTTTGAAAAACGCGGTGCGCTCGGCGCAGTTCGTCGGGGTGAACGTGCTGTTTTCAATGTTGCATCCGGTGTAAACTTTACCGTTTTCACACTCGAGCGCCGCTCCCACAAAAAAGCCGGAATAAGGCGCGTACGCCTTCATCATTGCGTCACATGCCGTATTAACCAGAATTTGTCTGTCCATATCAAATCTCCGATCACTTTATGATCTCTTTTGCAAAGCTCTTGCCCGGGCAGTCGTATTCCACTCCGAGATACTCGCAGACAGTCGCCGCGATATCGGCGAACGAACTTCTCGTACCTAGGTTCACGGGACGGATCTTTTTGCCTATAGCGAGGAGCGGAATGTGCTCTCTCGTGTGGTCGGTGCTCTCGTCACCGGGGTCGCATCCGTGGTCCGCGGTGATAAAGAGAATATCGTCCTCTCTCATACCCGAAACGAAAGTCGGGAGCCACGAGTCGAACTCGGCGTATGCCTTAGCGTAACCGTCTATATCCTGTCTGTGTCCGTATAGCATATCAAAATCGACGAGGTTCGTAAAGCAGAGCCCGTCAAAATCGCGGTCCAGCTGTTCGAGCGTTATCTTCATTCCCTCGGTGTTCCCGTGGGAAAGGATAGTCTCGGTCACACCGCGTCCTGCAAAAATATCGGTAATCTTGCCGACGGCGACAACGTCGCGTCCCTGCTCTTTCATCGCGTCAAGCATCGTCTTGCCGTAAGGCTCAAGTGAAAAATCGTGACGGTTCGTCGTTCTCGTAAAGCCGTGTTCCGCGTCTCCGACGAAAGGTCTTGCGATGACGCGTCCGACGCCGAGCTCACCCTTCAGCATCTCCCTTGCGATGCGGCAGAAACGGTAAAGCTCTTCCGGCGGATAAAGCTCCTCGTGGCAGGCGATCTGGTATACGCTGTCAGCCGACGTATATACTATCGGCTTTCCCGTCTTCAGATGCTCTTCGCCGTAATCTTTGATGACCTCGGTGCCCGAATAAGGCTTGTTGCAAAGCACTCCGGGAACGCCGCATTTTTTTGCGAACTCGTCGAGAGTTTCCTGCGGAAAACCGTTTGGGAACGTGGGGAGCGGCTTTTCGGAAACGATACCCGCTATCTCCCAGTGCCCTATCGTCGTATCCTTACCCATCGAGCGCTCGGCGATCCTCGCGTACGCGCCGAGAGGCTTTTCGACCGGGCCGAGGTATTCCTGACCGTCAATATTCGCGACTCCGTATTTCTTTGTGTTCCCGCAGCTGAAATACGGACTGGTCGAGATACGCTTCATCGTGTGCGCCCCGACGTCGCCGAACAGCGCCGCATCCGGCAGTTCACCGATGCCGCAGCTGTCAAGCACTATAAGAAAAACTCTTTTCATTTAAAAGTCCTCTTTTTTTCAGAATTTCTCCGCGGCAACAGCGGTCTCGAGCGCGACCTTCATCATCTCGGTGAACGAGTTTTGTCTCTCCTCTGCAGTCGTAAGCTCTCCGGTCAGAAGGTGGTCGGAGATCGTGCAGATCGCAAGAGCTCTCTTTCCCGCCCTTGCGGCGTTCATATAGAGCGCGGCGGCTTCCATCTCGACCGCCATGACGCCCATCTTCATCCATGCGGGCGTCGATGCCGTGTCGTCGGAATAGAACGTGTCTGACGAAAGAATGTTGCCGACGTGATATCTCGCGCCGAGGCGCTCGCAGTTTTCGACCGCGGCACGAAGAAGCGTATAATCCGCTATCGGCGCGAACGAACCGGAAAGCCCGTACTGAGAGGCGAAATTCGAATTAGTGCAGGCGCCCTGACCGATAACTATGTCTCTGACTCTGATGTTCTCCTGCATCGCTCCGGCTGAGCCGATGCGGATGATGTTTTCAACTCCGAAAAAGTTGAAAAGCTCGTAAGAATATATGCCGATGGACGGCATTCCCATGCCGCTCGCCATGACGGATACTTTGATGCCGCCGTACTCACCCGTGTAACCGTGAACGCCTCTCACGTTGTTCACGAGTCTTGCGTTCTCAAGAAAATTCTCCGCGATAAATTTTGAGCGGAGCGGATCTCCCGGCATAAGAACTGTCTTGCCGAAATCCTCCGGTGTCGCGTTTATGTGAGGTGTAGGATAGTTTGCCATAGAAATACCCTCGCCGTCAGGCAAGATTTTCCTCCTTTACGATTTTTACGATCCTGCTCGTTCCGAGGCGGGACGCGCCGAGGTTTATGAAGTCTTCAGCGTCGGCGATGGACGAGATACCGCCCGCCGCCTTTATTTTAAGGTGAGGCGCCACGTGCGCCGCAAACAGCGCGACGTCCTCTTTCGTTGCGCCGCCCTTTGAAAATCCGGTTGACGTCTTTATATAGTCCGCGCCGGACTCTGAGACGATCTCGCACATCTTTATTTTTTCCTCGTCTGTGAGAAGGCACGTCTCGATTATGACTTTAAGGAGCTTACCGCCGCACGCCTCTTTAATCTTTTTGATCTCGTCGAGAGTCTCGGCGTATTTTTTGTCCTTGAGCCAGCCGATATTGATGACCATATCTATCTCGTCAGCTCCGTTTGCAACCGCGTCGGCGGTCTCAAAGCACTTTGTCGCCGTTGTGGAATAACCGTTCGGGAACCCGATGACCGTACATATTTTAAGTCTTTCGCCGACGTATTCCTTTGCCTGCTTAACGTAAGATGCGGGAATGCAGACGGACGCGGTCTTATACTTCATCCCGTCGTCGCAGATCGCGCGTATTTCGTCCCAAGTCGCGCCCTGCGCGAGAAGAGTGTGGTCAACTTTTGAGAGTATTTCTTTTATATCCATTTTTATTTCCTCCGTCAGATCCTGTTTTTATCTTCTTCGATATGTTTTTTATAGCACTTGTGGCACATTGCGATATAGCTGTCGTTTCCGCCGATAAACACCTGCTGACCGCTCGTTATAACTCTGCCGTCGGGCGCGATCCTCGCGTTAACTGTCGCCTTCGCACCGCACTCACAGATCGTCTTGATCTCGGTGATCGAATCGGCAAGTTCAAAGAGCCGGCGGCTTCCCGGAAAGAGTTTTGTTCTGAAGTCCGTCCTAAGTCCGAAGCACATCACCGGAACGTCGAATTTGTCGACGATATATCTCATCTGGTCGATGTGATCCTCGGTGAAGAACTGGCACTCGTCGGCTATTATGACGTCGACGTCCTCGCGCTCTTTGTACATCACGAGGATATCGTCGGTAGGTCTGATGACGGTAGCTTCCGCCTCAAGGCCGATCCTCGAGCGCACTTTTGACTCGCCGTCTCTGTTGTCGACGTCGGGCTTTATCAGCCAGACTTTCATGTTCCTTTCTTCGTAGTTGAATTTGGCTATGAGCGCGTTTGCAGTCTTCGACGAGCCCATAGCACCGTATTTAAAATAGAGTTTTGCCATTAGCTTTCCTCCTATATATTTTTACAATTTAATGATATCATATTATCACATTTATATCAAGGCATCTCAAAAAAATATACTGTCCGGAATACCTTTTTGTATAAAAGCACTTGAAAAGAACTTCTCCCTTCGGCTATAATAGATAAAGAGATAACGAAGGAGGAAAAATATGCTCGATCCTTTTGACTATAAAGAACCGCTCTGTCCTCTTTCGGACGGAAAAAAGTTTTATTATCCGTCACCCGACGACGCGCTCGGAGAGATACCCGTGAGGCGGATAATTGAAAAGCTCGACGCGTATTTCGAGGTGAACGACCTCGACGGCGCGGGCGCTTTTCTCGAAAAATGGGAAAAGGAAGCGAAGGAACTCCGCGACCTTCGCGGTGAGATCTCGATACAGAACGAGTTGATGGGATATTACAGAAAGCGCGGGGACGAGGCTTCGGCATTTCGCGCGCTCGACCGTGCTCTCTTCCTCGTTGAAAAAGTCGGTATCGAAAACGAAGTATCCGCGGCGACGGTATATCTCAACGCGGCAACGGTTTACAAAGCTTTCGGCAAACCGTATGAAGCGATAGCGCTTTACGAAAAGGCCGGAGCGATATACAGAGAAAAGCTCTCTCCCGACGACGCGCTCGTCGCGGGGCTTTACAACAACTCGGCGCTCGCCCTCTGCGACGTCGGCAGATACGACGAGGCGGAGTCTCTTTTCATCGAAGCGGCTGCGATAATGTCGGAGAAAGAGGACGGCGCTTGCGACGAAGCGGCGACTTACGTCAACATGGCACATCTCTATGAGGTCTGGCGCGGAAAGGGTTCGCCGGAAATTGCAGAATGTCTCTTTGCAGCGAAGGAGATCCTCGACTCGGCTGCCGTCAAAAGAAACGGATATTACGCATTCGTTGCATCGAAATGCGCCCCGTCATTCAGATATTTCGGGGACGCGGAAACCGCCGACGCGCTCGAAGAAAGGTCAAGGAAGATCTATGAAGGGGCTTGAACTGTCTGAAAAATACTACCTCGAATACGGCGCGCCGATGATAGAGAAAAGCTTTTCCGAGCTCTCGTCAAGAGCGGCGATCGGTCTTGCCGGAGAGGGCTCGGAATGTCTGGGATTTGACGACGAAGTCTCGCGAGACCACGATTTTGAGCCGTCGTTCTGCATCTGGCTGACCGATGAAGATTTTGAAAAATATTCGTTCGCTCTGTCAAGAGCGTATTCCGCTCTTCCGGCTGAATTTCTCGGATATAAAAGAAGCCTCGACACTCCGACCGGAGGAGCGAGGCGCGGGGTAATGCGGACATCGGATTTTTACAAAAGATTTCTCGGATCTGCGAGCGCGCCTGAAAGCGACGCGCACTGGCTCTCTCTTCCCGAGCACGCGCTTCGCGCCGCAACTTCCGGAAAAATATTCCGCGACGACCTCGGCGAATTCTCCGCGGTGCGCGAGATACTCCTTCGCGGCTATCCGGAGGATGTGAGACTCAAAAAACTCGCTTCGGCTCTCATATTGGCTCACCAGTCGGGCGTATACAATTATCCCCGATGTCTCGCTCACGGCGAGATCGGAGCGGCGCAATTTGCCATTTTTGCATTTGTAAAAAATATTGCCGCCGCAATCTATCTTCTGAACAAAGAATATATGCCCTTCTACAAATGGATCTACCGCGGAATGTCAGATCTGACGGTACTTTCCGACCTTGGATCCGTTCTCGGTTATCTGACCGAAAGTGCGAACGGCAGCAATGAGGCAAATGTAAAAAACGAACTCATTTCCGACGTTGCATCAGCCGTTTCCGCTGAACTGTTGCGGCAAGGTCTGATCTCCCACGCATCTCAAAGCTTCGAGATCTCGGCGTACGAAGTCAACTCGAAGATAAAGTCTCCGTCGCTCAGAAACGACAGCATTTTCGCGGGAATGTCAAGAGAATAAAAAAAGCCGCGCACAGCGCGGCTTTCGGAGTGAAGACAAAGTCTTCACTCCGAACAGACGAAGAGAAACGCCGGTAGATTGGGTGATCTCGGCGCGTCAGGCGTATATGAATACGTCGAGCGGCGAGAGCGCCGAAAGGCAATGACGGCGGGGAATTCGGGTTTATCCGTATCCCCCGCCTCTTTGATTTTCGGCGAAACAAAATCTTTTTACGATGTTATGCTTGCTTCATTAATCGTCCTATCATTGCCGCTCTGCCAAGTTTGTCTTCAGTCTGAAAGCCGCGCACAGCGCGGCTTTAATTATCTATGGCCAGAGTTCTCTGTCGAGATAACATTTGATCGTGTCCTCAAGCCAGTAACAGTACTCGCTCTCCGGCGAGTATTTTTCGTATTCTTTCATTTTGAGATAGAGGTCTCTGCCGTCTCCGGCGTCGTGCCAGAAATCTGCGAAAACGAAATCGTATTTTTCGCCCGGAGCCGTGTTTTTCGCATATTCAAACGCGTCGGAATTCACTATCTTTATCTTTTCTCTGTGAGAAAACTGCGGAAGAATATGCTTCTCAAAAAGCGATATGACATCGCGCGACAGTTCTACGACAGTGACAGAGTCCACGTCATCCTTTTCAGACGCCATATAGGCAAAATATCCAAGCCCGAGACCGTAAGTCAGCACCTTGCCGTGAGACAGAGCGATCGCCGGTTTTGTCGTCACCGTTTCGTTCGGCATCAGCGTCATCCATTCCCTGCCGCCCTCGAGCACCGCCGGAAACGGAAAAGGCTCTGTGAAAAATCCGAGCTGCGGGATAAGCCTTCCGTCGTCAGTCACAAGAAAATCGCGGCAGACGAAGCCCTCTCCCGGACGAAGGACCTCCGTTTTGAACTCCCATTTTCCGAGCTTCATATCCGGTATCTTTATTATTTTATAATACGGATCGTCGGTGTAATCTTTGACGTCAAGCTCGTTTATCATCGGGACAAAATAGTTTTTGAAAAAAGCGCGGTCTCGCCCTCCCGAATCCACGCCGAAACGCGCGGCGAGAAGTTCGGCGTAAGCGTATTCTCTGCTGACACCGCACGATGAGGAGATCTCATTTATCGATCCGATGTCGAATTCATCGGCGGCGAAATTCAGAAAAAGACTTGCAATATCGGTTACCCTGCCGTTGCATTTCCGGGTTTCTGAGGGTGTCATATATGCTCTCGGCAGCTCTTTTTTGTTCGTCACACTTCGCCTCCGAAAGCTGCTTTACGGTCTTTCATTATCCCGAACGCGCCGCTTTTCGTCACAACGTAATGCTCGACCGCCGTAACTCCCGCGCCGGAGCACATCTTAACGAGAACCTTTGTCGATTCAATATCCGCGGCAGTCGGCACACCGATCCTGCCCGGATGTCTGTGGGCGAATATGATCTTCTCCGCGCCTGATTTTGCAAATCTCAGAATAGAATTCTTTATCTCTTCCGACGCGATTTCCGCGTCAAGTATCTTAAAGTCAAGATAATTCATTTTAGAATCAAGCCCGATCAGCGCTACCGTGTCCGTCTTCGAGTTTCTCATCATCCATACGAGAAGCGGAATCACTCTTGCATCGGCATCGAGAGGCGCTGACGTCAGATCCGAGATCACCGCGCGATTGATCAGCTCACCCGTAAGCATTATATGTTCCGCGGTAACCTTTCCGACTCCGTCGACCTTCATCAGCTCGTCAAGCGGAGCGGAAAACACGCCGTCGACCGTCTTGAATTTTGCAAGAAGCTCATGCGCTATAGGATACGTGTCGACTCTCGGTCTGACACTGTAAAGAAACGCTTCGAGAAGTTTGTAAAGTTCGAGCGACGAGGCACCCTGTTCCAGTATTCTTTTACGCACCCTCGCCCTGTGATTCTTCCGCATTTCAGCCGTGTGCTTCTCAGCCATATTACACCTCATATAAAACTCTCGGGGGAGCGATGCTCCCCCGATCTGTTATTCTTTTGATCGTGAGCAATAGAACACTAATACCACGAAACCTTGCGCCGATTATTTTGAAGCGCTCTCAGACTCTGTCTCCGATTCTGTCGCAGATTCTGTTCCGGACTCGGGAGCAGACTCGCTCTCGGTCTCGGCGGCAGTAGTAACTATCTCTTTTGCCGTGAGAGACTTAAATCCCTTGAAGAAATATCCGTCCTGCTCAAACATACCGAGCGACGCGTCGAATTCGGACGACGGCTCATAGAGAAGGAAATCGACTACCTGGTCTCCGCCGTACAGATAAACCTCGACGTTGCCGTCTCTGTAATTGTAGCTTGCCACGTAATCATAATCGCCCGATTTATACTCGATGAGAACGAGTTTTCCTTCGTCGTCGAACGTAAATTTAACGTCATCCGTTGAAGGATCGTCTTTATTGATGTTGATGCCCTTCGCAGCTTCCGCGGGAGTTACAAGCGGAACGGGCGCCGCGGTAGTCGTCGTTTCCGTGGACTGGGACGAACCAATAAGTCCGCATGAAGAAAGGGTCAGCGCCGAGATCATAACGGCGATGAGCAATATTATTCCAAAAAGCTTTTTCATTAATTCTAAACCTCCGCTCGGGGAATTTTCCGATTATCTCTTAGATTTTAGCACACAATCAAAAATATGTCAATAACGATAACCATTTTTGCCGTCCCCGAGGGGAAAAACCTCTTATTCTTCGTCGTCTTCGTCATCGGCGGTCTGCTCTTCGGGATCTTCTCCCTTCTTTATTTTGACGTAATCATAGATCGCTTTCCCGAGCCACCCAATGCTGATAAGGATAGCGGCAGAAGAGAAGAATATCGCAAAATCGTTGTTTCCCCTGAAAATGAACATCAGTACGCCGAAAGCAATGTATATCATGGCGATAACTACGATAAGGCCGATCGACGCCTGCTTTCCGTTTTGCTTATCCGCTTTAAAAAGACCGTATTTATAATTGATCAGATTTCCAATTGGGAGCCAGAACAAAAAAACAGTCCTTCCAATCGACGACACGAACATGTTACTGTTAGTTTCGCCCAGGATCACGCAGATCAACGCTGCAGCAAAGACGAGTAAGTCTATGATAATAACGATCCTATTTATCTTTTTCCTTCTGTCATCCATAATGAACCTCCAGAAATAACAAACCACCAAAAAGATCAATTATCCCATGCACTCGGAATTTTCGGTCCAGGAATTGGCTCGAAAATATATATTTTCGACGGCAAACTGTACTTATCGCCGTCAGTCTTACCGATAAAATTGCCGAACGAATCATAGTCGGGGTTGGATGAATAATCGAACGAACGAACTACCGTCGGTGACGCGTCGGTGATGAACTTAAAGCAATATTTACACCATCCGTTTTCAGTATGTCCGAGAGGCTCTCCTCTTGTATCGCCGCAAAGCGTACAAGTCTCCGGAGAAGAACAGGTCGCAGCCGAATAACGATGCCCTTCAATTGGAATCTCTTCAAAATATGAAAACCCGCACTTTCCACAGAACCTCTGCACCTCCGCGATGTTTTCAGAGCATGATGCGCTGATTAATTTTTGTCCTGCGAAAGCATGTCCCGTTTCCGGGATCTCCTCGGTGTACGAGTCGCCGCAGACAGAACATGAGATACGCATTTCACCGGCGGTCGCACAGCGCGCTTCAAGAGTTACCTCAGAGATAGAATAATCGTGCTCGTTCATTATGTCGCCGGTTTCCTCATAATAGTACCCGCAAGCGGAACAGGTAAATCCGGTCACGTCTCCGTGCGCGCAGTTCGCAGGCGACACAAGTGCCGATGAAAATTCGTGAGCGACAGGTTCTACGAGCTCTGTCTCGGCCTTTTTACAAACCGAACACTCAAGGTAAGTATAGCCGTAAGTCACACAGGTTGGTTCAACGACAGATTTGACTGTAAAGCTGTGCCCGTCGGCGCAAAGCACGACGGGTATACCGACAGCCCCATCCGCGTCAGACTCCGCGGTCTTCGGATCGGTCATAAAGCAAACGGCGCAAGCCGTCGTTATCACCGCAAACACCGCGAGGACCCAGACTGTCGGTTTTTTATAATTCAGTATCTTTTTAATGCGCTGTTTCAATCCCGCCTCGGCAAAAGCGACCGGACATGCGGCGAGCATACGCTTCGTGACGCTGCATTTGAGGAGCGTTTCGGAATACTGCCGCTTGATGTCCGCTCCGAGCGTGCGCACGACCTTCTCGTCACAGGCGTATTCGATATCCCTGCAAAGAAATACGTACGCCACCCACATCAGAGGATTAAACCAGTAAACGGAGAGAAGCAGAAAGCCGAGCGGCTTCCAGACGAAGTCGCCCCTTTTCTTGTGCGCCGTCTCGTGAGAAACAATGAATACTCGCTCCTCTTCGCTCGTCGACGATGGTATGTATATCTTCGGCTTTATAAATCCGAGAAGAAACGGCGACGGTATCGAGTCGCAGATATAAACTCCGTCTTCTGTCTCTATCGACGCGCGGATCTTAAGCCTGATCGCAAAGAATACCGCGACGGAATAAAGGATCATGACCGTCATTCCCGCTATCCATACGATAGAGAGGATCTTTACGACGTCGGACGATGACTGACTCGCAGCAGCCTCCGCGCTCGCTGATACGTTGCCGCTCCGACCGACAAACGATGAGACGGGTATATTCCCTTCGATCTTCTCCATGTCGGGGACAAGGCTGAAAAAGCTTTTGATAGAGAACGGTATCAAAAGCCTTAGGGCGACGAGCGCCCACGCCGAGCATATTATCCATTTCGGGACCCTTTTGAAAAACAGTCTTAGAGCCATCACCGCCAGCGCGATGCACGAGGCGGAAACGCTCATATTGACTATTTTTATAAAAGCGTCATTCATTTTGCTTTTTCCTCATATTCGGCGATCATGCGCTTTATCTCGGCGACATCACTGACAGACAGCTCCTTTCTCGAAGTGAACGCCGCGATAAATGCGGGAAGAGAGCCTTTGAAGAGCTCGTCTACAAACTCTTCGCCCGCTGCGGAATTGAATTCATCCTCCGTCATCACGACGGATACGATGGTATTCTCATTTTTGAAAATGCCTCTGTTGCAAAGCTTTCTGAGCACGGTGTACGTCGTGCTCTTGTTCCAGTTTAGCTCCGTCCTGCAGATCTTCACGAGTTCCGACGAAGGAAGCGGCGCCTCTCTCCAGATGATCTTCGCAAATTTTGTTTCAACTTCACCGAGTCTGTGGTCTATCATTTTGTTACCTCCGAGTTTATTTTTCATAAACTATTTTAAAGTATACACGCCGTTCTGTCAAGGCTTTTATTTATTATTTTAAGTGAAAAATACAAAAAAGCGCTATCCGGCGCATTAAATCACTATTGCCTTTTCATTTCTCCGAGAGTTTTTTGAAGGGTGCAGGGGAACTTTTTTGCAAAAAAGTTCCCCGCAAATCATCCTTATTCTTAAACCTCTCAATAATACATTTCATAATAATAGTACCAGTGATCCATTATCTTTATCGTGCGGGTGAACTGCCAATTTTCGATCTCCACGAAGACCCATTCGTTGTCACTGACCTGAGTCATCGGAGAGGAATCGAATTCCTTGCCATACGGTTCGTCATCGACCGAATAATAAAATCCGGTATACTCGGAATGAACGGCGTTTCCGCTTCCTCCGCAGTTAAAAGAAAGGATCTTTCTATTCTTGTGCCAATGAGCGCCCTTAACCATACTGCCTCTGCCGAGATGTTCTTTGATAAACTCCTCCTCACCGCCTTTTCTGTAAAACTCGTCATACCTGCTGTCATAAAGTTCTGAAGGAATATCATCAAAAGGCAAAGATTCCAGAGCGTCTATATTTTCTTTGACATACTTTTCTACCATTTCATACGACTTGGTACGGTCAAAAAGAAAGCACGACGAAAGACTCGTCAAAACAGCAAGGGTCAACATTATAGCCGCAACGGTCTTAAAAGTATTTCTGATAAACTTCATTCTTTTCTAACTCCTAAATTGTATTCAATAATACTGTTCGAGCAACTGTTTTGCCCAACTCGTCATTATGTTTTCAGATAATTTTGAACCTATATTAATTCTTTTTTCATCTTCGGAATAATCAGAGTTTGCATATCTAATCAACATTTCTTTCATTGCGTCGTCTTTTTCATATGCAAGTATTTCGCCATATTGAATGATGTATCTATAGTTGCATGTTTTCATTAAATCTCTAATTGAGTTTAGAAGACAATCATTTTCATCGTCGGAGTATACTTCTGACATTAACAAATAATCAGAAAGATTGCTCTCATACCAATAGTCAGATAATAGCTCATTATTATAGATATAGAATATATTTCCATCTAAACTATAAAAATGAGTGTTTCCATATTCTCCAATAACTTCAAATGTTTCAAGAGGATCCTCTGGTATTTCTTCTATTTCTTTATTCCACCCATAAGCACCACCGGTAATTCCTTCACTGGAGATATTATATGTGAAATACATGCCATGCATATTACCAGATCGATAAAACTCAAAAGTCAAGTGATCTCCAAGATCAGTATCAACACTTAAAATCTTATGAGGTTCACATGAAGTTAATGAAAACAATATGATAAATACGACAATAATGGTCATTAATCTATTTTTCATTTTATCTTTATCTTCCACTCAACTCCCATAAATAGTCTGCAAATCCTGCCGCAAATTCAGAAGACAAACTAGCTGCCTTTATATCATCTTTAATCCCGCATGAATTGAGCAGTAGACAGAATATGACCGGAAGCGATAATAATAAGATAATAGCGATTCTTTTGTGCTTCATCGTAACTCTTATTCTATTCTTCATTACTGTCTTTCTGGTATTCAAGTATATCCCCGGGGGTACAGTCGAGCGCCTTGCAAAGCGCGTTGAGCGTCGAAAAACGAACGGCGTTTGCTTTTCCCGTTTTCAATATTGAAAGGTTAGCCTGTGTTATCCCGATACGTTCAGACAACTCGCGGGAACTCATTTTTCTCTTTGCGAGCATCACGTCAATATTCACTACAATCATTTTCTCACCTCAAATCGTCAGATCGTTCTCGTTCTTGAGATCTACGGCAGACTGCATAACATTTTTGACAACACGCAAAAGAATGCCGACGACAAACATCACGAAAGCGGCGATCAGCATTGACGTATAAAAATACGTGAATGATGCCGATATAACGAATACTGCAAAGCAGCAATAAGAAATGAGAGACAGATATGTTACGTTGATCTTGACAAATATCTTTCCGTCGAGAACGTTCAAAATGAGACGTATCAGCATATACAGAGCCGCCGCCGAAAACGGAGCCGCAAGATAATATGCGAACGAAACGTTCTTCACGGTCTGCGTTATTGCATCTGTTTTCACACCTTTTCCGGTAAGCAACCACTCAAACGCCGTTGGAAAGAGAAAAAGGAGCACAATGAACGCGACAGACGATGCTATGCAAATAGCGAGAGACACATACGCGGATATTTTTGTTTTCTTCATTTCATACCTCGATAACTTGTTTTGTACCTTGATTTTAGCATTTTTGTTATCGTTTGTCAATAACAAATTATCGTTTTTCAGAAATTACCGCGATGATAACAAAAATGTCATCCTGAGTCGCTTCGCGGCGTGGGATCTCCCCGGCACAAAGTAACATTATGCAAAGGAGATTCCTTACTGCGCACCGAGGTCCTCAGAAATCGTCAGATTTTTAGGGTCCTAGGGTCAGGATGACAGTTTGGAGACGTTTTCTTATAGTGGTTTTATACGTAGTTGTTTATTCTCTCGTCGATATATTTCAAAGCTATCGCTTTAAAATTCGATATGTGACGCTTCACGCCACTCAATATGCGAGGCTGACGCCTCGCAAGAAAAGGGCGGAAGTTTTTAAAAGGGGCGCGGGGGAAACTTTTTGCAAAAAGTTTCCCCCGCAGTAATCTTTCTTATTCTTCCGTGATCAAAGCCCGAATTCGGTGACGAGAGCGTCTTTCGTCTTGTATCCGATCGACTTTTTGACCGCTTCCCCGTTTTTGAAAAGGATCAGCGTCGGAATGCTCGAAACTCTGTATTTGACCGCAAGCTCCTCTTCCTCGTCGACGTTGACCTTGCCGACCTTGACCTTACCGTCGTACTCTTCAGCAAGAGCCTCGACTTCCGGCGCGATCATACGGCACGGACCGCACCAGGTAGCCCAAAAGTCAACTACCACCGGGACGTCGGATCTCAAAACTTCTTCTTCAAAATTTGACAGTGTAAGCGTGATTTCCATATCCTTCTCCTTATTAGTTTGTTTCTGTAAATATATTATACCATAAAATTATGAAGAATTACAGCATTTTTTGATTTTTCAGAGAATTATCGATTCCGTCTTCAACGCCATAAATCCAATAAAGCTATTGACAACGCCGCGCGCATTTGCTATACTATATAAGTAATAAATATTTGGAGGTAACTCTGATGAAACATATCAAGACTATCGAAACACGCAACCTTTGCGAAAGCGCAAAGAACGGCGGATGCGGCGAATGCCAGACTTCCTGCCAGTCCGCTTGCAAGACAAGCTGCGGCATCGCAAACCAGAAGTGCGAAAACGAGAAGAAAGAATCCAAGTAATAACAAAAAGCACTGAATGCCGCCGTTATGGCGGCATTTTCTGCATAGGGGATAAAACAGCATGATACACCAGTATAAACTCGGCGGAATGAATATCGTACTCGACGTCAACTCCGGCGCGGTACACGCGGTAGACGAAGTAGCTTACGACCTTATCTCATTGTTTGAAGAGAGGACGAAAGACGACGCCGTAAAAGAGGTTTTTGAAAAATACGGCGAGCGCGAGGACGTCACGGAGCGCGACGTTGCCGAATGTTACGACGAGATCGCAGAACTGAAAGAGCGCGGTCTTCTCTTCACTCCCGATACTTTTGAGCCTATGGCGGGCGAGCTGAAAGCCAAAACCTCCGGCGTTATCAAGGCGCTCTGCCTTCACGTCGCGCACACCTGCAACCTCAACTGCGAATACTGCTTCGCAAGTCAGGGCAAGTTCCACGGGGAGCGGGCGCTTATGAGCTTCGAGACCGGAAAGGCGGCGCTCGATTTTCTCGTCGCCTACTCCGGAAAAAGGCGTAACCTCGAGGTAGACTTCTTCGGCGGCGAACCGCTTATGAACTTTGAAGTCGTCAAGAAGCTCGTCGAATACGCGAGGAGCATCGAAAAGGAATGCGGAAAGAACTTCCGCTTTACCCTCACAACCAACGGCGTGCTGATCGACGACGATGTTATCGACTTTGCAAACCGCGAATGTTCAAACGTCGTGCTCAGCCTTGACGGCAGACGCGAGGTACACGACAGATTCAGAGTCGACTATCTCGGACGCGGGAGCTATGACACTATAGTGCCGAAATTCCGGCGCCTCGTCGAGAAGAGGGGCGGAAAGAATTATTATATGAGGGGCACGTTCACGCACCTCAACCCCGATTTTCTGAAAGATATCGAGGCGATGCTCGACCTCGGATTTACAGAGCTTTCAATGGAGCCCGTCGTCTGCGCAGAGGGCGATCCTTACGCACTGACCGCCGAGGATATGCCGATAATTTTCGAGCAGTATGAAAAGCTCGCCGAACTGATGATAAAGCGCCGCCGCGAGGGACGCCCGTTCACGTTCTATCACTACATGATCGACCTCAAAGGCGGACCGTGCATCTACAAGCGTATCTCCGGATGCGGTTCGGGAACGGAGTATATGGCGGTCACCCCGTGGGGCGACCTCTATCCCTGCCATCAGTTCGTCGGAGACGAAAAATTCCGTCTCGGCGACGTATGGCACGGCGTTGACAACAAAGCGATCCAAAACGAATTTGCCTCATGCAACGTATATGCAAGACCGGAGTGCGCCTCATGCTGGGCAAGACTTTACTGTTCCGGCGGCTGCGCCGCTAACGCGTACCACGCGACCGGATCAGTCAAGGGCATTTACAAATACGGATGCGAGCTTTTCAAAAAGAGAATGGAATGTGCGATAATGGCGGAAGTCGTCCGCGAGGAAGAGGAAAACGTATGACGCCCACTCCGATCGCTGATTTTATCGAAGAATATATTAAAAGCTCCCCTGCCAGATTCCACATGCCGGGACACAAGGGCGAAGAGCCTCGCGATATAACGGAGATCGACGGCGCCGGCGACCTGTTTTCAAATGACGGCATCATAGCCGAGAGCGAAAAGATCGCGTCGGAAATATTCGGCTTCAAAACGTACTATTCCGCGGAGGGCTCTTCCCTTGCGATCAGAACCATGGTCGCTCTCGCCGCACGCGGAAAAAAGACTAAAAAAGTCCTTGCCGGCAGAAACGCCCACCGAACTTTTATATCTGCTCTGGCACTCCTCGATTTAGATCCGGTATGGATATATCCGAAAAGCGGAGCGTCCTATCTGTCTTGTGAAGTTACGCCGGACGATATCGCCTCGGCTCTCGGATCTATGGACGAAATGCCATGCTTCGTATATATAACCTCACCGGACTATCTCGGCAACGTCATAGACGTCGCGGGGATCGCCAAGGTCTGTCACGAAAGAGGCGTCAGACTCCTCGTCGATTCTGCTCACGGCGCGTATCTCGGCTTTCTTGAGCCGTCGCGCCACCCGATAGACCTCGGCGCCGATATGTGCGCCGCATCGGCTCACAAAACTCTTCCGGTGCTGACCGGAGGCGCTTATCTCCATCTTTCCGAAAAATCGGCGCGCGAATATGAGGGCACAGTCAAAGAGACGATGAGCTTTTTTGCATCGAGCAGCCCATCGTACCTTATCATGCGTTCGCTTGACCTTGCAAACCGTTATCTTGAAACCTACCCGGAAGCACTTTCTGCATTTGTGAAAAAAGCTGACGGTATCAAACGGCTTCTCGAAGGCGCGGGCTTCGCTCTCGTCGGTGACGAGCCTCTTAAAATCACAATCGCTTCAAAAAAATGCGGTTATACCGGCGACGGGCTGTCGTCGATATTGACTAAAGACGGTATCATACCGGAATTCCACGACGCGGATTTTGTCTCGTTCATGCTGACACCCGGTAATACCGACGAAGACCTTGAAAGGCTGAAAAAATCCCTGCTCGGCATAGAATTCAAAGCCCCACTCGACGACTTCACGCCTGAGTTTGCCGCTCCGAGGAGCGTTATGACCGTCAGAGAGGCGTTTTTCGCCGAGCGCGAGAGTGTGCCGGTGTCAGAGAGCATCGGCAGAGTTTTCTCCTCTTTTGACGTTGCCTGTCCCCCAGCAGTACCTGTTCTCATCCCCGGGGAGGAGATAGACGACCGGGGCGCCGCGCTTCTTTCTCATTTCGGGAAAGAGCAAGTCACAGTCGTAAAATAACAGTGAGACCGCCGCGTAAAAACGCGGCGGTCTTTCATTTATTTACCTTTGATATCTATGACAACGTATTCCGAATTGCAACCGGTCTTGAACTTGAACGCCCAGTTGCTGATGCCCGACGAGACGACAAAATCGGTGTTCTGTCGCCTTTCATGGCCGTAGCGCAGATCGTTTTCACCTATCCACTCGCCGACGTAATTTATCGGAATGAACTGTCCCCCGTGAGTATGGCCGCAGAGGACAAGATCCGCTCCGCTCTCCGCTTCCGCATCAAAATCGGCAGGCTGATGATCAAGAATTATGGAATATTTACTCTTGTCAACTTCCGACATCAGTTCCGACGCCGAAAGCCTTGCAGATTCTCTGCCGTCTGAACGGTCGCGCCGTCCGACGATATAAAATCTTCCGTCGATAAGGCAAGCCTCGTCATTCAGAATCGTCACTCCGTTATCGGTCAGCCTGCTTTCCATCTCGGCGCCGGTCCAGCCGCGCCTGCTCTCGGAATAATACCCTTTGTCATGGTTTCCGTAAACGAAGAACACGCCGTATTTTGTCTGAAGTTTTCCGAGAGCGTCGCAGCCCGCAAGCATGTCCTCTCTCGTCGTATCGTCGTCAACAAAGTCACCGGTGATAACGACAGCATCTGGCTCAAGCTCGTTGATATCCGTAATATATTCCTCGAATTTGTCCGCGTGAAACGTCGCGCCGATATGTGAATCCGCAATCTGGACCACCCTCACATCGCCGTCAATTTTGTCTGTTTCGAACTCGTAATACTTGACGAAAACGTGGTGGTCGAGAAACCACCCGACGGCGAGGTACACGACGCAGATAATTATCGCCGCACCGCCGGCTCTGTATGAGCGGCGTCTTTTTCTTTTCCGGCTGATTTTGCGGACAAGAAACGCGATAAAGTCGCATAAGATCCAAATCACGGCAAGATGAACGACACAGATGAGCGCGTTCATCATACCCCATAAAAGCCACAGCACGAAAGTCAGCGCCGCAAGAATAACAAATCCGATGATCCTTGCGAGCCACTTTCTGCCGCCTGCGATCCGTTTTAGTATCGAAAAATCAGCCGATCTGAAAGAGATATAAACAGCGCCTGATATCACTACCGCGAGAACCGCGCTTATGACAGCGTACCACATAATCTATCTCCCAAAAATAATCTTCCAAATGGTTTCGGATCAATCAATCAGTCCCGCGACGTACTTTCTGACGTACAGCACGTCAGACATAGTGACGTATTCATCACCGTTCGTATCCGCATTCAAAAACGCAAGATCCGAGTCTTCAACGATCCCGGCTATGCATTTCCTCATTATAAGGATGTCGCTCATCGTGACGTAACCGTCCGCAGTCGCATCGCCCTTCAAATATACGTAATCCTCGTACCTGACGTCAAACGATGCGTCACATCCTCCGAAGGATACGGTCACCGTTTTCGTACCGCAAGCGTCGGTATCAAATCCGGAAACGGTATATCCCGAGACGACTTCCGACACTTTGCTGCTGTAGTTCGCCTTTACGGAAAGCCCCGTTGTGTCAAGCTCTTCTCCGCGAAAATAAAGCAACTTTGACGGTATTGACGTCAGCTCGATCCCGGTAACGTAAGAACTTCTTATCACCACAGCCTGTTTGCCGAGCATCTGATAAGCCGCTTCTACGTCCGACTTCGCATAAGCGAAATAATTTATATCTCCTATCTTCCGGAGAGGATCGTTGAAATAGTAATATTCACTATCATATCCGACGAGGACCAGACAGTGCAGGCAGTTGTTGTACGTGATCGACTTTCCCTCCGGAGTTGACCAGTATGAATAAGAAACGCTGCTTGTCATTCCTACCGTCGCCCACAGTATGACCGGTATCCCGCTGTCGATATATTCGGCGCAAAGCTGAGAAAGCGATCTGCCGCTGACGTTTGTCGCGTAAAGCTTGGTTTTCGGAGCGTAATTTTCCACCGCCCTGACAACGACCGGAGCGTAACAGCCCCAGCCTTGTCCGTTCGTCAGTCTCGGGTTTCCGACGTATACTTTTTCGGGATCGGCGCCGACTCCGTACGACGGAGCGTCTCCCATCGGAAGATACTTGCTGACAAAAGTCTCGGTGTTTATTTTTTCACCGAGATACTGGAGGACCATGACCGTACTGACGCTCTCACATCCGTTAGGAAAACCTATCGCATCCTGATTTATGTAAGGAACGTTGATGATCGAAGTTCCTGCTTGCGGGGTGTGATTCTTGCGCTCAAAAAGGAGTATCTGAAACGCGGTGATACATCCGTACCCTACATAGCCGGAATCGGACGAAGCATAGTCGAGCCCGCCGTCAAGCTCAAATTCGCGCTTTAACGTCTGCATCACGTCGGCAGTTCCGTTGCTCACCCAGTCGAGCCATATCCCGCCCGCCTTTGCGCGGTACATGACGACGTAATCCTTTTTGTCGTAGCTGTTTGATATGTTGCTGTGGACTTTTATCTCTACGTTTGTAATAGGCGCTCCGGATCTTCCCGCGTACCTTGCGCTCTCCGTGCTGCATATCACGTCGCCCCATCCGTAGTAAGAATCTCTGACGCGGTATTCGAGATAATAATACGGACTTGACGTCTGTAATTTCAAACCGTCCATATATGAAACGTCCACCCAGTACGGAAGATCCGTCCATGTCGAACCCGCAGCGAAAGACGCTTTGAACGACGAGGGGATCACGAACGACTGAGTTGCCGGAGATTCAAAATACTCAACGTCCGGCGCCTCGATCAATAATTCGTATTCCTCCTCATCGCCATCCGCGGCAAACGCTGCAACGGCAAGCGCCGACGCGACAAAAACCGCGCATAGGATGAACGCGATGATCTTAAATAACGACTTCATTTAATCCTCGTACAACTTTGAAATGTTGTAATTCTTGTATTCCTTTTCTCCGGTGACTTCCCTTATCACTTTGATAAAATCCGGGATCTTAAATTCTTCGTCTTCACTTGAAAGCTCTATCTCAAGAGTCGCACGGTCGCGCCATATCGGATAAACGTCAAGTTCAAAATATTTGCCGTCGTAAACGATGCAATATCTGTCTTTTTTGACAATTCCCCGACCGGGTTCTTTGTCCGCAAATAACGCCTCATACTCACTTTTTGTTATCCGGCGCTCCTCTTCGACACGGCGGACTTCGTTCACTTTGCGCTTTTCGGTGTAAAAATAAATATAACTTCCGTCCGCTCCGCGGCGTCTTATCCTCGAACGCCCTTCAAGATAGACCTGCTCGATCTCAACTTTTTTGCAGAATGGATAATTCTTCAAAAAATCCAAATCGGGATACTCTATGAGAAATTTGCGCTCAATTTCATACGGCACGGGATCTCCGAGGAACGACGCGATCTCGCGAACAAGATGAGATGCCTTGTCAGCGTAGTTCTCTTCGCACCCGATCATACGCAGATGCGGATGGCCGCACCACGCGGAAACGAGCCTTGCGTCGTAGTCCACGCACTCCTCGGCGGTGTCGTATCTGACGGTCCCCTCTCCGGTGACGTAACTCTCACGCGCGCCCTTCGCCGCCGTCTCCATGTGAAACACCGCGCCGTACCGGTCGCGAAGAAGCACCTCGCTCTCGCCGAGTTCATGTGCAAAAGACGCGAACTGTTCAGCGGTGGTGTAGCACCTCGTGTCGAGCGCACCGCGGTCAAATACTATCAGCACCCGCTCCGCGCTCATCGCCTTCGCCGCGCGAAAATACGCCGCCTCTTTCTCCACCTGAAGCTTCAGCCTTATCCGCTGAAACTCTCCGGGCACAAGATCCCACGGCGCAACACCGCTCTGCTTGAGCTCTGTCGCAGTCTCGCCGACCGTGATGACCGCCCAGCCGCGCCGCTCGAATTCACTTTTCACTATCTCAAGCGCCGACGTCTTCCCCGCGCACGGAGCCCCAGTCAGCACTATCGTTTCGATCCTCTTCATATCTTTCTTCCATAATTCTGTATAATTACCTATTTTAATTATACTATTATTCCGAGTATAAATCAATAGCGAATTCTTCCCCGCCCGGGATCCGTATAATACACGTCCGGCAACGATGAAAAGTCACTTTTATAAATCTGCTGCGGTCATTAATACAGAAAAACGCGGGCTCGAAAGAGCCCGCGATCTTTATCTCATATTTTTATTATTTCTTTTTCGGCGCTTCTTCTTTGCCGCCTTGTTCTCCGTCCTTGCCTTCTTTCAGCATATCGCGGAGCACCTCGTCGTAAAGCGCCTCCTTGTCGATCTTGCCTTCAGCCTCGCGCCGCCTCTCCTCCTCGGTAAGTTTGACCTTCTGGAAGTGGTTGCGCGTGATCATGACGACCGCGACGACGAGGATCATAAACCCGAGCGCGATACCGACGTAAAGTGCGAACTGACCGCCGGTGATGCCCCATTTTGACGTCCTTCCGGTGATCTGGTATCTCACGCCGTTCTCGTCGATAAGCCCGCCGTATTCTTCGTACATAGTCGGAGGAACGACTGCATTGGTGCTATTTACGCCTTCAACGTCAAAAGCTATGTAATAGTCCGTACCTTTATCAATGTTTGCAACTGAGAACCACGCTCTGCCACGACCGTCAACAATAACGCTCTGTATCGCTTTGTACTCCTTTCCGTCCCTCTGATAGAGCGTTGCATAACGCCTGCTGTTCGTAATTCCGAGCTTAAGATTTACGCGTGTATTGAAATCTACATCATCAGTAAAAGTCAATTTTTTTACAGTGTCGCTTTTGATGTCGTCAATTTTTTCTACGTCTGTCAGAGTATAAGAAAGATTGATCGAAGCGTTGTCAACGACTTTATCGACGTCCTTCATTTTTACCTGCCAGGAATCGCCGCTATTAGTCGTAATGTTGACCGTCACGTCTTTTCCGGAATATTCGTTGATCCATTCTCCGGATATCTCATCGTTCGTCAATTGAACATTGACAGTTATACCGACGTCATCTTTTTCACTCTTCGTTATGGTATTGAGTATTTCGTCCAGCGTATCAGAAAGCTCGCCCCAGCCATCTTCGTTGTCGATCGTTGCATCGACCGTACGCTCGGTCACTCTTGAATCCACCACGGCCTTTTCCGTTATCCCGCCGTCTTCGCTCGTCTCTTCTTCGATCTTTATCTCGTAATCGATGACCTCTTTGACGGTGATTATGGAATTATCAGTCTCCGTAACATACGAATACTCGGTCGTTCCGGTATTCTTATCGCTGCTCGGGTTGCTTCCGCTGGGATCGCCTTCCTCTCTGCCGGTGCCGGTAGCTGATTCAAACGCCAAGCCGGATGACGAAGGCATATCTGTTTCGACAAGATTTCCGTTGCCGGGAGTGAAGCCATTGTCGTCTTCTATTAACTCATCAAAAATGCCGTCGGAATTATCTCCGGTGTAATATACGGTGTTAAGATTAATACAGTTATGAAAAGAACGGGAGCCAACAGACACTAAAGTATCGGGAAGTCCTACGTCGTACAGCATTTCACAATCGTAAAACGCTCCATCGGGAAGCTTCTCAATCGGACAGCGTATATCGACGCGCAACAAGCTGTGACAATAGCCGAACACGACCATCCCGAGAAAATTGACGGTTGAGGGGATAGTTATGCTTGAAAGAGATGAACAACGGAAGAATGCTTTATCGGAAATAATCACAACGCCCTCTGACAAACGAATACCGTTAAGCAAACTGCAATTTTCAAAAGCAGATTCGCCTATGGCGTAAAGAGACGTCGGGATGTTTAAATATGCGAGAGAAGTGCAGTCCTTGAACGCGCGAATGCCTATTTCCGTGAGCGTTGACGGGAGGACAACGTTCGTAAGGCTGTCGCACTCATAAAACGCGAGCTCTCCGAGGGACGTGACTCCTTCTTCAACGATCGCAGACGTTATCTCACCGGCGTGCTCATACCACGGCGGCATATTGTTATCATAGAAATTCGTCATTTCGCCGGTGCCGCTTATGGTGAGGGTTCCGCCGTCATAAGTCCAGGTCAGATTTTCACCGCATGTACCACTTTCAGCAGCCGATGATACGAACGGCATCATAAGCGCACATAAAATAAGCGCCATTATAAACGAAGCCGCTCTGATAATACGGGATATCCGCCTTTTAGAAATAAACGCCATCATAATCATTTCCTAAATCTGAAATATTGATCCGAAATTAACTATCAAGTTTCGTTACGCGATTTTTACACAAATAAACCGGAATGAAGAGAAAATTGATGATTGCCAATGCCACGATAAATACATTTCCCAAATGCCCGAATTTTCCAAAATAAGGTGGGAAACAGAACAAAACCGCAATAAAATTCAATATAAAAACGGTAAGATTCAAATAATTGAATTTATAATCCGCTCTTCTGATGTAAATAAGCCATAAAATCATTCCGATTACAGTATTTACGTAATTGGAAAAGAAAATGCCTTGATCCAAACCGATAAAGAAATATATCAAAACGGTAAGCCCCGCAATAAATAACAGATAGAACGGTATAATTCGCCGTTTTACCGATCCGAGGCGTAAACTGACCGCTATTATCGCGATCTCAACGGCAGCCCAATAGACATACGCGATCACAACATAAATCGAATGGCGATCGATATTCACAATGCAGTTTACCGCTACGGCGACCTCGAGGGGAGTCAAAAATGCTTGAGTCCACGGAGATACGGCGGGAAATCTGCGTTTCACCGTACTGACGAGAACGAGAGTATAAGTCAGCATCCAAAGCGACGTCATCAATACGTCGGAGATCTTTTGGAATAGGCTCATAATTCTTTAGCTTTTCTTTTCTTAACGAACCTGTATACTGCGATCCATAAGATCCCTGCGGCAATAGCTACTAAAGACCAGAAGTTCCCCGCCGGCAGTATCCAAACAAACGGAGAAGTCTCGCGAAGCAGATTCAGCCCGAAACGTACAACTCCGTAAATAACTAAAAACGCGGGATACATTTCTTTGCGGAATTTTTCTTTGGACATAAAATAGATCAAAATCGCCATAATGGCAAGAGCTGCTACGAGCTCTACTATCTGACTCGGAAAACGGATCTCGTTGCCGTTTGAATCTTCACCGATGACCATTCCTTTGCAGCAATTTGTTCTGATGCAGTTGATCTTGTTGATCGCAAGCATCAGCGCAACCGACGGTGCGCAAAGATCCGTCAGCTCTCCGAACTTTGTTCTCAAAAGAAGTGATACCGGAATAAACAGTACCGGGATCAGAAACAGCGAGCCGTAAAAAGATATCCCGCCGAACTCGCCGTTTTCGACAAAAAACAGAAGATACGCGCCGACCGTTCCGGACGCGGTAAGGAGAGGCGCGGCGATAAGAAGCTTGATCAAAGATATCGATTTATACCATCTGCGGCAGAACGCCATAACGCCGAACATAGCCACGGTGCCGATCGATATTGCAATTATGATTTCAGGCTTCATATTATCCTCCGAAAAATTGTGTTCGCATTATTGAACGCTGACGGATTTTTTCTTATTGATTCTTTTAACTATGAAATATGATACTGTACCGACGATACCGGCGAGCAAAGCGTGGAGCGCAAGTTCGGAAATATTCCAGAACAACTTATCGTTATCACGGGCAAACTCAAGGAAGAATCTGCTGTATCCGAACAGCATCAACATGACAGGGATGGAAAGTCCGTCGGTCTTGTATTTCTTTTTGTGCTCACGGATAGCAATATATACCGCGATACCTATAGCGATAAGCGCCTCTATCGGCTGAATAGGAAAAGTCTTGTACATCGTATTGGGACTGAATACTCCGTTTTCCATCGGATAACCGTAGCAGCAGCCTGCAAAAATACAACCGAGATGAGCAATGCCGTGATTGATGCACAGGCAAGGCGATATGAAATCGCAGCTCGTCAGCCAGTCGAGTTTGAGTATCTTCGCCGCAGGAAACGCGAACACCGGAACCCATATAAAGATTCTGACGATGTTGTTGCCGCCCCAAGTCCCTGTAAATACCCAGTAAAGAACGAACATCCAGGCAACGGAAGCTGCGTACACCATCACCGTGAACAGCATCGCTTTCAATCTCGATATACCGTACTTTTTGCAAACGCAGAGGTTGTAGATCGTAAGGCCTACAAAACCGCCAAAGAAGAAAATATTGTAGATCACTTGGCTCAGCCCGGCGTTATATATACTTACTATAAAATCTGAAAAAATGCTTAACACAATCAAGTCTCCTGCTGTTATCGGGAATTCCCCGCCCCCCCGTGAAGGGGGCGGGGCTGATAATTCTATTATGCTTACTGATTGAACGGGTTGGACGGTGACCACTCTGCAGTCGTACTTACCCAGCTGCCGTCCGTCTTATTGCTGTTGTTGTAGTAACTGTATCCGGACGGAGCGCTCGGATACAACGTACGCGCTGCCGACGCGCTCGAAGTAGTCTCAGAGCCGTTCGCTGTCGTCGTACTGTCTAACGAATCCTGAGTCTTAGTATACTTCGTAGTCTTGACATCCTGAGAGACAAGCGTCCTCGAGAGTTCGCCGATTACCGGTGTCGCCGTCATCTGTCCCGTTACGTGGACGGTGGCTCCGGGAGCGTACGTAACTCCGTCGACTATCCATCCGGTAACTCCGTAGACGACATCGTAGGTGTTGGTACCGCCCGTGACCTCGTACGTTGTGACCGTTCTGGTATAGTTCTTGAATGTGAATTCGCAGTAATAATACGTCGTCGCATTACATCCGCTCGTCTTTCTCGTCTTGTCCGTACTTCCGCTGATGTAAGAATACTTATTCGTCTGCGTTCCCGTCTGTACCGGATCGGCGTTTTCTGTAATCTCGTCGACCCTCTTGGTTTGGGTACCGGCGCTTGTGGGAAGTACATAATCGAACGCCTGACCGTCTTCGCTTATCTGCGAATCGGGCATCTGGAGCTGATTATATCCGGATGCGGCTATGAACGAGAGCGTCGGAGGAACCTCATTTGATTCGCGGATAGTAACTGTATTCGTAAGATTTACGCTGTACGTTATTCCGCCGCTTACAACGCTGACCGCACTTATCGTCTTGGTACCGGCAAAATGCGGGATATCGTAAGTTACCGTACTGTCTGATCCGCACGTACCGCCTTCCTGCAGCGTCTCGGTCTTGCTTTCCGAATAGCCGATGCTCTGCTTTGACGTGTTTGACGAAGGGGTAAAGCTGAATGTGGCAGCACCACTCGACGATGCTCCGGAAACTGAAGCGGAAGCGCTCTCAAAGTTTGTGCCGATACTCGAGAGGCCGAGCGTCACCTGAGGCGCGGTATAAGCGGGATGGCCGTTGTCTTCTTCGACACCCATATACACGTTCGCCATATAATCGCTCTTGAAGTTCTTGACCTCGGCAAGGTTGGATTCGTCCCACACATAGTCTTCATACGTTCCCGTGCTCTTTGACGGGATGAAGATATGCAAAAGAGTCGTAGGAGCCGGGCTGACAGCCGTCACCTTCAAAGTCGGCGATACCGAGTATACAGAGATATCGGAGAAGTTGAAGTCGAGCGGGACTTGCGTGCCGTTGATCGCTATCGTACCCGTGACGCCGTATGAGCCGGCAAGCATCGGGGTAACGCCGCTTGTGTAAGGAATACCGTTCGAAGTGTTTTCACCGGGAGTCAGAGTCATATCGATTGACTCGTAAAGGCTTGTTCCACTCCACGAATATCCTCCGTTTGGAGCTGTCTTTCCGTTCTTATATCTGAACTGGAGTTTTACGGCAAGGTCATCGAGCAAAGCGTATTGTGCGTACGCCTCGACGCCGGCTTCGTTAATATACGTTACTCTTGCGGTGACCATTATATCGGGATTGTATCCCTCGAGGAACGAGCCGGTCACAACGTTGCTGTCGTTTTTACCGTAAACTGTCTTGCCCTGTTTAACCGAATATTTGACGTTATTTTCAGGTCCTGCGGATCTCACGCTGAACGTCGTGGGAACGCCGTGCTCGTTCGGATTGATAACGATCGTACTGTTGTCCGGCATCGTGACCGTAAGGTTCTTAACGACGTATTCGCCGACATACTGGACCTTGAGGTCTTCGCTTGCATCCCAGATGCCGTTATTGCCGGTATAGTGCGAGAGCACAACGCTCGGTTGACGGTTATATCCGCGAACTTTGTATCCGTAGCTTCTGTCGGTATTGTCCGTGTAACTCAAATTGAGCATTACCGAAGCAATCTTGTTCTCGGGAATAGCTCGGCCAGCATCGTCGCGAATCGTAACGGCCATTCCGGTCTCACCCGCAATACTGTGAGCTGTCATGAACGGAGTGCTGCCGTCACCGAGGTTCGTAGAACCGGTAAGGGTCATATCCACGTTGACCGTGCTTGATACGATCGTCGAAAGCGGACCGAAGTCGTATCCGTCAACTCCATCTGCCCATACGAGCTTATTGGAAATGGTATGCTCCACGTTGTTCGTATCTATAACGTCCCACAGGCTGATGCTCTTGACCGTCCACGTGCCGTCCTGAATCGGTGCGCTGTACGTTTCATCATCAAGCTCGACTCTGTAGGTCGGAAGATTTATGTACCATGAACCTGCGTCGTAGTACATCGTTCCCTGTCTGGTGTTGTCGGAAGATTGAGTGATAGTGTAATCCTCACCCGTTATGCTGTTGCGAACAACTGCGGAAATGTATGCCGTATCGGAGTTGGCAATTCTGATCGGTCCGATGAACGCGTTGTTTGCGAGCGGTACGAACTGGATATTATCATCTCCGTGATACGTGCTGACCGATGCCGCGTTGTAGGATACGGGATCGGGGTTCTTGACATAGAAAGTAGGAGAAGACGAAGCATAAGTTATTTTATGGCTTCCTACTGTAATGTTATTGAATTGATAGTTACCCGGTCTTGTGATCTGAAGAGTACCCGTGTATTTTTCGGAATTCGCGTTCCACGAAAGCTCCGTTGTAACGAGTTCGGTCGTAGAACTACCGCGTGAGTATGTCAGCAAAGCGCCTTCAAGGTTCTGAAGTTCGTTTCCGGAGTTGTCGTAAACCGTGACCTTCATATCCTTGTATAACGCCTCTCCGGTATAGAAGTCTCTCTGAGAACTGCTTGACGTCACGTAAGCGCTGAGTCCGAGGTACAGAGTCAGTCTCTTTACGAAGCTTTCATTGAATTCAGCCAGGTCATACTGTTCTCCGTTAACTTTGACGTACTGCAGTGAATAATTACCGGACATACCGAAATTAGCGGTTCCTGCCCAATGCATCCTGATCGGGTCGTACGACATCTTGACGTCGACAAAGTTACCGTTATCTTCGTTTTTGAACTGAAGTACGACCTTTGTTGTACCAACGATCGAGTCATCTGCGCCGAAGCTGATATATACGTTTTCGGGATAGCTGTTGCTTGCCGTATATACTACGGCAGTGTTATCGGCTTCTCCCCAGTTGACGTACTCGGGAGCGAATCCCGTGATACTGACGTGAACCGGAGTGTTAAGGCGGTAGTTGACGCCGTCGAGCATCACTTCTCTTATATAATATTCACCGGGAGCGATAAACGTAAAGTCGCATACCCAGCTGTTCTCTCCGGAAGCCGTGAACGCACGCGTCTCCATACGTTTACCCTGTGTGCTGTTGATAGCTCGCTGGAAGAACGCGGATACGTTAGCGGGAGAATCTCCGTCAACCGAAACGGATACTCTGACTTTAAGTTCGTCTTCACCGTATTCAAGCGATGTCTTGTCAACTGTCGCAACGATCGTTCTTTCCTGGTTCTCAAGTTCAACGTCTCCGGCAGGATGAAGCTTTTCGGTGGACGCGAACTGCAGATTGAGCTGTCCCTGAATGCTTGAAGACGCAAGGACGTCGTCGTTTCCTATTAGCGTACCGTCAAGATATACGATTGCTGTTATCTTGACCGCTGTATTCCTTTTAAGCTCGGTTATTGCGTATACATATTCTCCTGTGCTGTCGGTCAAAGGCACCCGACCGATATCATACGTCGGCTGACCTTCTTCGTCAAGGACCGGATTGCCCTCATCGTCAACTATCTCTATTTCTTTTTCAATTATCAGAGGAGAGTTGATCTTCAGCGGTACTGTGACTTTACCGTTGACTGCGTAAAGATTTTCGATATCAAGAACGCCTGTGGTCATCAGCGAACCGCTTGAATTTACGAAAGCTACTCTGAATGCTTCGAGAAGCTTGAGGAATCGTTCCTGATCCTCAGCGGAGTCGGCGTAAAATATGAAGCAGCTTCCGTTGCCCTGAGTGGTGCTGTCCGCGGTGATAAGAGGTTTATCGTCCTCGTCCCAAACACGGTTTGATCCGTGATAACCGGTTATGGTCGTCACTTCCTCCATTTTAACGACAGGAGCTCCGTCAATATCATCGGGGTTCACTATCGAAGCAGAACCGTTACGGTACCAGTTACCGTTTTTCTGATAAACGTCGACAGAAGTGGTTACACCTTCTTCTAAGAAGACTTTTGCAACATAAAGCTCGACTGGAGCTCCGTTATCGTCTGTTCCCATCGCAACGACAGTATTGACTTCTTTCTCGACTTCCCCGTCGAGAACTAGATAAGTTTCATCTGTATTCGTTCTTACCCAAAGGTCTATTGCGAGACCGTAGTTATCGGTTGCGACTTTATCGCCCGGCACAAGGTCTATGGAAGCGCTCGCGGCTTTTGCAAGGGATGTCTGCGTATAAGACGGACCGGCGTTAGCGTTAAAGCTTCCGTCCGATGTCGCGGATGCACCTGTATATACGTGCGCATTTTTGATGCCGCCGCTGAGCATACTCTTGGCCATATTTACTGTAAAGCCTGAAGCTTCGACCTGGCTTGTATCCACGTTGATTTTAGACATAGTCACGTTCATTCTGTTCGCGGCTTCAATGGCGTACTGCTCGAATCTCGCAAGGATACCGGTTTTGAGGCAAATCTGGGCGCCGTCAAGCATATCCAAAGCCTCGGATGCTCCGATCTGGCTCATAGGTTTACCGTTGATGGTAACGCCGCTCGTGCCGAGCAGTCTGTCGCACATTGAACTGATGCTCGGGTAATAATACACGGTACCGTTATCTCTGGAGTCCTCGTACATTTCTTTGAAAGTTGCAACGTCGGTCGTCGCTTTTCCGATATCCGTAATAAACTGTGTCAATCCGGGAAGATTTACCACTTTATCCGTGCTGACTTTGTCGGGATCTGCTACGTTGTACTTCGCATTGTTTTTGGAAATAGTATCCCAGTCAAGTGGAACATACTCAGTACCGGTTGAAAGTGAATTGATATATCTTTGGAAATTCGCGAGTTCAGTATATGCAGATTTCTGATACTCCATCGCTATCAATATCTGATTATACAGATTGTACAAATTTTGCAACGAGTCTGAAGGGATCGGCGTAGTTTCCGAGGCGTGAGAAGTGACGCCTCCCATATCGTTCAATTTATCAGTGACCTTTGCACTGACCATAATGCTGAGAAATTCTTTAAGTCCGTTAATATTCGCAGTCGTGATCGCGTTGTTCTTATACTGATTGTTGACCACGCCGTTTGCATTTATGACCAGCTGCTGCTGTCTGGCAATCTGGTTCTTGACCGCCGTCGCGGTGGCGTCGGAGACCGCGAGTTTATACGCCGTAATTGCACGTACTCCGCTTTCCGTCGATGCTATGAACTCATAACCGTTCCATTTAGCGAAAGTATAATCCGTATCGAGAGTTGTGATACGTCCGTCCTGTCCGTATACTGCTCCTTGAAGAGGCGAAATAAGGAGGTTGTTTTCGCTGAGAAGAGCCGGTCGAAGAGCGATATTCTGGATACCGTACGACGCATCGGAGAGGTTAACGAGGTTACCCCATGTAATATTAGAACGTGCGATGTCGTTGTCGACTGCCGAAGAATCCCCGCGCCCCGACGTCGGATAAGCACCGTCATTTGGAACAAGGGCAATTTCCAGGTTGCCGTTTGCGGCGACCGTCGTATCCAAATGCGCAGCTTCCGGATTGGATGACAAAGTTATCCACGCGAAAGTCGCCGAAGTCAGAACGACTACGGCTATTACGAACATCATAAGGGCGCCGAAAACTTTTTCCTTCATCTTCGGCAGATGTTCTTTATACGCTTCTATCCTTTGTTTGGTTTCTGTCTTCACCTTGTAATTCCTCCTTGTCCGCAACTGTTGTGACGAACGAAAAAGTAAATCTCTTCGCTGTAAAGTGTGTGTCCGTTATAATTCCATTCAATGAGAAGTTTGTAAGTTCCTGCGGGAGCGTTCGCCGCAGTGACGTACGCATCGCCTCCGTCATCGGGAGCGCATACAACAAGATTCGTCGTGCTCCACGTCGTTGTGCCGCCGCTCTTTACCATTTTCCAAGCCGCAAAGGTCGGCGTAATGTTCGCCCATGTGTACGGGATCAGGAGGCTTGCTCCTTCGTCGCCGACCACAAGCGGTCTTCCGCCTATGCCGGACGTAATATTGTCGACTTCGGTCAGAATGCAATCTCCCATCGTGGTCGAAAGCTTTATCTCGCCGTCAACGTCCGTGTTCGAAAGATTTATTATCACGACGCCCGCATCCTCAACTCTTATGTAGTTTTCGCTGTAAAGCACCGTCGTGACGCCATCAGTCTCGTATCTCGTATTAGCGGGAAATTTGCCGTCGCTTTCTTCGCTTTTGTTCAGCATTATCGTCGCCCCGCTGTCGAGATAGATCACAATATCGCTTTCAGGTGAATACCACTGCGGCGGATTGACTATCACACCGTTTTCGGTATCCTCTTCGTCGGACCTGTTGATGACGAATGTAGCTGAGATCGTTTCCGTATCTCCGTTCTGATCCTCGCCTTCCCATTCGACGTCGAACGAGACGACCGAAGGCGCGCTTTGAAGCTCTCCGCCGATCTCCCGCTCGGCGATAAGCATCACCGAAAGGTTCACGGTCGCGCTTCCCGCCGCATCATACGATAATTCCGTACTTGCCGGCGAAACGTCCACCCAGTCGCTGCTTGCAGTAAGCGTTCCGTGCATTCTTCCGTCCACCGATCTCAAAACGATCGGAAGGTCAAACGAGCCCTCGCCCGGAAGAAGGATCTGCATCCTGCCGTCCGGATGAAGCAGGTCGCACGTGACGTTCGCCGCACTGTTTGCCGGAGGAGAATCTATCTGTCCGGTCCAGACGTACGTATTCACCGTCCGCGCGTATGTCAGTCCCGCGAAGCACGCGATGCCGCAGAACGTCAGCGCAAGAATCAGCGCGGACAGTGAAAATATTCTGTTTTTCACGCACTTCTCCTTTCCGACGCGCGGTCAAAATTACTTTATATAATTATTTTTCCGAAGGGGTGCCCGTCGCGATCAGCGTCACCGCGGCAGGATCGGCGCTCGTTCCCCAGACCGTGAGAGTCATCGGTACAAACGCGTCTTTTCCGCCGGGAAGCAGCCAGCCTATCGGCGCCCCGTTTTTGTCTTTGAATCTGAAGATCCTTCCGGCGCCGTACGCTTCGTAGAACGCGCTGCCCTCGGCGACCGTCTCCGCGGTCGCGAGATAAGTGCCGGTGTCCGCGGCGAGCTGGATCGTCACGTCGCCGCTCATGCCTTCCGTCACGAAAACTTCTAAATATCCGTACTGGTCAAAAGCCGCGGCTTTGCCTTTCTCTACGGTATTTGAAAGCAGGAAGGATATTTCGTAAATTGAGTTTCCGCTCGATACGTAGCTCCAGCTGCCGGGAGCGTTATACTTTCCGTCTTCGCCTTCTACGGGCGTTCCGTTAAGTACTCCCCCGTCCTTGCCCTGATCGAGCAGGTGTATGCTGTCGGAAGAATAGCCGTAGCCCATTGTGAGCGTTCCGACAGAATTGATCGATCTGCGGTATCTTGCATACGAAACGCCGACGGCGGTAAGCGCAGCGACAATGAGCAGTGCCGCGGCCGCATACAGTATCAGCTTTCGTGTATTGATTTTTCCGGTTTTCATCGCGCGCCTCCGGTCAATCACCGGGCTCGGTATTGTCATAGCGCGTTACGCTCTCGGAGACCGTGCCGGTAAACGTTCCGCCGTATATCTGGATCGAGCCGATCTCGTTCCATGTGACGGCGCCGAGCGCGCCTCTGTATGTGCCGTCCTGCAGGATTATCCTGCCGACGCCCGAACCCGCTTTTCCGAACAGGTCGACCGCATATCCGGCAGCGCTTGTGACTTCACTATCGCCCTTGACGGTGATAGAGACGCCCCAGTTATAGACAGCTTCGACGTAGATGCCGTCGCCGGTGTCGGTCCAGCCGCTTCCCGCGGCGCGAGGCGCCGTGTACGGTCCGGTCCCTTTGACCTTGCTGTCGATTATATTCACGGTGCCGCCCTTTACGGCGATACCGGTGATACCTTCAAGTTCACTGTTGCTCACAAGCAGAGTCGAATTCTGCTGAGGCTGATATATGGATGTATATTTTCCGGAGATCTTACTGTCAATTACGACGATATCCGTTCCGTAACGGTCCGAAGAACCGTTGCCGGAAATGCCGGAGTGAGTCGTACTGTTGATCGTGCATCCCTGGATTATAAGCTGTGTCGGAGCGCTCGAAACGTTGCCGTTTCCGAGCACAAAGACCGTCGGGTTAGCGGTCTCAAGATCGCAGTTATAGAGCTTTACGACGGAATCGGTCCCCGCGCCGCCGTTATCCGCAATGTATACCGCGGTGTCGAAGCCGCGAACTTTTACGTTGCTGAGCGTCAAATCGGCGCATACGGCGTCAAACGCCACGCTTGAAACGCGTCCCTCGACTCCGCTCACGCTGCCGTTGCCGTTGATCTCGCCGTTCATGACCGTAAGCGAAGATCCGCCGAGCGCGCGGATGAGCGAATACGTTTCGCCCTCTCCGGTGTAAGTCAGGCTGTATCCGTTGAGATCAAGAGTCGCGGACGTGCCGTCGGTTAGCCTTATCGCGGATTCAAGCTCCATGTTTCCGGAAAGCTCGACCACCTCGACGTTGTCGTCTTCAAGCGCGGACGTCAGCTCGCTGACCGTGGAAACGACTTCAACCCTCGACGGCAGATTGACCGCCGTGACGTTGAATGTTGCGACGATATCGTCGAGTTCATTTGAAAGAGACGTATCAAAGCTTATACCGTTTTGAATTTCATTGTAGTTGCAAAGATATACCCAGACGCCTTGTCCGTCTCCGTCTACACGGACGGGATAATACTTGTTAGTTCCTTTTATTACGGCGCTTTCCGGGTTGATCGTTCCCTCATATCCGTCTGTTGAAGCGATATCTGCGAGGAAATCTTCCAGGCTGTCCTCACCTACCGTGAGCAGCTGACCTGTGGGGCTTTCCCCGTACAGATCGAACGTCGCGCTGTCAAGATCGTAAGAGACCGGGCGCAGATACTCGTCTATAATAACGTTGTCCTCTTCCGTTACGGTCCCGCGGAAATAGTATCCGACCATATCGTATACCCATTCCCATTTGACAGGAACGTCGCTGTAAAAGTCATCCGAAAGTATGAGTTTTTGTCCCGGCATCAGAGTGTACGAAAACGCGTTGTCATCGGTACTGCCGAGATATATGCGGGACATAGTCTCGCCGTTTGAAACCTCCGCCGTGTCGGCGAAGAAGAATATTCTGTTTCTGAGTCCGGCGTTCATCTGAAGCTTTGACGCCGTGACGTATATCTTCACGCTGTCGCGTGATTCTGAGTTATCTATCCGGAGAGGAACTATTCCGGAAGTGCCGGGAGCTACGACGACCTCGGTGTCGCTGACCTCGATATTTTCGGGATCGAAGCCCCACGCTTCCGCCTTAAATGTGAGACTGCTCACTTTTGAGACGTTGGTGTACCACGCGCTCGTCATAGCGAAAATGAGTATAACCGTAACGAGCAGAGTACCTCCCGCAAGGATCGCTTGACGCCTTACGACCTTTTTGACGCGCTTCATCTGGGGATCCGCAGCCTTATCCGAAGGCTCGTGACCTCCGTTTGAAAGTTCAGAGGTCGGAAGAGTCTTTCTCCCCTTTATATTCAGTTTTTCCCTCAGAAACTTTCTCATTTCCGTACAGTTCCTTCCATAGTTCGCTCTTCAGCGTTTCATAGATGTCGTCGTAATCTTTTTTGGTCAACGTGGAATAACCCGGCAGCAGATCTTCTTCCTTGGGCAACTCTGATCTGTTTTCGCCCTGCCTTTTTCTTTTTGACAGTTTGTCGAGAGCATCGTCAAGCTCTCCCCTGATATTGCGTCCGACACCGTACAGAATGAGTCCGGCTATCAAGAGGATAGGTATGACGATAAGAGCCAAAAAACCTATTTTTCCAGAAGCAAAAGATAACACTTTGCTAAAGACTCCTTCCTTTCCGGTGTACCAGATGACCTTGCCTATAAGGTTCTCTGCCTGAACGAAGTACGGGTCCGACGAATAGTTTGCGTCTCCCCGGCTTTCAAGATACTTTTTCCCGCTTTCATCTTCGCTGATGGACACTACTCTGTGCGTCACGATCGAACCGTAATGGCTCGATTCCCGAGACCTGAAGCAGATAATATCGCCCACTTCGATCTCATCGACGTCAGCGCTGCGGCTGAGCAGTACCGCTCCGACGGGAATCGTCGGCTCCATACTCCCGGTCACTACCCGGAAAACGCTGTATCCGAAAATATTAACATAACCGTTCGTCAGCGTCTGCACCGTCACGATAACGCACACGAGCACGGATATCGCGAGGATGGTCATTGAAATAATATAAGACTTCAGGGATTTCTTTTTGCCTTTTGCGTCGCTTCCTTCTTCAGACGCGGTTTCAAGTTCCCGATCTATTTTCTCTTTCATCAATTTGACCCGGCAAGTTCGAGATTTAGGACAAAGCCCGACGCTCCGGCGCTTGAAGTTGCGCAATCCGCATCCTGACCTTCAAGCCAGATGAACATACGCACTCTCTGCGGAGTATTCCGTTCGAGCTCTATTATATAAACGTCATCCGTCGCGCCGGACGTGGTAAGGTTTTCCGCCACCTTCGTCGGGCTGACGTATCCGTTCACTGCGTTCTGATAAAGAGTTTCAGTGCGGGTGAAAAATTCGCCCGTAGTGATATACGGCATCACCTGTCCCTGAAGATAATCCTGATAAAATCTTGCGGTCGCCGATTCTTCGGTGAGTCCGCTTACACCGCTGACAGCGGTCTGGAACATCTGGTCGAGGAGTCTCTCCTCGCCCGCCATAGTCCAGCGGCTTCTCGTCTGAACGGTGAGGATATCGCTGACGTCGGTCTCCGAGATCACCTGCGTGAACGGATCGTATCCGAGCGGACGCGTCACAGAGTAAGACCCCTGTTCAAGACCGGGAGTTACGTGTACGCCTCCGTTCGGCTCATATATCGTAAATTTATTCTGAGCGAGCAGCTGAGGCTCGTCGCCGGGTTCGCTGTATCTTCCGAGCAGCTTTCCGTATCTCGATTCAAAGCCGATGCTTCTCGTATATGCGAGCGTATCCAAGTCGTTAGCAGGCTCGCTGTTCACAAGAAATCCCACTCTTGCGATCGACTCGATCTCTCCTGTAGTGGATTCAAGCGAAAATCCGGTGAAAGAATCTCTGTCAGTCTTTGCCGAAGGCAGCTCGAGCAAAGAGCTCCCCTCTTTGGATTTTACGTCAGTCGAAACGCGGAGTTTATACTCCGATCCCGGTGACACCACCCAGAAATCGACGTAAACGTATTTCCCGCCGGCGTGAGGGTCAGTGGCGTTTGCATATCTCAGAGTGCGGTCGACGGTGAATTCGTCGAGATCGTTGAGAAGTCCCGTCGCGCCGTTGTAGCTCGGCAGTACCCAACTCACACCGTCAGCCGTCGAAACGGGAGTTATCCCTACGAGTCCCGAAAGATAGTCATAGCTCTCGTAATGTGAGAATATGAGATTGTTGCTGAATTCTCCGGGATAGTGCACAATTACCTCGTTTCCGTTCTCGGCCTGAGTCGAGGTAAGATCCGGAGCCAGAAGAATTGTCGTTCCGCCGGCTATCGTCACCTGAGCGCCGCTCACCGCGGGGCTCGACGAAAGCGTCACCCACGCGTACGAAACGGAAACTCCGATCACGACTATGATGATGAGCATAATGACTGCGATAAAAAGCTTCGACGTCATTCTCTTCATTGTCGGTTCCACTATGCTCACCTCCCGTCATATTTATCTTAAGTTGGTTTTTTGAGCTCTCCTTATTCTGCGCTGTTCTTCGCGCTCTTCCTCGGCGCGCTTCAAGCGCTCCGCAAGAAGTCTTCTCGCTGCGAGCTGTTTTGAGAGTTCGTTCGAGAACATCGCGATCTCCGTCGTCACAGGCTCCATGATCTGTCTTGCCTGCTCTGTGAGCGCCGCGGACTCCGCCGCTTCTCTCTCCTCTTGCTCGCGTCTCAGGCGCTCCTCCTCTTCGAGAGTTGCAAGTCTGATGCGCTCGGCTTCTTCTTTTTCACGCCGCTCGGCGAGTTCCGCTTCGCGCTTGATGCGCTCGCGCTCTTCGCGCCTTCTCTGACGTTCGCGCTCCGCCTCTTCGCGGCGTCTTGTCTCTTCTTCCTCGACGATGCTCGCGGCATCCGCGAAATCGCGAAGTCCCTCTTCTTTTTTCTGCTTCTCGTCAAGACGCATCTGCGTGCGCTCAAACAGATCTCCGCGGAAGAACGAAAGCTCGTCTTTAAGCAGCGTACTGCGGCGTCTGTCCTCTATCTCGCGCTCCATGCGCTCGACTCTCAGCCGCTCCGCTTCCGCTTCTTTTTCCTGGCGGATGCGTTCTCTTTCCGCGGCCTTTTCGCGGCGTATCCTCTCGCGCTCCGCTGCCTTTTCGGCGCGGATGCGCTCCGCTTCTTCGCGTTTTCTCTGTTCCTGTTCCTCGACGAGACGGCGTCTCTCTTTCGCTTCCTCCTGCATCAGCTGAGCCTTTGTAAGCTCTTCAATGAGGACCTTGCGGACTTCGACGTCCGGAAGATCGTAGTCTTCCGTTATCTCTTCGATGATCTGTTTGATAAACTTGGGCTTCAGAGTTCTCTGACGCCCCTTGACCGGAGCGGGAACTTTTCTGTCCTCCTCGTCCTCGAGATATCCCTTGAGGATGAGATAGTTGAACAGAATATTGTGATAAATATCTCTCTGCAGAGTCTCGTTGACGACGGGATTCTGTTCAATTACTTTTATGGTATAACCGATCTGATCGTACTTTCTGAGAAAGTCGTACAGTTCGAGTATCTTTCTGTAGTTTTTGTTCTTTTTAAGGATATTCGTCTTGTTGATCGTGCCCTTGACTCTCTGCAGCTGATTGAGCTGCTGTGCGAAGGAACTCGTCATAAAGACGCTGAGCACGCGGTACATCTTCGAGATCTTTCCGAAGACCTCGGAGTTTTTGTCGTCCGTCTTGAGCGTGCTGTCGATCTCCTTGATATGCAGGAACATATCCATGTGGACGTGCTCTGTCGCGCTGTCCATATCGGAACGCACCTTCAGCTTTGCGCCGAATTCGTCGCTCATCGCTTCAAAGAGCGCGTCATGACGGATCTTGACGAATCTGTAAGCGTATTCCATCGTAGTGAAAACGAGACGGTTCTCGTAAAGACCGATCGAGTCCTCGCGGTATCTCTGCATCAGACGCCCCGGTCTGATGTAGCCCTCGTCCGGTCTGTAATCCTCGACGAGCGCGGCGTGCTGAGCGAGGTGACGCACCGTCTCCGGTCCCGCTTTTTTGGCGTTCGCCACGTTGACGATGAGTTCTTCCTCTTTGATCACGTTACGCGGACTGGAAACGATCGTCTGGAACGCCTCGAGCGCCTCGTCAATTTTATCGACCCAGTTGAGGTCAACGATCTTCTGCAGCTTGCGGTTTGAAAACTGAAATTCGTTGTCTGCTCTCGAGATCGAATCCATGAAAAAGTCGTAAAAATCGGTGCTTCCTATGGAGCGGATAACGCCTTTTACAAATTTCTGATATATCGGATCGACAAGAGACTGTTCATTTTCGATCTTTTCATCCGTCGGCGCCATAGTTACACCTCCTGTCATAAGTCAATAGTTTTGCTCCGTCCGCTCCGCGGAAGTTCCGCGGAGCGAACAGTAAATTTATCAGTTGTTTCTCTTGAGAAGCTCGACGTATGCCTTGCATATCGCCATACTGTTTTTACCGAAAATTCTGTCAAGATAAGAGTTGAACTTCGTAAGTTCATCCTTCATAAATCCAAGGCTGAGAGACTCAAACTTACGAAGCACTTTCTTTGCGACTATGAAGTCTACCGCCTGGAGCTCGGTGCCGCCGCACGCGATGAAACACGGGACGTAGTCCTTGATCTGCTTCATGATACGGTTACCGAAAGCAAGACGGAAGTTTTTGATCAGATACTGGTTAGTTTCTTCGAGCTTATCAAGCATCGCCTTTGAAATCGGGTAATCGCGTTTTGCCTGATCAAACAGAGCATTAAGATGATCCGTTGAAATATGAACCGCGTCAGCAGGCTCGCATTCGAACGCATCGGCTCGGCTGTCAAGGTCGATAGGAATAGCACGGTCGTACACCTTGTCGGCGACGGCGAACGTGGAGTCGTCGTTATTGATCGTACCGACGAACCAGATGTTGTCGCTGATCTGAACTGTACCGGCGGTGATAAGCGCCGGGTCGTTATCCCACATCGCGGTGACGATGTCGACCTTCCACTCCTCCTTACGCGGCATTTCAAGGATGGACAGCATCTCTGCGAAGTAATACTCAACACGCGCGATGTTCATCTCGTCGAGGATGACGAAGTGAGGATCGCGGTAGAAGTTGCCTTCGTAGATAGCGCGCAAGAAGTCGGTCTCCATGTACTTTCTCGTAAACTCGTTGTAGTATCCGTAAAGCTCTGTACGTTCACGCCATGACGGCTGGACGGAAACGACCGTGGTGTCGATCCCGACGAACTTACCGAACGCGTACGGAAGCGAGGTTTTACCTGTACCGGAAATACCCTGAAGGATTATGATACGCGCAGTACCCATAGAAGCTACGTAGTACCTCATCATATCAAGCTCGTAGTAAAGACGAAGCTGCGAAGCCGCAAATCTTCTGAATCTGTCACAGAACTCCGCAAGCGTGATAGTGTCGTCATATACGGGAGGCTGATATTCCGTCTTGTAGAAATTGTCGACGACGGTGAGACGGAAGAATCTGCTGTCCTCCGGGTTGACGCACGGAGACTGCATCGTGTTGCGGTTGGCGTTGGGAACGAAATCTTCTCCCTCTTCGCCTCCCTCTTTGCCTTCCTCCTCGCCTTCCTTGAGCTCTTCCTCGAGCTTATCCTGAGGAACTCCGAGCTCTCCGACCTTCATCTGCAGGAGCTTATCCTTTTCATAATTGGCTCTGAGCAGATCCTTTTGAAGGATCTTGACCTGTTTTGCCAATTCATCGTATTTTTTCGCTGAGACACGGAAGCGGAAAAGTTTTTTCAGCAGTTTGAACAGGAAAAACAGTATCAGCACGGCGACCGCGATCAGCACGATCTCGGTGATGATGAGCATTACCCACTCGAACACCGTGAACTCGCTGCTCATCTCCAGAATTATCTCGTATCTGCCTTTGAAATCGAAAAGATACTTGACGAAGTCAAAGAACGAGACGAAGATCTGGAGGAACGCCTTGAAAACCCGTCCCATGTCCTGGAAAAAGTATTCTAAAAAGTGATCCATTGTTTACCTCTGATATACCGCGTCAAGCGGCAGGTAATTACTCTGTTGTCTTGTCGTCTTCGGCTTCTTCTGCCTTCGGGGCTTCAGATGCCATTTTAGCTTCGTATTCTGCGCGGATCTTAGCCTCGAGTTCTGCGCGGATCTCCTCCTCGGTCTTAGCCTTGGGCTCTTCCGTGGGAGCTTCCTCTGCCGGAGGTTCATCCGCCTTGACCGCGTTCGCTCCGATCAGTTCCGCTTTCAGCTTCTCGCGAAGCTCGGCTTCAAGCTTTTCGCGCTCAGCCGCCTTTGCCTTTTCAAATTCGCGTTTCTCCTCGTCGAGAGCATCCTCGGCTTTGCCGCGTTCCTGCTCATAGCGCAGACGGTTCTTCACGCTCTGATACTCGAACAGGACTCTGAAGAACTGAACGAGGTGGAAGAGGAAGAACAGCGCAACGGGAACGACAACGACCACGAGAAATCCTGTCGAAGTCTGGAGAAAGTCGAATACTTTACCTACGCCTTTAAGACGTGTTCCGTTATCCTCTCCGGTCTCAGCGTTGTATCTGCTGAAAACACCTACGACTTCAGATTCGTGAACAGTCAGCGGGTCGGCTGAGGTGTTGTTATCACCTTTTGTCTCAAAAATCAGATAGCTGCCGCCGTCATATATGTTCGTGATTCTGTGCGTGTTGAGTACGCGTTCTCCGTCGATGACGGTCCAGTACGTGATGATGTCGTTGACACGAAGAGTGCTCGTATCATCAATACTTTTGTCGATGACGAGGTCACCCGGTTCGAGAGTCGGATACATGGATTCCGTCTGGATGGACAAAAGCTGTAAGCCGAATATACTCGGTACACCGTTTCCGGACGTGCTTACGAAAGAAATATAGGTCGAGATCGCCGCGATGATGATCGCTATCACCAAGATCACGTTGATTATGATATTGGCTACCTTTCTTCCCTTCTTGACCTGCTTTTCTTCGACAGCTACTTCGCCCTCTGCGGGTTCCTTCACTTCGTCGATCTTCTTTTTCATGGGAATATCTCCTTCCTAAGATATGCGAATATAATTTATAATAAATTTAATTATTTTTCATCCTCTATATCTTCCATACCGGACTGTCCCGTATAATCCGCGTGGAACTGGATGCTTGCGAGAATTCTCGCATCGTCAACGCTCGGTATGCAGTCGGCGTCCTGTCCGTCGAGCCAGATATACATTTCGATCTTCACCTTCTGAGCGGGATCGAGCGAGAACAGCACCTCGTTGTTCATGAACTCACCGAGGTCTTTTATCGTAGCGAGCCTTTGCACCGGGTCGGCCTCAGTCCACGTCGAAACGTTCTGAAGGATAAGGTGATCCGCGTCAATGAGCGTATCCGTTCCGTCAATGCTCGGCGTCGGAACGTACCCTTCGTCGCCGCCGATATGTCCGTCGCAGTTCGGCTCATATATAAAGAATTCCGATTCTCCGATCGTCTCACCTGAATTCGGATCGATAGGGGTGAGTCTGAATCCTATGCGGATAGCGGTCTCCGCTCCGTTGCCTCCGTCGTAGTGAAGAAGCGTTTCCGCGTCCCAGACTGGGGTACCTATAACGTACGTCCCGGCGCCGTTTACGCCCTCGTTGAGCTCGACCGCCTCGGCGAGCGACACCTTGCACGGTGCGTGGGATCTCGCGTAAAACACGCCCACAACATAATATCCGTTGCTGTCCTTACGGTTTGCGTTCACGTCGTCGGTAAGAGTTATCAGCTCACCCGCCATTCTTCCGTCAAATCCGTACCTTATCGAAACAAGACTCTTTTGAACTTCCGACCAGGTCGCGGGTTTCAGCGGATAATCTTCACTGACAATATCGATGAAGTCGAGCTTTTGCCCCCATTCCTCGTCCGGTGCGTCGTATGCCAGAGCAAGTTCAAGCCCGGAATCGGAATTGACGTACATCGCCATATCGTTGACGTGAGGTGTCTGAGATATCGCAAACCAGGTGTACGTAGCCGCAACGAGAAGCGTGAGCAGAGCGAGCAGGACCCAAAGATAGATGAAGGTTCGTTTCCGCCTTCTTCTGTTCGCTTTTTCTTCCAAATCAATATCCTTTCTTATCAAGGATCGCGCCTCTTTCTGAAAATGATAAAACTAATGTGTCATACTCGAAAGATCCACCTCGCGGCGCCGCAAGCGGCGCCGTCAGGTCGCCCTTCCGGGCGGGGACGGGCCCGTTGTTTGTAACGGGCGCCCGCCCGTTTTCGGCATTTCCCCTCCCGCCGAAGCGGGAGGGTATTTTTACCGAAAGAAATTAAGTTTGGCTAAAAACCTTCGTTAATTGAAGGGGTTGACACCGCCTGCGTTGGCATAAGCCGTGCCGAGAGCGGTTGCAAGAGTCGTAAGATCTTCAGAACTCGTTTCAGCAGTTGCCGCTTCTGCGTTTGCAACGGCTGTCATAAGAGCTGCTTCAGCTTCCGTGCGAGCGTCTGCCGCTTTAGCTGCAGCCGTCGTATAAACGGAGGTCATTTTGATTCCGTTGAGAGCCGTCGTGAACTGGGTGAATGTGATTCCCGATGCTGCAACCTGGCCGGCATTACGCATGCTGGTAACGTCCATAGGAGTAAGCTCAGCGCTGCTCTTGAACTGGAGATTCAGTTTACCGGACATGGAAATGCTTGCGTTAGCGACGAACGTGTTGTCAACGATATCGCCGTCAAGGTAAACGAGGACGGAGATCTTCTTTGCCTTGTTCTGCTCGAGAGAAGTAAGTTTGAAATCGTAATCGGGGTTCTCGGGAGTAGAACCTGCGTTGGCCTTTTTCGAGCCGAGGTTCAGAACGTATCCCTTGTTATTGTTGACGGGATCTACAGATGTGAAATCATAGTTGTAAAGGAACAGTTTTGCTTTTACCGTGTCGGTACCGTTATCCGTCACACCCTCACCGGCTGTTACGGTGCGTACACCGCTCTGGTTGATCGCGCTGGCGTTGATATCAGCAGCTGCGATGCCGAGTATATCGTAACCCTTGGAAGCATCCTCGTTGGGCGTTACGAATACAACACGTACTGCGCTCATGAGCGCTTTGACGTCGTCAAGTGAGAACTTATTAGCATCTGACGTGCTGAACTCGAGGTATGTGCCGCTGCCCTGCGTTGCGGAGTTATCATGTCCCTCGTAAACGCGCTGCGAGCCCTCTGAATCGATAAGCAGATCGGAACCTGCGGCATTCGTTCTGACGCCGAAGTCGATGATGTATCCGTACGGGTCGTCGATCGATGCTGCACCGCCTGCGGACTGAGCTTCGCTGACCCCTGCAATGGAGCCTACGATAGCAGCAGTCTCACCGTTGCCTATGCAGTTGGTGTTCATGACCGCGGGCATATTGTCAACGGAAATTCCGTTGTAGGAGATTGTGAGGTTGAGTCCGCTTGCCGTGTAGTCGCCGACGAGGTTGGCGATGTCGGCGTAAACACCGGATCCGTCGCCCATCGTTACGACAACGCGTCCGTCTGAGACGATCTTTGATGCAAGAGTTCCGACAGAGTTGGTACTAAGCTCACTACCGGCAGTACCGTTTACAGTTACATTATCCTTGCTGATCATCTTGTCGAATACGTCATCCTTAAGGCTTGCCAGAACAGCACCTTCATCAATGTCAGATTTCTTTGCAACGAGCGCTGCGGTTTCCGCTTTGAGATTATTGTACTGAGTTACAGCATCTGACAGAGCGGTAAGATCCGAACCGGGGATAAGCGCCTGAAGAGCGGCGACCGTAGTGATATCAGCCGCTTCAACTGCAGCGGTTACAGATGCAACTTCAGCGTCTGAAAACTCGTGTTCGTTGGAACCGCTGAGGCCGATCGCGACAGCTGCGTAACGGATCGCGTTTGCAATGGCATCGTTCGATGCCGCAAGGGAATCGATAACGTTGATCATTGCCGCTGCTCCATCAGCAGTGATCGCATAATTCTCATCAGCTGCATATTCGATAAGTGCGGATGCAAGTTCCTGTCCGTTTCTGACAAGGGAGTCCTGAGCTGCGAGTTTAGCTTCGTTCATATAGGACGAAACGAGCGAGATCGCCTGTCTGTATGTGGAGATACGGACCGTGATACCCGAGGAAACGCCGATAACGCGAACGCCGCCTATTTGACGGGTCGCCGAGAGACCGGCTGCTTCGACGAAACGTGAACCGGATGCGTCGGCTCTACCTGACTGGGTTTCTCTGAGAACGTCGATCACTCTGCCGTCGGAACCGTAGTTCGGAGCGAGAAGAGGAGAGTTCATACCGCCGCCAATACCCGTGAAGTCGCCTGCGTTTGTTCCCTCAACATAGTTGAGAGCTGCAGGGTTGAGTATCATGTGGGAAAGGCCGTAGCTTGCGGGGCTGAGGTCTACAAGGTTACCCCATGTCTCGTTGGCTTCCTCAATAGGCTGCGTAGCCATCGAGTCTGTCACACCGGAAGTAATACCGAGGTCGTTCGTATTGAGATAAAAGCTTGTGTCATTGAGAAGCGCGATCTCAAGGTTTCCGTTCGCGCCGACATTTGTTGTGATTCCTGTTACTTCGGGAGCCGTGGAAAGCGTGAACCACGCGTAGGTCGATCCTACCATCATGATCGCGGCAACCAGAAGCATGCACAGTGCGGCTGCAAATTTCTTGCGGATGCCGGAGGGCATCACGACTTTACGCCGTCTGTTTGCGGTTTGTGTCATTTTATATTCTCCTTTCAGAATATGGTATAGCGTGTTTCATCTCCCGCCGGAGCGATAATTTGTTTGTTGGTGAAAGAAAATATCAGCCGCCTATAGCTTATTGATAAGCCGCAATCGCTGCAGTAAGCGCTGTAACAGCATCGTCGACCTGCGTCTGCGTTGCGTTTGCGTTGGAAACTACCGCCTGAGCAGCACTGATCGCAGTGGTGAAAGTCGTGTACGCTTCATATCCTTCTGCGCCTTCTGCCGGTTCTGATCCTGCTTCGGGCAGAAGCGCTTGTGCTTCCGTAATCTTAGCCGTCAGAGACGCCTTGTTGACTATCGGCGCGGGGGGATTGTTGAGAAGGTCGCTGTTCTGAGCGGGTGTGAGCGCGACGTCCGTTGCGAACTGAAGATTGAGCGTAGCATACTGAAGAATGTTGTTGTTTATAGCCATGTTGGCGTTGGTAACGGCTTCACCGTCTATCCAAACGACCGCACTGATCTGATAAGCAACGTTCTTGGTCATGCTGCTGAGGATCGTAAGGCTTTCTTCGCCAGTTACTGCTTCGCCTCGCACATCGCAGAGGTAAAGATTACCTGTCTGAGGATTGGGACGCGCATAGGCAAGGATCTGAGGTTCTTCACCTTCGCCGAGACCTGCTTTACCGAGGTCTTTAACAAATGCGATCCTGACTGCCTGCAGGAACTGAGTTGCAACGTTCTGGTCAGCGCCGGTGACGTCTTCACCTGCGGGAGTCTGTACCCAGAAATTGCTGCCGCCGCCCTGTGTTGCGTCCGCGTTTCCGTCAGCGTAAACACGCTGTGCGCCGTTAACCTGGAGAAGAAGTTTGCCGTTTGTCGTCCCTTCCGAATCTGCGGAAGCAACTGTGTTGAGACGGAAAGCAAGGTCGATAACGTAACCGTATGTATCGCCGAGCTCGTCAACTACAGCGCGAACTCCGTAGAGGTTTTCGCCGGTGAAACCTTCAGCGGAAGCCGAGAAATCAGCCGCCGTGTAGTGTGTCTTCAGAGAAGTATCTTTAAGACCGGCCATTCTTCCGTCATATCCGAACGTAGGGATCTTGAACGGAACGCCGCCGAGCGCGTTAGAAACTGTGGTTTCTGTAGTCGTTTTAGCGTCTTCAAGCGACTTATCATCGTTAAATACGGCTGCTCCTGCGCCTTCATTTGCCGACGCGTCCCAGTGCTGAATGGGTTGATCATCCGCGCCGACATACGATTCGAACGTTTCAGAACTGTCATCAGCAGGATCCTTGTGAACATTTGTAAGAACATATTCAGTTACAGAAGAAACTGCTACGTTGAGTTTTGCAGGTCTGAGTGTTATAAGGTCAAGTCCGTAGGTACCGTCGCTGAGGTTTACGATGTTGCCCCAGTTGGAGTTCGCGACAGTTGCGACCTGCGCACCTCCTGCGTAGTTACCTGATGCTCCACGTCCGCTTCCGATGCTTGCGAAAGTACCGTTAGTGGGCATGAGAGCGATCTCAAGACTTCCGTTACCGGCGATCGACGTGTCAATGCCTTTGACTTCGGGCGCTGTGGAAAGTGTGAACCACGCGTATGTCGAAGTAACGAGCATGATCGAGGATACCAGCAACATTACGAGTGCCGCGGAAAGACGACGTTTGATTGTCGCTGCAGAGTGTTCTTTCCGCTTTGTTGCGGTTTTTGCCATTTTGTTTCTCCTTTCGGGATTTTATTATTTTGCGTATTTTTCTGCCCCCGCCGGGGCATTTTTGGGGGGATTTATATCAACCGCTTTTTGGTGAAAAGCGAATGAAATTCACCAAATAGCGACATTTTTTAGCGATCGCTCGCCGTCAGTCCCAAAACCGGAGGTTTTCCCAGAATTCTTCCCAACGGCTTCTGAAGCCGCCGGAAGTGTCTCCCTTCCGTTCTGCTTTGAGCCTGAAATTCATCTGAGTACCAAGGTGACCGCCGATTTTAGTGTTATTGGCGTCGACGTCGTCTCCTTCAAGCCAGAGTACCACGGTGTACTTGTGTACGTCCCCCGGGGCGACGCTTTCCTGTTCGCCGTCGGTAATTATGTACTTTGACTTGAATTCATCCGGGATGACTCTGTAATAGGTCAAACCTCCTTCCGTCGTACGAACGACCTCGAACTGGTCGCTGTCCGGAGCAAGCTCCATAATCGGAAGATTGAGGTAGCCTCTCGAATTGTCATCCTTCGCGGGGAGAGCCTCCGCCTCGCCGGTCGTTTTGTTTGCTTCCGCATAAAAACGCATCTTGCCGTCCTCAAAAAGCATTACCCACGCCGCGTCGGAAAGATCTTTGCTCTCCGAATTGAGTTCAAGCTCCCAGACGTAGTCTACGGTGCTTTTGCCCTCGTTGCGGATATAATACGTATACGCGAAATACTCTTCATTATGCTCGCCGTCTATCTCGTCCACGTCCTTCGGTATTATTTTTATCGAAACACACGGAACGTTTTCGGCGGGGCTCGCGAACAGCTCGACGGTCGGATTTTCAAACCCGACGGAATCGCTCAGGACGAAACCCTCGCGAAACATATCGTCTGACAGGTTGATCGTGAAATGACCGCGCAGCTGCGTAACGGCAGCGAATATGAACAGTATCAGGATGAGCAGCAGGAGCAGCGCGAGAAGAGCCGCGAGCCAGTGTGACAGAAGCCACGCAAGAAAGCCCCGGTTCTTGTCGAAATACAGTCCTAAGCTTCCCGCTACGAGTTCAAATTCTCTTTTGCTTTTGATGCCGCGCCCGCGCATTTCACGGCGGAGCTTGCGGCGTCCTTTTTTGATTTCTTTAACTTCTTCCCGACTAAGCACTACGCCGGCGCGTCTTTTCTTTATGATACGGCGCTGCCTCGAACTCTTCAATGCAGGGTTCGGTTTTGTGCTGTCTTTTTCAGATCCGCCTTTTCCCGAACTTGATTTCGCCGAATCTTTTTTTGTCTTTGACGCTTTCTTTTCGGCTGAATCAGCCGCAGCCTCTTTCAGTACGTCCTCGGGAATATGGTCGTACGGTGAGGGCATCGCATCAACTCCTTTCCGCCGTCAATTTTATCCGTCTGTAACTCACTTTTGTCTCGCAAGTCCGTCGCGGATAATGCCGTCCTCGTCGGTCACGTGTCCGGTGAGCGGTCCGCTTATCATTTCACAGCCGCACGCTTTGAGCCATGCGAGCGTGTCGTGATCGGAAGCTTCTCCGCCTATCAGGACAAAGCCCGATTTTCTGAGGAGATTCATAGTGTTTGCCGTCTCCTGATCGAGGTACAGCTCCGACGCTACGCGAATGTACTCGATACCGAGCTCCGCAAGGTGAGCCTCGGGAATGCTTCCGGGATGATATCCGTCGAGAACGAGTGTGACCCCGTTTTTCAGATATCTCGTTATCAGCTCCTCGAGCGTCTTTGTGGCGCCGACGAGGATCTGCTCCGGAAGTGTCAGCATGAGCTTTTCGCGCGGTATCGGCTGATCCTGAAACAGCTGATTGAATCTCTGCGAATGGCTTCCCTGCTTATAGAACGAAGGAAGCATTTGTACTATGATCCCTTTCGTCTCTATTCCGCAGTTCTGCATACGCAGGATCGCGTCCGCCGCTTCATACAGCAGATAGAAGGATACGTCTGTGAGAATGCCGGTGCGTTTCATCATATCTTCGACCTCGGGTGCGCCCTCGGTCTCGCCGGGACGTCCGGCAATTCCGCCGAACCACGGGATAGCCTCGTAGCCGACGACGTCGTCAGAGTCGCGACCCACCATAGGTCTGTATCCGAGTCCCATCGGGCGGCCTTCTCTTTTGACGACCAGCGGGATCGTTTCGGGCAGAGTCATGGTGTAGTAGATGAATTTTTCGTATACGGCGCGGCATCCCTCCTCGTTCGCTTTGAGGACTTCGATCAGCTCGGGGTCCCATGCGGTCCCGGACTGAGAAACGAGCGTGGTGAGGGCGTATTCGAACGGATGCTCGAGCTTCGTCTCGGCGGACAGTCTGTCAAGCTCTTTAGCAAGACCGACTATCTGCGCGATCGGGCTGATCTCGCGTCCGATCTTTCCGGCGGGATAACCCGTACCGTCGTAGCGCTCCATGTGCTGCTCACAGCTTTCGCGCATCATAAGCCAGGGGATATTCTTCGTAGGCGTCTCTTCAAGATTGCCGGTGCGCTTTTCTTTTGCGCGCACTCCGCGCTCCTGCAGCTGGGCCACGAGAAGACGTCCGTCCGTCGTATATTTGCGGTAAACCGCCATCTCCTCTTCGGAAAAGTCGTTTTGCCACACCTGGTACTCCGGAGGAACGAGCGCCTTACCGAGCTGATGGTACAACCCGCATTTGTACGCGAGGTCAGCGTACTGACCGCGCATACGCGCCTCTCCTTCCGAAGATCCCTTGCCGAAGGACGTTGCACAGGCGCCCGTAAATAGGATCTGCGTGTACTCGGCGATTCGCACCGACTGCTGCCTGTTTATCGGCGCAAGAGCGCGAAATGCCTCGTCCCACGTATTATATTCCCTTCTTTTCCAGTCCTGTTCGCTCACGTCTGTATCTCCTTTAACTGTTTGATGCGTCGTATCTTTTCCAAAGGGCGCGTTTTCGCTCTTCGGAAAAATCTACATTATATATTACTCATCGTCTCCGATGTCGTAATCAACAAGTGGTGTATCGTCTTTCTGGTTCTGTTTGCGTTTGAGGAAGAACCATGCTATAAGTCCGCCGAGTACAAGGTTGATCGCAAGACTTATGAAGAATAGGATAGGCCACACCTTGTGAGAGGTGATGTTGCAGTAATCGCCTTCGGGAAGCTTTTCAACTTCCTTAATTATCTCTTTGACGTTCTCTTTACCGCAGTCCGGGCAGTCCTTCTTGATCTCCTCGATGATGTCCTCGATCTCTTTGGTCAGGGCGTTGATATCGTCCTGATCTCGGCTCTTCAGCATCTCGTCGACTTTTCCGAGAGACTCGAAAAGCTTGAACCAAAGCGGACCGTGAGCGCAGTTTTCAAGGCCTTTAGCGGTCTCGTACGCCTTCTTCAGCTTGCTGTAATCGAGCTTGACGAGTGCTGCGATCGCTTGTTCAAGCGCGCGGGCGCCCGCGTCGACTTCGCCCTGCTTCTTGCTCGTCTTGAGCGCTGTCGCGGCTCTCAACTGCTCCTGCATCGCATCCCAGCTGTCGATGGTGTACTCGCTTTCAACGAGTCCCTGAGCGACAGAGATCTGTCTGAGAAGTTCCGTATAGTCGATGTCCGTTCGGTCGATCGGCTCGTCGGTATCCGAGACGGGAGTCGGCTCGGTGTCGGGCGCCTTCGTTTCCGTGACGGGCTGTGTGACCGGAGTCGTTACCTCCGCTTCCTTTACGACGATCGTCTGAGTCATCGACTTCCAATCGGACATATCGCCCGCTTCGTCGCTCGTCTCATAATTCATCGTGATGTCACAGCTGTCGCCCGCAGAAGCGCCGGCTTTCACCGTAACGGTCACGTTGATAGTGACCGAAGCGGCTGTGCCGTCAAGGCTGTAGAAGAACAGTCTGTCGTTGCTGATAGAACCGCCGAGCGCCGTACTCCAGTTGTAATTTACTACCGTGAACAGATCTCTGTTGGAAAACGTAAAGTTACCGTCTGCGCTGTATGATTCCGGAATAGTAAACGAAACAATTACCGTTTTACCCTGTTCGACCTGTGTTGCCGCAAAAGCTGTCACCGCCATGCTGACCGCGAAAGCGAAAGCCATTACGATTGCAAATATTCTTTTAATCGTTTTCATTTTTCTTTTCCTCGCTTTCTCTGTCAATTTATCTCAAGTTGGACTTGTAATCTCTCGGGCGGTTGTACTTGACCGTGTTCTTCAACGCGTCGCCCGATTCTACGACTCCGTTGCGGTTGACGTCAGCCGCCATCAGCTGGAACTCTGAAAAACTGATGTTTCCAAAGTAATAATTCATCATCTGAAGCGCGTCTCCGGAATCCACACGCCCGTTGCAGTTGACGTCGCCGATGATTATGACGGTGTATGTCGCCGTCGCCGTGACGTCGCTGTCCGGATTGGTCGCGGTAACGGTTACCTCCGCTCCGGTCGGTACGAGTGCGGAAGCGTCAAGCGTTCTGCCCTTTGCCTTGAACACCACGTCGATGTTTTCCGCGTTGAGTATCTCGAATCCGATAACAGTGTCGAACTGGTCTACCGTGACGCCGTATCCTGCGCGCATTTTGTCTGTCACGCTTTCGGGATCGAGTACGTCTATAATTATCAGTTTCGTTACCGTATTGATTGAAGCACCTTTCAGCGCTTCGCCGTTTCTTGCCACGGGATCGCCTATCAAAGGATCGAGAGGCCTCAGTTTGTATACGTAAGTTCCGGTCACCGTGACCTCGCTGTATTCCGAACTGCTCTTCACCTTGTCGGTGATCTCCGTATCGGTCGTCAGCTCGGCGTCGTCGCCGTCAAGGATCATCGAATATTCGCCGTAATCTATCCTGTCGCTTCCGAAGACCATTACGTCAACTCCGACCGTTATGTCTTCCGTCATCGAAACGGCTTCGATCACTTCGACCGTCGCACCGGATACTGCGGCTGCGAACGCCGCGTTTACATCGTCACCCGTGTAGAGCTCGTTGCCGTGCTCGTCGGTAACGATAATGAAGTACGAGGGTTCTTCGTCGAACACTTTTACGGTCAGCGCCACTTTTTCGATCTCTGTCGTTATCGAAGCGCCGAGTTTGGAGTTTGCAGTGTAAGAAACGTTTTCCGTGCGGCTCGTGCTCTCCGCGTAATACTCGCCGTAATTCTCCGTTTCAAGAGAGCCGAGCGTTTTTTCCGAACCTTCAAAGTCTGCGAGGTGCTCGTCCACCGCGCGGATCGCCTTAAGCGCGCTCCTATATGTATTGAAAAGATCCGTTACGCTTGAGTCGACGACTCCGGTAAGTCCGAGCTCCGCGAGCATCTTCGGGAATGACTTGGTCGTGTAGAGCGCCGCAAACAGTTCCTCTGTCGTGAAGTTTGCGCTCGCTTCTTTAAGCTTCGCCATTCTGCCGTTGTAATAATATTTCTTTATGCCCTCAACGAGCGCCGATCTCTTGTCGGCGTCGGAGGTCGCGTCCGCGAGTGCAACGGCGGTCGCTATCGCATAATCGGGATAGTCCCTTGTATTGACTGTAACGTCGAACGAGATCTTCGATCTGACGTCAAGCTTACCGCCCATATATTTGACTCCGGAAAGCTCAAACGAAGGCGTGGCAGTTATAACCTTGCCCATCTCGGAAACCGTCTTACCGAATCCGAGATTCTCGTCGACGTAAATGCTGACGTTTTTGAATTTCACGTTTTCGTCGTTCGCCAGCAAATTCACCGTAAGGTAATCGCCGCCCGCGACGTAATCGAATTCAAATATCCAGGGTTCGTATTCGAGTACGTACGTACCGACGGGAGTTCCGTTCTGTATCGCCTGTCCGAGCGCCTCGAAATCGAAGAGCTTCGCAAGCAGATCGTTTATAAACGCCGTGATGCCCGGGCAGTCCAGGCCGCTCAGAAGATCGTTCAGATCGCCGGCATGTAAACCGTCGAGCAGCGTGAATACGTCGTCTATCTTGAAGGAGTAGATGCCGTTCTCGCCGATCCTCATCGCAGCTCTCGCATAGTTATTGAAGAATATATCCGTTGCGAGCTCCATCGCGATATTGCGGATCGAGTCGTCGTCCATAGCGTTGACCGCGTCTATCTCGGGGGTGACGTGAACGTCCGTGCCGCCCTCTCCGTCGTCTTCGATGAAGAAGAATCCGTTGCGGACGAGTCCGGTTTCATCCTGCGTGTATCCGCCCTTGAGAAGCGAGCTCACGTCGGTATCATATCTTCCCGCAGTTATCGTCACCTTTCCGGTAACAGAACCGGTGATCCCGGCGCCGCTGTCCGTTGCGACGGAGCTGTCAATAATGATGACCGGTTTCGCGCACTCGAGATCTCCGTTTATTACGTGACCGTTGAGATCAAGCACTACGGTCTCCATGTTGAATCTGACGTTTGCGTTGACGTCGTCGAGAAGGATCACGACAGCGTCGTTTTTGATCCCTGCCGCATCGGCGGCAAGATCGCGCGTGAACTTGATAATATTCGTTTCGTCGGAGCCGGTGTCAGCTATTATCGCCTGATAGTCGCAAGTATTGTTGACCTTAAGCTGTATCTTTGCGTCAAGGCCGGTACGGCTTTCCTTGATTATTCCGCGCAGGCTGTCGCTGAGCCCGTAATCGTCGAGCAGCGACGAGAGGTCGTAATGAAGGTCGGCGCTGTACGTTCCGCTCACGCTTTTCTCATTTGAAGCCGTGATATTATGTATCGCTCCTTTGATGAGGTAGCGCAGCTCTTCGAAATTTCCTTTGAACGCGGAGAGGTCAAGGTCTATATTGACTTTCTTGCCGGTGTTCTCGAGGGTATCAAGCGTAATGTTTTCATTTGAAAAGATATAATTGAGAATGTCGACAAAGAGGTCTATCGCCGAAACGAGATCAACTTCGTCGAGATCTGAAAGATCCGCGTTTCCGAGCGCCGCCATGGCGATCATATATAACTGATGAAGCTCTTCGGTGAGCGTCACTTCGATATCGGCTATTCCGTCGTGAAGCGTTATGTTTCCTTTTTCTCTGATACTGTCAGCCGCGCCGCGAGTATCTTTAAGAGAATCGGTGTTTTCCCCGAAATCTTCAATAGTCAGATAAAGTTTGACTTTCTTGCCCTCGTCGTTCGCGCTGAATCCAAGCGTCATATCGAAATCGGCAAGGTATCCGCCGAGAACGTCGACGCTGTTGATCCTTCCGCTCTTGACGGTCAGATACTCTTCTCCGGTCTCGGGATCGGATTCGGATCCGATAACGGTCACGCCCGGGATGGGATCCATCTCGACGATATGGCCGTCGGGAGTGATGGCGTTTCTGACAGTGTCAATACCGATGCCGCTGTTCAAAAGCGCATCGATGAATGCCTGAATTGAAATAACGCTGTCGTCGCGCAGCAGTTCATCGCCGAGTTTGATATGCGTGAAACTGCTTCCCGTCAACGTTTCCGCGATGCCCTGCAAAGCGTCACGGATCTTGTCCTGATTATCCGGCGATACTCTGAGAACGATTGTTATGTTTCCGTCGGCATCTTCCATCGGAATGAACGCCATTGTAAGTTTTCCGCCGGAAAGCATTCCGGCATTGAACATTCCCTCGTTCAGATCTTTGATAAGTGCGAGAGTATATTCGCGTTCAACGTCAAGCGTCTCTCTGGTGATGACTTCGTACTCGCCGCCGTCGATCTGCTCCGTTGTAAACGATGCGCTCTTGTCCTCGGTACCCGTTATGACCGTTTCGCCGCACACCGTGTATCTGTACTGTTTGCCCTCCAGTTCGCAGCCGGGCAGAGTGATCGTCGCCACATCAAAGAAGAACGTTTCTTCGCCGACTTTTTCGCCGGCGGTGTCTTTGAACGTGACCGTGTACTGATTGGGAGTGTACGTAAACGTCAACGTCTCGTTTTTGACGAGAGTGTCGCCCGCTTTAAGTTCGAGCGTGTCGGAAGTGGAATAGTGAACCGTGTCGATCTTCAGATCCGAAACGAGACTGTCTATAAGCGCGTTGATCGATTCTATATCGCCGTCATTCAGTCCTTCAACGGCGGAGAAAGTCAGAGTGTCGAATTTGTTCGATATCTCGTCGTCGGCGCTGTTCTTAAGTATCGCCTTGATCGTGAGAACGGAGCGCTCTGGCGCCGCCTCGGTAAGAGTGGTATTGAGCGTCAACTTCTTTGAAGCCGAGTCAAATTCGCGCGCCGCGTTACCGACCTTTACCAGAGCGGCAACGAGTTCCGGAAGCGACGGGCTCGCCGTATCTATCGCCTCATTGGGATCTGTCAGAACTACGCTGTTCAGATCGTCAAGAAGTCCTCCGATCTGATCGTAATAGCTTTCGTATCCGATATCCTCGAGAAGAGTCAGGAATTGCGGATCGTTGTATATAGCCGAGAAATTGTCGATCAGGACATCGATCTGATTTCTCATTTTTGCGTAATTGACGTTTTGGTAATAATACGTGAGACCTTTTGAACGGTACTGCGTGAGATACTGATATATGTAAAGGCTCGCGTTTTCTTTATCCACGCAGCCGTCTATGATCGCCTGCGCCGCAGCTTTGGCTTCATCACCCATATCGCTTCCCTTGACGCCGACCTGTATCTGGTTGAGGGTCTTCTGGTCAAGTTTGCCGAGCTCGTCGTACGCGCCGTTCAGATACTCAAGGTTGTCGATCTGAACGTTAGCCTCTTCGGCAAGTATGCCGGGAAGGTTCAAAACTTCTTTTATCTCGTCGTCGGAAATGTTCGTGAGAGTCATGCCGTATTCGATCTCGACTCTCTCAAACTCAGCCGTTGTGAATTCCGCCTTGCCTTCGCTGAACGTGAACTCTGCGACCGTCTCCGTGCCGTTTACAGCCTTGCCCGAAGAAGGAGTCCAGTAGATCCCTTCGACGCCGGACGGATAATCCTGAGCCGTGACTTCAAACACATCGCCGCCCTTGGCTGTTACCGTTATCAGTCCGTCATCGTTCGTCGGTTTTCTGAGAAGGACCGTTTCGCTCTTCAGCGCAGTCGAAGACAGTGCTTCTTTTTCACCTTCCGTCAGATCTTCATCATAAACTTCTGCAACTATCTGGGCAAGCCTCATCGCGTCCCACGGTTTTCCTTCGCTTCTGTTCACCGTGAAGTCAGACGTCGCTTTATACACGTCACCCTCAAGATATTTCTTTCCGCCTATCTCGTAATCGTATACAAGTTTGTCTCCTCCGTGAAGCG
>JAFSUU010000084.1 GCA_017445115.1 Clostridia bacterium | reverse complement strand
TTTGTTGTCTTTTCGATTATCCTAGTTGCCTCTTGATCAGTCAGCCTTACGCAAATTTCAGCTTCAACATCAAGACACTTATCGTTTGTTTCTATTTCATTTATATCTATAAAAGATTCTTTTGGTATTATCTCGAAAACAGAATCGCTGTCAACTATACTGTGTTGTATTTTAAATTGTCTTTTCGGATAATGCGTCGGGTTAATTGCGGTCTATTATCCATAAATCAGTTTACAATATTTGATCGAAATTGTCAATACCCGAAACGTAAAAATATGTTTAACTGTGAGAACGGCGTATCGAATGACCCCCGCGGAAAGAGTGGCTTATCTAAAAACGAATAAAAGCCTTTGCGATGATTCGCAAAGACTTTTTTCTTTCATAAAACACAGTACCGTCCGCTGTCTTATGCTGTTTTTTCAATATAACTGCAGAAAAGATCGACCAGATGACTGTCAAACTGAGTGCCTGCGCCCTCTTTGATGATCTTGATCGCCTCATTCTTCGGAATCGCTTTCTTGTAGACTCTGTCCGAAACGAGCGCGTCGTAAACGTCTGCTATCGCCATGATCCGGGCTTCGATCGGTATGTCCTCTCCGGCAAGCCCGTAAGGATAGCCCTTTCCGTCGTATCTTTCGTGATGGTACAACGCGACGTTGTGAGCGACGTCGAAGAAATCTTCCTCCTCGATGTTCTTCATCGTGCCCTTTATCAGCTCCGCGCCGTAAACGGTGTGCTTCTTCATTTCGGCGTATTCTTCCTCGGTCAGCTTTGCAGGCTTATTGAGGATAATATCTGAGATCCTTACCTTGCCGACGTCGTGCATAGGCGCCGCCTGAACGACAAGATCGAGAAAATCATTTCGAAGAGACAGATATCTCGCGTCGTGTCTCATAGCGCGCGTGATCCCGCGAACGTAATCAACAGTCCTCGAAATATGCTCGCCGGTGTTATGGTCTCTCGACTCGACCACCATCGCCAGAGAGGTTATGACCTCACCCTGAAAGCGCTTGATCTTGACGTCCTGGTTGATCTCCTTGACGTTTCGCAGGCAAATAACAATGTACATCGTGATCCCGGAAAAATAGAAAGCGACGCAGTTCAAAAGGTCGACTCTGAAGATCTCGGGCGCTTTCCACGCGTACGACATGAACATATACGAGAAATAGAACACCGTCATCGTGATTATCATTCTGACCGGTCTGTCGTCTATCGTGAGCGGTATCATCGAGAAGAAAACGATAACGCTCGTCGCAGGCATCCCGATGTTATTCGGCATAAAACTGAGCACTATGGCATACAGAAAAACTGCCATCATCTGCGCGTATGAAAGAAGTATCCCCAGCACGTACGCCGTGTTCTTGATACAGCAGCGCAAAATAAAAACGACCACATTTGCAAAAAGCAAGAACGCGTACGGAAAGATCTCCACAGTGTCACCGATAATTCCCATCAGCAAAAAGCAAAATGCGAGTACCGATATAAACGCGGACGAGAACTTGAGCAGCGCGTTGTTTCGTTTTGCTATATGGCCTTTGATGCTTCTGAATTCGTCTTTTTCAAGACCGCAGTACATAAGGGTTTTCTTAAGGCTTTTCTTTTTTCTCAACATTGGCTTATCCGATCTTGATTATGCAAAGAGCTCCTTGTGAGCTGCAGAATTAAAACACAACGTAATTATAGCATAATGCAGCTGTAAATGCAATAATATTTTAGATTTTTTGGATAATATGAAAGTTTATGCAAAAAAAGGCGGTCTTTTGCCGACTGTTCTAAAGGACAGTCGGCAGCGATATTTGCCCTTCGGGCAAGCGATATACGCCTTCGGTGTTCGATATGTGCCTTCGGCACGCGATATGTTCGCTTCGCGAACGAGGGCAAATATCATATCGCATTTCGCTTATGGACGATATATTTCGTTCATAAACGAATATATCGCAACTGCGAAGCAGTTATATCGCGTTTTGCATATTTGCAAAACATATCGCCTTTGGAATTTGCAGTACAAATTCCCTGCTTGCGCCGATATGCGACAAAAAACCGACTGAAATAAGGTTTATTTCCTTACTTCAGCCGGTATTTATTAACTGTCCTTAAGAGCACGCGCCCTTAGACCGCCCTTTTGATTATTTCGGAAATCTTATACTTCGAGCGAACCGGTGCCGATAAGACGGCCGTTGATACGGTCGAAGAGCATAAGTCCCGCACCCTTGAATCTGACGTGGATGCGGCTTCCGATCTCGTACGTCACGCCGCCGAAGACAACGCCTGTCAGAAGGAAGTTGCCTATTCTGACGCGGACGGTCGTCTCCATACCGGTAGGCATTGCGGAATAGACTTCGGCTTCAATGCCGCCGTCTTCGCAGATCTCGATCATCTCGGGACGAACGCCGATGACGAAGTCGCGCTCCGTCGGTTCGACCTTTTCTCTCGTGTCGTCGACGAGAGCAACGGGATAATCGAACACTTTGTCCTTGTTGCCTTTTTCAACGTGCTTTTTGTCCTTGGCGCGTTCCGCTTTTACGGCTTCGTGCTCGGCGTCTTTCGCCGCCTCAGCCGCTCTCCACTCGTCGATCCTGATTGGGGATGCGAACTTGAATTTAGCTTTGTTCTCGCCGAGAACAGCGAATTCCATCTCACCCTCTGCGTTCTGTGCGCCGACGGCGTCGATGAAGTTGACCGACGGGCTTCCTACGAAGTCTGCAACGAACACGTTGTTCGGCTTGCCGTAAACGTCAAGCGGCGGGTCGTACTGCTGGAGCACGCCGTTCTCGATAAGGCAGATCTTCGTTGCGAGAGTCATAGCTTCCATCTGGTCGTGGGTGACGTAAACGAACGTTCTGCCCGTCGTCAGATGAAGTCTCTGCAGCTCGGAGCGCATTTCAAGGCGGAGCTTCGCGTCGAGGTTCGACAGCGGCTCATCCATGAAGATTACTTCCGGTTCCGGAGCGAGTGTACGCGCGATCGCGACACGCTGCTGCTGACCGCCGGAAAGCTCGGACGGATATCTGTCGAGGAACATCTCGATCTTAACGACACGGGCGACGCGCTGTACTATCTCGTCGATCTCCTGCTTCGTGTATTTCTTCAGATTCTTAAGTCCGAAGGAGATGTTCTGATAGACCGTCATGTTCGGCCAAAGAGCGTAGTTTTGGAAAAGGAATCCGACGTGGCGCTTGTTAGCGGGAACGTTTATTCCGCGCTCGCTGTCGAAAACGACGGTGTCGCCGATCTCGATGCGGCCGGAGGTCGGAGTTTCAAGGCCCGCGATCATACGGAGAGTCGTAGTTTTGCCGCAGCCGGAAGGTCCGAGAAGCGTGACGAACGAGCAGTCCTCTATCACGAGGTCAAGGTGATCAACGGCGTAGAAATCTCCCCACCGTTTCGTTATATCTGTCAATACTATTTTCGGCATATTAACCTCCTATTCCCTTGTCAAGGCTTGCGCCGGTGATCTTGTTGACGAGGGCGTTGCAAATAAGAATCGTGACGATAAGTATCAGGTTGATACCGGACGAGAACGCGTAAAGTCCCATCTCGTCAAAGTAGTCGAGCTGAGTGGAGAGGATAAGTCCCTGGCCGCAGAGCAGCATGAACAGAGACAACTCTCTCAGACACGTCATAAACGGGAGCAGGAATCCGGAGACGATAGACGACTTCTGGATAGGAATTATGATCCGCGTCATCCTCTTCCTCCACGGGATATCCTGTATCACCGCCGCTTCTTCGATCTCACCCGAGAGCTGGAGCATCGAGTTCAGCGAGCTTCGGCTTGCGAACGGGATGTACTTCACCGTACCGACTATGATGAGCAGCCAGTATGTGTTGTACAGGTTCAACCCTCCGGAGAAAAGCTTGAAGAACGCGATCGAAACTGCGATAGACGGCATCAGATAAGGTAGGAACGCAACTGCGTTGACATAGCCTGCAAGCTTCGCGCGGCGCTTCTTTGAAACGGCGTAACCGATCAGTGTGCCGAGCACGCCGGCCGTTAATGCGCAGGCGACAGATACGAGCATCGTACCGCCGAAGCCTTTCCAGATCATTTCGTTGAACAACATACCCTTCTGACCGTACATTCCGTTCTCCGTGACGTTTTCACTGGTGATCCACCACTTCGTCGTCAGGTTGGAAGAATCAAATGTCTTCAAGAAGCTGTAGTCTCCCGGGTTGGGTAAGAACGTTTCAAACGCGAAGGAGATTATCGGGAAAATACTTGTGAAGAACGTAAAGATGATGAGTATAACGGCGATGACAATCTTGCCGACCTTGCCGAGGTTGATCTTCGAGGTCTGACCGGACTTGCCCGTGACCGTCGTGTAGCTCTTCCTGCTCTTGAGAGAGCGCTGGTTGAAATACATGATGGCGACGCCGAGAAGCATCATTATCACGGCGAGGATACTCGCCTGACCGGTTCTTCTGTCGTTGAGTTCGATATATTTCGTAGAGAGCGTTGTCAGTCCGAGGAAGTGAGGTACCGGGTAGGAACCCATCGAGCTTCCGAAGACGAGAAGGATCGTCGAGAGGATGGCCGGACGGATCAGCGGGAGAGTGACTCTCGTCATTATCTTCCACTTCGGAGTGTTCAGGATCGTCGCCGCCTCTTCGAGGTTAGCGTCCATATTGCGGAAGATACCGCCTATAAGGATGTAAGCGAAAGGCGCGTAGTGAAGTCCGAGCACGAGCAGTGACGGGAACATTCCCGAGCACCACCACGACGGCATATTGATCCCGAACAATCCCGCGAGAAGACCGTCCTTGGTACCGGTCACGCTCATCGAGTCGAACAGGTTTTTCCACACCATTGCCAGAGTCCACTGAGGCATGATGTACGGGAAGATGAATATTGAGCTTAAATACTTTTTGCATTTAAGGTTCGTCCTCGTAACGAGAAATGCGAAGAGGCCGCCGTAGAGGATCGCCACCGCGCAAGAACCGATAGCGAGTATCAGCGTATTGCCGAGCGGGGTCCAGAGATGCGTTTTCGCAATGCTGCTCGTAAAGAGGTCCGTATAGTTGACGGCGGTGAAGCCCGACGCCTGTCCGGTAAGATGCTGGTCGATCGTACCGGGGTGGATCTTAAGCGTATCTTCGATTATCGCAATTATAGGTGCGAACGTCGTGAACGTGCAAATAAGACCCATGATAACGAGGATGGTGTTCTGCGGCTTGGAAAAGAAGGTCTTTATCTTATTCCACAGGATCGTCCATCTGCTCACAGGCATGTATAAATTATTCTGCATATCTTGATCCTCTTATAAAATCAAAGGCGTCAGAGGACGCCTTTGATTATTGATTTATAGTATCGGATATCAGCCCTTATATTTGTCGAGCGTTTCGATCCATGATCCTACCGTGAATGCAACGGATGCGCAGTATTCGGGATCCTCGAGTACGAGTTCGCCGTCGCCTACCCACCAGTCGTAACCGCGGTCGTTCTTTGCGGGATATGTGTCGACGCCGTCGACCTGACCGCCTGTGGAGTGATGATGGAGCTCTTCGTTCTCAGCTGCTACTTCCGGGTTGGAAGAATAACCGCCCATGTCTTTGCCCCAAGCCTCAAAGCCCTTCTGTGTGCAGGTCATGAAAGCAATGAATGCGCAAGCAGTCCACGGAAGCGGGCTGTTATCTGTTACGAACAGATAATGGCAGTAGCCGTAGCCGCCGATTCCTTCGTAGCCGTCCTGGTAAGCCGCAACTTTGATGTTGTTGACGGACTTGCTGTCGGACTCTTCGATGGAACGGAGTTTCGAGTAAACGAGAAGACCAAACTGATCGGTTGCCGATGCGTCTGTGAGGTTGTTGCAGATCGGGCCGTCGTCTTCTACTGCTGTGTAGCTGCCGACCCAGAGTTTGATCCAAGCGAGAGCGTATTTGCCGTTCTCACCAAGGCCGAATTCGGTAGCTGTCTGAGCCATCTCGTCGATCGTGGGCTGGAAGTATGCTTTCTCAGCGTCCGTGAGTTTGTCAAACGCAGCTTTGAGGTATGCAGCGTAGTTATCCTTTGTCAGCATGTAAAGGAAGTTCTTGCCGACGATCTCGGAGTCGATGGACATGAACTGGCCGTGTGCTTCTTCTGCAACGTAGTCCCAGCAGTTGTCATACGTCTTTTCGCCGGTGCAGTTGTACATGAACACTTTGTTAAGTGTCTGGAGTGCGAGATATCCTTTGTATGTAGAAGCGTCGATCTTGTTTGCTTCTGCCCATGCCTTCGGAATGAACGTGTCAAGAATACCGGTCTGGACCATCTTCTTCTCGATCTGGTTGCCGTCCTGGATAAGCGTCATAGCGTATGTGCCGGTAGCTTTCTGGGATTCAGCGGTCAGCTGGTCGAAGATCTTGTTGTTCTTCGGCTGCTGCCAGTCAAACTCGAGAGTGTAAGACGAGTCGATGGACTGGAGATATTCGATGAATACGGGGAGAGCGCTCTTGCCGCGGCTGGAGTTGCCGACGCCGTAGAACGTCTTGCCGTTCGACTCTTCGATAGCTTTCTTTGCAAGCTCTTCAAGAGTCATTCCCTGCGCTTCAGCGATGATCTTCTGAACAGCGCTCTGTTCTTTTGCCGGTTCAGCGCTTCCGCCGCAGGATGCGAGAACAGGTAAGAACATAAGTACAGCGAGCATAAGAGCTAATACTTTTTTCATAGTTGCTTCCTCACTTTGAAATAATGAAAATTGATTTTAGTATAAACAGCCCTGCGCTGTTTATTTATTTTATTTTATCGCAAAACGCGCGATATGTCAACAAGAATTTGTTAATTAATCAAAAATTAATCTTTTATTCTTATATACATATATGACATTTGCACAAATAGTTTTCCATTTCTTTGTGGATTTCGGAATAATCCAGATTTTAACTATTATCTTTTGTAATCGTTCTATCTACTATATTCATAACGGCAAAAAAAATATGCGCGGCAATGCCGCGCAAAGCAGTTTAATAAAAGAATGCCCTTTCAAAGATTTTTGAAAGGGTGCGGGGAAACTTTTTGCAAAAAGTTTCCCCGCATAATTCCTATTTATTAATATCCTTATTTCCCGAGCTTGAAAGTCATCGTCACCGGGTTGTGATCGGAGTATGCGAATTCGGTGTTGATGACGTCGGATGAGACGACTGTGACGTTGTCTGTGACGATAAAACCGTCGATCGTCAGAACGTACTGGCCCTCTTTGTACGGCCCGTCGGCGTTGCGGCAGGTCGGAACCGGATCATCCTTGTCGAGCGGAGCGACGAGAGTCACATGATAACCGTCGAGCGTTCCCTCGGGGATCGGCTGAGCCCAGGTATACTCTATATCGGATTTTCCGAAATATACCGAAGAATCGCCGAGAATATCCTTGTTGAAATCACCGCCGGCAATACAGTAATTGCCCTTGGAGTACTCCGACTCAACGTCGTTGAGCAGGAGCTTCAGCTGTTCCGTCGCGATCTTTCCGTCTGAAGTATAGGCAGAAAGGTGGAAATTGTAGAGTACGAGGTCCTTTCCGTCTTCACACTTTATCCTGTTTTTGGAGTAGCAGCGGTCAAGGTCGAGGAACTTTGTAAGTCCCGTCTCGATCGGAAGCTCTACTCTTTCCGCCGATTTGACGTCGAACGACGAGAACGTCATAAGACCGGATCTCGACGAGCCGTGCGGCTGGAAGATCGGATAGAAAAGGAAGGGCGAATCGTAGTTCTGTGCAAACGTGTAATCTTTACCGGTGAGCGCAGACGCCAGATACGTGCGCTCGTCGAAATGATAGCTTCTCGTCGAATCGAAGTCGACTTCCTGAATTATGTATAGATCGGCTCCGCGGTCCTTGAGAAGAGAAGAAATATTCTTCAGGTTCGCATCGAGCCTCTCCTCAGACCACGCCCAGGATTCCTTGCCGCCGTCCATAAAGAAGCCGTAATCGGACTCGTAAGCTCCGAAGCCGATGTTATAAGAAACAATAGAATATTCTTTGCCGACTTCCGCCGACGCCGTCGTCCCGTCTGAAACTTCGACCGTCATGTCGCCTATGCGGTGGAACGCGATCATAAGATACGCGAAATATCCGCCCGCAACGAGAATTATCACGCCGAGAATTATTGCGATGACCTTCAATAACGTTTTCATATTTTTCTCCATTCTTTCAGTTCTTTGAAAAACTGTCAATTCACCGTCTTCCGACGGATTTTGTCGCAATAACCGATACCCCGGTCCCCGCGGCGTTCCCGATCAGGACGTCGCCCGTCTTCACCGGTGCCGCAACACGGAGCGCGCGTATCTCCTCCATCACACCGAAGATCTTTTCCTTCGGCACGTCGCCCGAAGTCTTTACAGACACTCTCGGTATCTCGCCGCCCTCGACGACAACGGTGGACGTCACAGTTCTTGTCGGGTGAACGACCTCTTTTTCGCCGTATACCGCGCCGCGCGGGCAGGTGTTGCCCGTGACCGTAACTTTATCGCCGTCGACCGTGACGACGAGAGGACATCCCATCGGACACTGTATGCAGGTGATCTCTCTCTTTTCCATATCTATCAATCCTCCACAGAGACCACGATCTCTTTCACGTTTTCATGGCCGGAAAAGCTCTCTTTCGTAAGTACGAGCTCCTCCATTTCGCCCGGTGCCATCACACGGCGGCGCGTCTTTTTTATCAGCTCGCCGTCGTAGTACAGCGCCACGCTCTTGCCTTTGTAAACGTCGCCGACGCGGAAGCGGAGCGTCACCTTTTCGTCCATCGAAGAAATGTCGATCCGCTTCGGCACCGTGTAGCGCGTCCCGCCGGACGCTTTGATCTCGGCGTATTTCGCATTTTCTCTCAAAGCGCCTTTCGCATATTCCGCGGCGGCGCCTCCCGCTCTCGTCGCCTCTTCGGACACGAAGTCCACGAGGTCGTGAACGTGAAGCACGTTTCCGCACGCAAAGACTCCGGGGACCGACGTCTCAAGACGGTCGTCCACCTCGGGGCCTCCGGTCACGCGGTCAAGAACTACTCCCGCCGATTTTGAAAGCTCGTTTTCGGGGAGCAGACCGCAGGAGAGAAGAAGCGTGTCGCATGAGTAATACTCCTCCGTCCCCGGTATCGGACGACGATTTTCGTCAACTGCCGAAATCGTTACGCCCTCCACTCTCTCTTTGCCGTGGATCATCGTCACCGTGTGCGAGAGCTTCAGCGGTATGCCGTAGTCGTCAAGGCACTGAACGATATTTCTCTTAAGCCCGCCGGAATACGGCATCAGCTCCGCGACGACCTTCACCTTCGCGCCTTCAAGAGTCATACGGCGCGCCATGATGAGCCCTATGTCTCCCGATCCGAGGATGACCACCTCACGTCCGACGAGATATCCTTCGATATTCATAAGGCGCTGCGCCGCGCCGGCGGTGAACACGCCCGCAGGTCTGAAGCCCGGGATCCCGAGCGCGCCTCTCGGCCTCTCGCGGCATCCCATTGCGAGCACCACCGCGCCCGCCGACACCGTCACCACGCCCTCGTCGCGATTCACGTATGTGACCTCTCTCTCAGGCGAAACGTCTGCGACGATGGTGTTCAGCTTGTACGGTATCTTTTCTTCAAGGACCCGTTTGATATATCTCTCGGCGTACTCCGGTCCCGTCAGCTCTTCCTTGAAAGTGTGAAGTCCGAAACCGTTGTGAACGCACTGATTGAGTATGCCGCCGAGACGTTCGTCGCGCTCGATAACGAGCACGTCGGACGCTCCCGCCACCTTTGCGGAAAGCGCCGCGGCAAGTCCCGCGGGGCCGCCGCCGATTATTATTACATCGTGATGTCTCATACCGTCACCCCTTTATCTGCTCGGAGCCCGGGCGGTTCTTCGCGACTTCTGTCGCGGGAATGCCGAGTTCCCTCGCGAGTATCTCGATGACGAGCGGAGCGCAGAAGCCCGCCTGACATCTGCCCATTCCCTGCCTTACGCGGCGTTTGATGCCGTCAAGACTGACGGCGCCGGGTTTGCGCCGTATCGCGTCGACGATCTCACCTTCGGAGATCGACTCACAGCGGCAGACTATCCTGCCGTAAGCGGGATTCTTTGCGATGAGTGCTGACCGTTCTTCGCGCGGCAGTTTCGCGACCTCCGGAATTCCGCGTCTCTCGGATATGAAATTCTCTTTTTCCTTCGCGCCGAGCTTTTTTGAGATCAGTCCTGCAAGATATTCCCCGATCGCAGGCGCGCTTGAAAGGCCGGGTGACTCAATGCCTGCGGCATCAAAGAACCCCGGCGCATCCGGCGCCTCGCCTATTATAAAATCACCGCGATCCTCGTGAGCGCGAAGCCCGGAAAAGCCGGTTATCACACTTCTGTACGGAAGAGACGGGACGCTTTCAAGCGCAAGATTTTTGATATAATCCGTGCCGGCGGCGCTCGTCGACGTGTCTTCCTTGTCGTCTATATCTTCGGCATTCGGTCCGACGAGAAGATTTCCGTGAACCGTCGGCGTCACGAGAACGCCCTTTCCCTTTGCGCCGGGAAGCTGGAACACCGTGTGGCTGACAGTATCCCCGACCTCGCGGTCAAAAAGGACGTACTCTCCTCTCCTCGGAGTTATGTTGATCTTATCATCCGAGACGGAATTATGCACGGCGTCGGCATATACTCCCGCCGCATTGACGACCGCTCGGGCAGAGATCGCCCCCTGATCGGTAACTACGGCAAATCCGCCGCCTTCCCTGCGTACTTCTTTGACCGCGGTCAGAAATCTGAATTCAACGCCGTTCGCCGCAGCATTTTCGGCAAACGCATAAGTCATTCCGAACGGGCACACCACTCCGGCTGTCGGCGCGACAAGAGCCGCGACGACTTTTTCCGAGAGCGCGCTTTCCATACGTCTTGCCTCGTCTCCGGAGACGATCGACAGTTCCTCGACGCCGTTTTTTATACCGCGCTCGTACAGTTCCTTCAGCGCCGGCATATCATCTTCGGAAAAGCACAGCACCATCGATCCGTTCTGACGGTAGTGAAAATCGAGCGTCTTGGAGAGCTCTCTTATCAGAGCCGCGCCGCGCACGTTCATCTTTGCTTTAAGGCTGCCCGGTTTTGCGTCGTAACCGGCGTGAACGATGCCGCTGTTCGCTTTGCTTGTGCCGGAACAGACGTCCTCTTCCTTTTCGACGACGCATATTTTCAGATCGTACCGCGATAGGAATCTCGCGGCGGCGCAGCCGATAACACCGGCGCCTATGACGCACACGTCGTATTTGTTATTCTTCGTCATTTTCTTCGTTTGCCCAATATACAGCGCACCTGACCGCGCGCTTCCATCCTTTTAACAGTTTTCTTCTTTTCTCGGGAGCGATCGACGGGGTGAACACCTTCTCGCACTGCCAGTTGGCGCGCACTTCGTCCTCGTCTTTCCAGTATCCGACCGCAAGTCCCGCGAGATACGCGGCTCCGAGCGCCGTCGTTTCGACGCACTTCGGACGCTCTATCAAAACGTCGGATATGTCCGACTGGAACTGCATCAGAAAGTCGTTCGCCGAGGCGCCTCCGTCAACTTTCAGAGAACCGATATCAAGTCCAGCCTCCTCCTGCATCGCGTGAACGAGGTCGTTCGTCTGATATGCAAGAGACTCGACCGTAGCCCTAATGAAATGATCCTTCGACACGCCGCGGGTGAGACCGACTATCGTCCCTCTCGCGCGCTGCTGCCAGTAAGGCGCGCCCATTCCCGAAAACGCGGGAACGACGTACACCCCGTCGGAATCCTCTACCGCTCTGCAATACTCTTCCGACTGAGGCGAGCTCTTTATCATTCTCATTTCATCGCGAAGCCACTGTATCGCCGCTCCCGCGACGAAGACAGATCCTTCAAGCGCATAACTCACGTCGTCGCCGACTCCGGCGGCGATGGTCGTCAGAAGCCCCTGCTTTGATCTTATTGCTTCGCGCCCGGTATTCATCAGCATGAATCCGCCGGTCCCGTAAGTGCTCTTTATATCGCCCGCGGAAAATCCGCACTGGCCGAAGAGCGCCGACTGCTGGTCGCCTGCGGCACCCGCTATCGGAACTTCTCCGCCGAACTTCGAGGTGTATCCGAAAATACAGCTCGACGGTCTGACCTCGGGGAGCATACTCTTCGGTATTTTGAAATACCCGAGTATCTCGTCGTCCCAGCAAAGACGGTGGATGTCGTAGAGCATAGTACGCGACGCGTTTGTATAGTCCGTCGCGTGGACTTTGCCGTCGGTCAGATTCCAGATAAGCCATGAATCGACCGTACCGAAACGGAGTTCTCCCGCTTCGGCGCGCTCTCTCGCGCCCTCGACGTTCTCAAGGATCCACGCGATCTTGCTCGCGGAAAAATACGCGTCGAGAACGAGTCCGGTCTTGGCTTTGATCTTCTCTTCCCATCCGTCCGCTTTCATTTTGTCTATCATATCGGACGTGCGGCGGCACTGCCATACGATCGCGTTGTATACCGGCCTGCCGGTCGCGGCGTCCCAGATCACCGTCGTCTCTCTCTGATTGGTGATGCCGATCGCCGCGATCTCGTCAATTCTCGCGTCGACCTTCTGCATCGCCTCCATAGTCACGCCCATCTGCGTCGACCAGATCTCCATAGGATCGTGCTCGACCCAGCCCGGCTTGGGGAATATCTGTCTGAACTCGCGCTGTACCATGCTGATTATCGTCCCGCTCTTGTCGAACAGGATGGCGCGGGAACTCGTAGTTCCCTGGTCCATCGCGATAACGTATTTTCTGTCTTCCATATTATTTTTTACCGTCCCCTGATAATGATACGGTTATTCTTTATTCCTTGATGCCCGCGGCGAGTTTTACGCACTCGTACGCTCCGTTGTAATAGCCCTGCGCCTTCAGCGCATCTATCCTGTCGCAAAGATGCGGAATGATCTCGCGGTCGGCAAGTACCCGGTCGAGCGCATCGCAGACGCTCTTTTTGGCGGGATACTCGTCTGTCGAGTCGCCGAACTCGCGTCCGTGTATCGCTCCGTAGACCTCGTGTCCTCCGATATGCTTCATATATAACTTCGGTATCGGATAGAACGCAAGCTCGCTCGGTTTTGTGACGAGAAGGTCACATACAGGCATCAGCATATTCGTCGAATAGACTGCGCGGAAAATATCTTTGTTGCAGATCAGATTGATCCCTTCGGCGTCTCCCTCTCTTATCTCTCTTACGTAAGAAATGAGCGCTTCGTAGTCTTCGTTGAATTTTCTGACGTTTGCCCTGTCTCCGATGTGTTCGGAAAAATGGCGATAGACGTCTGTGTGGTCGCCGGTGTTGAGGAACAAAGACGCTTTGCCCGCTTTGACGTACGGGATAAGATGGTCTATCATCGCCTCGAACATAGCGCCTCCGGCGCCGGCGCCGCCGACGTTCATCAGGATCCTGACAGGACCTCCGGACGACACTCTCTTACGGCGAAGCGCGTTATCCGCCTCAAGGTTTACGAGCAGTTCGTGATCGACGTAACAGCCGACGTCGCGTATAGAGTCCTCGGGCATACCCTTCAGCGGCGTCTTTGCGAATCCGGAAAGAGTTTTGTACCCGAGATATGCGAACGGCGTCTGCACCGTATGGATCGCCCCCTCCGAGAGGTGGAGGCCCATCGGCCAGTTGTCGGGGATCGCGTTGACGACGTGAGTCATTCCCGCGTGGATCGCGCCCTGACTCGGCCAGACGTGAGTTGCGATGTACGGTATGTCTTTCGGTATGTGTCTGAATATCGGAACGAGAAGCTCGCTGTTCTTCTGGTCTTTCGCGTTATAGGATATCTTTTTGAAGCCCTCGCTGTTCAGAGGCTCCCATACGAATTTGTTGAAAAGGCGAGATTTCTGAGAAATGCGGGATGCGAGAGAATACATATCGTTCTGCTCCCTTATCATCTCGGAGCCCGTCGCGTTGAAAGACGCGAGGTCGAGCCAGTACGGCGTGAAGCCGAGCGCTCTCGCGCAGGACGCCATCGCCATCGAGATACGGTAATGACCGAATCCCATACGGATATTTCCTACTATCAGAGGATTGCCGGAAAACTCCTCGTTTTCGTCAGAAAAAACAATGTTCTGAACTCCCATGTGGGAAAGCGTATCTATTTTTGTAAAACCGATCTTATAGTCCGCGTCAGAGTCGTCGCCGTATTTTTTTATATACTTTGCCTTGCTCTTTTCGGCTGCCTTGACGGTTTTTTCATCCATTTCGTTTCCGAAAATGACACTCGTTCTGTCTTTCATTTCAAAACGCCTCCCTCTGTATCGTATCTTATCTCTTCGGTCTTGCCGTCGAGAACGTATCTTACTGTGATAGTTTTGTCATATCTCGAATAATCAGTGACCTTCGCGCGGCGGAACAGATCGAGCGCCCCTGCGAGAAGCTTCTTCTTTTTCGTGTCGTACGACGCGAGATTGTCCGACGTCATCATAACGGATCCGAACAGCGCGTTAAGGGTTATCAGCGCGCGGCGCTGATCCTTCGAGAGCGAAATATTGTCGTCGCGAAGCAGGAACACGTCGGGGTCGCATCCGAAGAGATATCCGTCCATAAACGAGCGGAACACGGTGTTCTGCAGAGTGACTTTCGTCGAGATGCGCTCGCGGTGCATAAACTTCATAAACCATTTGTCGTCGAAGATCAGCGACACGTCGGGACCGACACGCAGATAGTCAAACTTGCCCGCCGCGTTGAAGACCGTCGCCCCGCATCCGAGGATGATCTTGTCGCCGAGACATTCGCGTAGGAACGAGTATGCGTACTCCGCCGACTCGCTTCTCGTCTTTCCCTCGTAGTCGGGAAGGCTTGCGGCGTAAAGGAAGTCAAGCTTGAAAAAGTCGAACCCCATATCGACGTAGTGCCCGAGACACCGCCTGATATAGTCCTTAACTTCTTCGTTTTCAAGGTCGAGCGCGAAGAATCCGCTCCAGTTCGACCCGCATTTTACGGGTTCGCCGTCGGGACCGAGTCTGAACCAGTCGCGGTGTTCGTTATAAAGGCGGCTCTTTTCCTCTGCGACGAACGGCGCGAGCCATATACCCGCAGTGAAACCGTGCTCCTTTATCTTTTCGACGGCAGGAGCGAGCCCTCTCGGAAATTTTGTTTTATCCACGTCGAGCCAGTCGCCGACGAACGTTTCGTATCCGTCGTCGATCTGGAAGAGATCGAAACGCGAATCAAGCGCCTCGAGGTCGCGGAGCATCGTCTCTTCGTTTATGTCCTGATAATAATTATACCAGGAGGTGTAGCCGAAGACTTTTTTGACGTCCCGCGCCGGAAAATATTTTCCGAAGACCGCGATCCCCTCTTCATAGCTTCCCTTGTAGAAATAATCGCAGATCACGTACTCCTCACCCGCTAAAAGAGATTTGCCGCGAATATCGGAGATAAGCGAGACCTCGCCCGAACGTCTTATCACCTCGATTATGAGGTAGGCGTTTTTTGAATTGAGGCTGCACACAAACGCGCCGGTCGTGCCCTTTACGTAGAACACGTCGTAGCCGTGAAGCACTCTTTTGTTGTATTCATAGAAGGTCGCGTCGCCGTAGCGGTCAAGCGAAAAGCTGCGGACGAGTCCCTGCGGGAGCGCCGTCACGTTCCGCTCTCTCGCGTCACCGTAGAACTCTCTCGTCTCGGTCCACGACTGGTAGCCGTTGATGAAGTAGAGGTCGCCCTTCGGGTCGGGCGTTTCGGGCACGGGCGACGTGAAAAAGTCGTGGTCGGTCTCAAAATATCCTTTGAGCGCGATATCGCGCAAAGCTTTTACTCTGACCGTCCTTCTCTCGCCGTCGTCGGTGACGTAAAGCTCGACGTCACCGCCTTGAGCGGCGTCGGAAACGGATTCTTCGACGCCGTCAGCGACGTAAGTAAACTTAAATTGACAGTTCATATCAGTTCTTTTCTTCGACTTCCGCAGGCACCTCGGGCGCATTCTTGTCGGAGATTATCTTCATAACTTTCTTCTCTCTGTAAGCGGCAAGTATGATCGCGCCGAGCAGGCAGAATACTACCGCGACAGCCGCGACGATCGTAAGACCGGTCTTGGAAGCGGAGATGTCGTTTGCGTTTGTGTTCTGCGTCGTGCCGATGATCGCGAGAGACGTGAAGATCAGCATTGCGAGCGACTGACCCCATTTCATAGCGAACGTACGCGCCGCGAAGAACATGCCCTCGCGATTTTCGCCGGTGACGATGCCGTCAGCTTCCGCAACGTCGGCGACGATGGACTGCGGGATGATACCGAGAAGCGCCATCGGGAACGCCGCGACGACACAGATCAGAATACCGGGGAGCATCGAGCCGCTGCCGAAGAACGGGATGAGGAAGATTATAGCGTATGCGATCGCAAGGCCGATGAAGCCGGCGATGACGAGTTTCTTCTTGCCGAACTTGCGGACGAGCGACGATACGAACGGATAGAAGACCGCGGAAAGAACGGTCATACCGCCCATAAAGAGCATCGTGTTGCTCTCGTCGAGGTCCATAGAAACTTTTACGAAGAAAGGAAGTCCGGTCTGGAAGAGTGTGAGTCCGATCCAGTACATGATATCGGAGCCGACGAACACGCGGAAATCGTGGTTCTTGAAAGTTGCCGCGAGAGACTTGAACATATTTGTCTCTGACGGCTTCGTGTCGACGAATTCTTTTTCATCAAGCAGGAAGGTCGGGATAAGCATGCAGACGCACGCGATGACCGCGAGAACAATGAAGCAGATCCTGTAGCTCCAGTTGTAACCGACCGCTTCTTTGAGCATACCTGCGAAAACGAACGGGGTGTAGGCGATGAGTGTGCCGGCGAAGAAAGTCAGCGAGATCGCGGTGGAGATGAACATTCTGTCGTCCTGCGTCTTGCCGAACTCGGAGATAAGCGCGTTGTATGGGGTGCAGTACATCGTCATGAACAGATAGAACAGAACGATGAACACGGAGATCCATACGACGTTCCATCCGCTGATACTTGAAACGGGAGCGCAGAAAAGAAGCACTGTGACGAGTGACAGCGGAATCGCCGCGCGGCGCATAAACGGAATGCGGCGTCCCTTCGGGTTGCGGCTTCTGTCGCTGAGCGACGCGATCCACGGGTCGGTGACTGCGTCGAAAATACGCGAAAGTGCCGTGATAAGTCCGAGTATCGTCAGAAATCCGAATATGACGAGTCCCGGTGTGATGAACTGAGTCGCCTTTGCGGCGCCCTCTGCTTCAAGATCCGCCGTCGTCGGCAGATAGAACGTGACGAACCACGCGCTGATGATTCCGCTCAGCATCGACCATCCGAGCTGTCCGATAGCGAAGATGATCATCTGTTTCTTTGTGAGTCTCTTCATTTTTCCGTTCATACCGCGTCCCCGCGGTATTCCCTCCTATAAAAATTTTTATTTGATTATTTCCGAACCGCATCCGCGGTAAATTACAAATCTTTATGCTCTAAGCGATGCGAGGATGACGTCTATCATCATTCCGATCTCGGCGCCCTTATCGAGTGATTCGTCCTGTCTGAGGAGCGCGCCTTCGACCGCGAGCTTTTTGCAGAGCGAGAGGAGCGCGTGAGCCGTCGAGAAGTAGAACAGCGAGGGGTCACAGATCTCTTTCACGCTCCCGTCCGCGACGCCGTCGCGGTATGCCGAGAGAAACGCTTCCCTGAATGCGTCCATATTGTCGGCGTACTCTTCAAGTCCTGTTAGTTTTTCGCTTATGCAGTACGCGTCGAACTCGTAGAGGAAGCGGTAAAGCTCCGGCGATTCTCTGAAAGCGGAGAGGTAGGCTTTGTAGAACTTTTCGATCCGCGCAAAGCCCGAGAGCCCTTCCGTGCCGTCAATAAAGATCGAGCCGACTTTCTCCTGAAGTTTCAGCGCGCACGCTACAAGAAGTTCTCCCCTGCCGGAGAAATAGCGGTAGATCGTCGCCTCGCCGAGCCCCGACGCCTTCGCGATATCTTTTATCGTGACCGACGACACGGAACGCTCGAGAAAAAGCGCCGTCGCGATATCTATTACAAAATTGAGTTTTGCGTCTTTTAACGTCATCTGTATCACCGTTTCATCGTTTTTGAGAGTTTAACTATCAATTTGACAATTCATCTATCATTATGATACCATCCCTCCCTTCCGTTTGTCAATACGGCAAAATACAAATCTCCCTTATACATAATTTAACACTTCCTTTTTTAAGCAAAAAGCACAAATATAAAACGGGGAAGAATATTGCGGGGAGGACTTTTTTCAAAAAGTTCTCCCCGCACCCCTTTCAAAAACTTCAGGGAAATGATATTTTTTATGTTGACGATATTCCTCATCCGACGCATCGCGTCGGATATCATCTGACCGCAGGGCAGATATCATGCCGACAGCTCCGCTGCCGGTATATCATATTTCAAAGCCCTCTTTGAAATATATCATTTTCCAAGCGAAAGATCAATGAAAAACAAAATCACTATTATCAAAACGAACCCCACACTGTCATCCTCGAACGAAGTGAAGCAAAGCGAAGCGGAGTGAAGGATCTCCCCGGCAAAAAGTAACATTATGCTAAGGAGATCCCACGGCGTCGCCTCAGGATGACACGTTTGGTCGTTTAGCTTTGATATTTAGAACACGATATCGCTGTAAGAGCACGCCCCCTAACTGTCATCCTCGAACGGAGATCGCGCAGCGCAGCGGAGTGAAGGATCTCCCCGGCACAGAGTTACATTATGCTAAGGAGATCCCACGCGGCGACCTTACCCGGGGTCCTCAAAAATCGTCAGATTTTTGGGGTTCACGGGTCAGGATGACAGGCTTGTTTGATTACAAACAGAGGCATCGTGCACATAATTCAAAGCCAAACGACCAAACGTGTCATCCTGAGGCTGAATTGTCTGCGATTCGCCGAAGGATCTTATCATAAACGGTTCTTGGTTTTGTCCACTCTCTCCGCTCATCTGAAGATCCTTCGACTACGCTCAGGATGACAGTTAGTGAGTGCTCACCTAAAGAGTTTTCGCACACAAAACCGGGCTCGGATTACTCCGAGCCCGCGTATTATATTTCAGCATATTTAACTTATCACCCGGCCGAAGGCCGGATTTCACCTTTCCGACGGAAAGATTTCACCGTCACACGTGACGATTTCACCTGACGCACTGCGTCGGATTTCACTTATTGATCGCCCCGCCGATCAATAATAATATCCCACGTCGGGTTTGAAGCCCTCTTCGACCATTTCGGAGCCGATGTTGATATCCTTCGCGACCATGCTTCCGGGGCCGTAGTACCAGACCGAATCCATATAGAACACTCCCGCGGCGTCGAACTGCTCCGGCGTCACCGGCGTATCGAATATATTGAAATAGGTGTTGATGAACTCGAGCGTCGCCTCTTTGTTGAGGCAGGTGTACCAAGTCGCGTACTCCTCGTCATAGAAGCCGCCGACCGGCGCCGTCATGAACGTGAAGCAGGAGAGGTCCATCTTTATCGCGTTGTTTGCGAAATAGACCATATCCGACGTCGACATATTGGTCGTGAGGTTGTCCGCTATGATGCCGCAGACGTCGGTTATCTTTCCTATATTGAATATGTTCATCTTGTCGCGGAGCGTCTGCATCAGCGACGCCATAAACATCTTCTGCATATTGGCGCGTCCGAGGTCCGCGCGGCCGAATCCGGCCCTGTATCTGACGATACCCTCGGCGGCGGCGCCGTCAAGGAGCTGTTTTCCGGCTTTTATATCGATATGAAGATCCTGATCCGGGTCGTCGTACTGAAGATCGTACGGCACGTCCATTTCAACTCCGCCGAGCGCGTCGACGATGTTCGAGAACTCGGAAAGGTCCATGACCGCGAAGCGGTGTATCTTCACGCAGAGATTTCTCTCAAGGTATGCAGCAAACCCGGCGATTCCGCGCATATCGGTCCCGACTTCATACTGGTTGAGGACGTTCTGGATATACGGATCGCTCTCGTAGTCCCCGGTCCTGCAGTATCCGAAAATACTGTTGATCGTCGGGCGGATCATGTAATCGGAATACGGACTGAACTTGGCGTTGACGTCTCTCGGTATCTGCATTATCGACGCGGTGTAGTTCGTCACGTTGAAGTTGATGAGCAGATTGACGTCGGTGTTCACGCCGACTCTGTCGTGACCGCAGATCAGAATATTGTAGACGAGGTCGCCCTCGGGCACGTATTCCGTCTCATCTTCCTTCGTATCTTCGGAAGTATCGGTCTCGCCATAAGGATTGTCAACGATCCTCGGGTCGTCCTCCGGCTTCGTTATAAGATTTATTATCTCGTGTCTGAAAATGTAGGCGAGTGCGAGAAGCAAAATCAGCACACCGACGACGATAAGAATGACCTTCTTCGCTGTCGAGAGTTTTTTCTTTGCGGCCTTTTCGCCCTCTGTCTTTTTATCTTCATTATTCATTTCAGATCTATCCAATACCTTTCAACTGTCATATTTTCGCGCTCGTCAAGAGCCGTTCCGTCGAAGACTCCGCCGTTTGCAAGGATCGTTCTGCGGCTCGCCTCGTTTTCGGTGCCGCACGAGACCATGACCCTGTCAAGCCCGATGGAGCGGCAATAAGGGAGGACGTTTTTCAGCATCCACTTCGCGTACCCGCGCCCGCGCTCCGACGGACGCACCGAATAGCCGATATGCCCGGCGACGCGGCGAAGAAAATCGTTGAGGGTGTGTCTCACCTGGATCATCCCGACGATCCGGCGGTCGCTCTCCCTGACGCATATAAACTGCGTCGACGCGACCCATTTTTCGGGCACCGTTTCGGGATCTTTGAAACTGCGGACGAGCCGCAGCCACTCCTCCGGCGTCTCGCTGCGGCGGAGCGGACCTGCGCCGTCCATACTGTCGCCCGCGTCGAGAAATTCGCGCTTATACGACGCGACCTCATTCAAATATTCCTCCGTCGGTTCGATCAGCATAAGTTCGCAGTCCACTTCGTCACCTTCTTTCGCTCCGGATATTATACCACATTATTCCCGTCACATCAACGATTTTAATAAAATTATGTCAAAATTGTAATTATGCGGAGAATGCCTGTGGCGATCCGACGCAAAACCGGAAAAAAATGATTGAAAAGCGCGGCGAGGTGTGATAAAATGGAAATTGAAATAAAAATGCAGAAAACGATCAGGAGGCGCGGACTATGTATTTAGAAGATGAAGGAAAGATATGGCTTGCGACGAGCGACAAAAGGATTTATCTCAATCCCTCAATGGCGAACCGCCACGGACTTATCGCTGGCGCGACCGGAACCGGAAAGACGGTGACGCTGAAGGTCATCGCGGAGTCGTTCTCCGAGATGGGAGTTCCGACTTTCATCGCGGACATCAAGGGAGACCTCACCGGAATGTGCCAGCCCGGCGCCGAGAACAAGCATATCAGGCGCTCTATCGACACGATGGGCATTGAAAACTTCAACTACACGTCGTACCCGGCAAGATTCTTCGACGTTTACACGAGGCACGGTCATCCGGTACGCACCACCGTCTCCGAGATGGGACCGGAGCTGATCGCGCGTCTTCTCGGTCTGACCGACGTACAGAGCGGCGTGCTCCGCATTGTGTTCAGGATCGCCGACGAGAAGGGGCTTCTGCTCCTCGATCTCAAAGACCTCCGCGCTATGGTCCAGCACGTGGGCGACAACGCCTCCGAATACAAGCTTAAATACGGCAACGTGGCGAGCGGCTCGATCGGCGCGATACAGCGCGCGCTCCTCACTCTCGAAGACGAGGGCGGCGACATCTTTTTCGGCGAGCCGGCGCTCGATCTTGCGGACTGGTTCGACTGGGCTGACGACGGCCGCGGCGTTATGAATATCCTCGAGTGTTCCGAGCTCTTCCAGCACCCGCTTCTCTACTCTACGTTCCTTCTCTGGATGCTCTCCGAGCTATACGAAATGCTTCCCGAAGCGGGCGACCTTGACCGTCCGAAGATCGCGTTCTTCTTCGACGAAGCGCATCTGCTCTTCAACGACGCGCCGAAGGCGCTTCTCGAAAAAGTCGAGCAGGTAGTCCGTCTTATCAGATCGAAGGGCGTTTCCGTCTGGTTCATCACGCAGAACCCATCCGACATACCGGAGAGCGTGCTCGGACAGATAGGCAACAGAGTTCAGCACGCGCTGCGCGCCTACACTCCGAATGAACAGAAGGCGCTTCGTTACGCTGCAAAGTCGTTCAGAGTCAATCCGTCGTTCGACACGGAGACGGCTCTTCAGGAGCTCGCGACCGGCGAGGCTCTCGTCTCGGTCCTCGACGAAAAGGGCGTGCCCACGATAGTGGAGCGCGCCGGTATCCTCCCGCCGAAAAGCTCGATGAACGCGGTCGACCCCAACGTCGTCGCGGCGGTCATCGGTCAGAGCCCGCTGTTTGAAAAATACGGCGAGATCATTGACCGCGAGAGCGCGTACGAGATAATCTCAGCGGAAGCAGAGCGCGCCGCCGAGGAAAAGGCAAAGGAAGAAGAAGCGGCGGCAAAGGCGAAAGAGGAGGCCGAAAAAGCCAAAGCCGAGGCGGCGAAAGCAAAAGAAGAAGCCGCGAAGAAGAAGGAAAAGGAGAGAGAGCAGAAAGCGAAAGCCGCGAAGCGCAAATCGTCGGCGGTCGGCAAAGCGACCTCTTCCGCTATGAACTCCTTCGGCCGCGAGCTCGGAAAGCAGATCTTCCGCGGCATTTTCGGAACGTATAAGAGATAATTATAATAATGAATGAATTGCGGGGAAACTTTTTTGAAAAAAGGTTTCCCCGCGCCCCTTCAAAAAACTTTTGAAGGGCTTTTTCTTTTTATCCTTTTCTTGACTGTTTTGATGGCGTATTTGAGAAAAATCAGTCAAAATCAGTCAAATTATCTGCTGATTTGTGACATATACCCTAAAGAAATGTGAGTAATTCGGCTTATCGCTGATTTTATTTGCTCGTTATTGACTATTTCCGCTCGTTTGTGTATAATTATAGTACAATGAAAGAAGGTATAAGCATGCTTACTCACGAAAGAAGACAAAAGATCATCGAATATATAGCCGAGTTCGGCGCCGCGAGCGTCACGACGCTCTCCGGGCTTCTCGGAGCGAGCGAATCGACGATAAGGCGCGACCTCGCCGAGCTCTCAAATCTCGGAAAGATAAACAAGGTGCACGGAGGTGCGACCGCGCTTCCGCAGGAGTTCCACAACATAGAGGACACGATCAGCGTCAAGGTACAGAAGAACTACGAGGCAAAGATGGCGATAGCGGAGTATGCCGCAACGCTGATAAACGACGACGACTACGTATTTCTCGACGCCGGCTCGACTACGTTTCTGATGGCTACCGTCATCAAGAACACGAGGGCGACCTTCCTCACTAACGGACTCGCGCAGGCGGAAGAGCTCTCAAGAAACGGATGCCGCGTGATGATCCTCGGCGGCGACATCAAGAACACGACCGGGGCGGTCTCAGGCGCCGTCGCGGCGTCAAATCTCGGTAAGTACAACTTTTCAAAGGCTTTCATCGGAGTCAACGGAGTCACGGCGAAGCAGGGATACACCACGACGGACACGAACGAGGCTACGGTGAAGGCGGTAGCGATAGAGCGGAGCTTTGTCTCCTACATTCTCGCCGACTCGTCGAAATTCGGACGCGTCGCCGCGGTTACAGTCTCCCCTCTCGACACGAGCTGCATCATCTGCGACGTGTGCCGCGACAATGAGATAAAGAACAAAACCGTAGTTAAGGAGGTCATGGAATAATGGTCTACACCGTAACGCTCAACCCCGCGCTCGACTACGTAATGAGACTTGACAGACTCGACAGCGAGGATATAAACCGCGCAAAATCCGCGAAGATAATCTCCGGCGGCAAGGGGACCAACGTATCGACGATCCTTCACCGCCTCGGCATCGAAACGAAGGCGCTTGGATTTGCCGCGGGCTTCACGGGGCGCCGCTTCGTGGAACTTCTCGCCGAGGACGGCATCGAATCGGACTTCACTTTTCTGCCGAAGGGCGAGACGAGAATAAACGTGAAGATCAAGGCTGACCGTGAGCTCGATATAAACGCGGAGGGACCTGCCATCACCGAAGACGACATTGAAATGTTTCTCGGAAAGCTCGACTGCGTCAAGGACGGCGACTTTCTCGTCCTCGCGGGTTCGATACCGAAGACTCTTCCCTCCGATATCTATGAAAGGATCCTTGCAAAGCTCGACGGCCGCGGAGTAAAATGCGTGGTCGACGCGACAGGCGAGCTTCTCCTCAACGTATTGAAATACAGGCCCTTCCTCGTGAAGCCGAACCACCACGAGCTCGGTGAACTCTTCGGAGTCGTGACGAAGACGGACGAGGAGATCGTGCGCTACGCAAAAAAGCTTAAAGAGGCAGGCGCCGTCAACGTGCTCGTCTCACGCGGAAAAGACGGGGCGACTCTCGTCGACGAGTCGGGAGAGGTCTCGAACATCGGCATCGTGCCCGGTAAAGTAGTAAGCAGCTCCGGCTGCGGCGACAGCATGGTGGCGGGATTCGTCGCCGGCGTGATAGAAAAAGGCGATTACGCTTACGCGCTCCACCTCGGAGCGGCGGCGGGCAACGCGACCGCGTTCTCGGAAGGACTTGCGACGGCAAGCGAGATCGCGGACAACTTCGGAAAACTGGAAATATTCAAATAAATAAATTTCAGGAGGAAAGAATGAGAATCACTGATCTGCTCAAAAAAGACGCGATCGCGCTGAACGCGTCGGCATCGTCGAAAGACGAAGCCATCGACCTTCTCGTCGGACTTCACGACTCGGTCGGCAACCTCGGCGACAAGGCTGTCTACAAAGAGGCGATACTCGCGAGAGAGTCGCAGGGCTCTACCGCCATCGGCGAGGGCATCGCAGTTCCCCACGCAAAATCCGACAGCGTAAAGGTCCCCGGTCTCTCCTCGGCGACGGTACCCGGCGGCGTTGACTACGGCGCGCCCGACGGAAAACCGTCAGACATCCTGTTCATGATAGCGGCGCCTCTCGACGGAGACCTGCACCTTGAGATCCTCTCAAGACTTATGGTGCTCCTCATGGATCCGGAGTTCTGCGCAAAGCTCCGCGCCGCGACCGATCCCGAAGAATATCTCAAGATCATCGACGAGGCGGAGGCTGCGAAATATCCCGAAGAGCCCGCCCCCGTCGAAGAGAAGAAAGAAGGCTACCGCATTCTCGCTGTGACCGCGTGCCCGACCGGCATCGCTCACACTTATATGGCGGCGGAAGCTCTCGAACAGGCGGCAAAGAAGCTCGGCACGACGATCAAGGTCGAGACCGACGGCTCCGGCGGCGCCAAAAACGTACTGACAAAGAAAGAGATCGAAGCGTGCGACGTCATCATCTGCGCGGTGGACCGCAACGTTGAGATGGCTCGTTTTGACGGCAAACCCGTCATCAAGACGTCTGTCTCGAATGGGATCCACAAGGCGGAAGAACTCGTCAAGCGCGCGCTCGACGGATCCGACGTTCCGGTATACCACGCTTCGGAAGAAGACAAGAGCTCGTCCGACGCGGGAGAAGAAAAAGAACACTTCGGGCGCCGCATTTACAAGCACCTGATGAACGGCGTTTCCCACATGCTCCCGTTCGTCGTGGGCGGCGGCGTACTGATAGCCGTCGGCTTCCTGATCGACACGTTCGCCGGCAACGCGGGTACCGCGTCGTTCGGTTTCACGAACCCGGTCGCGTCCGTCATATTCTGGATAGGTAAAGCGGCGTTTGCGTTCATGCTTCCCGTACTCGCGGGCTACATCGCGATGTCGATCGGCGACCGCCCTGCTCTGCTTCCCGGTATCGTCGGCGGTTATCTTGCAACGACCGGCGCGACGATCACCATGCCCACCGGCAACGACGCAGCGGTCTCCGGCTTCCTCGGAGCGCTTCTCGCGGGCTTTATGGCAGGTATCATAGTTCTCCTTCTCAAGAAGGGCTTCAACTGGCTGCCTAAAGCGATGGACGGCATCAAGCCGGTGTTCATCTATCCGCTTCTCGGCACGCTTCTTATCGGTCTGTTCATGCTTCTCGTCAACCCCGTAGTCGGACTTCTGAACAACGGTCTTTCCGATCTGCTCTCCAACCTCGGAAACACGAGCAAGCTGCTTCTCAGCATAGTTCTCGGCGCGATGATGGCGACCGACATGGGCGGTCCGTTCAACAAGGCGGCTTACGTATTCGGTACGGCGTCGATCGCCTCCGGCAACACCTGGATCATGGCGGCTGTTATGATCGGCGGTATGGTACCTCCGATAGCTATCGCTCTCTCCACGACGTTCGCAAAGAGCCGCTGGACCGAGCAGGAGAGAAAGAACGGCCCCGTAAACTATCTGATGGGTCTCTGCTTCATCACGGAAGGCGCGATCCCCTACGCCGCTTCCGACCCGCTCCGCGTCATCCCGTCCTGCATGGTCGGTGCCGCGGTCTCCGGCGCGGTCTGCTCGCTGTTCGGATGCGCTTGCCCGGCTCCTCACGGCGGTATCTTCACCTTTGCGGTAGTTGATAACCCGCTCGGCTACATTGTAGCTCTCGTCGCGGGCTCCGTCGTCGGCGCAGTGATGCTGACGCTTCTCAAGAAAAAACGCGTTTGATCTTTCGATAACAAAAATGACAAAGAGGTAATAAAAATGGTTTCAAAAGACTTTACGATCACGAACAAGATGGGACTTCACATGCGTCCCGCTCAGGTTTTCGTTCAGGCGATGAGCAAATACGCGTCTGACGTCACGGTCAAGTTCAACGGCAAGGATATCAACGGCAAGAGCATCATGATGATAATGGCAGCCTGCATCAAATGCGGCGCGAATATCACGGTGGTCTGCAGCGGTGCCGATGAAAATGAGATGCTCGCCGAGGCGAGCGCCATGATCGAGAGCGGATTCGGCGAAGAATAATAAAAGTCGGCGGGCGGGACATATTTCCCGCCCGCGCCCCAAAGGAGGCATATCACAATGTTAAAAGGAATTGGCGCATCGCAGGGCTACGGCATAGGACGCGCCGTGATAATAGAAGATATCTCTCTCGACTATTCCGCCGTTCGGTACGCGGGAGCGGAAGCGGAGCGTGCGAAGCTCGCCTCCGCCGTCGAAGCGTTCACGAAAGAGACGGAGGAGATGGTCGAGTCGCTGAAAAAAAGCGCCGGCGCGAAAGAAGCTGAGATAATGGAGGGGCATCTTACGATGCTGAAGGATCCGTTCATGCTCTCGCAGATGAACGATCTTATCGACTCCGGCTCTGTCGCCGAGGCAGCGTGCGACACGGTCTGCACGATGTTCTACGATATGTTCGCCGGAATGGACGACGAGCTGATGAGGCAGCGCGCCGCCGACGTCAAGGATATCAAAGACGGTCTGCTCGCGCTTCTTCTCGGAGTCAAGGCGGTGGACATCGCCGCGGTGCCGAAGGGCTCCGTTCTCGTTGCAAAGGATTTCACCCCCTCTATGACGAGCAAGATCAACAAGGAGAACGTCGCGGCGATAGTCACCGAAGTCGGCGGCGTCACGAGCCACAGCGCGATCCTCGCGAGAGCTATGGGCATTCCCGCGTCGCTCTCCGTGCCGAACGCGACGGAGGTGATCAAAGGCGGCGACGAGCTCGTGGTCGACGGCTTCAAAGGTTATATCATTGTCGGGCCGACTGCGGAAGAAGCCGCTTCGTACGCCGAAAAGCAGAAAACTTATCTCAAAGAAAAAGAGAGTCTGAAGATCTATTTCAACCGTCCGTCGGTGACGAAATCGGGAAAGGTCAAAAAGGTTTACGGAAATATAGGCAAGGCGGAAGACGCGCAGAACGTACTTCAGAACGGCGGCGAGGGCATCGGTCTTTTCCGCACTGAATTCCTCTTTATGGACCGCGATCACGCACCGACGGAGGAGGAGCAGTACGAGGCGTATTCAACCGTCGCGAAGCTGATGGGCGACAAGGAGGTCATAATCCGGACGCTCGACATCGGCGGCGACAAAGCGATAGATTATCTGTCGATCGAGAAAGAAGAAAATCCGTTTCTCGGTCACAGAGCGATAAGATACTGCCTTGACAACGAGGCGCTCTACAAGGTACAGCTCCGTGCGATCCTTCGCGCCGCGGTATTCGGAGACGTGAAGATAATGATCCCGCTCGTGACGACGCTTGATGAGGTCAAGGCGGCAAAGGCGCTCGTAAAGCGCTGTTGCGAAGAGCTTGAGTCCGAAGGTCTCGCATACCGCGAGGCGCCCGTCGGGATCATGGTGGAGACGCCATCGGCGGCTCTGATCTCCGACCTTCTCGCGAAAGAGGCGGCGTTCTTCTCCATCGGCACGAACGATCTGACCGGATACACGATGGCGGTAGACCGCGGAAACGCAAAGGTCAGCCATCTTTACGATGCGTTCCAGCCCGCGGTGCTCCGCGCGATCGAGATGACGATCAAGAATGCGAAGGCGGCGGGGATCACGGTCGGAATGTGCGGCGAGGCGGCTGCCGATCCCGAGCTGATACCGAGGCTTGCGGAGTGGGGACTCGACGAGTTCTCCGTCACTCCCTCCTCGATTTTACGCACCCGCAAGACAATCTGCGAGTGTGAATGAAGAATAAGAAAAAGAAAAATGAATACGCGGGGGAGACTTTTTCGAGAAAAAGTCACCCCCGCGCCCCCTTCAAAAAGCTTCAGGGAAATGTTATTCTTTTGTGTTGACGTTTTTTTCATCCGACGCATCGCGTCGGTATATCATTATTGCTATTATCTGCAATCTACAAAATTATTCCAATAGCATTCAGCAGCCGGCCAAATCGATGCTAAATAGTCGCGTACTTCTTCTACGCTCATACCGCATTCAAGCTTACGGTCATAAAGGATGTCCCCCCATTTGTCTTTTGCCTGTTCACTTTCTATCTCTTTGTTGACTTCTTTTATTAAATAAAACCCTTCGCTTTTTGGAAAATCCAGATCAACTAGCTTTCCTTCATAAAATGAGAGATATTCCGGATGAAGTTCTTTGTCCATATGCGGCAGGTAATATTCTTTTCCTCTTTCTGCAGCATATAGTTCGATCAAAACAGTCGATCCGGGGCAGAATTCCTCTCTATAGTCGTAAGGAACGTAAATCACATCTGCGAATGATGCATACTCCCACCGACTCTTCTTTACGTTTTCCTCAAAAAACAAGACTTCACAATCGCATTTAACGCAGCTTATATTACAGTTGTAATCACTGAGATCAATATCAGTAATTTCATTCGACTGATTCTTTATTTTCAGTAACGCCATTGGCTCAGCGGCAGCAGATGTCCAGCGCAGAGGGCCATCATTGTTTACGCCTTGATTCAAGTCATTACCTTTGAAAACACCGGCAAAATACAATATAACTGCCGTGATCGCAGCAAGACAAAAGCATACTGACATGATCAGTAATATTTTTCTTTTCTTTCTTTTATGTGGGAAAGAATTATCAATAGCAGATGATCCGTTCTCATCATAAAAAAGCATACCATTCGAACTATTATCGTTTCTATTATTTGAGCTATTCATAGGCGTTTTTTTCATATTATCTCAACTTCTCTCAAATTCTGCTGCACCGTTTTCCTGTATATATTTCAAAGCGTCAGCTTTGGAATATATCATTTTCTGCCGAGCGACAAATCGAATCACTTTGATTTTCCGTACGCTCTCCACAAGAGTTTACAATCTTTGGAATACGCGCTGTATACCGTACTGACCGCCAATTTCGGATAAACACTCGATAAGGCAAGATCGAATGATATAATCGACGAAAAATCCGAGACAGCGATGAAACAGTCACCGTAGTCGAGGACCAGCGTCACACCGGGCTCTCCAAGCTCGAGGATCATTCTGCTGTAGCTGTAGATCTCTTCCCCGTCAAGTTCGCCGATAGCGCGCGTCAGATCATGACTGTACTCGACGTCTTCTTCGATCTCGTACGACATATCTTTGCCGTCGATCGTCACGCGACTGTAAACGGCTTCTATATAACTGCTGTAAAAGCTCTGGCTTACGAGTTTTGTAAGGTAAATGATCATCTTATCGCCGTCACGTTTCGCAGTTCCGGTCAGATAGCTGAAGGCGTCGGGCTCGATTATTACCGTTTTCAGGATCTCACCGCCGCGCGACAGCTTGAACAGCGCAATATTTCCGGGATAGATCCCGCCCGTCAGCCCGGATGATACGACGTCATCGTAAACCGAGACGAACACGTAATATCCGTCGTCCCATTCGACAACAGACACGCCCGAGACCAAATGGTTTTCGAGAACGCAGCTGTCCCACTCGACCTTACCGCTTATTCCGAGTTTTAACAGTCTTATGGAACACGTCTCGCCTTGCTCATCAGTTTTGTCCGCTTCGAACGAATATACCGCCGCCGCGATCACAAAGCCGCCGTCCGAGGTGACTTTATAATCGAGCACCCCGGTCATTGACTTTTTATATCCTTCCTCGGGCTCGTATGAGATCTCGGCGCGGGCGTTCTCATGTCCGTAAATATCGTAGGCGGTTATGATCGCCGACGTCCTGTCGGTCGCGTATCCGCTTGCCGTTTTGACGATCCTTCCGCCCGAATATCTGGCTCCGTAGAACAGATCGTTGTCGATTATTCTTCTGAACTCCTCCGGAACCTCGCCGACTGTCTCGGGCAATATCAGAACCGGATCGTCCTGCGACGAATAATTCGGATTATATATGAATTTCGAGTAAAAGTGCGTCCAGTCGAGAAAGACGCAGTCGGAGAAGTATTCTCCGTACTCTTCGGACGGGATCGTCGACGTCACTCCGTCCTGCTTTATCTTATACGCCCCGCCGTCCTCATACAGTCTGTATGCGAGGACGCATTTCCCGTCTTCAAGGCGGTAAAACTCGTGATCGGTGATAACCTCTCCAGCCGACGGGCTCTCAAAAGCGCGGTGCTTTTCGGAGAATAACGGGTAACTTCCGCCCTTGTATACTCCCGCGACGGACGGCTTTCCGTCAACAAGGCAGATAGCGAACGTCAAAGCGCCGTCTTCGTTCTTTTTGAAATTGATCCTTAAGAACAACTCGTCGCGCCCGTCAAGGTCGAGATCGTAAAGAGCGTACTCCCACGTCGTCCCGCTGAGGTCCGTTTTATAATCACCCTCGAGGAGCTCGCGTATCGTCTCGGAATAAGCGCCGCGGTCAATATAATCTGCCCAGTATTCGTCGCTTTCGGTCTTTATCCTCTCGGCTTCTTCAGCTTCTTTGTTCTTTTGCGAAACGACGGAGACGACTGTGATGACACCGGCAACTATCGCCGCCAAAAGCGCGAGCACGATATAAAACAGCGGTTTTTTATAAAACGGTCTTCCGTATCCCACGGCGTCATCCCTCCTTTGTTTTTCTTCGCCAATATTATACCACACCGGCAGATGAAAGTCAAATAAGACCGCGGTACCGGTTTCGGCGCGGCGTGATAAGGATGTTTTTCCGAAATTCGCTTACCGCGCCGAAAATGAAGACGCCCGCAAGCGGGCTAATGAAGGAATGAAGACGCTTCGCTAATGAAGAAATTCAAATCTGACGTTTTTTCAAGCGGGCGTCTTCGCTTCATTAGGCAACGAAATTGCCGTCTTCATTAGCGAGCAAAGCGAACGACTTCATTAATCGGCGCAACCGATGTCTTCATTTATCCTGCTGAAAATGAAAAGCAGACTGATTTTGATTTCAGTCTGCTTTTGTCAGTTTGCTTTTGTTAAGTGCGCACTTACTCACCACACGAATCTGCGGTAAAAACTTCCTTATGACGATCGCCCATTCCCGGTCCCGCGGTCGTTTATTTTATTGTAACTTATCATTCGCGGCAAAGCCGCGAACATCACGTTGCAAAGCAACACATCACGCCGTAGGCGCATCATGTTTTGAAACACAGTTTCGAAACGCATCACTTGCGACGGCAAGCGCAGCGTAAGTCGCACCTACCTTCTCGGTCCGAAGCCGCCTCCGCCGAATCCGCCTCCGCCGAAGCCGCCGCTGACCTGGTCGCCGGAAGCCGACGACGACTGCGTCCAGTTGAGGACTGTCGAGCCGCCTTTAGTCAGCGTGTACGAGCCGTTCAGCTCAAAGGCGTCCGATGCGATCCAGCAGGACGAGTAGGAAGAGCCAAGCGTGAACGAAGCGATCGTGCCGTTTGAACCCGAAAGTACGTAGTCGCCGGCTCCGAACGACGTTCCGTTCGAAACGTAGTAGTTGACCGATCCGGACGACGGCACTTCGCAGATGCCGCCGAAGGCGATGATCGTGCCGCCCGTGACAGTGACTGAGCCGTCGGTGTCGATCGAGCCCGCGACGGAGCCGCTTGACGAACCGCCTTTGACGAGGACGAAACCTCCGGACATCGTAAAGCTTCCGTTGGAGTCGATAGCGTCGGTATCTCCCGAGGGCGTCGTGACATCGAGATAGCCGCCGGTGATATTGATCAACGTTGAAGACGAGCCCTTGCAGGCGTTGAGTCCGTCGTCGTCACCGTAGACATAGATCTCGCCGCCGGCGATATTGATAACGTTTCCTTCAAGTCCCTCGTGGGATTTCACTACGTTGACGTAGCCGCCGGAGATCGTAAGTTCCGAGTCGGCGTGGATACCGTCGTCAGCTGACGTCAGAGTTACCTTGCCGCCCGAGATCTCGACGTTTCCGTTTCCGGTAGAGCCGTTTTCAAGCTTTTCGCCCGCGTTCGCGTGGATCGCGTCGTCCATTGCGTATATCGTGACCGTCCCGCCGGAGATCAGAACGTCGTTATAAACCTTGATTCCCTTTGAAGAATAGGTGGTTTTATTTGAATTTCCCTGTCCGGAGTTCGTCGTCAGCGTCACCCAGTCTCCTTCGATCGAGTCGCCGGAGATCGAATTGATAAGATATCCGTTCATCGAAGAATTCATCGCTTCGCCGCCGCTCGTCGCGCTGTAATTATCGCCGTCGGGAGTTACGCCCGATGCGACTGTGCAGACGAGGAATCCGGAATATCCGGACGGTTCCTTGACGATTAGACCGTAGTACGAAGCGGTCCTTCCGTTGTATACCATCGTCTCGTATTCACATTTCTTCCAGACACCCTCTCCGTCTTCGTTGTAGAAGTAAGCGTAGTAGTCGACGCTCTCGCTGTAGATCGAGGTCGGTACTATGACGTAGAGGTCGCTTGACACGGCGACGTCGCCGGTGTTTTCGGAATAAGTCGAAGTGTAGATATTGACGACGCACTTTTCCTCATCCTCGGATATCACGCAGTCATAAGCGGCGCTGATGCCGTCGCAGGCGGCGTAGATATCGACCGTGCCGCCGGATATCGTGATGATCCCTCTCTGAACTCCCTTTTCCGAAACGTCGGAGTTGTCTGTTTTAATACCGTCGGACGAGGTGGAAATGAGTATCAGCGAGCCGGATTCGACAGTTATCGAATCGTTGCCTTTGAGCGCGTTGCCGGGAGCGGTGACTTTAAGCGTAACGTTTTTGACCTTGAGGTCGTCCTTCGTCTTGACGCCGTTGTCATAAGTCGAAGTGATGATGAGCGATCCCTTGCCGGAAAGCTTCAGGTCGCACGCGGCGTAGATCGCGCCGTCATATTCATCGGCGTCCTCCGCGTCGGGTGAACCTGTCCTCTCGTCGTGGATCGCGTTGTAAGTTCCCTCCTCCGCTTTGACCGTACCGCTGTCGGCGTTAACGAACGCTATCGGCGCGGTATCGGACGAAGTTATCGTCGCGCCCGAGAGAATAAGTATGACCTCGTCTCCGTCTTCCGCGTTGACGACGATATTTCCTTCGAGCATACCGGAGAGCGTATACTCGCCCGCCGACGTTATCGTGTAAGTCGAGCCGGATACGGTGACTGCCCCCGCGCCCTCTCCGCTCGTCACGGTGAAGTCTCCGTTTGACTCAAGCTCTTCGTTAAAGTTGTCCTCGTTCGTACTCTCGACGGACGTGTCCGCGCCGCCTCCGGTCACCTCTCCGGAACTCGACGAAGAGGACGATGTGTCACTGCTTCCTCCCGCGGAGCAGGATGAAAGGATCAGTGAAACAACAATTAAAGCCAGAACGGCAAATAATGCGATTTTTTTCATAGAAGTTACCTCCTTCAGGCGCATCGCCTTTTTCATTGTAGTCGTATTATAAACCGCAAACCTTAAACAAACCTTGAAACTGCAAAAAAATTTTTTAGCCGAGCGATCTTATTATTTCAATGAGACTTTTTCCCTTGAAAAGGTCCCTGTAATAATCGAGTTCATCGGAGATTATCTCATCGATGACTTTCATACCGAGAAGTTCTACCGGCGCTTTGTCGTCGGTGAGTATGAGATCGCCCTCATCGCACACCGTCAGCTTTCCCTTGACCGTATTCATCAGCCCTGCGAGGTCGGACGGGAACGAATACAGATCTTTTGAAAACCTATCGAACGGCGCCTCGCCCTTCGCGGCGAAGACTTCGCGGTTTGTCGATATATCGGTGTATTTGACCGACGGGAAGACCGAACGGATCGTGTCGCAGAGGTAGTCGTTTATCGAGCCCTCGTTCTCGGAGCGCATATTGAGGTTGACGACCATCACGCCGTCGTCGGCGAGATGCTCCTTGACTTCTTCAAAAAACTCTGCGCTCGACATCTGGAACGGTATCGTGATATCGCGGTACGCGTCGACCATTATGACGTCGTACTTACCCGCGCCGCGAAGGTACGCTCTGCCGTCGAATTCCACCACCTCTATATTTTCGTCCTCCGCGTCAAGCCCGAAGCGCGAATAAGCGAGGTCTATTATCTTGCCGTCGATCTCAACGCCGTCAATACGGCAGGCAGGAAAATACTTTCTGCACTGCATGGCGTACGTTCCGCTTCCGAAGCCGAGGATCAGAATATTGATATGATCTTTTTCCGCCGCGCCTGCCATTATCGGTGCCGCGAGCGCGTAGTCATAGTACATTCCGGTAAGTCTTCCGTCTTTTCTTGTGATCGACTGGACGCCGAACATCACGTTGGTTGACAGAGTGACTGTCTCGTCGGTTTCGGTGACCTGGAGATAGTTATATATCGACTCGTCCTCGTACACGTTCTCACCCTCTCCGCTCCAGAACGCGAAAGAATTGAACGACGCGAGCACGGCGAACGCGACGGAGAGGACGAGTGCGATCGCACACCTTATGAACTTGCGCCTCTCAACGATGAAATAGATAAGAGATATTGCAAGCAGGACCCCCGCGAAGATGATAAACGTCCACGCGGTGCCGACCGCCGGGATCGTGACAAACGTGGGAAGGAACGTGCCGATTATCGAGCCTATCGTATTCAGCGCGTTCAGCTCTCCGACCGTTCTGCCGCTCTCACCGAGATTTTTGACGGTGTACTTGACTAGCGACGGCGAGACGGTGCCGAGGAGCATCAGCGGAAAGACGAATATGAGAAGACACGAGAGAAGCGACGCCCAGATAAGGAAATTCTGTCCGCCGAGCGCCGCGAGGGCGAGCGAGACACCGGCGATTATATATTTACCGGCGAACGGTATCGCCGCGCACCACGCCGCGACGACGAGGAGGCGCAGATAAAGTCTGTCCGGATCGGGATTTTTGTCCGCCATTCTGCCGCCGAGGATATTTCCGAGCGCCATCGCTATCATTATCGTGCCGATGATGATAGTCCAGACGATCTGGCTCGACGAAAAATACGGGGCGAGAAGTCTGCTCGCGCCGAGTTCTATTGCCATAACGCTGATGCCGGCGAAAAACTCCGTTATATATAAAAACCACTTTCTTTTTAACATAAAATGATCCTCCGGGGCAAAAAACAGTTTGCATATATAACAGTATAGCATATTTACCGGATCAAATCAATACGGATGCGCGGCGGGGAGGAATTGAAAATGGAAAATGGAAAATTGAAAATTGGAAATGATAGCACATAATTTTATTGCAAATTATTGTATTTAACGTCGAAATTTGATATAATAATATATTAGTGAATTATAAATGAGGTGAAGATATGACAAAAGTTGATATTTTTTCCGGTTTTCTCGGCGCGGGCAAGACTACGCTGATCAAGAAGCTCATAAAAGAGGCTTATCAGGGAGAGATGCTCGTAGTTATCGAAAACGAATTCGGTCAGATAGGCATTGACGGCGGCTTTCTTCGCGAAGCGGGGATACAGATAACCGAGATGAACTCCGGCTGCATCTGCTGCAGTCTCGTCGGCGATTTCGGCAAGGCGCTTGCCAAGGTCAAGGAGGAGTACAACCCCGACAGAATAGTTATCGAGCCCTCGGGCGTCGGCAAGCTCTCCGACGTCATTCGTGCGGTTCAAAACGCATCCGTCTCCGATATGATGCTCAATGCGTTCACGACGGTGATCGACGCCTCGAAATGCAAGATGTATATGAAAAACTTTGCGGAATTCTACCGCAATCAGATAGAATTCGCGTCGTCGATAATCCTTTCGCGCACCGCGGAGATAAAGACGGAAAAACTCGACGAGACAGTCGCGATCATCCGCGAGATCAACAAAAACGCGTCGCTTATCACGACGCCGTGGGACGAGCTCGACGGCAAACTGATCCTTGAGACGATGGAGCGCCGCAACACACTTGAGGCGGAGCTTGAGCA
>JAFSUU010000083.1 GCA_017445115.1 Clostridia bacterium | reverse complement strand
TTTTCATAGTTTCTCCTTTCGTATTTTACCCCGCAGGGTTAGTTTAACAAGCTGATGACCGCTCCGGCAATCGCTGCCGGGATGCTCACGTAAAGACAGTTTTGTATATCATATCGTATTTTCAACGTAAATACAAGGAGGGACGCAATATGTGCCTATATTTTTCAGCGTTTTTTCTTTATTTAATAGGAGTCCAATGATATAATGCGATTTAATTATTATTCATTGAAAACTGACAAGGCGGAAATACACGATGCGCTCTTCCGGACAGAGCAGGGCACGTTCTGCGCCATTACTTGAAATTCGGCGCGCTGTATGCTAAAATCAAGCTACACTGAAAAAACAATAATTACAGGAGGATACGACATGAAAAAAGCACTGGCAATCACTCTGGCGCTGGTTTTGGTCCTGTCGCTCTGCGGCAGTGCCTTCGCAGCGGACGACAATCTGGTGATGACTTACAGCACGGAGATTTTACACGGAGAGCGCGTCAACACGTTTCAGTACCGCGACACAAATGGAAAGCTGATTCGTGAGGAGGTTGACACGCTCGGAGACAACGGACAGCTGGTTGAGAAAATCGTGGCCTTCTACAACGAAGAGGGTCAGAAGACCAGCGAGAGAGTAGCGGGCCTGGAAAACAACGGCACCTGGAAGGACGACGAAGCGGTCTGGACCTATCGCAGCGACGGCTCGCAGGTGGTGGACAGCCGGACGGTGTATACGATGCCGGACATGTCGCAGAAATTTGAGCGCCTGCAGCTCATCGTTGACGCCGACGGCAAGAGCAGCGGCCGCGGCGAGGTCCGCGACGCGGGCGGAAACAAGCTGTATGACCTGAGCGTGGCTTACGAGGTCAGCGATGGCGAGTCTGTCGAAGAGGTAAAGTTCACGTATCCGGACGGCTCGACCTCCACAGAGTATTCCAGAAAGCGCAGCGACGGCACCGTGATCAAGGAGATCATCGACGAAAACGCTGCCGGGCAGACCGTCAAGCAGAGTTCCTATCAGCAGGATCCGGACGGCTCCTATACAAATCAAAGCGTCTCCTATAAATATCAGGACAACGGAAAACGCTTTGTCATAGAGTCCATGGAAAGCGTGGATAAAGACGGCTATCGTGAGACGGAAAGAACTTCGTACACGCTGAATGAAGATGGATTCGGCTCCGGCAGAGGCGTCTATATGGACGGGACAGGCCAGCGCGCCATCATGGAAATCGAGTATCGGGATGACGGAGCTGAGGGAACGGTCTGCGCCACCGCGTATCGGTTCGGCGGCGGCAGGGTCGACCTCAAAACGGTGTCCAAGGCGCCCGACGGGAAAATCACGACGACCTATGAGTCCTTTGTGAAAAACTACGACGGCGGCGATGACGACGAGGATGTCGACGCTGCTCTGCTTGCAGAGGACGAAGAAGACAGCTTTGACGCATGGGACGAGGTGTTCGGCGATTGGAACGAGGAGACGTACAGCGGCGATCCGTCAGCCCTTGAAAATGACGGCGAAACCAACTATTACGAGACCGAAGTCGAACTGGGCGATGAGCCCGACGGCTGGTACGAGGAGACGTACATCGGCGATCCGACAGCCCTTGAAAGCGACGGCGACGTAAATTATTACGAGACCGGAGTCGACTGGGGTGATGCGTCCGACTGGGGCTGGGACGGCGGCTGGGACGGCGGCTGGGACGGCTCTTTCGACTGAAATTCAATTTGAAAAGGAGATATTACCATGGCTAATCGCATCGTACTCAATCCCGTATCCTATCACGGCGTCGGCGCCGTCAAGGAGATCGGCGGCGAACTGAGCCGCCGCGGCTTCAAGCGCGCCTTCATCGCCTCCGGCCGCCACGTTGTCAAGTCCGGCGAAATCAAGAAGATCACCGACGTCCTGGACGAGATCGGCGTAAGCTATACTTTCTACACCGACATCAAGCCCAACCCCACCATCGAGAACGTCCAGAACGGCGTCAAGGCCTTCAAGGAATTCAATGCCGACTGCATCATCGCCGTGGGCGGCGGCTCCGTCATGGACACCTCCAAGGCCATCGGCATCATCGTCAA
>JAFSUU010000082.1 GCA_017445115.1 Clostridia bacterium | reverse complement strand
TATCGTGGATTTTTGGACGCGTTCAAGAGGCGGTTTTTCTCGGCTTGCCTCCGGCCTTACCGCGACGCGCCCAAAGGTCCTTTTTCATTTCGGAAGTAGGGGGCGCGGATCTTGATATACCGGCAGGGACGCAATTATGAAAACCTTAATAGGATGATATTTGACGGTACGGGTATATACGGCATTCCGCGCCTTGAACCTACTGCGATAACGGCCGACAGCTATATCGGCTTTAACTATGCAAAGGGTTTTAAGTATCCCGCGAATAGCGGCGTCCATTTCTTCATAGATGATTATCAATTTACCCGCCTCTGGTCTCATCCGGAGGCCTATCTCGACCTGTTAAAGCAGTTTAAGTGTGTTTTCACTCCGGACTTTTCGACATATACGGATTTCCCGAAAGCGATACAGATCTACAATCATTATAGAAAGCACTGGCTCGGCGCTTATTGGCAGATGAACGGTATCCCGGTGATCCCGACTATCTCATGGAGCGACGAGGACAGTTTTTCCTGGTGCTTTGACGGTGAGCCCGTCGGCGGTATCGTCGCGGTGTCTTCCGTAGGTACACAGCTCAACAGTGAATCCCGGGAGCTCTTCAGAGCCGGATACGACGAGATGATGAAGCGGCTCGAGCCCTCGGCGGTATTGTTTTACGGCAAGGTCCCCGAAGGATGCCCCGGCCGCATTATTCCGATTATATCTTTTCAAGAGAATATGAGAAAACGAATAAACACTTGCGAAAAGAGCTAAGAGGTGATATAATGGGCGGCAGAGGAGCATACTGGGAGAAGATAGGGCGCGATAGTAAGCCCGGGAAGACATCAGACGATATTCATTTTGATGATAAACAGTTCGGAAAAAAGGTAGGGAAGCATGCCAGTGATTTTGGCTTGAATCCTAACGATCCCGAAGGAAGAGCAAAATTCGCAGAAATAACTAAAAACATTCTCGATAACCCCGATGAAATGCGCATCGGCACATGGCGGGGGCAGACTGAAAGAGTCGTATTTTATATAAAAGGTGAGGATGTCGTCGTAGTAAATAGCTTGAAAGAGTATGTTACTACTCTGAAAAACGGAGCACAAAATAAACGAGTGAAAGGAGCAAGCAAGATATGAGCTTGACTTTTGAAGAAAAGATAAATAACTTTACGGATATGTTAAATGCTGCCGCGTCAAAACTCGGGTGTGTTTTCATTCAGGACAGCGGCGAGGGGCATGATCTTGAAACAGTTGATATGTACCTTGAAGACGTATCAGGATGGTTAGTGCCTAAGGGAACTCCCGAAGAAGAAGCAAGACGCGATGAGTTCTACAGATTCGCAGAGTGGAAGGACAACGGTCCCGAAGGATTTTCAATAGAGTTTGTTATCCATTAAGATTTAACGACTCAAAACCGTCACCGGCTTATCGGTGGCGGTATTTTTATGCCCTGAATGAGGAGGCGCGAGAATGCACATAGATAAATTTAAGAGGGATTTTAAGAGGATCGGCGGCGTATTCGCTACAAAGCAGTTAATCCTCTTCCGTGACCCGCTCGAGCTCTACAGTCTCGCCGAGAATAAGGTCGTAGCACAGTTCGACAGCCTCGACGAGGCGCTCGCTTATAAGATAGACGGAAAAACTCTTGAAGAGCGCGTCTCCAAATGGACGGAGATCGTCTTTCCTCTTGACTTCGGCGGACGTGGAGGCAGCTCCGGCATGGAAGGATTCGGCGGCAAATGGCCGAGCGCGGGAGGCCTGGGAAAGGACGAAACTACAGAGGACTTTCCGGCAAGGATGAACGTAAAGATAGGAGTTATCCGGAATTATGATGATATGGTCCGGGCTTTTGCACAGCAGCACGCCGCGGCAGAGATAGAGCACGGTGTTGTAGTGAACGAGTTCGGCTTTGCGACGAAATACCTCCACGGAAACGCAGGAAGCATATCCGGCTTAACCGGGAACGGCAGAGAGATCGCGGTCCATAATCATCCCGCGGGCGGATGGCCGACGTTCAGTAAAGAGGACGTCGTGAATACCGCACTCGGAACGAGACGCGGAATAGTGGCGGTGAGCTCAACGGCCGGACGTGATGCGTCTACTGCAAAATACGCGGGGACGTATTCCTTTGTAAAGGGATCGCACTTCAACGCTTCCGGTTTTGTCAAGGGCGTTAATTCCGCGAGACTCAGCGGAAAAGATTATAATGACGCTGTGAATAAGTGGTTGAAAGCGAACCAAAAAAAATACGGGTATACATATTCATACACTAAAGCAAAATAGGAGGATCCGTCATTATCAAATGAATAGGAGGTGTGGAACGTGAGCAGACCGCAGGACGTGCATCTGATCCCTCTTACGGAGCGAAGCGAAGAAGAAGCTCACGCTATACGCTCCGCAGGCGGTAAGGCGGCCCAGGAGAAGAGAAAACAGCAGAAGCTTATGACTGAGCTTCTGACGATATATTCAGAGCTTCCGATCAACGATAAGAGGCGTAAAAAGAGGCTTTCGAGTCTCGGAATACAGGAAGAGGATCTGACACAGAAGACGCTCGTCGCGGACGCGATAATGAGAGCGGCTCAGAGCGGAAATACCTACGCCATTCAGTTGTATCTTGAGCTCATGGGTGAAAGCGGTATCAGCGGATCCGCAAAAGAGAATAACCTTCTTGACGCACTTTTAGATAGTACGAAGGAGGATATAAGCACAGATGAAATACCAGAGCTTCAGCAAACGGCAGAATCTGACGCTGACATGGTGGAATAGGCCGAAATATAAAGACTATGACGGCATAATCTGCGACGGCTCCATTCGTTCAGGGAAGACGGTATCGATGACCGACGGATTTATCCTCTGGTCAATGAGCAATTTCAACGGTCAGAAATTTGCGATCTGTGGGAAGACGATAGAGAGTTTACGTCGAAACGTTATAACCCTCATGCCTCAGTGGCTTGAGGGGATTTTTACTATTGTCGAGCGCCGCAGTGAGAACAAATTGATAATATCATCCGGATCCGTGATCAATGAGTATTACATGTTCGGCGGCAAGGATGAATCAAGTTATGCGCTGGTACAGGGCATTACGCTCGCCGGCGTTCTTTTTGATGAAGTGGCGCTCATGCCGCGTTCATTCGTTGAGCAGGCGCTCGGACGTTGCAGCGTCAAGGGCTCTAAGTTCTGGTTTAACTGCAACCCTGAGAATCCCGGGCACTGGTTCTATGTCGAGTGGATCAAAAAGGCAGCGGAGAGGAATATCTTATACCTCCATTTTACAATGGATGATAATCTGAGCCTGGATCCGCAGATCAAGGCGCGATATGAATCGATGTATACCGGCGTTTTTTATCGTCGATATATATTAGGTCTCTGGGTAAAAGCGGAAGGGCTCGTATACCCTATGTTCAACCGCGACGCGCATATCGTCAGAAATATTCCTGCGCAGAATCCGCGGCATCGTTACTATGTTGCTATTGACTACGGCACGGTAAATCCCTTCGCGGCGGGCTTATACGATTATAGTCCGGTAGAGCAGAAAGCCGTCATGATCAAAGAGCTGTACTACAAAGGCGGCAGCAATAACCGTGTGGATAACGAGGAGTATTATAAAATGCTCCGGAATCTTATCGGTGATTATCCGATTGAATACATAATAATCGACCCCTCGGCGAGTTCGATGATCGAAACTATACAGAAATACGGCGAGCATATCGTTGTCAAAGCGGATAACGACGTCATCAACGGCATCCAGGATGTCACGAAGTTCCTCAATGCCGGCGTCCTTTACTTCCATCGCGGGTGCAAAAACACGTTCAATGAATTTGAATCGTACTCGTGGGACGAAGACAGCGTAGACGACGCCGTAATAAAAGAGAACGATCACTCTATGGACCAGTTGAGATATTTCTGCCGTACCGCACTCCGAAACGAGTTGAAATGGGTCGTATAAGGCGGTGACACGATGGAATTTTTTACACATTTACTGAGGAGGATTCAGATGCTTTTTATAAAGAACAGCGCGGATATAGGTAAAGCGTTCGGAGTGGAGCTTATATCGTCCTCCGAGATGAATGACGCTCTTACCAAATGGGATAACATTTCGACCGGGAGACCGTCATGGCTGAGCGCCGCCGACGGGATTACGACCATCAATATGGCGAAGCATATCAGCGATACCAGAGCGAAGTTGACCACTCTTGATATCGGAATAGCGATATCCGGATCTCCTCGCGCGGACTATTTACAGGAGCTCGCGGAGGATCTTCTGAAGCGCCTGCCCGATCGTATCGCAGAAGCGGACCGGCTCGGCGGACTTATCATTAAATGGAACGGCGAGACATGGGACTTCGTTCTCCCCGGTGATTTTGGAATTACCGAAAAGGATAACAATGGCGAGATCATCGGCGCGATATTTGCCGCGCATACCACGCAGGGCGGAGATCATTATACCCGCCTTGAGTATCACCGCTTCGACGGCAAAAAAGCGGATGGTGGCAGGATATACAAGATAAGCAATAAAGCGTTTAAGAACCGCATAGGCGTTTCCGGGCAAACGCTGCTCGGAGCGGAGATCCCGCTCGCAAAGGTAGAAGTCTGGGCGAATATAGCCCCGGAAGTGGAGATCTCGAACGTCGAGACGCCCCTTTTCGCGTATTACCGCGTCCCCGGAGCGAATACCGTTGATAGATCGTCCCCTCTCGGGATGTCCGTTTTCGCGAACGCGCTTACTGAACTCAGAGCGATCGACATAGCGATCAGCCGGAAGAATGAAGAGGTCGAAGACAGCCGACATATTACGTTTGTAGGGCAGTCGCTTATAAAGAACGCCGACAATCACGGCGTAGAGCTGCCGCGCTTTGTAAAGGGCTTGGGAATGGGATTGAACGACACGGAGACCTCCGCGATACATGAGCACGTGCCGAACATGCTGACAGAGGAACGTATCAAGGACATCAACTTCAATCTGTCTATGGCAGGTGTGAAATGCGGCTTCTCCGAAGGTGTGTTCGTCATGGACGGACAGACCGGAATGATAACTGCTACACAGGTAGAGGCGGACGACAGAGACACCATTCAGACGATCAAGACCGACCGCGACGCGCTGAAGGACGCCGTGAAGCAGGCCATTGATGGGGCGAACACGATGGCGACGCTGTATGAGCTTGCCCCGCTCGGTGAGTACGATGTCAACCTTAATTTCGGAGATATCACGTACAACTTTGAGGAGGATAAGGCCTCTTGGAAGTCGTATGTAATGCAGGGCTGGGTGCCTAAATGGCTTTACTTTGTAAAGTTTGAAGGTATGAGCGAGGAAGAGGCGAAAAAACTTGTCGCTGAAGCAGACGCCGCGCAGGCGGAAAAAGCGACGATGTTCGGAGCGGAATGATAAGGAAGTGATATCATGCTGACTCCGCAGCAGCTCCTCGAGATTATAGAAACTCTATATCCCACGATAGACGGATTAAACGCCTGGATCACTAAAGATATCATAAAGCGCATAATGGCCCGCATCGGAAAAGGTCCGAAGGTTTTTCTGACCGCGACGGACGACTGGCAACTGCAGGTTTTTCAGGCCGCCGGCGGGCATCTGGAAGATGCGCAGCGTGAAATAGCACGCTGGACAAAAAAGACAGATGCAGAAATTAAAAAGATATTTGAAGACGCGGGAATAAAGGCACTTGCCTATGATAGCGAGTTTTACACGTCGCACGGTCTCGAGGGATTCAACATCACACAATCCGAAGGGATGATACGGATCCTTGAGGATACGTACCGAAGAACTACCGGAACACTACATAACTTCACGCGTACGACCGCGCAGGCGAGCCAACAGCGCCTCATAAAAACGCTGGATGAAGCGCATTTCAAAGTCTCAAGCGGTGCGACGTCGTACACTCAAGCCGTCTATGAAGCGGTCCGGAGCATAGTTGACGAGCAGGTTAAAGTGCAGTATCCTACCGGGCACGTCGATACGATAGAGACCGCCGTACTTCGCGCCGTCAGAACCGGAGTAGCCCAGGCTTCCGGCAACATGGCTATTCAAGGCATGGAGGAGCGCGAATGGGATGTCATCCTTGTATCCGCGCATATAGGCGCAAGATATGGCGACGGCGGCGATAATCCGAGTAATCATTTCTGGTGGCAGGGTAAATTCTATAGCCGCCAGGGGATCACTCCGGGGCTCCCGCTATTCGAGGAGAGTACGGGGTACGGAACCGGAGAAGGGCTGTGCGGATGGAACTGTCGGCACAGTTTCGGTCCCGGAGATCTGTCCCATAATCCGTATAAAGACTTCGACGCAAAAGAGAACAAAAAAGCCTATGACCTAAGCCAGAAGCAACGCTCTATGGAACGGAGCATACGGCACACAAAAACAAAGCTCGTCGGTCTACGCGAAGCGATGACCGGAGCAGATGACGAGGTCAAGGCCCGCATCGAAGAGGAGTATATAAAAACCGCAAAACTGCTTGAAAAGCAAAATCTCGCGTATAACAAATTCTGCGAGGATAACGGTCTGCGTCGGCTCGATGATAGGATTCAGATCGCGCAGTGGACGCGCGAGGATGCGAAAAAGTCAATTCGTGCAGCCGCACAAGCAGAGAAAAAAGATGAATAACAGCAGAGTTTTCGGACTCTGCTTTTTCTATGCCCTGATCCGGTGCAATGATCCGGAAGGGGTACCATATCGGACCTTCGGCGGTCCTAATAAAGCCGAAACGATAGGACATGGCAACGTCCTAAAAAGCCTAATCGTTACAGGAGGAATTCAGATGAAAACTGAAGAACTTACAGCGCTCGGAGTGACCGAGGAAGCAGCGAAGCAGATCCTCGCCATCAACGGCAAGGATATCGAAAACGCGAAAAAGAAGATCGCGGATGAAAAGGATACAGCGATATCTAATCTGACGATTGAACGCGACGGCCTTAAAGGTCAACTCACGGCAGCGCAGGACACTCTGAAGAAGTTCGAGGGCATTGACCCCGAGAAGATTCAGAAAGAGCTCCAGGACTACAAAACAAAGGCGGAAGACGCGGAGAAGAAATTCACTCGCGAAATAACTGCCCGCGATCAGAAGGACTGGATCACAAAGAAGCTTGACGAGTACGGAGTTAAGTCTCCTCTCGCGCGCAAGCAGATAACCGCGGAAGTAATGTCTGAAACGGATGGCCTGAAGTGGCAGCCCGGGAAGGACGGAAAGCCCGCGGCATTTTTCGGCTTTGACGACTATATGAAAGCCGCCAAAGAGGAAGATTCGTCGTTGTACCAGACGGCGGAAGAAAAAGAAGCCGCTGAAAAAGACGCGGCAACCAAAGGCAAGGCACCGGAATTCACCGGCCCGCTCGGAGAGAAATCGGGAGGAGCTGATAAAAAATTCGTGCCGCCTAAAATTTTTTAATACAGAAAGGATGAAAAATCATGCCGAGAATCAATGCACTTAACCTCTTGCTGGATACTACCGGCTCTGAGTATCTTGCCGAGCTTTACGGCAAGGTAATCGAAGGCGTTCAGAAGACGCTCGTCTCCAACGGAATGAAGAACATGGATCTTTCCGGAGATCCCGTTTCCGGTACCGTTGAGGCTAAGCGTTTCGTAAACGCAACATCGAAGACCTACGGTACGGCGCGTACCGCAGGAAAGGGCGACTCTGTCAAGGCAAAGCCCGTTACGATCGCAATCAACGTCGATAAGGAGATCGTCGAAGAACTCGAAGAGAAAGACGTTCGCCTCTACGGTGTTGACGGCGTTCTGGACCGCCGCGCTCAGAATCACATTCTGCGCATGGCTGCAGAACTTGATACCGCCTTTTTCTCCGTAGCGCATGAAAACGCCAATACTGTCGACGTCAGCGGCCTCACCAGCATCGCTGATATTCTGGAGGCAGTCATTCAGGCGTGCGAAACAACGAAGAATGACTTCGTGGATGGCGTTCCGCGCTCCATGATGCACCTCGTTCTGTCCCCGAAGTACTACGGCCAGGTCCGTAATGACCTCGACAGACAGACTAATAACGCCAACGTAGACACAGCCGCTGAGGAGTTTTACACGTGGCACGGTGTTCATACCGCTTCTTGCGTGAATCTGCCCGAGGGCTGTGACTGCCTGCTTATGGTAGACGGCGCCGTAGCTCAGCCCGTCATGGCTGATCAGTACGTTGCAGAGAAGATTCCTCTCTCCAACGCTTACGGCATCGAGCTGTTCTACCACTACGGCACGGCATGCGTGACGCCGGACCTCATCTTCAAGACCTCAAACCCTAATGTGACGCTGTCTGTCTCTGGCACTATCGCTGACAGCGTCGATCTGTTAGGAAAGCAGGCCAGTGACCTCGGCACCGGGATCACTGTTGAAGGTAGTGCAATCACCGGTACGCTTAAAAACGTGACCGGATATACCGGCTTCAGCGGTCTCGCTGCCGAGCAGTCCGGTAACTATCTGGCCCTCTATGCGTCCTCTACTGGCTCGGATTCCGTCACGATGGAACTCCTCGGCGGTACTTCCGGACGCGGTGAGGTAACGCTTGACGACGGATACATGATAATCCGCGTGACTAACAAGTACACGCAGGCAGTTCGTATCCGCGCCTACAAGGGCGGCGTCGTGGCGAATGAGAGAGTCTATGGTCTCTCTGGTCTGACGCTGCTCACCGCGTGAGGTGAAAGCCATGATAACAAATTCAAGTATTCCTGGAAAGCAGGAGCCGAAACAGAAACCGGAGCCGAAGCAGGAGCCTAAGGCGAAAGCGACTAAAGCGGACAAATCCACAAAATAAGGAGACCTGACTATGGCACATGCAGACTTCACTTTTTATTCGAATACCTTCCACGGCGACGTTTTAACGTCTGATAACGCGGAGAAGTGGCTTGATCGCGCAAGTGATGAGGTGGATCATATCACCTTCAGTCGGCTGATATCGGCTTTTCCGACAAACGAAGCGCATGCTGTAAAGGTCAAAAAGGCTGTATGTGCCGTGGCTGAAGCTCTTTATTACATCGATGAGCAGCGGAGAGTAGTCTCCGCTCAGAAGATCGATGACGGTACATACAGAGGCGCTGTTGCGTCTGTTTCTTCCGGCAGAGAGTCAATCTCTTATGTCGTAAACGGCGCAGCAGCTTCTATGTATGCCGCTGCCGTAGCGAACGCAGAGGCGCGGGCAAATCTGATCATGGATATCGCTGTCAGATATCTGGCTAACGTTCCCGACGCGAACGGGATAAACCTGCTTTATGCGGGAGGTGAACGGAATGTTTCAGAATACGATAACGGTATTTAACTACCATGAGGAGACCGGACTATGGTATGCGTCCGTTATCTCCGGAGCGGATCTGATCGCCTCAAAGTCGAGCAGCCATTCAACGGAAGGAACTAATAACGCGGATACGGTTGATATTCTTATAAACTGCTCTGCGGAAAAAGTGTTTTCTACCCACGCCGGCGAAAAAGGATACCTACCTCCGAAAGAGTATAAGAAATGCGGGGATCCCGCAAACAGTATTACTTTTACTCCGGAGCGTGATTTTATCTACGCCGGCGAGTGGCAGGATCTTACTCCCGTTGATGACGACGAATATGACGAGGGATTCTATCACGCGCTGAACGAAAAATACGACGGGATTTACATGATAAACTCCGTCGCATTCTACGGTTTACTGCCCCATTTTGAAATCGGAGGTAGGTAACAATGGCAGACTTCCCGAACATCACCTACGATAACGGCGGCGTACACGTCGAGCTCGATCTTCACGCGTTCGAGCAACGGCACCTAAAAGCGCAGCAGTGGCTCGGTGATCGCGTTCTTGAAGATTGCAGATCGTGTATGCCCCTTCTCACGGGCAGCTTACAGCAGCGCTCTCATACCGAAGAAAACGGAAAAAAGGTAGTGTTCCCCGGTCCTTATGCCGGATACCTTTATCGCGGAAAAGTGATGGTCGATTCCGCGACCGGAAAAGGCCCCCGTAAGATCTCTACGGGTCCCGGTGAATACATTCTGCGCTTTAACAAAGGCGCGAAACTGATACCGACAGGGAGACCGCTTAAATACTCCAATCCTCAGGCGGTCCCCGAGTGGTTCGAACATGCTAAGAGGCTGTATAAGCAGTTTTGGATTGACGGAGTAAAAAGAATCATTGCAGGAGGTGAATAGTAATGCCCGCGAAAACGGTTATAGATCTCGACGGAACCGATGCGGCGAGTAATGTTATTCTCTCACTGCTCAATTCTTTCCCCGGTTTATCTGCTAAGCAGTCTGTGCAGTTTGCTACACTTTCGGAGAATTCCGGAATAGGTTTCTTTCCGATAAGCGGCGCGGCGATACAAAGCAGTATCGCGGATATCACAGGACGCGTTCACCAGGTCTGCGTGTATCCGTTCAGCGTTGTATACCGTTCCGCGCCGAAATCGGAAACGCAGCGCATGCGTATAAAAGAATTCCTCGACACATTAGGGCGCTGGCTTGAAAAGCAGCCCGTCGAGTTGAACGGTGAAACGCATCGCCTCGAAGAGTATCCGGAATTGTCTTCCGGCAACCGTATCATAAAGACCATCGACCGCACGTCCTCCGCATACATAAACGCAGCATACCAGGACGGCATCGAGGATTGGATCATCATCATTCGTCTTAATTACGAAAATGAATTTGATAGATAAGGAGTGAACATCTATGCCTAAGATTGAACGCAAGTATCTTGCGCATTACATCGACGCGTCATTCGGCGCGACAGTTAAGAACTATATTCGTCTCGGCAAAGACCTTGAAGAATATAACGAAGAGCTCAATCCTGACGTTGAGGTAAAGAAAAATATCCTCGGCGAGCAGAACGTGCAGCATAACGGCTATGAGGTACAGTCCGAGATCGATCCCTTCTACGCTTATACCGGAGATCCTCTCTTCGAGAGACTTTCTCAGATCGCAAACGAGCGTAAGACGGGCGACGCGTGCCTCACTACGAAGGTCGACGTGCTCCTCAATCCCGATGGTTCGGTCGAATGGGCGTACCGCGAGGATTGCTGGGTAGTACCTTCGTCCGTCGGCGGCGATACCTCCGGCGTCCAGATCCCGTTCACCGTATACAACGCAGGAAACCGCGTCAGTGGTAGTTTCAATACCTCGACGAAGGTATTCACGCCGTATACGTATACGGCAGTAGCTTCTCCGACAGGTAACCCCTCGACGAGCGACTACTTCGAACTGGTTGACGGTTCCTATGTCGCGTCCGCAGATACGACAGTAGATGCGACTAAGACATACTACACCCGCTCCGCTGCTTAAGCCGGCGCCGGGACAGCTTATTTAACATGATGGGCGGAGGAAACAACTCCGCCCATATTTCACTAAAACAGAGGAGGCAAAAAAACATGGCAGACAAAGAGATCAACACAATGAGTATTGTGGTTGATGACGGTAGTATAAAAGTACCGATCACAAATAAGCAGGGGGACGAGATAGGCGTCTTCTATTTCAGACCTACGGATATCGGAATCATAGACCGTTTTAACACGGTAGCAGAAGAGTTCGATACCATTACGGCGCCCCTGGCTAACCTGTCGATCAATTCCGATGGGACGGTCGACGCAACTGACGAAGAAGAGAGCGCGGCGCTCAAAGAGGCAGAGAATAACCTCTACGCCGCTTGCGATAAACTGTTCGGAGGAAATATGTCGGAAGCATTCTTCGGAAAAATGCACCCGTTCTCTCCGATAAACGGACATTTCTACTGCGAAAACGCGCTTGAAGCAGTAGGAAAGTTCATATCTAAGCAGTTCGAGCGCGAAGTTAAAAAGGTAGATGCCCGCGTGGGTAAGTACACTCACGGATACGAGGCGCGTACCAGTAAGCATAAAAACGGCAAAAAATGATAGGTGAATTACCGCAGAGCGTCTGTATAAACGGGGTAGATTATCCGGTTCGTACAGACTTCCGCGACATATTGAAGATTCTCGTAGCCTTTTCGGATCCGGAGCTCGAAGACAAAGAGAAGATGTACGTGCTTCTCTTTATTTTTTATGAAACGTTTGATGACATACCGGATACAGACTACGAGGAGGCGTCAAAAGAGGCGATCCGTTTTATTGATAGCGGCAGATATGACGGCGATGATGACGCTCGTAAAAGCCCCGTTCTTATGGACTGGGAGCAGGACGAGAGCATCATCTTTCCCGCCATCAATAAAGTGGCCGGATTTGAAACGCGGTCGGCCGAGTATGTTCACTGGTGGACCTTTATGGGGTACTACATGGAGATCGTCGACGGCGTATTCTCTAACGTCCTGAGCATACGGGCGAAAAAAGCGAAGGGCAAAAAACTCGAAAAATGGGAAAAAGACTTCTGGAGCGCAAACAAAAAACTGTGCGTTCTGAAGACGAAGCTCACAAAGGAAGAGCAGGAAGAAAAGAACAGACTAAACGCATTACTTGGCGAGTAAGGAAGGTGATAATATGCCGGGACAGGCTGACGGTTCTATCATAATTGATACAGAATTAAATTCTGATGGATTCAAAGCCGGTAGTAACGAACTGCTTGCCGCTATAAGATCCCTTGCGAACGAAGTCAAGAATCTCCGTTCCCTGCTCGAAGGTGCTTTCGAACGTCCTATGACGGTAAAAATCAACACCGGAAGCGCGACGAGAGGCGCTTCTGATCTCCAGAAGCAGATCGATTCCGTAAGTACCAGCGTCGATAAACTCGAACCGACGTTCCAAAGAGCGATGTCCGGCAGCGAGAGCGCCATGTCTTCCTTCGATAGTAAAGCAACAGAGCTCGAGGGAAAGATAGCGGGGCTCCAGGAACAGATGAACGCCGTCGCGCAGACGAAGTATCCTACGGCGGAATATCAGAGTATATGTGCGGAAGCCGATAAGGCAAAACAGAAATTCGACGCCCTGCTCGATCGTCAGGAGAAAATGCAGGCGCTCGGAGTAGATCAAAACTCTAATCAGTGGAAGTCTCTTCAGTACGATATGGAGATGGTATCGAATAAATACCATGAGCTTATCGCAAAAAAAGAGGAGTTCGAAAGATCCGGGACCGCGTATACGCTCGGCTCGGAGACTGCGCAGTATTCACAGATGGAGGCTACACTCTCGAGCGCGCGCAGCAGACTTGAAGAGATGCGTGCCGCTGCTGCAGGAGTGACCAGCGAGGCATCGGGAATGACCGGCGCGGTAAATGAGACCGCGGAGGGCGCCAGGCGCGCAGAGGCGCATACAAGCCGCTTAGCGACCGCGGCGCGTAGAGTGGCCGGATATATCGGCAGCGCCGCGAGAAACGCTGCAGGAGCGCTCGTATCGGGCATAAAATCCGCGGCGTCTCACATGTCACGTTTACTGTTCCATAGTCGTGGAACGAAGAATCAGTTCAGCGGTCTCATTTCAAGCGCTAAGAAGTTCACACTTAGCTTACTCGGGGCGAGAGGAATATACGCGCTGCTACGAAAAGCAGTAAGTGCGTATATGTCTGAAAACGAGGAACTGTCAAATAAGCTGAAAAGCTGCTGGTCCGGAATAGGTAATATTCTCGGTCCTATAATTACAAAACTGATAAATCTCGTGGCGCAGGCAGTAGCTTACGTCACTTCTTTTTTGAAGCTGTTCGGGGTGATAAGCAGTAGCGCATCCAAAGCGCTGAATAATGCGAGCGGCACGGCATCATCCGCCGCGAAAGAGCTCAAACGTCAGCTTGCGTCATTTGACGAGCTGAACATCCTCAGCGATGATAAATCCGACGGCAGCGGCGGTGGAGGATCCGATAGCGGCACCGCGGCTCTTCCGGACGTCACTTTGCCCGACTGGGCGAAAATGCTGGTAGAGCAAATCAAATCGGGAGACTGGGCCGGCGCGGCTACGACGCTCGCGGATAAACTCAATTCTATGATCTCGGGAGTGGACTGGGCCGGTCTCGGCGAGAAGTTCGGTAAAAAGATCGATGGGCTTCTCACCTTTATTACAACGTTTATCGATAAATTCGACTGGAAGAACGTAGGATCGAAACTCGCGGAATTCCTCAATAATCTCATAAAGAACGTTGACTGGTCAAAGCTCGGAAAACTGCTGACGAGCAAACTCCGGATAGCGTTTGAATTTCTTACTGGATTTTTTGAAACGTTCGACGGCGCAGCATTCGGAAAAGGGCTCTATGATTTTCTCATGGGCGCAATCGAAGGAACGGACTGGGTAAAACTTACCGGCAATCTTTTCAAAGCCATAAGCAACTTTATACAGTCTATTGACTTCGGGAAGCTCGGAGAAGCCCTGTCTAAAGGATTCAGAACTATTCTTCAGAGCCTTAATGCTGCTATTACTAATTTCGACTGGGCCGGCCTCGGTCGAAAGATTGCCGATTTTATCAACAGTATCGACTGGGGCGGAATTATCAAGGATTTGATAGTGTTAATATCCAATGTTCTTAATAGCGCCGTCGATCTTATTTTTGGATTTGTAACAGAGCTTAATTGGTCAGATCTTGGAACACAGATAGGAGATGCTCTGAATACCGCATTTAAAAATATAAACTGGAGTAAAATCGGAGAAACAGTAAATGCACTTATAAAAGGGATATTGGATTTTGCTATAAACTTTTTAGCGGAATTTGATATAGGACAGGTGCTTCAAGATCTGTTAGACGGCATAGGAGACATCATTAAAAATCTCGATCTTGTCTATATCCTTAAAGGAATCGTCTCCTTGTTAGCAAATCTGCTCGCGCAGATTCCGGGAATTCTCGTAAGTGCATTAGGTGGAATTGTCAATATCATAGGAAGTCTGTTTGAATCATTAGGAATCGATTGTATTGCAGACTTTATGTATGGTATCGAGGACGGTTTAACCGATGCCCGGGAATGGTTGACAGAAAACCTTCGCGAACCGATCGCGAACGCTATGAACGATTTCATGGGGCATAACAGTTCTTCAGGTGGGTCTTCTGAAAGCTCTTCTGAAAGCTCTTCAGGAAGGCATTCTTTCGGTCGGAAGAGAAATGTTGAATCTGAGGAAGAGATGCTCGAACGCATCAAAGAAAAATACAAGGACATTACTGATGCTATAAATAATTATACCGCGGCGTGGAATAGTTCAATGCAGAACATTCAAAAGAACGCTGTTACTCAGACTGCAGAGCTCGATAATCTCCGTAAACTAAAGGACGAATTGGGAGCGTATGTTGATGAAAACGGGCGATTATTGAATGAGGGATATAAACCTCGTGTTAACTTCGTTCTTAATCAACTTAATTCTGCTTTTGGTACAGAATATAGCCTAATTGACGGACAAATAGGGCAGTATCAGGAACTCCAAAAAGAAATCGATAATTTGATTGAAAAACAGAGAATTCAAATTATTCTTACCGCCGAAAAAGAAGCATACGCAACGGCTATTCAGAACCAGACAGCGTATTTGGCGAAATTAAACGAAGCTCAGGCCGCTTTTGATGCGATCTCGAGTAGAATGGAAAATTCCCGTATTATCAGTACAGCGATGCAGGCGGATTATGACGCCGCAAAAGAGAATTTAGATAATGCTCAAAAACTTGTTGATGAAACAACTCGGGCGATAGTTACTTATGAAACAGACGCTGCGCTTGCATTATCGGATAACGCCGAAGACCGGAAAAGAATTCTTGATAGAATCGGTAAAGCGTATGTTGATAACGGAGAAACCGTTGAACTTTCTCTGAAAAATCAACTCGATAATGAGACCGCATATTTAGAGTCTCTGAAAAAGCTTCGGGCCGATGGAAATGCGGATATTACTGATGAGATGATTAAGCAGCAAGAAGCCCGCGTAGAGAGCATAAAAAAGGAGTATGAAGAATCGGAAGCGGCGGTTAAGAGCGGAGAACAGGATATTGCGGACGCAGTAAAAAGCGGCGGAGATGACATAATCCATCTCAATCTGATAACTGAAGACGAGGTATTAAATGACGTCGAAAACAGTGGAAAGGCTGTAGCGGGATCCATAAAAACAAATGCGAAATACGCTGCCGCGCATTTCAATACCGAGATTAAAAGGATGCCGGTTGATACGGAAGAGCAAATGCAGCTCGCCGCTAAAAAAATGGACTCCAACACATTGAAAACGACAGCTAAGAATACGTCAAATAGTATACTCAGCGCGTATAAATCAAACATTGCTAAAATTGCTTCAGAAATGCAAGATATGGTAAGCAAGACGAGCAATGTTTTAGCTTCAAATAAAACGGTTCCTGCGGCCGCTTCAAATCTGGGTACCAACGTTAAGAATGCGTTCACCAGTCAATGCGATTTAAGCTATGCAACAAATAACGCGATCAATGGCGTTGTAAACGGTATTTATAACGGTACTTCTTCTGCAGTATACGCTATGCAAAGCATGGCATCAAACCTGGTGCATTCGTTCAAAAACACTCTGCAGATCGCCTCACCTTCAAAGGTATTTACCGCGCTTTCAAAATTCATCCCGGCAGGCGTTGCAGACGGGGTCGAAGCGAACTCCAAAGAGGCTGTCGGAGCGATGTCTGATATGGCGTCTGCAATGCAGAGCGAGATCAAAGCCGGAGACTATTCGATCGGTAAAGTAAAAATCGGAGAGGGGATCAGCGGCACGTTAGATACGTTCTCTGATAGGATCGTAAACGGATTCGAACATCTTATCGACCGTTTACAGGCGATAGCAGAGAACGTAACGTTTAAGGCCCCGAATTCGGCTTATGGCGTTATGCCGTATAAGGCGTCGGCCATGGCTTTCGGAGGTAGTCAGGATGTCGGCACGGCCATTGAGTCAGCGAACGATGAAATGGCAAGCGTCGTTACGCAGGTAGTAATGAACGCTACGGGTGCGATAGTACAGGCAATTCAGACATACTGCGGCGTGAACGTAAGCATCGACGAAAGAGCCATTGCCGACAGAACCATCAAAGAGATCAACCGAAGGACGAGAGCGACGGGAGAATCCCCGCTCGTATCCTAAAGAGGAGGGATGAAAATGCGGCCGGTATTCAAAATCGGAACTCATGACTATACGACGTTTCTCGCCGCGGACGGTCTCTCTCCGGTAAACAATGATCTTGACGCGGACGGGAGCGGAAGAAACCTTCTTGACGGCTTGATGTACCGCGCCAGGATAGCGCAAAAGGAAAAATGGGCGGTAAAGTTCAACCGTCTTCCGGAGCTGATAATGAAATCGATAGCAGAGGACATTAACGGCGAATATACAGACGTCACTTTATTGAACCCTAAACTGAATCGTGTTATTACGAAAACGTATTATATCTCTACATTGACGTACGGCACGCAGAGGTACGACAAGAGCAAAAACGAGACGTATTATGACGGCTGCACGTTTAATATGACGGAGAGGTGATACCGTGCGTAAAAGAAGCGAAAAATGGGCCAAAATGGCCGTCAGAGGCAAATTTACGTTCGATGCAAAGGCGCGGATAAACGGTAAAGACTATGACGCGATATCCGCGCCGGCCATCGACCGTACACTTATGATCTCGCCCTTATCAGTGGGTGGATGCAATTCGGCTACACTTCATCTGTCGGTTTTGACGGACGACACAATACCGAAGGGCGCGGAAGTAAAAATATTGGGGCGACTCAGAGATGAATCAACCGCAACGGACTGGAAAGAGTTCGGGACGTTTTACGTAAACCAAAGAGATACCAGCTTTGAGGGTCTGGTCGTGCTGGATTGCTTCGATGCGATGCTTAAAGCGAACCAGCCGTATGCTGATAATCTCGTGCCGCTCACCGGGACAGGGCGATCAATGAAAGCGGCGGTTCAAGAAATAGCGTATAATATCGGCGTCGGTATAGATCCCCGAACGGTAATAAAAACCGGAGGCGATTATTTCATATCCTTGTCGGTACTTGAAAGCAGCACAATGGCGCAGGTCCTCACTTATATCGGAGCGTGTCACGGAGGCAACTGGATAATCACAGAGGAGAACCTTTTGAGACTCGTCCCTCTTACAACTGCTCCGGATGAGACGTTCTACATCATCGATGAAGATTATCACAAAATCAAAACGGCGGAAGGACATTTGCTGATCTATAAAGAGCAGCAGGTGTATAACGCCGTTTTACCTTTGCCCTCGGGAGATCAACCTCCGTCGCAGCACGCGAGGACTTATTATATAACCGACGAGAGAGATAATCGTATCAAAACGCCGGAAGGTCATCTATTGATCTACGACGACGATCTGAACGCGATCATAGCCGTCGGGAGCGACGAGAACCTGATCAATATTCCGGTGGTATGCGGAAAACTCACCTACGGCTCGAAACTCACGATAAGTAAAATCTCCATATCAGACAACGAAGGGAACGAATACACCTCGGGAAACGATACCGGAGCGACTTTAACCATAGACAGTAATCCCTGCGCGACGCAGACGATTTGCACGGATCTTTACAACGCGTATAACGGGCTCGTATATTTCCCGTTTACGGCGACAAAGGCTCTTTATGATCCGGCGGTAGAGCTCGGAGACCAGGTCAAAATAGGTGATAAGGTTCATAGCGTAATTCAAAATATGAAACTGACGCTTGACCATAATTTTAGATCTGATATAGACGCTCCGAACAGCCAGGATCTGAGCGATGAATATCCGTATTTATCAAAGATAAAACGGACGACCGCAGAGCTCAAAGCGGCGATAGAAGAAACGGCGTCAGAATTAAACGATAAAGCGAGTAATACCGAACTGCAAGCCGCACTCACCAGAATATCCGGATTAGTGTCAGATCTCGCAGACAGCATTGACGATGAAGAAGACCGCGCCGCTGCGGCTGAAAATGTGCTGAGCGGTTTAGTGTCATCGCTTCAATCATCCGTTGCAGGCATCCAAAGCTCTATAACGGATATTACATCTCGACTTACTGCTCTCGAAAACGCCGCAGGTGGCGGATCAGAGCCGGAGCCGGATCCAAATTCAGAAAACAATTCATAAGGGGAGGTTCATATAATGGCCGATAAGAGAATATCCGATTTCGGGACCCTCGAAGACGCACAAGATAATGATCTGTTGCTTGTCGCCTCAGATGAAGAGACGTATACCCTGAAAGTGAAAACGCTCAAAGACGCGGTAAAGGGAGACGCTGACCGAGCAGAAGCCGCGGCAACAGCGGCAAGTGCCTCAGCGGCAGATGCTGCAGCGAGCGCTGGATCCGCAGCGGCATTAGCGGCGACTGCGAATCAAAATTCAGAGGGAGCACTTTCTGCGGCTGGTACCGCGGCTTCAAACGCTGCATCGGCTGCTCAGTCAGCGAGTGCGGCAGCATCTTCGGCAAGTGGGGCGGGTGTTTCCGCAAGTAATGCCGCGGCTTCTGCCGCCAGAGCAGCACAGGCACTGGAAAGCGTAATGGGACCCGATACGATAAAGAATATCAGCGTCACCGCGGAAGGAATAGAAATAACACGGTGGGACGATACTACCGAAACGATACCCCTGGGAAGCGGCGGATTATCGTTTGATACGGGTTATGTCGATGCAGAAGGATTTCTCCACTTGACACTCGACGATGAAGACATCGAAGGGTTCACGCCGTTCTTTGTCGGCACAGGGGGCTCCGGAGGAGCGGCCGATTCAACGATCAGCTTCACGAATTCAATGGGCTCTCGCTGGCTCAGCATTATGCAGAATGAGGGGACGTACGCTCTTTCCTATTCATGGAGCAGCCTTGATGCCAACGAAGAATCAACAGGATCCGGTACGGCGCACTGGTATGTTAACGGGACGAGGGTCGTTGTTCAGAACAACATTTCGCAGGGCTCGCAGTCTTTTGAAATCAGACCGTATCTTTCCGATGGTCAGGCAAATACCGTTAAACTCGTTCTCGAGGACACACTCGGTACGACAAAAGCGTTTACCTGGACCGTTACCGTTTCGAACTTCCAACTCCGGTGGAATTTGTTAGAGATCGGACTGCACCAGACAGAGGCTGTGCTTGTAAGATTAACACCCGTAGGCACAGGCAATAAAACAGTTTATATCGCTGTTGACGGAACACAGGTTTACTCTGCTCAAGTTTCCGAAGGAAGAAGTGTATCATATACAGTATCTGCGCAGACGCACGGTGCGCACGTTATTGAAGCCTGGATGAGCGTCGTCGTTAACGGGGACACAATTACGACAGACCATTTGCGGCACGCCGGGATTTGGACTGAATCCGGGAACACTGCTCCGGTCATCGCTGTTGCAAATAACGCGATTGAAATATCACAGTTTGAAACGAAAGAGATCAAATATATGATTTTCAATCCGCAGAGCGAAACAGCAACAGCAACTCTCGCGGTAGGCGGAACGACAGTATCCACGGTCACTGTCAACAGGAGTGCTCAGATTTGGTCATATCGACCGACCGCGACAGGAACGCAGACGCTCACAATTACATCCGGAGCAACTACTGCGACAATCACCGCGACTGTTGATTCTATAGGATATAGCATTTCAGAGGTCGCCGGTGCGAGCATGACGCTTGATCCAGCCGGGCACAGCAACAATGAACAGGGGTATAACACGTTCGGCTACACGGACGATAACAGTACGAATCATCCTCTGACATTCTCGCAGAACTTCGACTGGATCAATGGCGGGTTCAAGCAGGACGCTGAAGGCGTGACCGCTCTCGTGATAAAGAGAGGGACAAGCATCACTTTCGATAGATCTCTGTTCCTTGCTGCCGATAACACAAACGGTGAAGCGGGGAGCACCGGTACCGGAAAACATATTTCGATCATATTCAAGACCGAGAACGTCACGGACTATGACGCTAAAATCGCGCATAGCTTCGCTAATAACGTCGGTCTTGAGCTTTACGCACACAACGCGAAGTTCAAAGCCGGCAACGAGATCACATGTCAGTATTGTGAGGGTAGAAAAGTCGAACTCTCCGTAAATATCGATCCCGCAAAGGCGTCTATGAAATTCTGGCTTGCAGGTACGCCCGCGAAAGGCAATACCTTCCTGACCGGAGACACAAAGACGCAGTTCGTTCAGTCCGATCCCGATGCGTTCGTCATTGGATCCGACGCGTGCGATGTATGGCTGTATAACTTCAAGATGTATAAATTCAATTTGTACGATAACCAGGTATTACAGAACTATATCGCATGTTGCGGCAACGTTACAGAGATGCTCGCAAGGTATCGTAGAAATGATATTTACACAGACGGCGCGATAGACATTTCAAAGCTGATGGTCGCAGCTCCGAATCTTCATATCATAACGATCGAGACGGCGGCATTCCCGGGCGATAAAGGCAGCGCGGGAAAGACGACTTGCAAGATTACGCATAGGCTTGGCAGCGGTACAGAAAATGATCAGTGGTACTCTGAAAACGCAAAATACACTTTGCAGGGTACCTCGTCGATGAACTACCGCCAGTGCGCCGGCAACCTCGATATCGATATGAAGTCCTCGGGAATAAAAGTTCTCGGCACAACTACCGATCTTAACGGCGGAAACGGATACGCCATGACGGCTAATTCAGTTCCGGTTAAATACTTCAATTTGAAAGCAAACGTCGCAAGCTCGGAAAACGCGAACAACGTCTGCGCGGCTGATCTGTTCAACCTTTTCAACCCGCTTGTATCAAAAGCGAGAAGTGTAAACGCGAAATGCAGAGATACAGTCGAAGGGCATCCGTGCGCAGTATTCATTAAGAATACAGGAACGGATCCGCTTCTTCTCGGCGTTTCCGGAGCGAGAACAGTCGCGCCGGGCGCCACGATCCTTTACTTCGCGGGCGATATGAACAACTCAAAGAAAAACACAGCGGTATTCGGTCAGACTTCGGAATGGGATGACGCGGAGCATAAGCAGTGTTGCATTGAGTTCCTCGAGAACACGTACACACGCTGCACGTTCAAGTCTCACGACTTCGCTAATGAAGGATGGAAAGAGGACGATAACAAAGCATCTCACTTCGAATTCAGATATCCGGACGGGGCAGGTACCGCCGCGATGAAAGCAAAGTTTATCGAGATGCACGAATGGGTATGTTCGACTGATCCGACCGCCGCAACAGGCGACGCGCTCAGCGAGAACGTAACGTATGAGGGCAATACTTACAATACCGATACCGCGGCATATCGTCGGGCAAAGTTCAGAGCAGAAGCGGCAGATTATTTCAATGTGCCGAACCTGCTCTTTTATTATCTCTTTACAGAGTTCTTCCTTGCGGTCGATAACCGCGCAAAGAACATGTTTATGTCGTATGAGCCGGACGAAAATGACGAATGGCGCTGGAACGTATCAAAGGACTATGATAATGATACGGTTCTCGGCATCGACAATAAAGGTAATTTCGTCTGGGGCGAAGCTTACGGCATAGAGGACACGGACGGCTACGAAGAGGAAGTAGACGGGCAAACTGTTATACATCCGTATTTTAATGCTGCGGAAAGCGTTCTCTGGTGTAACGTAAGAGATTGTTTTTCTGCGGAGCTCGCAGCAGCGTATAACGTATATGAAAATGCGGGGCTCTTTAACGCGGCAAACATTATTTCGAAGTTCGACACTTATCAGAGGATCAGACCTGAAGCTCTGATGATCGACGACTTCGCGGGAAAGTACGACGCGCCGATTGACAACGCTTCCGTGTCTTCCTGGATGATAAATATGGAACATGGCGAGAAGAGAGATCAGAGAAGACAGTTCCTCATATACCAGGAGAAGTACATGTCCTCGAAGTATGTCTCTGCGAAAGCGAAAGCCGATATAATTATGTATCAAGCAAAGCCCGGAGCAAGTTTCTCCTCTGCGATCGAAATGACGCCGTACAGCGATATGTACGTTGGTATCCTGAGAGATAACACCCCCGCGGGTAAAACGCGCCTTAAAAAAGGTCAGACGGCGACGGTACAGTGCCTTGACGGCAGCGGCAATCCTCTGATTCTTAATTCCGGAGAACTGAACATCCAGTTGATAAACGGAAGTAATCTGAAGCATGTAGGCGGCGCCGCATTTCTCTATCCCGGTCAAGTTAGTATTATAAACGGGGAGAAGCTCCAGGACGTCCTTCTCGGCGGTGAGAATTACAGTTCTCCGAACCTTTCGACAATATCTCTTTCTGCGGTTCCTCTTGTCGCAAAAATTGACCTCAGAGGGCAGAGCGGAATACACGGCGAGATAGATCTCACAAGCTGCACTCTTCTCGAAGAGCTTTATATGTCCGGGACCGGAAATACAAACGTGTATCTCCCGCAGAGCAAGAAGCTCGTTAAGGCGATTCTCGGCTCAAACGTACAGATGCTTCGCGCCCGGAATATTCCGAACCTTACGGCAGCAAACTTCGCATGTGGGGGCAATAGTCTGACAAAGGTATGGATAGAGGGCGCTCCCGGCATCGATACCGAAGAGCTCCTCTCGACTGCACCAAATCTCACAAACGGCCGTATTATTGGCGTATCATGGGAGCTTGACAATGCGGATCTTCTCACGCGTCTTTCCGCTCTCAAAGGAATTGATGCGAACGGTAATCTTCTCGATGCCGCGGGCAGCTTCGTTCTGACCGGCGCCGTACACGTTACGGATATTACGCAGGCAGAACTCACGGCGTTGACCGCTGCATTCCCGGATCTCACGATCACGTATGATAACATCGTAGGATCGTATACGGTAACATTCAAAAATTATGACGAAACAACTCTCTATACTGAGAGCGTAAGAGCCGGAGCAACTGCGCTGAATCCCATAGTGACTGGTGCAATTTCTACTCCGACAAAGCCCTCAACCGTTGAGAAAACCTACACATTCCTCGGCTGGGACACAAGTCTTGAAAATGTGGCGTCAGATCTCACCGTAACGGCACAGTTCAATGAAGCAGTCAGACGTTACACGGTGCGCTTCTACGGAGACCAGGCGAAGACGCAGCTCCTGCAGAGCAATACCGTCGATGTGCATTCAAGGGTAACGTACAGCGGCGCCGATCTCGTCGGAGAGAACGGCTCGCTCTGGATGGGCTGGTCGGTACCGACGGCAGACGTCACGGCAGATCTGGACGTTATCGCGGTCTTTGTCTCCCCGGTGGATCCGGACACGATCACGCTCAAGACGACGTATGATTATCTGTACTCGGATGATCCGAACGACGAGAGCAAGTTCACGCTTGCAGAATTCTACGGCATTCTGTATTATGGCAGGGCGGCGGACTATTTCGTAGTCGGTGATGAGATTAAGATCGTGCCGGTCACGACTGCATTCTCGGATACGTCGATAGTCCTCCAGGTCGCCGCGTTCGATCACTTCAAGATCTCTGATAGTAACAACTTCGCACAGACCGTATTCTTGATGAAAGCGGCCATGAACGCGACGCATACAATGAACTCGTCGCAGACGAATAACGGCGGCTGGGCTTCGTGCGGCATGAGAACGTACCTGAACAGCACCGTCTATAACAATCTGCCGAGGCAGTGGAAAGCACTCATTAAGAGCGTGCAGGTGATGTCTACGACCGGTCAGACGCGCGATACCGTCACGACGTCTGATGATAAGCTCTTCATCCCGTCGTACACCGAGGTCTTCGGAGGATCTACGCTTCCGTATAAGAACGAGGTCGATGCGAATGCAGCGACGGCGAAATTCGGAATATTCCCGACCCAGGCGTCGCGTGTTAGACGAAAGTATAACGTGGCGTACGACGATACATCAGCTGCCGCAGGCAACTGGTGGTTGAGGTCTCCGTCGCCCGACTCTTCCGCGAATTTCTGTTATGTCTATACCAACGGCATTATCAATACCACCAACTCTGCGACCTATTCCTACGGCGTGGTTTTCGGCTTCTGTCTATAATCTGAAATCTGATGTATCCGGCTCCCTTTGTGGAGCCGGAGAGCGCACAAACAGCGTTTTCCCCCGTCGCCGCGTAAGCGGCGAAAATTTATATAGACATATACCAAATGTCATGGTATAATAAAATAAATACCAAAAAGGGGGAATGATAAGATGTCGGTCCTGCGCGGTGATAGAAACGAATCAAAGATGCAGTTTCTATTCAATGCCCGAGAACTCCAGATTTACACGATCCGGAAGTGTGTGAACTTCCCGAAGAGATATACGTTTTATGTATCTCAGCAGATCGCGAATTCTGCGACGCGGGTATATGAGTGCGTTAAAATGGGTAATAGCATATACCCTCTGAATAAGCACGAAGCGCAAATGCGCAGAGATTATTATCTTGAAGCGAACGCCGAGCTCCAGAGCCTCATATCTCAGATAGAGGTCGCAAAAGAACTCTTCGAGATCGAAGCGAAGACAATGGAACACTGGCTCGGCTACATAGACGACGAAATCCGTCTATTGAAAGCTTTGATGAAAACCGAACGGGAGCGGTATAAAGATCTCCCGGATTGATATTTTCATCAGTTGAATGCTATAAAAATCCCCGTATGATTGAGCAGGTTGGGATTCAGTTGGTCTACTCCGTCGCCCGACTCTTCCGCGAATTTCTGTAATGTCAATACCAACGGCAATATCAATACCAACAACAATGCGACCAATTCCTACGGCGTGGTTTTCGGCTTCTCTTAAGGCAGACAAAGTAACCAAATGCGGCGAAATCAGTCCCGGAGAAGAGAAGGAGCGTTCGACTGTCCTGACAAAGGGGAATATAGCCTCGATACGTCCAGGCGGACGCTTCTTGCATGTCGCGGATTGCAGGTTATTCCGCGGTTCATGCCTGTTGACGTTAAGTGCCTATTGAAACCTGCCGGCAGGCATACGGGGCGGGAATGAGGTATTCTTGTGACGAGCGCAGAACGGCGCGAAGCCAGATATCAACGGCGAGTTATCGCGCGTCAGGCGAGAAAAGACGCGAACAGAATCAAATATGATAACTACGATGAGCTGTTCACCTACAGAAGGTTATACAGCTCTTATCGGTGTTGCCGTCACGGTGTTTCGTGGAAAGCGAGCGTTCAAAAATACATCACTAATGCTCCCCTAAATATCTATCAAACATATCGAAGATTGAAAGCCGGTACCTACCGTTCGCCGGGCTTCTTCGAGTTTGATTTATTCGAGCGCGGAAAGAAAAGACATATCCGCAGCACGGTAATCGGAGAGCGGATCGTACAGCGGACCCTTTGCGATCACGCCTTGATCCCCGCTCTTCAGCGCACTTTTATCTATGATAACGGGGCGACGATGAAGCATAAGGGATATGACTTTGCTATTCGTCGGATCACCGAGCATTTGAGACAGCATTACAGAGAACACGGAAACGAAGGGTATATCCTGCTCTTCGATTTTTCAAAGTTCTTTGACAACGTCTCGCACGAGCTCGTCAAAAAAGATATCCGTAAAAATATTACGGATGAAAGGATCATAGCGATAACCGAGCATCTCATTGATATGTTCGGCGAGAAGGGTATGGGGCTCGGAAGTCAAATAAGTCAGGTCCTGGCACTCGCTTCCGGTAATAAACTCGATCACTATGTAAAAGAGGTTCTTCGCATAAAGAGATATGGGCGGTATATGGATGACGGGTACTTAATTCATCACGATAAGAAATACCTGCAGACGTGTCTCGTTCAAATCAAGCGAATATGCGATGAACTCGGTATTGTTCTCAATATCAAGAAGACTCATATCTTCAAACTGAGCCGTGGTTTTTCATGGCTCAAAGCGCGTATTTATCTCACGAAGAGCGGAAAAATCGTAAAGAAGATCTACAAGCGGAGCATTACACGGCAACGCCGTAAGATGAAGAAACTCAAAAAGAAGTGGAAAAGCGGCAAAGTACGCTTGAGGTGGATTTTTGACTCCTTCCGGAGTTGGAAAGGCTATGCGCTGAAATTCAGTGCGTGGCACACGGTTCAAAACATGCTGAAACTGTATAACATACTATATCTTAATACAGAAGAGGAGAGCTATCATGATTTATGTTGAATACTTTGCCGACGGCGATCCTGCCGGTGTAGAGGCGATCGAGGATCCGATATGGATCAAGTATCACGAGCGAAACAGAAGGATAATTGAGTGCCCTCGCTTCGAGGCGATAGGAGTCGTCTCGAGTGACGGCTCAAAAATATTCATGCTGAACGGAAATGAATTAAGCGGCGTCGTGGAAGAAACCATCGACGCCGTTATTATTTCACAGTCGGAATATGAAGAGTATATCGCTACGCATCCCGAAGAGGATCCGGAAGACGAGGATCCGGAGATCCCCGAAGATCCGGGAGATGAGATCCTCTCGAGGGCTGAATTGACCGCGGCGGTCAGAGAACTGCAGGCGCAGAACGAGATGCTCGAAGAATGTCTCCTCGAGATGTCGGAGATAGTCTATGAGTAACATTATATTATTTTTCATGGGAAAGGAGGCGCGAGAAATGATGGCTATGTTATGGGCACAGAAGATAATGCTCGGCAAAAAGACTTTTGCAGACGTACCGAGACTCCTCAAAAAGCAGGTGCGTGAGATCCTTATCGAGAGCGGTCTCGAAGAATTGGTGACAGAATAGGAGGAAAGCAAAATGGATGCTATCGTTGCGGCTGTCGCGGCTGTAGTAGGTTCTATTCTGTCAGCGATAACAGCGATTACTGTATGTGTAATCAATAATAACACTACACGAAAGAAATACGCTCAAGAACAAGAACAAAAAGACAATGAACGAGAGCTGCGGGAGCAAAAAAGAGAAGAAGCTCGTAGAGAACAGGAGCTGATTCTCATTAAAAGCACCGGCGCCGCTATAGCTTTAGGGGAGGCGACCGCAAAAGCGGTTCAGCGAATCCCGGACACACACTGTAACGGTGATATGCACGCAGCTCTCGAATATGCAACAAAGGTAAAGCATGAACAACGTGATTTCCTCGCTAAGCAGGGAGTCACAGCGCTTTACGACTAAAAAAGCTTTGGATTATCCAGGGCTTTTTTATTTTACATAAGGAGGAAACTATTATGAAAGCATTCGGAATTGACGTATCGCTGTATCAGAAGGGCTTCGACTTCGCGCGTGCAAAGAAAGAGGGCGTCGAGTTCGTTATCATTAAGTGCAGCGAAAACAACTTTACCGATCCGCAGTTCGAATCCCATTACGCCGCGGCGAAGAAAGAAGGGCTCCATATCGGAGCATACCACTATCTGAGAGCCACGACAAAAGCCGGAGCGATCACCGAAGCGAAATACGCTGCGAACGGTCCTCTCAAAGGGAAGCAGTTCGATTATCCGATCTTCGTTGACGTCGAAGAGCCGAGCATCAGAATCGGCAAAGCAGGTCTCACAGAGATCGTAAAAGCGTTTTGCGATACGCTCGAAGCAGCGGGATACTGGGCAGGCATTTATACCAACTGGGACTGGTATAACCATTACCTTGATGGTCCCGGGCTCGCAAAGAGATATTCTCTCTGGCTCGCGTTCTGGGGAGCCGCTATGCCGAATTGCGAGGCGCAGGTATGGCAGTTCGGCGGCAATCAGAACTTCATCCGCCAGAATACCGTCGCAGGCGTCGTTTGCGATCAGAACTACTGCTTCGTAGACTTCCCGACGAAGATCAAGGCGAAAGGTCTCAACGGCTATAAAGCGACAGCAAAGACGACGACCACGACCGCAGCGAAGACGTCTTCCACGACAGCCGCGAAGCCGAAGACAACGAGCAATACAACGGCAGCAAAAACAACCGCTAAAAAGACTGTTGAACAGTTTGCAGACGATGTCTGGGCCGGTAAGTACGGCAATGATCCGGAGAGATCCGCAAAAATCAAGGCCGAGGGCGGCGATCCGGAGGCGGTTCAGAGACGCGTCGAAGAAAAGTACTACGGTATCAAATCCGCGCCGAAGCAGACTGCTACACCCGCAAAGGCGACATTCGAAAAAGGCGACAGAGTCAGGATCCAGAGTGGGGCTCCGGTTTACGGAAGCAACGAAAAGTTCGCCCCGTTTGTGTACGTCACGAATCTCTACATCACAGAAGAGGTCGTAGGTGATCGTGCCGTCGTTTCCACGATGCCGGACGCGGGCTGCACCGGCGCCGTCTCGACGAAATACCTGACAAAGGTATAAGAGGGGGTAAAGGGATATGAATGAAATAACAGCAGCTCTGTACGCGCTGATTGCAACGCTTATTACCGCATTCGCAGGGCTTCTCGGGGTCGTAGTCAAGCGGCTCGGCGAGAAGTACATAAACACGAAGATAAAAAAGGACGTGGCCCGTACCGTAGTATCTGCGGTCGAGCAGATATATAAAGATCTTCACGGGGAAGAAAAATTCAGCAAAGCACGTGAAGCGCTCGAGGATATGCTCGCCGAAAAAGGAATTGTTATTACTGATCTTGAGCTCCAGATGTTAATAGAGTCAGCGGTATCTGAGTTCAATAAATCCTTTGTCGGCAACTCAAACGCGGACGAACCTAAAGGGGAGGACCAGGGATGAAAAAGATTATGATATAAGGCGTAACAGTCGGTGTAACATTCAACTGTTACATCCCGGAAAGTGTTACAGTTTGATGTAACAGTGTAACAGTAGTGTTACGTCAAGTGTTACACTTTCTTCATTATATTATATATAAGAGCACCATTACAAACGTAACAGTTACGCTTTTTTCCTAATAGACTACTAAAAATAAAGGCTCTATGATGTGTTTTTCCGCATAGCGCCCATGTTTATGTATGTATATAGGAAAAATTCGAGAAGTGTTACATCCCCATGAAAGCACAAATTGAAAAGAAGTCCAAAACGAAGACTCGATTTGTGTAACAGTTATGTAACAAAAGCGCCCGTAAGCCCTTATTTTATAGGACTGTCCAGGTTAGGGAGCCAGAAACAGAGCAGACCAAAAGGTCTGCTCTGTTTCTGCTTTCTATACTATACTTCCGTGACACGCGGATTAACCGCTTATAATAATCTTATTCAACACCGACAATGAATGCATAATTCGTCGTTGCTGTGCCTCCGAAGTTCAACATCATGGCGTTTTCAGCGCCTTGGATCTGATAACCGCCTGCGGTCCCGGATACCTGCTTATAAAGATCCAGCATCATTCGCACCCCGGTAGCTCCTACAGGGTGACCGCATCCGATCAGGCCTCCGCTTGGATTGATCGGCCATCTGCCATCAAATGAAATCAGACCGTTTTCGACAGCTTCATATTCATATCCCGGCTCAGTAAGTCCTAAGCATGAAATCGCCGCATACTCGGAGCTGGTGAAGCAATCGTGAACTTCAAACAGATCGATATCTTCCGGAGTAAGGCGGGATCTTGAATAAGCGTCCAGAATAGTTTGACGTGTCCAAGGCAATATATATTCGCTCCGTTCATTATCGGCCATTTTTTTATCAAATCTCAAAGGAGCGTTCCTGTGGGCGACGGCTTTAATTACGGGTTTACCGTTGATACCCGTCTCTGATATGTATTTTTCCGAAGCGATAATAACGACCGCAGCGCCGTCAGTCACCTGAGAACAGTCCGAAACGGCAAGCTCGCCTCCGACCGAAGGATTTGTTTCTGTACCGCGCATCGACGCTTGTTCAAAGCTCATGAACCATTTTCTCGTCTGAGCAAGGGGATTTCTTTTGGCGTTTCCGTAATTCTGTACTGCGATCCTTGCCAGCGCGTCCAGATAACGCGTTCTGTTGAGCAGCGGATACTTTTTCAGAGTCTCATCTGCGAGTTTTCCGAAAAGCTTAGGGAACGGAAGGTCTACCCCTTTCGCTTCTTTTTCATAATATGCGGCTCTTCCGAGATAATCGCCTCCGATCCGGGAATCAACGGTTTTCATAAGCTCCCAGCCGATGACGACGGCAACATCGTATTGCCCGGATTTTATTGAGGCAACTGCGGCATCTATCGCAGCGGAACCCGATGCACACGCCGCTTCATAACGGGTGGACGGTATTCCGTAAAACGCTTCGTCGACTTCCGTAAGGAATGAGCCGAGATGCCCTTGATCTATGTATTTTTCTGCAATAAAGTTGCCGACAAAGCATGCAATACGGTCATTCTTGCCTAACTCTTTAACGTCCTCCAGGGTGATGCTTGCGCCGTTCAATCCGTCGGCGACCGCTTCTTTGAGGAGTGCGACCATACCTTTTCCTTCTTTTCGCCAATTGCGTTCGAAGTCAGTCTGGGCGCCTCCGAGAATATATACTTTACTCATGATCTGCTCCCGGATTTGAAATACAGCCTGTAATCATATTTTGATGGTTTGATCTCTTTCAAATAATGCTCTATGTCTATTTTAACGCATATTTCGGGAAGACGTTCTTTTATCAGGGCGGGGACGTCGGTTATCGTAGATAAAGCGCTGTACATGGCGAGCGGAGGACACCATTTGAAGCCCGTCGCCATAACGTCGTCGGCTGCGCAGATCGTATCTCCGATCTCCTCGGCGGCATAAAGAGCATATACAATATACTTGAGCAAGAACGACAGACAGATCACGGCTTCCTGAGAATTGTTTCCGATCAAATGCTCAAAAGCTTTTTTGTAATCTCCCTCCATTATGCATTTCTTCATTTTGTCCGCGAAAGGAAACGCATAAGGGATCACGTCGCGGCAAGACCCCGAGTTGACGTCATATACCGCCTGGCGTCTTTGCCCGTTATCGAGTTTTATAAACTGATAAAGACCCATTCCGCTTTTTCTGCCCAGCTTTTTTTCATTAATCAGCTCTTTTGCAAATTCAGGAAGAATGAAAGAATCGTGCGCGTAGTCGTTTGTGTTATTATATATGTTGTCAACTATGGCGCGATGAACGTCAAGTCCGACAAAATCGGACGTTACGAGAGGCGGCATCGTTCGGCCGGTAAAGGAGCCGAGAATGGAATCGATATAATCGATCCCGCCGTAATCTTTATACTTTTCCGCGAATTGCAGTGCCTCGTTGATAAAATAAAAGCCGATCCTGTTTCCGAGAAACGCCGGCGAATCCTTTACCTCTACAACCGTTCTGTAAAGCTTTTCGCTGAGATACTTTTTCAGATCGGAAAATACTTCTTTATCGGAATACTCGGTCGGGATGACCTCACAAAGCGACATGGTATACGGAGGGTTGAACATATGGACGCCGAAGAATCGTTCTCTGTGCTCTGCCGGATAACACTCCGCGAGGGATTTTATCGAAAGACCTGACGATCCGGTACAGGAAACCGAGGCGGAGCGAAGCGACGACCCGACTCTTCTTGCGATCTCGCTTTTTATTTTAATGTCCTCGGGACAGCTTTCAAAGACAAGATCTGATTTTGAGACACATTCTTCGAGCATTGAAAGATCCGCCGGTATCAGATTGACCGCTATGGAGTCCGCTCTCACCGATTTTACGATCCTGGGAACGGTATTCTTAACTTTTTCGATGTCGCGCCCTATGCAATATACTTTTGCAGCGCCGAAAGACGCAAAGATCCCCGCAACGTTCGCTCCCATCGTTCCGGTAGTACCGATAACTGTTACTGTTTTGATTTCCAAAGGCAACCTCACAATTCTTTGATCAGAACAGATCCACGTCGAGTTTATAATCGGATATATAAGCGGCGGAGGGAATGTCCCTGAATACTATCAGCAGATTTCCGATCCCGTGTTTTCCCTTTTCGGAATGATAAAACAGTATGGGGCAATGCGCCCTTGCTTCATCGTTTCCGACAAATTCGTCAGCATCGGTCTTTCCGAGTATGCGATAGCAGTGATACTTGCGTTTGCCGAGTATCAGGATCCAGCCGCCGCGTTTAACGTAATAATGATCGGACGGTTCAGAGAAAAGCCATTTTGCATAATCCTTATCAATATAGTCAACTTCATCTAAATGGCGGCGCGTGAACAGTTTTGATTTTTTAATACCCTTTTCGGTCCACCCCATTTTTCTGAACGCGTGGATGGAATTGCTGTTAGGGTAACCGTATATCAGCACGTCGTCTCCGAGTACCTCGACTCCCTTCCTGACAAGAGACGAAAAGATCCCTTTACCCTGATGACTTCGGAGGATCGCGGAATCACAGGACTGGTATGCCGTATTTCCGTTAACGTCATTTCTCCAAAAAACCTGTGTGCCGACACATTCGTCGCCGTCATAGGCAAACAGAAACAGCGATTCGCCGTAAATGTTCTTAAGAAATTTTTTATCAAATCTCTCTTTTCTGAATTCGCCGAACACAGAATCAAAGACTTTGCCGTAATTGCTTATATCTTCGGACGAAAGATCGCCTGAAAATTTATACCTTATCTCTATCATTCTCTCAACTCACCTCAGTTTTCTAATGCAGTAGATGACGCGTTCCGCTATCTTTCCGTATAGGCCCTGAGAATTCTTTATATTGTTTTTATCCGCCAACAGATCGGCGGGAACGATAAAATCATGTTTGTATTTTATAAAGAAGTCCTCAAAAATCCGATAATCTTCGTCGGTCAGAAAATTCGGATGCGAAATAAAAGTCTGAACTCCGCGCAGCTTGTGCGGAGCGTCGAACATCCACGGAATGAAGACGACGCCGTTCTTTTTGTATGCATGAGCGGAATATCCGTCGGAAATAAAGTCATACAATCCGAGCTCTTTCACCGCCTCTACCGTGACGCTGTCGAACGTGTGGCACGGCGCAAAAAAACATGTGGGCTCACAGCACTTTTGTTTCATTATTTCGTAGCCCCTCAGAAGCATTTCCTTTTGTTCGCTGAGCGATCTTCCCACAAATTCCGAATCCTTCTCAACGACTTTTTGAAAACACGTACGGGTGTCGGCTTCTTTGATCAAATGATGGAGTCCGTGCTGTGCAATGGTCCACCCCTTGTTTTTCCACTCGAGCGCTCTCTCCCAGAAACGTTCATAGTATCCGTTTCCGAAAAAAGAATCTTTGTTGTCCGGAATGATCCCGACTATCGGTTTAATACCGTAAGCGTCCAGCAATTTTTCTATCCTGTCCCAATTGTCTACGTTCATTTGAGGACACGCATCGTCAAGTCTGAATATATACCGGTGTTTCATGAGACGTTCAACCTCCGTGACGGCGATCGATAATGATGCGGGAACATTGTTGCGCCGCATCAATCATACATTTTTTTATTTGTTTTACTGAATGCCGAACGAAGCTTAACGCCCCAGTTGCAAAGCAACATTACGACAGGTCCGCTTTTCTGCGAGTACAGACATATAAACTTGTTCATTCGGGAGAAATTCCCCTTCATAACACGTTGACGGTTTTCTTTTGAAAACGACTTCATTTCCCGGATCGTTTCGGCGGACTTTTGTTTTTCTTCTTTTGTAAAGTCTCTGTAACTGCCCCACATTCTGCCTATTGCCATAAAACAATGGGGAATAAACTGTTCTTGAAGAGAGGGCATATTTTTGTACTTCTCGTAATACGCATTCCAACAGTCGACGATATTACCGAAGGATTTGGTGTGAGAGATGCTGCCTTTTCTCATGCGTATATGAAAAAACTTATCAGGCAAGACCACAACAGTGCCGTTATTCTTCGCCAGATTGTCTGTTTCTCTCCAGGTTACCGCTACGTCTTCATAGATGTGTCCTTCGGGAAAGCGAATACCTTTAAAACAGTCGGCAAGATGAAGTTTGTTCGTGATCAGATTTCCGATTATCGTACTTGCGAAAGCCGGAAGAATGTCTTCGCCGCGGTAGATCCTTATCAGGTCGTCTTTTTTGTTTGCCCCGACGGTCATTCCGATATACTCCGTGCGCATTCCCGCAGCAACGATATCAGCCTTATACTCAAGGGCGGTTTTCACAAGAGTATCCACCGTATCAGGCTCTATCCAATCATCGCTGTCAACGAACGAAACGTATGATCCTCTGACGCTGTCGATGCCCAGGTTTCTTGCGGCTGCAACTCCGCGGTTTTCCGTATGGATCACGCGGATCCTCGGGTCGCGAGAAGCGAATTCGTCGCAGATCCCGCTGCTTCCGTCGGTTGAACCGTCGTCAATAATGATGATCTCCATATTACGATAAGTCTGGCCGATCACCGATCCCAGACATTGAGACAGGTAATTGCAGACGTTATATACAGGGATCACGACGGAGACCAAAGGCAATTCTGTCGCTGTCGGGAATGATCCTGAACCATTCATTTTATCACCTCGAAACGAATCGGTTAGCAAGCACATTATATCATAGAATCAATTGGATTGCAATAGTATATAATGATAGAGGAGTCTGTACCGCAAACGGGGCGAAGGCATTTCTGAGCGCGGATGTTACCGAAGACTCAGCATTCGAATTTGCGAGAAAGATACGGAAAACGCAAGTTCGGATTGCTTCGGAACTTACCTTGTGCTTCAATAGAAAACGGAGTCGGATTCCGACTCCGTTATAATGATTGTCCGTTTGACGAAAAGCGGATTTTTTGATCTTCTTGGCGCAGATGCCTGCTTCAATTCAGATGATCGGTAAACGCATCGAATCCGCCGGATTTTTCGACGTATTCATCAAAAGCTTCGTACGCTCTTTGCCTTGCGAACGAGAACTGTCCGATACCCGAGAAAGATCTTTCAGGAGGGATATCGTCGTAAGAGCCTTCGGCATAATAGTCGATATCATAGTAGTAATAGACTTTATATTCAAGGATCAGCTTCGCTTTTTTCGCGACGTCTTCATCGGGCGCTCCTGCGAGCTTGCACAGGTATTCGATGCCCTCGTCGCCCAGAGCCGCATAGTGTTCGACGTCGATCGCGGCGCCTTTTTCAACGTACGCTTCATAGTTGTATCGCGCGCAGAAGGAGTTGACGTTCAGTACTCCGAGCACCGAGAGGATGATCAGGGCTGAGAGGAGTCCCGTGCGGAGGATATCGAGCTTTTTAGTGAAGAGACGGACCGTCGCCGCAATGAACACCGTCGCCATCCAGAGCATGAACGCGGAGGTACATACGCGGAGCACCGTCATTCCGTACTCGTTGATATACATGATCATTTTTGAGACGGCGGTAGCGATGATCACGAGAGTGAAGAAGGAAATGAACGTCGCCGGGATCTTTACACACAGAGGCAGCTTTCCCTCTTTCTTTTCCGTGAAGATTATCAGGAGAACGATAAGCGCAAGATTAATCGCGGCGATCGCACAGAGCTCGAAAAATCCTCGTCTCGCGTATTCGGCGTAAGTGAACTTATATCCTTTCGGCAGGATGTTCATGAAAGCGGAAGTGAAATATGCGGTCTGAGAGAAGAGATACACCGCGTATACCGCGGATGTGACGGATAGAAACGCGGACACGGTCGCGGAGTTCACGCATTTTATGCCGAATGATCTTTCTCCCGATCTCTTGTTATACTTGAGCGAGAACACGAATCCGAGGATGAGCGGGCAGAAGATTACGCCGACTATTATCTTTAGCAGCCACTCTTTTGCATCGGAAAGGTTGTTTATGAGCGAGCTGAACGCTTCGTCCGAGCTCATAAGCAGCGGGATGAGGATCAGAAGAAGGGGTATCGCGCAGCCGACGCCTATCAGGATGCGGAGCCACGTTTTAGATTTTGGATCTTTGCTTTTTGCGAAGAGGTCTACGAGAGTTTGCGGTATATCCGCGATACCGTGGAAAACGGCCAGACCGGCGCATTTTGCGACTCCGAAATCGCTTTTGCCGCACTTCTTTCCCGCAAGATGTGAGAACCATACCGCCGCGGATATTAAAGTCACGATATATGAAAGAAACCTTACGGTGAGGTTCGATGTGAATGCAAAGGATAAAGAACACACTGCCGAAAGGGCTGCGACCGCAAGCGAGAACGGAGTGACCTTTGAGCCCTTGCAAATAAGGAACGCGGAGATCGCGGCAAGGGAAAGGATATACACGATTGTGTATCCTGCTCTCAGCTGATCCCAGAAGAGGGAAGAGCCCCAAAGGACCGACAGGACGATCAGAACGGCGGCGATCACAACGTCCCGTTTTCCGCGTTGGAAAAGCGGTTCTCTTTTTATTCTTTCAGGAACACGGTAAGGTGCGTACGCATAGGCATTGTACGCGGGAGCGCCGTTCTGAGGTCCTTTCGGATCGTTTTTCTGCGCACCGTTTTGATAATCAGGGCTTTCGTTCATTTTCAGTCCTCCTTATATTCAAGAATGTCGCCGGGGGTGCAGTCCAGCGCCCGGCAGATGGCGTTGAGCGTGGAAAACCTGACGGCGTTTGCCTTTCCGGTCTTCAAAATCGACAGGTTCGCCTGAGTGATCCCGATTTTTTCAGCGAGCTCACGGGAAGTCATCTTTCTCTTTGCAAGCATTACGTCTATGTTTACAACTATCATTTTGCCACCTCAGATCGTAAGATCGTTCTCTTGCTGAAGCTCGACGGCGCTCTGCATGACGTTTTTAACGACGCGGATGAGCGATCCGACTACCGCCATCGCAAAAGCGACGAAAGAGATCGATTTAAAGAACGGGCGGCATAAAAAGACGTATACAAGGCAAATGAGCGCGACCGCGTGACAGCAATAAGATATACAGCGAAGATATTTTACATTGGCGTCAATGAACACTTTGTCATGTGTCACGTTCAAAAGAAGCCTGATCAGAAGATATATCGCAAGAAACGATATCGGGGAAGCGGCGTAGAAAGCGATTGAAAGAGACCTGACGCTTTGGTCGAAATTGCAGTTGACCGTACTGTCCTGCTCAAGCATCCAGTTAATGAATGAAGGAAAGCGGAAGAGAAGCACAGTGAGGATCACTGCGGAAAGAATACATATTATAAGTGATATATATGCTGAAGTTTTTCTGTTCATTTGATTCACCTCCGTTTTCTGAATTCTACCACAAAAAATATCGTTTGTCAATAATATTTTTTCGAAAAACAGAAAAAGCACCCTTTCGGATGCCTTTTGGTGAATTATTGGATCGTCAGTTGCCGACTTCGGGGACGAAGTTATCGTCCATCATATCGGATCCCTTGTAGATGTATTCCGGAACGATCTCGGCGGGGCCGTAGTACCATTCGGAGTCATAGTAGAAGACGCCGTTCGGGTCAAATTCGTTCATTGTGACGGGGGCGTCATAAATGTTGAAATAAGAATTGATATATTTCAGCGTCGCTTCCTTGTTGATGCAGGTGTACCAAGTACCGTAGTTGAAATCGTAATCGCCGCCTATCGGGCAGGTCATAAACGTGACGTACTGCATATCGAGAGTCATCGCGTTGTTAGCAAAGTAGATCATATCGGAGGTCGTCATATTCGTAACGAGGTTGTCTGATATGATCCCGCAGACCTTTATTATCTTGTCCGCGTTGAAAATACTTGCGTTATCCTGGATGGTTTTGACGAGGGATGCCATAAACATCTTCTGCATATTGCCTCGTCCGATATCGGCGAGTCCGAAGCCTTCTCTGTAGCGCACGACTCCTTCAGCCGCTTTCCCGTCGAGCTTCTGATAGCCCTTCGCGACGTGTATATAAAGATCCTGGTTCGGGTCGTTATAGTCGAGGTCGAACGGTACGTCCATATATACTCCGCCGAGCGCATCGACTATGTTGATGAATCCTTCCAGATCCATCACGGCGTAATAGTGGATCTTAACGCAGAGGTTGCGCTCGAGAAGAGCGGCAAATCCCGCGATGCCGCGCATCTCTTTTTCGTCTTCTTTATCGAATTTTTCGATCGCGTTCTGAACGTACGGGTCGTTTGAATCCCAGCCGTCTTCTCCGAAGCATCTGTATACTCCGTTCGCCTTGTTGTAATAGTATCCGTCGTAGACCATATTCGTGTCGCGGGGTATCTGCATGATCGACATCGTGAGACTGGTGGTGTTGAAATTGACGAGAAGGTTTATGTCCGTGAGACCGGAGACTTTGTCTTCTCCGCAAATGAGGATATTGTAGATCCTGTCGCCGTTGGCGGGGGGAACGTTGCCCTGCGGCATCCCGTCGGTCGTTTCGCGTTCAAACGGCGCGGGTTCGCTGCTAGGATGTCCCTCTGGCGTGGTGAACAGATTCACTATCTGATGTCTGAAAAAGTATGCGGTGAGAAGAAGCAGAAAAAGAACGCTGATGACTATGGTGACTGTAAGCATCTTTTTGCTTTTTCTTTTTATCTCCGCTTTATTGTTGCGATCCATTAAAATGCTCCCTTGTGATGCAGTAAGAGTCGTCCATTTCCTGTCGGTCTGTCACAACAGTATATCACGAGGCGTCGAAAAAGTCAATAAACGCGATATAAACGATGCGTGAACGCGTTTTTTCGTGTTGACCGAATGGCGCTCTTGTGATATACTTTTTACAGAAACAACACAGTCAGGAGACCGAAAAAATGCCGATTACAGAACAATCGATCGAAAGATTCCGCGCCGATTACAGATCGTGTGCAAATGCAAAGACTTTGAACGCCGCTATGGCGAAAACCGAGCTTTCCGATCTCGCCTTCGTTCCGATGGCGGCGGCAAAGCTGAACGGAGATTTTGAGATAGAGCTGAAAACGAGAGGGATCACCGCGCAGAAAAAGAGCGGAAGATGCTGGCTTTTCGCTTTTATGAATATAATGAGAGAGATCGTCGCGGAAAAGTGTTCTCTCGACTCTTTTGAGCTCTCCGGAAACTATCTTGCTTTCTTCGACAAGCTCGAAAAGGCGAACAATATGCTCGAAATGGTGATCGCGAACGCGCACGATCCCAAAAACACGAGGATGAACGAGTATATCCTTGAGGGGTTCGGAGACGGCGGTTACTGGAGCATGGCGGTCGATCTCGTAAAGAAATACGGGGTAGTTCCGAAGGACGCCATGCCCGAGACATTTCAGTCCGAACACACCGATAAGTTTATGAAGCTTCTGAAATCCATTCTCAGAAAGGATGCAGCAGAACTCAGACGTTTGATCGCGGAGGGTAAGGATCCGAGCGCGAGAAAAGAAGAGATGATGTCGGAGATATTCAAGGCGGAATGTATAGTTTTCGGCGAACCGCCCGTGAGTTTCAATTTCGAATACAGAAACAAAAACGGAGAGTTCAGCTCCGACAGGGGGATCACGCCGAAAGAATTCTTTGAAAAGTATATAGCGTTCGCACTCAACGATTACGTCACCGTGACGGATCATCCCACGTCCGGTCTGAAGAACGGCCTTCATTACAAGTTCCACTATATCGGCTGTATGGCGGAGAGCGACGTGTATAACGTAAATCTTACGATGGACGAGCTTGAAGAGCTCTGCATAAAACAGCTGAAGGACGGAGAGCCGGTCTGGTTCGGATGCGACGCGGGAGCGTACGGCGCGAGAAAAGAGGGGGTCTGGGATCCCGACAGTCTTGATTACGAGGGAGTCCTCGGAGGCGTTTCCTTCGAGACGGAAAAGGGAGAGCGGCTCGAATATCACGACAGCTTTGCGACTCACGCGATGATCCTCGTCGGAGTAAATTTCGACGAATCGGGCCGTCCCGAGAGATGGAAGATAGAAAACAGCTGGGGCGAGGACGTCGGTAAGCACGGATATTTCGTGTGCAGCGAGAAGTATTTCAGAGAATACGTTTACGAGGCGATCATCAATAAGAAGCATCTTAACGAACGCCAGGCGGCGCTTCTCGATACGGAGCCTCTAAAGGTCGATCCATGGGAGTGCGACACGCTGTGAAGGATTTTGATTTCTGCGAAAAGACGAAGGAGAGGCTGATCCGGTACGCGAAGATCAACACGCGCTCCGAGCCCTTCTCCGATGTTTTCCCGTCGACCGAATGTCAGCGCGATCTCGCAAAAGCGCTTTTCGACGAGCTTACAGAACTCGGTGCGGACGACTTGTATTACGACGAAGAGAACTGCGTCGTGTATGCAAAAATACTCTCAAACCTCACGGATCGCGAAACCGCTCCGATCGGATATATCACTCACATAGACACGGCTCCCGACGCTCCGGGAGAAGGGGTAAAGCCGCGCGTCGTCGAAAACTACGGCGGAGGCGATATCGTTCTGAACGAAGAGCTCGGGATCGTGATGCGCGCCGACAAATATCCTAATCTGTCGCGATATGTCGGAAAAGATCTGATCGTGACCGACGGGACGACCCTTCTCGGAGGAGACGACAAAGCGGCGATCGCGTCCGTCATGACCGTGGCGGAATACTATCTTAAGAATCCGGAAGTTCCTCACACGACGGTATGTTTAGCCTTCACTCCTGACGAGGAGGTGGGAGGGCTTGCGCGCGATCTCGACCTTGTGCGTTTCGGCGCGAAAACCGCGTATACGATAGACGGAGACCATCTCGGATATTATGAGGACGAAACGTTCAACGCGTCCGAGGCTGTCGTCACGGCGGAAGGACTGTCCGTCCACACCGCGACGGCTAAAGGAATAATGAAGAACGCGTCCGACGTCGCCGCGGAGTTTATGTCGTCTCTTCCCGCGCGCGAAAAGCCTCAGTATACGGAAGGAAGAGAGGGCTTCTATCACGTGGTATCCTGCGTCTCTCGTTGTGAGAGCGCGAGGATAGAGCTTATAATACGCGATTTCGATCGGGATGCTTTCGAAGCGAGGGAGCGATTCGTAAAAGAGCTTACCGCGTCCCTCAACGAAAAATACGGCGGGGTGTCCTGCGAGATATACGAGCAGTATCGGAATATGCGCGAGGTGATCGACACGGTACCATATATGATTGAGTATTTGAAGCGCGCGATCTCGGAGTGCGGGGTCGAGCCGGTCTGCGAGCCCTTCAGAGGCGGAACGGACGGCGCGGCGCTGTCGTTCCGAGGGCTTCCGTGTCCGAATCTTTCCGCGGGGTATGAGAACG
>JAFSUU010000081.1 GCA_017445115.1 Clostridia bacterium | reverse complement strand
TTTTTTCTTCCGCGTCATGTGTTTTTTAATCAAATTTCGTCTTTACAAAATAAAAAGTCTGTGATACAATAGATTGGCTCGCAAACGCGAACCGGACGTTCGCAAACGCGGACGCAATGACCGCCTTTAGCTCAGCTGGATAGAGTACCGGATTCCGATTCCGATGGTCGCAGGTTCGAATCCTGTAGGGCGGGCCAAAAATCCTGCGCGACAGCGCGGGATTTTTCCTTATTCACTCTTCACTCTTCACTATTCACTATTCACTGATTCTTTCCCCTTCGTTCCTTCCCGCGCAGGATTTTTGGAAGGTAAGAAGTAAGAGTGAATAGTGAAGAAGTAGAAGAAACAAAGGAGAAAAGGAAAATGTACGACAGTCCGTTGATGATCAAATCGAAAGAACTCGCGTTGGAAGTTATCAAGGTTTGCAAGGAATTAAGGGTTTCAAAGTGTGAAAGTGCGCTTATCAATCAGTATTTACGTTCCGGCACGTCGATCGGCGCGAACGTGCGCGAAGCGCAGTATGCGCACGGCACGGCGGACTTTATTGCAAAGCTTCAGATCGCGCTGAAAGAATGCTCGGAAACCGAATACTGGATCGAACTTCTGCTCGAGAGCGGGTATTATTCAAATAAAACAATTCTTGAGAAGTGCGTGGAAGTCAAAAAGATTCTTATTTCTTCTATCAATACCGCAAAGGCAATAAACGAATAATCGCTCCAGCCCCGCCGCAAACATCAGTTTTTCCATGCAGACGCCATTTTTCCAACTAAACAGAGAATTTGTTTTTTCAAATATCTCAAAATACCTTCTTTATTCTTTACGATCAAAGCGGTATAATATAGTCACAGTATCAAAGAATAAAAAAGGAGCATGGAAATGTATATCGGACAGAATATCGCACGAATCAGAAAAGAACAAAAAATAACACAGGAAGAACTCGGGGAACGGGTTGGAGTATCAAATCAAGCGGTATCAAAATGGGAAAACGGGAATACGTCTCCCGATATTTCGCTCCTCCCGATGATTGCTTCTGCGCTTCGCGTATCTTTGCAGGAGCTTTTTGAATCCGATAATGTCACCTCAAAAAAAGTGACGGCTGACGATTATCCCGGATTTGTCTTTGACGAATTGCATAAATCGTTTTTTGTCAATTCCGCCTGCCGCTTTTTGTCGGGAGGAAAAACCGATGGCGAACAATTTGAGTATCAGAAGAATATGCTGAAAAATGGCGAAATGCTCGGTTGTATATCAAACAAAAGCGGCGCTGTTGTAATCAAGGATGAGTTTGCTTTTATTGATACAAAATATAAAGAAGATGTCGAAGACGTTTTTTCGGTCGAAAACGCTAGCATAATAAAGTGGCTGTCCGAACCAAATGTCAGAAAAGTACTTGCTTCTGTATATTCAGATGGCTTCAAAAGAAGTAAAAACAGTCACGCTGAATTTTCTTTACCTGAGATCACTGAATCTTGCAGTCTTTCGGAAGAGGCAACTCTTGACGCATTGAATGCGCTTTCGGGTATTAACGTCATTTCAAGTTATCGTGATAAAGACAAAAAGACTGTCTATACGTTTTCGGTTCAGAAACTGCTTTACGCATTGGAGATATTCAGATTGGCGCAAATGCTGTCGAACGAAGAAGTATGGCTTGTGATCAGAGATTCATCAATGATTACAGACTATGCATTTGAAGCTTGCAAGAAACAATAACGGACAATCAATGCGACATTCGATTTTTCAAGCGGGAGAAAAATCCGATCCATTTCGTACATAACACATCCCCGAAATACCGGTTTTTAAGCACCCCGATCCAATTTGAAGTTTTACCACAGAAAAGCACGCGTAAGCGTGCTTTTTTCAACTCTATTCGCCTTTGGCGAGTTATATTGCTACGCAGTTATATTCGGCTGACGCCGAGTGATATTGCGCTGCGCGCAGTTAAAAGGCGAATAGAATATCACTGCTCCGAAAGAGCAATATCACTTTGCGGCATCGCCGCAAAATATCACATCTCGTAAAGCGAGATATTTCACTTTTTGTGGTTTCATTCGTTTAAGGACGGGTATTACATAGGGAACCGAAATCAGGTGAAAAACACGTTTTTTATCTATTTTATCCGTTTTGCATATTCGTTCGGTAAGCACAAAATACAACACCCGCCTTTTCGGCGGGTTATGTATTTTGTATTATTCATTTTTAAATATTAAGTCTTCAGTCTTCAGTTATATCCGTTCTACCTCTCCCGAGTCGATAAGTGTAAGCAGAATTTCCGCAAATCTCGGATCGAACTGTGTGCCGGAGCCCTTAACCAGCTCTTCCCTGACAGCTTCTTTCTTTAACGGCTCACGATAGCTTCTCAACGAAGTCATGGCGTCATACGCGTCCGCGACGGCTATTATACGGGCTATCTCGGGAATATCGTTCCCCGCAAGCCCTTCAGGGTATCCTTTACCGTCGTATCGCTCGTGATGGTAATGAGCTCCGACGGCGAGGAACGGAGCCTGACGTATGCCGGAAAGGATCTTTTCTCCATATATCGGATGCAGTTTTATCTGCTCGAACTCTTCATCAGTCAGACTGCCGCGTTTATTTATGATCTCGTTTCTTATACCAATCTTACCGACGTCGTGGAGAAGCGCCGCGTAATAGACCTGTTCGCATTCTTTATACGGATAACCCGCCTCTTTTGCGATCATTTTTGAAAAGATCGCGACCCTTGACGAATGTCCGCGGGTGTAATTGTCTTTTGCATCGATCGCGTTAGCGAGAGCTTCCGCGGTCTCCGCAAACATTTCAGCCTCTTTTTTACGCGCTTCTTTATAGTACTCTATCTCGTGCTCTCTCGCTATCTCTACTTTTTCGTTAAGATCGTTCAGCGCAAAGGTGTAAAACGTGATGACGACGAACACTATCGTTATATTTGCGATCGAAACGCCGTAATAGAAAAACTGAACGATCGAGGCGACAGTAGGGAGCGCGATGCAAATAAGCAGCGAGGTGACAAGATGCCTCTTCAACCGCGAACGATACTGTATTATCGTCCATTCCTGCAAAAGAACGATCAGGAAAGGAATGATATAACAGAGGAAAAACCAGGATGAGCGGTGGTAGGTGTTCTGATCGTCAAATGTGTAATACAGTCCGGTGAACTGCGAGAAAACAAGAAGAACGACGCCTAAGATAAAGAGCAGATCGCAAAAATAAAACTGCTTCGGTGTCGGACGGAGCCTGCCTTCGTTTTTGAACAGATCGCAGAGATAGATCGTGACGAGGTGCGGGATCATCAGCTGCATGAAAAACACCGTGCCGTTGCCGATCCTCACCATGAAATAACCGAGCGCCGAAGGGTCTCCCCTGAAAATATACGATATACGGTCGGTGATAAGCAAAAGCATCGCCGCTAATTCTATGATTACCAGTATTGCTTTCCTTCTGCGCGCCAATGATCTTGTAAGCGACGTCATAACGACAAGGATGAAGCATACGCCGCACATGATCAGCATGATGTTAAGCTGGTGTTCTCTGATGAATTCCATTTTGTGTCCTCAAAATATTTGCCCGTAGAATTTGAATAATTTATTATTATTCATCATTCTTCTATTATTATACATCATTGTCAAAAAAATATCAATACTTATTTAAAGTAAAGATTTAAAAATAAACGAGTTCGTAAATTTTATTTATTACGAATTGATTATTACAGACAAATATGATATAATTTTATAAACCAAAACCAACGAGGTCAAAATGGAAAAACGATCAAAGATAAAGATCGTACTGTTGTGTCTGCTGATCGCGGTCGCGTCGATCATTATTTATATCGGGGCTAACGCTTTATCTATTTGGAATTTTGCTTCAAAAGACGAAACGAGGACCGCTGATTGTGCGATAGTTCTCGGCGCGGCGGCGTACCCGCACGCTCCGTCGCCGGTATATAAAGAAAGGCTCAATCACGCGATCAAGCTATACAACGACGGAACGGTCTCGTATATACTGCTGACCGGCGGATAAGGAAAAGGCAACAAGGAGTCCGACGCCAAAATAGGAGCAAAATACGTTATTGAAAACGGCGTGCCCGAGGAAGCGATCCTTCTCGAAGAAGTGTCTACAGTCACCGAGGAAAACCTCAAAAACGCCGCGGAGATAATGAAAGATAAGGGACTTAAATCCGCGCTTGTAGTCAGCGACCCTCTGCACATGAAAAGAGCGATGCTGATGGCAAAGGACGCAAAGATCGAAGCGTATTCTTCTCCGACGCAGACGTCAAGATATCAAACAGCAGAATCTAAATTCGATTTTCTTAAACGGGAGACATTTTACTATATAGGCTACAAATGGCTGCGTATTTTTAATTGAGCGGCATAAAAGAACAGACGCCTTTCGGCGTCTGTTCTTTTATGCTTATTCCGTTACCGCCGAGGTATCTTCGTCGGTTTCGTTTGTAAAATATCGCGAGGCGGGCTTTCCGCATATGGAGCTGACGGTAAAGTTTGCAAATTCATACTTCCCCGTCGCTTCTGCGCCGAACGCGATATGACCGAGGTCAGTACCGCAAAGCGGCGTGAGATCGACCGGGATGGTCTCTTCTCCGCGTTTTCCCTCGCGGTATTCCACACCGTTGACGGATACGACGTAGCCGAGCTCGTCGTCTTCCCTTACGGAAATATCGACGCCGGACGAAAGGTCTGTATCGACCCTGAACGCCCATCTGTAACCTCTGCGATGATCTATCTCCGGAGCCGCGTCCGTTCCGTCGTGCATAACGATGTACATAAGATTTGAGACGGGACCGGACGTGTCCATTGTCCCCATAAATATTACAGACAAGGCGTGCGCTCCGTCGGGCAAGGCCTCTCTCAAACCGTTTGTTCCGATCTGATCGGTGTACTGCGGGAGAGCTTCTATGGGCTTGTCCGTCCATACGAACGAGTATGAAGCGGAATATCCCGCGTTGGTATACAGGAAACCGTTATCCGTTTTAAATCGAACCGACAGTCCGTCAAGCGGCAGCTTGTCTTTGGACTGGATAACCGCGGTCGGAAAATAACCGCCCTTATAAGAATTTGGCGGAGATTTTACGACGATCTCGTCTCCTGAATATGCGTAACTGAAGGTGTCGGAGATATCGGTGCTCAATAATACGCCGGAGATACGATATTTACCTCCGAGTACGCGCCAGGCGTCGGAGATAGCGTTTTCGGGTTTATAATCGGAGTCGTCCGGGAGATCGGTGTCGGTGTTCTGTTCCGATTGATCCGGCTGGTCTTCCGAAGTGTTTTTTTCGTATTCGGAGATCAGCTCGGTCAGCTTGATCTCCGCGTCGATTATCCTGTCCGAATAATTCTTTAAAAGATCGCCCTCGCCGTACGCGACCTCCTGCCTCATTATCGTTCCGATGCCTCCCAACGCTTCGGAGTATACGGAAACGAAATCGGCTGTCGCGCCGTCATGTATGATATCGAGCATAGTCCTCGATTGAGCGTCGCGCGTGTATTTGTCGATAAGCGCAGTCTCGTAATAAGCCGGCAGGCAGATGCGCCTCGTCTCGCTCGCCATAAGCTCCAGAACGGCAAATACTGCGTCTTCCCTGCTCTTTTCGAGCGTGACGGGAACGGAATACACCGACGTATTATCCGAGATCCACGACTTGTATTTTTTATCGTTTGCCTGGAGCTTCGGATAAGGGATAACGCCGAAGTCGTTAAAATCGTGCGTATTTGTGGAGATGGAGTCCATCGTTGTCGCCTCGAAAAGCGATCTTATGAAGCTGTCGGGCCGGTCGTCGACCTTATACGCCCAGATTCCGGCGTTGTTGTTTACGGCGTCGGTAAATTTTTTAAGAAATGTAATCGTAGAGTCGTTGTTGATATTCAGAATGGGATAGTTGTTCTGATCCCTTGACGTAAACTTCACGCCCGAGGAAAAGCAGAACATATCGACGATCGAGCTGCTCGTCATAAGTCCGAGGCCGTAGCGGTCGCCTTCGTCTCTTTCGTTGTTTCCGTTAAGATCGGCGTATGCGTTCCTGCATTTGTTAAAGAAGTTGTCCAGCGTCCATTCGCCCGCCAGGATCTCGTCGTAAAACTTGTCGGTGGAACCGAAAAGCTCCGAATACAGTTTGATATCGTAAAGCATGGTCGACGCCCACGCAGTAGTGGTAAGGGAGATATCTCCTCCGAGCATATACACGCGGGACGACCCGATCTTCATTTGGTTTATGTAATCGGAATTCCAGTATTTTTTTGAAAGATCAAGATATTTCGCCGCCGAAAGATCGAGATAGCACCCTTCGATGCAGAGCTGACCCGCCTGGCACTGTACCCCGGAAACGATATCAAAATCTGCGGTCCCGGCAAGGATATCCTCCTGGACTATGGGCATATAGTATTCCGGAGCAACGTCGCCCTCAACAAACTGCAATTCGACTTTCAAGCGACCGCTTACCGATCTGTTGCGCTCAAGAACGGCCTTGTCAAGCGCGTCGTTAGTCGTCTCGTCTGCGACAAGCTCCCTGTTTACAAAGTCGTTGTTCCAATGGATGACCGTGATCTTTTCGCCGTTGAAATCGAGATTGTCGGGAACGGAGTCAAAGTATTCGCGCGGAGTCTCCTCTCTCTTCCCCGGACCTGTCTCGTTCTTGCAGGAGGAGAGGACGAGCAGCGCCGTGAGTACGGATACCGTAAGTAAAAGGTATTTAATTATTTTACCTATTTTCATAACGTCACCAAACGAAATGGATTTAGTAACTTGATTTTAACATTTAAAGGCATAAATGTCAATCGTATAAAAACGGCGGCGCATACGCGCCGCCGTCAAGATCATCTGTTGATCAATCGAAGAACGATCCGGCAGACTTACCGTTGATCTTGGAAACCGTAAAGTGAGCGGATCCGCCTTCAGCGGCGTTCTCTACGCTGTAGCCGACAAATCCTTCGGTCACAATGTCCTTAAGGATGGAAAGGTCGACAGGGAGCGTCTCGGTACCGCGTGTACCGGTACGGATCTCTTCGCCGTTAACAACGATAACGTATCCGAGCTCGTCGTCCTCCTTGACCTCGATAGAGATGGGAGAGTAAGTGTCGGTCAGGATCTTGTTGGACCATCTGGTTCCGTGATGTCCGTCGGGCTCGGGGTTGGTGTTCTTGCCGTCGAAGAGGATTATGTAGAGATAATCCGCAACGCCTCCGTTGCCCTCGGCCTG
>JAFSUU010000080.1 GCA_017445115.1 Clostridia bacterium | reverse complement strand
TTAATTCTTCAAAAGAATTGTTCGGAGCTTTCTTCTTTTTTTCGTCTTTGTTGTTCAATTTTCAAGGAGCGTAAGAGCACTCCCTTTTTGGGGAGCGCTTGATTATTATACCAAACCCGTATAGTGTTGTCAATACCTTTTTTAAAGTTTTTTCGGAAAATTTTACAGAGTTCAAACGAGGCACAAAATATGCCGCGGCAGAGTACGCCGCGGCACATAATAAGACAGTATATATTTAAAAAATTCAATTTGTCGGGTCATAAATGCTCGTATCGGAGAAATCGAGAATGTCAGACAGAATATAATTGCTGACGAACATTCCCTTCGGGGTGAAAGCGTAGCTGTCGCCTCTTTTCACGACGAAGCCTCCGTCCATATACTTTGCAAGGAATCTGCCGTAGAGCGACTCGAAATTCTTTCCGAATATGCGATAAAACTCACCGCCGGACACGCCGTCCGTCAACCTCATGCGAAGCATAACGTATTCACCGATGCGCTCCCTCATCATGATCTCCTCGTCGCTCGCGGTGATATTCACCCGCGACGCGGGATCTTCAAGCCCTTTTATATATTTCGCCGCGTCGCGGCAAAACGAAAAGCGTCTCCCGCCGAAATAAGAATGAGCGGCGGCACCGAGCCCGAGATATTCCTCGCAGTTCCAGTATTTGACGTTGTGGCGGCATCTGTAGCCGGGGCGCGCGAAATTGCTGATCTCATACTGTTCATATCCGCACCTTGCAAGATACGCGACCGCCCTCATATACATCTCGTATTCGACGTCCTCTCCCGGAAGCTGAAGCTGATCCTTCATCCTCCAGAACGGGGTGCCCTGCTCAATTTTGAGATTATAGAAAGATATGTGCTCCGGTCCCAGACTTGTGACGTATTCGAGCGTCCTCATCACGGACTCCGCCGTCTGCCCGGGAATGCCGTACATAACGTCGACGTTGATATTCCATATCTTCGCCGCCCTCGCTTCTGCAAACGCGACGTCGAAATCTTCTCTGCGGTGGATACGCGACAGCGCGGCGAGCTCGGTATTGTCCGCGGACTGGAGCCCCATGCTGAGACGGTTGACTCCGGCGCGGCGAAGCTTTCTCAGGTCTTTCTCCGTGACCGTCGCAGGATTTGCCTCGATCGTAAACTCCGCGTATTTTGAAAGTGAAAAATTCTTCTTTATCGCGCGTATCAGCAAAAGAAGAGTCTCCGTCGGCAGTACCGTCGGCGTTCCGCCGCCGATAAACACGGTGTCCGGCTCATAGTCGGCGCAGGTTTTTCCGTATACCTCAATATGCTTAATGAGCGACGCGACGTACCGCTGCATTATATCGCCCCCGCCGGGAACGATGGAATAAAAATCGCAGTACGCGCATTTACTCATGCAAAACGGCACGTGGAAGTACAGTCCGAGCGCGCGTTTATCAGGTTTATTCTGTTCCGTCGGACTCACTTCCCTTCATTATTATTATATACGTATCAGTTGTCGTCGAGTTTGAGCACTGCCATGAACGCCTCGGGAGATACCTGAACGCTGCCGAGGCTTCGCATCTTCTTCTTTCCTTCTTTCTGCTTTTCAAGCAGCTTCTTCTTTCTCGTGATATCTCCGCCGTAGCACTTGGCAAGGACGTCTTTTCTGAGCGCTTTCACCGTCTCGCGGGCGATTATTCTCGAACCGATTGCCGCCTGGATCGGGATCTCGAAGAGCTGACGCGGAATGTTTTCCTTAAGCTTTTCGGCGATCTTTCTCGCTCTCGCGTACGCCTTTTCCTCGTGAACGATAAATGTCAGCGCGTCGACGGTCTCTCCGTTAAGAAGGAAGTCGAGCTTTACGAGCTTGCTCGGTTCGTATCCGGCGAACTCATAGTCGAGCGAAGCGTACCCCTTGCTTCTCGATTTGAGCGCGTCGAAGAAGTCGTAGATTATCTCATTGAGCGGAAGCTTGTAGTGGAGCTCCACTCTCGTCTCGTCGAGGTACTTCATATCCTTGAAAATTCCGCGTCTGTCCTGGCAGAGATCCATCAGCCCGCCGACGAATTCGGACGGAGTGATTATCGTCGCGTCGACGACGGGTTCCGCGGCGACGGAGATCTCGTCGGGAGACGGATAGTTCGACGGGTTGTCAATATACACGACGTCTCCGTTCGTCTTCGTTATCTTATAGATAACGCTCGGTGCGGTCGTGATAAGGTCGAGATTGAATTCGCGCTCAAGTCTCTCCTCGATGATCTCCATGTGAAGAAGCCCGAGGAAGCCGCATCTGAAGCCGAAGCCGAGCGCGATACTCGTTTCCGGTTCAAACACGAACGCCGCGTCGTTCAGGCGGAGCTTTTCAAGCGCATCCTTCGTTTCGTTGTATCTCGCTCCGTCCGCCGGATAAATACCCGCGTAAACCATAGGAAGCACGCTCTTGAATCCGGGAAGCGCCTCCTCACAAGGACGCGAAGCGAGCGTGACCGTGTCGCCTACTCTCGTTTCAGAGACGGTTTTTATCGACGCCGTGATATATCCGACATCGCCCGCCGCGAGTCTGTCTTTTTTGTTGAGGCCGAACGGATCCATCGAGCCGACTTCGACGACGTCGAATTCCGCGCCGGTGCTCATAAGCTTTATTCTGTCGCCCGCTTTAACCTCGCCGTCGAAAATTCTGATATAGACGACGACGCCGAGATAGCTGTTGTAGACGGAGTCAAATATCAGCGCGCGAAGAGGAGCTTCCTCGTCGCCGTCCGGCGACGGGATGTCGCGGATTATCGCATCCATAACGTCGGAAATATTCTGCCCGGTCTTAGCGGAGACCGCGGGGCAGTCCTCTGCGGGAATACCGATTATATCCTCTATCTCATCGCGGACACGTTTGACGTCCGCGGACGGAAGGTCTATTTTGTTGACGACCGGAACGATCTCAAGATCAGCATCGACCGCGAGATACGCGTTTGCGAGAGTCTGCGCCTCGATGCCCTGAGTCGCGTCGACGACGAGAAGCGCGCCTTCGCAGGCGTTCAGCGAGCGGGACACCTCGTAATTGAAGTCGACGTGACCGGGGGTGTCGATAAGGTTCAACTCGTACGTATTCCCGTCCGGCGCGCTGTAGTCTATTCTGACGGCGCGCGCTTTTATGGTTATGCCGCGTTCTCTTTCGAGATCCATATTATCGAGAAGCTGATCCTCCATATCGCGGCTGTCTACCGCGCTTGAAAATTCAAGTATGCGGTCGGCAAGAGTGCTCTTGCCGTGGTCGATATGCGCGATTATAGAAAAATTGCGGATCTTTTTTTGTCTTTCGGTAGGTTGAGACATATTTCCCTCCGACAGTTAGTTTACGAATTTATTATATCAAAGAGAGATAGAAAAATCAATATTATGAGAAATATAAATGGCGGGCAAAATTCC
>JAFSUU010000079.1 GCA_017445115.1 Clostridia bacterium | reverse complement strand
TATTATCTGCCGAAACGTAAAACAGTAATAATTCAATTATCACGGCTATGAGAGCAGATCTAATATGATCGTACAGTATACGGCGAAAAGACCGTGAAAATGCTGAAATACTCTGGTTTTTAAACTTAATCCAATCTAAAACGGCCGCGTAGCACATTTGACCGCCTGTATCGAGGAAAATTCCCCGTTACAGGCGGTTTTTACTGTTTCTCCGCCTTTTCCGCAGCGATTTTTGCTTTTACTTCGACGATCATCTCAGCCAGCTTTTCCTCGCACTCTTCCCGCGTATGCGCGTATATGTTGAAACTTTTGCGCGTGCCGTCCGGCATTCTCGGCGTATACCTTCCTTCATACAGATGATCATTTATCATATACACGCCTCCGGTTCCGGGTTTGCGGGTCTTTCCTTCCCATGGCATGAACGGCGGATCTTTCGGTTTGATAATTCTCTCCCGCTGATCGGGTCTCGGTACGGCTTCCTCGTTGATACACGTATCGCTTTTTCCGATCCCTCGTTCGATAGCTCTTGCCGCGTTCTTCTGCATATCGGTTGTAATGTGGCTGTAAATATCGATCGTCGTAGAGGAAGAGACATGACCTATGATCGCGGACAGCGTCTTTATATCCATCCCGTGCTCCAGCGCCATTGTTGCGAACGTGTGACGCAGATCGTGAAAACGAACGCGCTTGCATTCCGCACGGTCAAGCACCAGCTGCATTTTCTGATAGATCGAATGAGGGTCGCGCGGAGTGTTTCCTTTGACAGGAGACGGAAATACCCACGTCGTACCCGCCGGCAGTGTTTGAAGGTATTCAACGAGAACTTTGACAACAGAACGCGGAAGGATCAGACTCCGGACCGACGCCTTTGTTTTCGGCGGGATCGCTTTCAGTTCTCCGTTGACACGCGAGATCTGGCGCTCTATATGCAGCTCCCCGCTCTCGAAATTCAGGTTGCTCCATTTTAGACCGAGCAGTTCTCCTCTCCTGAGTCCTGTGGCAAGATCAAGGAGAAATATCTCGTAATATCCGTCGTGCTTCGCCTGGATCAGAAACCTTTGCATCTCCTCATGAGTGAGCACCTGCATCTCACGGGCTTTTTTCGGCGGCAGCTTGCAGCCTATCGCGGGATTTGTCTGTATCAGCCCTTCGTTTACCGCCTTTTCGAGCGCCATACGGCAGCTTGCGTGGCAGGCGCGGATCATACGGTCGGACAGCCCTTTGCCGCATTTTTCGACGTTACTGAGCCGTCCGCCGAGTTTTAACCGCAGGTAAAACTCCTGCAGATCATTCTGCGTCAGCCGCTCAAGCGGTATCGCTCCGATTTCCGGGATGATGTGTTTGTATATCCGGTTTTCATAACCCGAGCGCGTTGTCTCTCTGACTGTATTTTTGTTATAGTTCTGGTACCACATATCCATCCATTCGCCGAAGGTCATGGACGCTTTCGCCTGACCGGGAAGCTTTCCCGTTGAGCAGTAGCTCTGCTGTACCAGTTCTTTCAGTTTCTTCTGACACTCAGTTTTTGACGGTGCAAAAACGCTTTTACGGATCGCCTTGCCGTTGTCATCGTAGCCGACGACAACCCTGCCCTCCCAACGTCCGTCTTTGCGTTCCGTCAGGGTTCCTGTTCCTTTTTTTCGTCTGTCTGCCAAGGTTTCAGCTCCTTTCCGAATACCTCTTCCATAAAGCCGCCTACGATCTCCGCGGCGCGGTGCTGCATTTCTCCCGTCACGTGCGTATAGGTATCAAGCGTGAAGCTCGCGTTTGTATGTCCGAGGATGCCGGAGAGCGTTTTCGCGTCGACGCCGCTTTTAAGTGCGTGCGTCGCGAAGGTATGACGCAGATCGTGAAAACGTATATCCGGCAGTTCAGCCGCTCTGAGGAAGTATTTGTGCCGGTGATAAGCGCTCGACTTTGACACTGGCTTTTCCGGTTCGTCCAGCGACGGAAATATCCACGGGCTGTATTTCTTTTCCAGCCGCTCCGTCATCACCGTTGCCGTGCTCTGCGGCAGGAAGATCGCGCGCCTGCCGGCGTCTGTCTTCGGATCACCGACGGAGACGATGTCGCCTGAATCTCCCAGCGTGCGCGATACTCTGAGCGTACCCTTGCTCTGATCAAAATCCTCCCATCGCAGCGCGCAGAGCTCCCCTAGGCGCAGTCCTGTCGTCAGCTCAAGATAGAAGAAATCGTGCCAGAACGGATCGCTCCGGATGATCTCAAGGTAAATATCGAGCTGCTCTTCGTTCAAGACTTTCATCTCAGCCGAATTCTGTTTCGGCACGACCGTGCCGACAGTCGGATTGACCGCGATCAGCTTTTTCTGTCTTGCGTGTTCCATCATCTCATGCAGAAGAAGGTGAACCGAGCGCACCGACGCGTCAGACAGTCCCTTGCCTGACCGCGCCGTACACTTCACACGTCCGCTCTTTTTCAGCGTATTGTAGATCCGCTGACAGTCGGCGGTCGTCACGGATTTGAGCTGTTTTTCACCGATAAACCGGCAGATCTGTTTTGCGTATTGTCTGTATCCCTTCACCGTCGACGGGCGGAGCTTCGGGACGGCGTATTCCGCAAACCATTTTTCCGTCCATTCAAAGACGGTCATACTGCTGTCCTCGGTCAGTTCCGCGCCGCGATACGTGTCGATCGTCCGTCTTAGCTTCGACAAAAGTTCCTTCTGTGTTCTGGCGAAAACCGATTTGGTGATCGGTCTGCCGTCGGATTTGTGCCCGACGACGATCACGCCCTCCCATCTTCCGTCCGCGCGTTTTTTTACGCTGCCTTCACCGTTCGCTCGTTTACCGGCCATCGTGCCACCTCCCTCCGACACAACACAATACTGCAAAGGATTTCCCAAGTCCAGAGACAATACCGCAAAAGACAAAATTTATCATTTATGACACAACTCCTTCCTGCATACGCCTCTCGATCCAGGCTTTCAGTTTGTCACGTTCGATCACGATACGCGCTCCGATTCTGAACGCCGGAAAGCCTTTCTCATGGACAAGCTCGTAGCCTGAGGACTCGGAAATGCCGAGCAGCCTAGCCATCGCTGGAACGTTCATATACATGGGAAGTTCATCGTATGATTTGTAGTCCTGTTCCTTCATATACCCTTTCTTTCCATTCAAAGCATGGAACAGCTTTTGCAGTTGCGAAAACAGATAAGACAGCACACGGGTCTAGCCGGACGTTTTGCGTTCATTTTCGATAATCTCATTTCTGATTCTCCCCCGTGCGTTTATCTGCCTGCCTGATTTCGCTGATTGTTTGTCCGATAAATATGTTCAGGTATATGTTTCTTTTCATCCCCACGCCGTGTTTCACGGCGCAGGGGCCTTCTGCTTGATCCACGCCTCGCGTTTCGTTAGGTGGGGGCTCCGGTTATCCCCACTCCGTGAATCACAGAGTAGGGATACTGCAACGTCGAGTTTAAGTTTTTTGAAGTGGGTTCGTTGCCCCTACCCGACGAAACGTCGGCTGGTGGTGATGATTTTACATCACAAGCTGTATTCCGTCCTTCACAGCGCGGATCTCACGGCGGAGCTGCTTGTCGATATCCTCGTATTCGGCCGGATCATAACGTTTGAAGCTGTTTTCAAACACTGGCGACAGGCTTGTGAAAAATCTCAAAGCCGCGCTCCGGATACGGATATTTTCAAGACGCGTACGGTCAGGCTTTGACGTGTACTTTTGCGGTACGTCATGTCTGCCGTCAGATCGAACTGCGTTTCTGCGAAGCTCTTTTCCGAGCGCCGCGGCTTCGTATACAAGCGCGTTGCGTATCGCCCTGAATTCTTTCTCTTCCGACAGCGGAAGTTTCTCCGGCACCTTGTCCGTATACGTCTGATAAACGGAACACTTAGCCTGATACCACAGATCGTACAGCTCGAAAACGCGCTCGTCTGCCGCGACAAGATCCACCGCTTCGTCTACCAGCGTCTTCATTCCATTAGGCAGATAACCGTACTGTTGCTTGCCTGACACGCCGTTCAGCCGGTCGGCGAGCATGACAAGCCTGTCCTGAAGCTCTTCGCTGACGGACTTGCCTGTGCGAAGCTCCTCCGCGAGCTTCTTGAACCTCTCCCGCATTTCTTTCGTTATCCTGTTGCGCTCCTCCGTCTGCCGGTCGTATATCTCGTGTATCTCGTCCCTGAATATCTCCGTTCCGAAAAGATGACGGAGGTTGTCTATGCCTTTTTTCGTCAGATACGCACGGTCGTTTTTCTCCGTTGAATACAGAAGCATATGGACATGCGGATGATGAGACTCGTTATGGAACGCCCCGTACCAGCGCAGCGACGTGAGCGGTATATGATGTTCCTTTGCTATGCGGTCTATGTTCGCACCGATCATGCTCTGCCATCGATCGGCCGAATTGTATCCGAGGCGCGTCGCGTCCTCACGCTTCAAAGAAATGATCACCGAGTAGACGTTTCCGTTGTGAGCCTCGATTTTTCCGATCTCATCGTCCAGATCAAGATCGACTCCGTCGGAAGAAAACAATCCGTGAGACTTGCCACCCTTATCTACTCTCGGACGTGTCGCCATATACCTGAGATACTGTTCGGTGCCGATCAGTTCCGGTTTTCGTTCAAGGGCATACGATATGAATTCTGAAGCGGTACCGACCGTCTTATCTTTCAGATAGCAGCCGTATTCAGATGCCTTTTTCATCGCCGAATCATCGGCGGTCAGCTTCATGATCAGATCGCTCTGAGCGTCGGTCGCCGGCTTGTTTTTCTGATCCTTCGGCAGCTTTTCCACGCCTTCCCGCGTGGCGATATAGTTCATATATCCGCCGAGTCCCTTGCCGGAACCGCTTTTGTAATACCTGCATTTGACTATTACTTTTGGCATTAAAAACCTCCTTTGTAATTAAAAGTTCATTACATTGTATTGACATTTGGCTTTGACTAGTGTATAATATTGTGTGAAAGGAGATGAAAGACATGGCAACAACCAATCTTAACATCCGCATTGATGAAGAACTGAAGAAGAACGCCGAGCAGCTATTTGCCGATCTCGGTTTGAATATGTCGTCAGCGATTACAATCTTTCTCAAATCCTCCGTTGACTACAACGGCATTCCGTTTGAGATAAAGAAGACGGGACGTGCGCAGTCGGTAAGCGACGAGGAGCTTCTCTCCGTCTCAAAAGCACTGATCGAAAAGAACAAGGAAGCGTATGAGGTCCTTGCGAAATGAAGCTGCTGACGAAAAGACAACTCATTCTTTTGCACGATCAGCTGATAGATGAGACCGGAGGCGCACACGGAATACGCGATGAGGGTCTTCTTGAGTCTGCGCTCTTTACTCCGTTGCAGACATTTGAAGGCGCGGAGCTGTTTCCATCTGTCACTGAAAAAGCGGCTCGGCTCGGATACGGACTTGTGAAAAATCATGCGTTCGTCGACGGGAATAAACGGATCGGCGCTCACGCAATGCTTGTCTTTCTTGCTGTCAACGGAATCAGAATCGAGTACACTCAGAAAGAACTGTCCGACATTATTCTTCAGGTTGCTTCAGGGGAAAAGGATTATACCGACCTTCTTCTCTGGCTGAAATCACACACTATTAATTAAGGCATCGCCTCGGCGGTGTCTTTTTTTCGTGAACCGTCAGTCGCTGCCGGCTATCTTTTCCGCGCTGTAAAGTGCATCGTCAAATGTGAAGACCCCGTGCCGCTTTCTGACAATGTTATACGCCTCGTTTCTGTATGCGTCGACATCCTTGTGGCTCATTTCACCGACGATACTGTCTGCGAATATGAGGCTGAGCGTCGCCTGCTCGCCGGCAAGTTTGAAAATCGTGGACGCTATATGTTTTTCAGCGTTCCTGATGTTGTCACGGATGACACTCACAAGCTCTTCCGACAGAAGCTCCTTATGCATTTCCGAGCTGAGACTCGCCGCGTAAGAACGTATCGCTTTCTCAACAAACTCCGACCGTGATCTTGTGTCCGACGGCACAATACTTGAATCGATCATGTCGTTTGCCTCCGGTGACAGATAGAAATTGTAGCTTTTCTTAGGCATTAATACCATTCCTTTCCGCGCAAATATGCGCAATCAATCCGCAATCATTTTCGTAAAAACGCAATCATCCGTCAGTATGCGAAAAAACGCCGGAATTGCCCCGGATTCAGCCTCAAAAAGGCCTTTTCCGCCTGTTCAGTCCGCCGTTGCGGGCTGATGTTATACGGACCGCACTCGGTCCTTTAACCCGCTTCATTATCGGTCGGACCTCCTTTTCGGTCTCTGCCGGTCGTAATACCGCGGACATCTTACCAGAACAGTCCGGAAGCTCTGTTTGCACTTGTGACCGCAGTGAGTGCAGGTATTGTTGTACCGGATACGTCCGTTTCCATCCCGGAAAAACGACCATTCGTCCTCCCTTTTTTTCTTTAATCTCTGCGCTTTCATCTCTCTCTTTTTTCGTCAATCAAACCCCCGCTTTTCGGGGGCAAAAATGCCCTGTAATCGATTTGAATACCATGGGCGGTATAGTTTAACCTCCTGACAGCAAAGCACCTTAAAACGGCTCTGAGCGCGTTTACTGTTACCGTCTGACTATTGATTCAATCTCTTTTCTTTCACCCCGCAGTTATGTTCATCCAGTCAGACCCCCTCGTGTTTCACGAAGCCGTCTCCTTCTTTCTGAGGACAAACAGGTCTGCTGAAAAGAATATGTGTGCCGCGCCGATCGTTCCTTCTTCAACCGTTCATTTGTTGTGATCCGAAGTTGTAAGCTGAAAAAGAATATCCGCTGCATTTGATACATGGGAGCGTCACGTTTCGTGACTCCCCCTACGTAGCGATTCGCGACGTGGGAATACAAGTTGACGTTCGGAACACTCACGCCTGATATCTTCGCGCCGCATTCAGATGAATCAATCGGACGTATAATAGTATTCTTTTTTCAGCTTACAGTTTTTCTTAACCTTAGTATTCTTTATATCTGCTGACGACGGATACCATGAACAGATTTGACGCATCAGTTCGTCCCGGGATCAAGGTAATACATGTTGCTTGTCTTACCACCGATCACATTTTTGCGGTTGACCTTTTTGATCAGACCTGTCGATGCAAGTTCCGCCAGCGCACGGTCAACAGTTGACGCACTGATATTGCATTCGGCGGCGATCGTCTTTCGCGCAGGATAGCACATCAGTTTTGTACCGGCGTGCCGCATCAGAGCGCAATAGACAACGATTGCCTTGCTGCTCAGCCCGTGTTCAAACAAATGATTCGGAACTTTGAAAAAGTTTTTCTCCATAGATTCTCCCTTTACTTCCTACTGCACAGTTTTTTGATTTTTACAACCATCTCTACTTACTACTACAGACTTTTTCAAAAATTACAACCACCTCCACTTCATGTTGCACACATTTTTTCTTTGAGCCGATCAAAGGAACAAAAAGCGCCGCACGATCCGAACACTAAATAACTGACACGACAGAAGATCTGAATTATCTTCCTTCGATTTATTCTCTCAGTTATGTACTGCTCAGATTCGTACGGCGCGTTGAAGCATTTTTACTTCAGACAAACGAACCGTTTCGATTCGGATGTCATTCTACGCAGAGTGAACCTGAAAATATACATCGCGGAACCTAAGTTCCGGGCGACTTCTCACTCTAATTAAAACTCTCGATATTCAATTTTACGGAGGGAGTGGCATAACATACCCCTCTACTATACTACTGCACATTGAATGCACGGTGTCATACGAATGTCATAATCACGCGCTTTTCCAGTCTGAAAAACTCCTTTCACTAATAGTTTGGATAAGCAATGCGTTTCGTCATAAAGATGTCATACAGATCCGCACTGTCCGATCTGAAAGTCCCTCTATTATCTGCATTGGAGAAACAATACCGATCGTCATATAAGTGTCATAACAGTTCTATGATTTCAGACGGTATGTCCTGTTCCGGTTTGCCCCCTCGCCAATTATTATGTCTTCTGACAAAAGTCTTGACAACACTGCTCTGGCACGTGGTGCACTAATATTTAAAGCATCTGCTATTTCTGAAGTTTTTGCAGTTGCATGTTCTGTCAGATAGCCGATAATTATTTCTTTTTGTATTATGAAAATTCGTTTATCGCTTGTTTTTATCGCTTGTTTTTTATCGCTTGTTTTTTCAAAAGTAAGCGATAACGTCGTTCTGTCCGGTTCAAAGGACTGTGTAATAGTCGGCTCTGCCCAGTTCTGATCGTGCCAGACGCGGTATATGTTCGGTATGCCGCTGCCGGCGCGTTCGCCTATATCTATCATGTTCAGCATCTTGAGCAGCGTTCCGTTTCGCGGATCGGAGAAACCTCCGCTTATTGCCGCGTCTATTCCGATACGGAAACTGCCGGGGTTGCTCAGCGTAACAGATTCACGCTTTTTAATGATAACAACTCCGCCTCTGCCGTAATAATCCGCGTTGACAAGACAGTTCGC
>JAFSUU010000078.1 GCA_017445115.1 Clostridia bacterium | reverse complement strand
CTCATTCTGCATGATGCCGAGGAAGTTGACCATCTGGTTGCAGAGCGTCGAGAGGTGGCTTGCGGGAGCGGACGTGATCTTGCCCGTTACGCCGCCGAGTCCTTCCTGAATGAGCTGACGGAGAGACCAGCCCGCGCAGTATCCGGTCAGCATCGAAAGGTCGTGCAGATGGATGTCCGCGTTGCGGTGCGCGTTCGCGATCTCGTCGTCGTAAACTTCGGAAAGCCAGTAGTTAGCCGTGATAGCGCCGGAGTTGGAGAGGATAAGTCCGCCGACGGAATACGTGACGGTGGAATTCTCCTTGACTCTCCAGTCGTTTATCTTCAGATAGTTGTCGACGATCTCCTTGTAGTCGACGATCGTGTTTTTCAGATTGCGTATCTTCTCTCTCTGGCGTCTGTAAAGAATGTACGCTTTCGCGACGTCGTCGTATCCCGCGCGGATGAGCACGGATTCGACGGAGTCCTGTATATCTTCGACCGCAATAAGGCCTTCCTTTACCTTCGGATCAAAGTCAGCGGTGACTTTGAGAGCGAGAAAGTCCATAATCTGCGGATGGATCTGTTTGTTCTGAGACTCAAACGCAAGCTTCATCGCGTCGACGATCTTCTTAAGATCAAACTCAACTATCTTGCCGTCTCTCTTTTTTACCTGGTACATAGCGGGTCTCCTTTATGTGAGCGAAATCTATCTTTTTAGGCGCTTGTAGAAACGAAAAGAGGCGCTTCTTCAAAGGCGCACAATAATTCTATCATACCGCAAAAAACTTGTCAATAGCTTTTTGCGAAAAAACACAATATATAGATGTAATTTATGAAATATGTCCAAGATATAGGTGATATTTTTGTCACCCGCAAATCGCGTGAAAACCCTTGACAGCACTGAGTCCAAGCGGCTTTTTCGTCACAAAACGACAATTATTGTCATATACTTTATTGTAGGGCGAAGCCCTGCGAAATACAAAATAAAGGAGATAACAATGGCACAATTCACGAATCAGGCGATCCTGACGTACAACGGGTTAAGAATAAGCTCAAACGTCGCGGTGGGTGAAGTCACACAGATCCTGACGGCGGAGAAAAACGCGACGCCGGAGACTTACGACGCGGGCGACCGTCTGACTTATATCATAAGTCTGGTGAACACGGGCGCATCCGACGTCACGGGTATCTCCGTCAGCGACGACCTCGGAGCCTATGCTTTCGGCGAGACGACACTGTATCCGCTGACCTACGTCGACGGCTCGGTAAAACTCTATGAGAACGGAGTCATCACGACTCCGCCCGAAGTGTCCGGTACAGCGCCCGTCGTGTTTTCCGGCATCGCCGTTCCCGCCGGCGGTAACGTCATGATGATCTACAGCGCGGAAGCAAACGAATACGCGCCGCTCGGCGCGGGCGCCGTCATAGAGAACACCGCGACGGTCTCCGGCGGCGGTATAACAGCGATCGAAGCGACGTCGACCGTCACTGCCGTATCCGGACCGGATCTTTCGATCACGAAAACCGTCTCGCCTCAGAGCGTCGCCGAAAACGGAGAAGTGACGTACACTATCCTGATACAGAACTTCGGCGCCGGCGCCGCGAAAGCCGACGCCTCCGTCACGGTCACGGACACGCTCGACCCGATTCTGACGGATCTGTCCGCAACGCTCAACGGCGCGCCTCTTGAAGAGACGACCGGCTACACCTACAGCGAAGAGACCGGTATCTTTGAGACGGCAGACGGCGTTATAACCGTGCCCGCGGCGATCTACGAGCAGGATCCCGAAAGCGGAGCCTGGGTGATCACGCCCGGAGAGACCACGCTTACGATAAGCGGAACGATCTGAAAACAAAAGAATTATAACTCCGATTTGGCGCGCTATATAAAAATGAGGAAGAAAAAATTGAACGACGTGTATTATTTGCCCGGAAGAGCAGCAGCCCTTCCGGGCGTCATTTTTTGTAAATTTTGTTAGTCTTTTGCCGAAATATGCGTTATTTTAGACGTTTGCATACGATTTTGGCGTTTCTTCGCCGCATTTTTCGCATTCAAGAACAGAGGGCTTCGGCACCGCAAAGTATCCCGCTTTGCAGCGCGTTTTGCTTCAAATATCAAATTTTATTCTGAAACCATATTGAATTTGACTTTGTATTGGTATATAATATTATATCTACTTTGAAAGGGGGAGACGCCGATGAAAGAGTGGGATCTCGAAAGAGAATCAAAACCGAATATACTGTCAAAGCTTTACGGCAGAGGTAAGACGTTCGACGCCTTCTCTTCCCTGATCGTCGCAATGATGTCGGTATTCTGTTATATTTTTATAACGGGAATGGTCAGTCTGTCTTTCAAACTCGTCGTAAAAATGACGAACGCCGGCGCAGACGAAGGCAAAATAGAAACCCTGACGCAAAGATATTCAGGCCTTTTCGGGATCGTCGGAAACATAGTGGCGCTCTCCGCCGCGGTTCTCGTCATATATCTTTTCGGAATGAAGGTAACGCGCGCGCTTCGTTTTGACAAGCCGCCGGCGCTGTGGTCGGTCGCTCCCGCCTTCATCCTCGGGCTCGCGCTTAATTTCCTCTGTGACACCGCGATCGGTCTTATACCATTCCCTCAGTCGATGATCGACAGATATAACGAAGTATACTCGTTCCTCGGAAGCGGAAGCAAAGTCGCGGAGTTCGTGGCAATAGCGCTTGTCGGTCCGGTCGTTGAAGAAATAGTGTTCCGCGGAATGGCATACGGCAGTATGAGAAGCAGGATGCCGAAAGCTCTCGCGGTAATCATTTCATCGGCGCTGTTCGGAGCGGCTCACGCAAACATGATCTCATTCATCTTCACTTTTATGCTCGGCGTCTTTCTCGCGATCGCCTTTGAATTTTCCGATTCGCTCTTTATTCCGGTCATAATACACGTTGAATTCAACGCTTCGTCGTACATCGTGTCCTACGTGCTCGAAAAAACGGGGACGGAAACTCATATTCTGATCTGTATAATATCCGCAGTTGCATCGGCCGCGGCTCTGTTCCTCACGATACTTCCGTATGTAAAGAGAAGAAAAAAAGAAGCTATAAAGCTTCAGGAAAATAACACCGAAATTATTAACGGAGATAAAAATATATGAAGCTCTACAACACACTCACACACCGCGTTGAAGAATTCAGGACTCACGAGGACGGCATCGTCAAAATGTATACGTGCGGTCCGACAGTCTATCACTTTGCGCATATCGGAAACCTCCGTTCGTATATCATGGAGGACGTGCTTGAAAAGTATCTCGTCTACGAAGGTTACGACGTCAAGCGCGTTATGAATATAACCGACGTCGGTCATCTGACGAGCGACGGCGACACCGGAGAGGACAAAATGCTCAAAGGCGCGCGCCGCGAACACAAAACGGTCATGGAGATCGCGAAGTTCTACACCGATGCTTTCTTTTCCGACTGCGAAAAGCTGAACATCAAAAAGCCCGAAACCGTCGTTCCGGCAACGAGCTGCATACCCGAATTCATCGAAATGGTGTCAAAGCTTCTTGAAAAAGGATACGCATACGAAGCGGGCGGAAACGTCTATTTCGATACGTCGAAGCTTGATAATTACTACGTTTTCAACAACCACAACGCCGAAGACCTTGAAGTCGGAGTGCGCGAGGGAGTCGAAGCCGACGGTAACAAAAAGAACAAAACGGACTTCGTGCTCTGGTTCACGAAATCGAAGTTCGAGGATCAAGAACTGAAATGGGATTCTCCCTGGGGTCTCGGCTATCCCGGATGGCATATTGAATGCTCGGCGATAAGCATAAAATATCTCGGGGAATATCTCGACCTTCACTGCGGCGGTATCGACAACGCATTTCCGCACCACACCAACGAGATCGCGCAAAGCGAGGCGTACCTCGGTCATCCGTGGTGCCCGCACTGGTTCCACGTGCTCCACCTCAACACGAGCTCCGGCAAAATGAGCAAATCAAAAGGCGAATTTCTTATAGTCCCTCTGCTCGAAGAAAAAGGCTACGATCCTTTGGTCTACCGTTTCTTCTGCCTGCAGAGCCACTACAGAAAATCTCTCGTCTTCACGTGGGAAGGGCTTGACAACGCAACCGTCGCCTACGGAAAACTCGTCGCCAAGATCGCGTCGCTCGACGCGTCCGGAGAAGTCGACAAGACGGTGCTTGAAGAATACCGTGAAAGATTCAAAGCGGCGCTCGGAGCGGATCTCAACACGTCCAACGCTCTGACCGAGGTTTACAACGTATTCAAAGCGAAGACTAACGACGCGACAAAAGCGGCGATCATTTACGATTTTGACACCGTTCTCTCGCTCGGGCTTGAAAAGGCAGCCGCAAAGCTGAAAGAAAAGCAGGAGGCGGAAAAAAAGAGCGACGCGCCGAAGGACGAATTCACGCTGAAGATAGAAGAAATGATCGGCCGCCGTCTCGAAGCTAAAAAAGCTCGCGACTTCGCAACCGCAGACGCGATCAGAAACGAGCTCTCCGGAATGGGAGTCGACATCATCGACACGCCTCAGGGAACAAAATATACGATAAGATAAAACGAAAGGTCTCAAGACAGGTAAACGAATGAAAAAAGCATCAGGGCTCACAGCCATTCTTTTGACAGCAGTTTTGATATGCGCTCTTTTTGCAGGATGCGCAAAAGATAACTCAAACGAATCCGACACTCCGGCAAATACCGAAGATACGGCAGACAACGCTGTCGACACGAAAGATACCGAAACGGAAGCCGAGTCTTCCGATACGTTAGCCGGACTCGAACTTGTCCCCGAGGAGATCGAAACCGAAAGACTTCTGATGATGAACACCCGCGCCTCTAAATTCTTAAAGAGCAAATCATACGTCGACGGCGAAGTTTCGCTTACGTGGTACAAGTTTTACAACGCTTGCGTAAGAAGAGAAATCGACGTCACGTCTGAAAAACCCGCAGAATATATAAACGAATGTCTGGCCTTCTTTGAGGAAAACGGTCTCGACGATGAAGCCGCGCAGGCAAACGCCCTGATCTCCGCCGCAAAAGCGAAGTCCTGATCTCAAGCAATATGAAAATATCAGGTCTTCAAAAACTTACGCTCCTCGACTATCCGGGACATACGGCTTGTACCGTATTCACGTCGTCGTGTAATTTCAGATGCCCGTTCTGCCATAACGCCTCGCTCGTAGAGTGCCGCGACATCACCGAGATCCCTGAGGAAGAATTCTTCGCTTTTCTCGCAAAACGTCACGGTATTCTTGACGGCGTCGCGATAACGGGCGGAGAACCGACCCTCCAGCCGGACCTTCCCGAATTTATCGCAAAGGTTGCCGCCGACGGATTCAAGGTCAAGCTCGACTCAAACGGCTACCGTCCGGAAACGCTCCGCGCGATTCTTGAAACGGGGAACGTCTCATACGTCGCGATGGATATAAAGTCGTCAAGAGAGAATTACGGCGTCGCCGCGGGAATAAAAAATCTCGACATTTCAAAGATAGAGAAAAGCATCGAGATCATCAAAAATTCCGGCGTCGAGTACGAATTCCGCACGACCGCGGTCAAAGGGATCCACACGCCGTCCGATTTCATCAAAATAGGTGAGTGGCTCGGTGACGTTCCTAAATACTTCATCCAGAAGTTCACCGATTCGGGAGACGTTCTGTCCGGCGGCTTTTCCGCGTTTTCCGACGAAGAGATGACCTCTCTTCTCGCGATGGCGAGAATACATATAAAATCCGCCGCACTGCGCGGAGTAGAGTGATCCCGGTTTTTATAGGATTTTTTACGCACAATATCTCTGTCGCCTCAATACTTCTCTCTGAGAAGCTTTGAGGGGATCATGATATGCTCCCCAAAAGTTAGACACTTATGGAGGTGCATATTATTCTCTCATTTATACTAATGCGGAGTATTCAGAATAATGAAGACTCTTTGCTGTGAAGAAACGAGAATAGAAAAAGATACACGGACTCGAATCACTCCGAGCCCGTGTTTTTGTTTTGAGATTACTTACTTCAAAGACATAGAACCGACCCCTGTCTTAACGAGGCGGGAGTTTTCCCGCCTCGTTTCTTTGTTTATGAAGGTTCAGACTAAAGGTAAACTCCTAAGATCTATCGAGGGACGGCCGTCTGAAAACCTCACCTGTGAAGGAGTGACACCGCAGCCCCAATGGTCAAACAGCACAGTCAACCGTACCCCGCTTGACAGATCGGCTTCCAGATAAGCTTTGCCTATTGCGACGTCGCAAACTTCTCCGTTTACGATGAGTCTGCAAGGCAAAACAAGAGTGCGGTGAACTATCACTGAATCACCGTCCGCATCAAAACTGTAAATATATCTGAACGTTGAACCGATCAATAATAACAGGCTGAATGATGCGACAATAAACAACGGAATAATTGCAACGTCGAATTTCTCCGAAGCAATGAAGTCAGTCTGTCGCATATTGCCTTGAAGCACCAAAAACACGATCAGCAAGCAAAAAGATACCGAAGAAATGATCGAAAAGACTATTTGCATTATCTTTCTTTTGCGTTTCAAGGATCCTACGGTTATCATCGTCAATATCTCCTTTCGGGTTGCTGCTTCCGGATACTGCTGTAATAACGCGGCAGAGCGCGAATTTTCGCGGAGATTTGAGAGTATTCTGATAAATGTATCTGAAATACCGAAGGAGGCGCGGACTAGATTACTTTATGATAACGTCCCCCAACTGTCATCCAGAGGCGAAGCGTTTGCGACTCGACGAAGGATCCACCGACTGACGATACGAGGGTATATACCCAAAAACCGTTTATGCGAAGATCCTTCGACGGAGTGACCGGGGTCCTCAAAAATCGTCAGATTTTTGGGGTGCATATCAGGTCGAAGGGGGAGCTTTTTCAAAAGCTCTCCCTTCATCTATTCATTCTTAATTTATCTATCCTCACAGCTTCTCTATCCTGATCGTGTTTGTCGCGCCGGATTTGCCGCTCGTCGTGCCGCCGACGATTATGATGTTGTCGCCCGCTGAAAGTCCGAGGATCTCCTTAGTCTTTCTGCCGGCGGAATAGAACATGACCTCCGACGACGGATATTCCTCGCTCAGCACCGGAAGCACGCCCCAGGAGAGCGCAAGCTTGCGCCACGCCTTCTCGTTGATCGTAAGACCGATTATGTCGGCGGACGGACGGAAACGGGAAACCATTCGCACCGTCATACCGGACATCGAGCAAACGGCGATCGCCTTCGCGTTGATATCTATCGCCATAGAGCAAGCGGCGTGAGAGATCGCGTCCATATTGTCCTTGATGTGGAACTCTGTCGAATAAAGCTCTTTGCCGTACGAAAGATGACGCTCGGTCTCCTCGCAGACGGAGCTCATAACTTCGACCGTCTTTGCAGGGTATTTGCCCGCGGCGGTCTCACCCGAAAGCATGACTGCGCTCGTGCCGTCGTAGACCGCGTTTGCAACGTCGGATATCTCCGCTCTCGTCGGTCTCGGATTGTGAATCATCGACTCGAGCATCTCCGTCGCAGTTATGACGCGTTTGCCGAGCATACGGCAGATCGTGATAAGCTTTTTCTGTACCGACGGGACCTCCTTGAATGGGATCTCAACGCCGAGGTCGCCTCGCGCGACCATAACGCCTTCGCATTCTTTGCAGATCTCTTCGATATTTTCGACGCCGGAGCGATTCTCTATCTTCGCAATGATTCCGACCTCGCGTCCTCCGCAGCTCTCGATATACCGTCTCAATTCCGCGACGTCATCTCTCTTTGAAACGAAAGAAGCGGCGACGTAATCGATATCGTTTTCTATTCCGAAAGCAATATCACGCTTGTCCTGTTCGCTGAGGAACGGCTGGTTGAGCACCTTTCCGGGGAAGCTCATACTCTTGCGGCTTGCAAGCTCGCCACCGGTGATGACGTCGCAAAGGGCGCGTGTGCCGGCGATCTCCTTAACGCGAAATTCTATAAGCCCGTTGTTCAGAAGGATCGTATCGCCTGCCGCGAGCTCGTCGATCATTCCTTTGTAGCTCACGGAAACGATGTTCTGATCTCCGTCTATATCCTCGGTCGTAAAAGTGAAAGTGTCGCCGTCGTGAAGTGTGATCCTGCCGTCTTTGAACGATCCGATCCTATACTCGGGACCCTTTGTATCGAGCATTATCGCAATCGGAAGCCCGAGTTCTTCTCTGACCTTCTTGACGAGCGCTATCATTTTTCCGTGCTGCTCAAGATCGCCGTGTGAAAAGTTGAGCCGCGCGACGTTCATTCCCGAAAGACACATCTCGCGAAGCGTCTCTTCGTTTGCGCAGGCAGGACCGAGAGTGCAGATTATCTTCGTTTTTCTCATTTTCAGTTTCCTCGCTTTTTATTTATAAACGGACAAGGGGCGGTGATTCGCCCCTGAAATTATTTACCTTCGTAAACCTCTTTTACGATCTGATTCATCTTGCCGGATTTTCTCTGAATGTCGCGTGCGAGGGCAATCTGGCTTCTCGCGCGGACTAAGTTGTGGCCGGGATAACGCGTCTTGAAATAGTTGTCGCCTGTGATGTAGTCGTCAAGGAACCTCGTTGCAAGCTCGACCGTCATCGTGAACGCGCCGAGCATAAGGGTATCGACCTCGTTCTTCGTCAGAGCTTCGCGCACCTCGGGGAGAAAGCCTCTCGTGAACGCCTCGTACTTTTTGAGGTCGAAAGCGATCTTTGAAGTGTCCTTCTCGTCCTCGGCGGCGGTATTCGCGGCGAAACGCACCGCGTCGCCGAAGTCGTGAGCGACGAGTCCGGGCATAACAGTGTCAAGGTCTATGACGACAAGAGCGCGCTCCGTGTCTTTGTCAAAAAGCACGTTGTTTATCTTCGTGTCGTTGTGCGTGACTCTGAGCGGAAGTTCTCCGCACTCCAGCATTTCGGTCAGCATCGAAGCTTTTTCGCTGACGGAGACGAGATACTCTATCTCCGGCGTCACTGAGTCGACTCTGTCGCAGCTGTCCTCAACGACGTGCTTCATAAAATCGGTCATTCTCTTTTTGGTGTTGTGGAAGTTCGGGATCGTCTCGTAAAGCTGCGATGCGTCAAAATCGCACAGCGTGCTCTGAAACTTGCCGAACGCCCTGCCCGCTTCTTCGATCGCGAAAAGGCTGTCACAGACCTCGAACGTCATCGAGTTTTCAATGTATTTGCTGATGCGCCAGAACGCGTGGTCATTGTCAACGTAGAAATTCTGTCTCTTTCCGGTGTGAGTGTGGTAGAAGTGCATGAACGATCTGGTGTCGTTGATACCCGCTTCCGCATTCTTCTGTTTTATATACGTCGTCACGAGGTCGATATTGCTCATGATCTGTTTCGGCTTCTTGAAGACGTACATATTTACCTTCTGCACGATATAGCTCTTTAACGAGCCGTCGTCGTGCTGATACGTCACCTTATAAGTCGCGTTTATGTTGCCCATATATACGGGCTCGTATTTTACAAGCTTGCCGGGAACGCCGAATATCGAACAGACCTCAGTTATAGCCTCTTCAAGCGTTCTGCTGCCGGAAGTCAATTCTTCATTTTTCATTGAAACGCCTCCGTTGGAGATTGTGCGGCGCTTTGCCTCCGCTTCGCTATAATTATACTATATTATAGAAAAATAGTCAACAGATTTATGTTTTCCGCGCGACTGCGCATCAAAATATTAAAATCCGCCTTGTACTTTCGTATTTAATATGATATACTGTCCTTGATCAAAAAATGAATCATCCGTCGAAAGGAAAAATAAATATGTTTTTTAAAAACGAAACGTCGAGAGACGCTTTCAAAAAACCCGCGGAAAGACTTCGCGAAGTGTTCGGCGAGCTGTCCGGCTGCGCCGACGCCGAATATCTTGACGCCTCAAGAAGCCGCGTTCTCGGCGTATGCGGACTCCCGCTGAACGCGCCGATATGCATGTATCTGCTCGGCAGCGGCGACTTTCTTGACTGGCTTGACGGCGAGAGCGGCGACGTGCTTCTGACCTACGGCGAAAAAGTGACGAAAGACGGCAAAGAGGTGCCTGAAAAAATCAGCAAAGCCGTATGCGCTCTTGTCAGTGAAGCAAAGCTCGGCGCGGGATATATCAACGAGAACGGCGAGCACGTGATCGATCTCAAAGGCCTGCCCGTCGGAACTCACTACACGGTGAACCTTCTTCTCGGACGCAGGATCGGTTTCGACAAGCCGATGCTGACGACACCGAAAGGCTCGCTCGACGCTTTCGGACGCGGCGCTTTCAGAGCGGGAGCCGACACGCAGGTCACAGCTTCACGTTTCGTTCTTACGCCGGAAGAAGCCGGTGAACCGGTCAACCGCCAGTTCTATCTCGTCGAGGGCAACCGCCAGATCTTTTACAGCGCAAACGTCCACGAAAACGTAAAGAGCGCGGTCTGCACACACAAGCCGAACCACTCCGTGATCGAGTACGAGACGGAATGCGGACTGAAAATCACGAGAACAATATTCATCCTTCCGCAGTACGAGGGACTTCCCGACGCTACCGAAGCGCAGAAGGTAACGATAGAGAACCTCACGGACAGAGAGCGCAAGATCAAAATCGTCATGACGGGTATGTTCGGAGTTATGCCGCCCGACGCGCTCTCGAACGATATTATTTACGTCAGTATCATCCACGAATCCGGCACACTGCAGAAAGACGGAAAGGTCTATGCTCTCGCTCCGAATATGAGGCCGAGATACGCAAAGCCCCGCCGCCGTTTTGCCGCCGTGATCTCGAACGGCGAACCGCTCGACGAGTACGCGGCAAGCTACACCGAATTTATCGGCAACGGCACTCTTGAGCACCCGGAGAATCTCTCCCGTCTGCCGAGCAGGCCGATCAGGAAAGTCGCTCCGTTCTTCGCAATGGCGAAGACGCTGACCGTACCCGCAAAGGCTTCCGCAGAGATCTCCTCTTTCGTCGGATATCTCGACGACCCGGAGGACAGCCGCGGCAAACTCGACCGCACGTTCAAGGGTCTCTTTGAAAAATTCTCCGCTCCCGGCGCAATAGACGAGGCACTCGAGGACGTCAAAAAGTTTCATCACGATTTTTCGTCGTATCTCTCTATCCACACGGGAGACCGCGATCTCGACTCATACGTCAACAACAACCTGCCGTTCCAGGTGCTTTACCAGGCGTTCATCTCCCGCTCGTTCGCGTGGACGCAGAAGGCGTTCCGCCAGATCGGGTTCCGCGAAATACAGGATATGTACCCCTCGCTCTACTACCTCGCGGCGATGGGCAACGCGCCTCTCGCAAAAGAGATGATCTCGCAATGGGTGCAGAACGTCTACGAGGAAGGCTACGCGAACCACAATTTCTACTGGCAGGGCAACGGCGCGGGCGACTGTTCCGACGACCAGCTCTGGCTGATGCAGGCGGTCTACAGATACGTCTGCCATACGGGCGACGTCGCGTTCCTCTCCGAGGAATACCCGATAGCGGGCTCCGATAAAAAGCGCACCGTTTTCGACACGATGCTGAAGGCGATAGAGTACAGCGCGAAAATATCGGTCGGCAAGCACGGACTTCCGCTTCTCGATCACGCCGACTGGAACGACTGCCTGAAGCTTGACGACGATTCGATAAGCGCGCCCGAAAAGATGGAACGCTACCGCCGTCAGCTCGAAGAAAAGGGCGAAGAGTGGGGCGCTCCGTGGGAAAACCACCTTTGTGAGAGCGTCATGAACGCGTTCCTTCTCAAGATCGCCGAAGACCACGTCGAAGAAATGGCAAAGATGATCGGCCGCGACGACGTCGCCGCCGAAATGAAAGAGCTGTCAAAGACGCTTTACGACAGAATCCAGCGCCACGCGTGGATAGAAAACTTCTTCGCAAGATGCCTTATCAACAATCCCGAAAAGGATTACAAATATGTCGGCTCGAAGGGCGACGGTCTCGCCGCAAAAGAAGGCGTCGACGGCTCGTACTTCCTCAACTCGTTCAGCTGGTCTATCCTCTCCGGCTGCGCGTCCGAAGAGCAGATCGAGACGATGCTCGATCCTCTCTGCAAATACATAAAGACGGAAGCGGGACTTATGCTCTCCTCTCCGTGCGACCTCGACAAAGTTTCAAAGACGACCGCGACCGACCACTACTTCCCGGGCGACCGCGAAAACGGTGCCGTGTTCAAGCACGCGACTATGATGTCGACCGCCGCAATGTTCAAAGCGGCAAAGGAAGTGAAGAACGACGCCCTTGCGCGCCGCCTCTCCGAGCTCGCATATTGGATGCTCGACCGCGTTCTTCCCTACAAGACGCTGAAGGACCCCTTCACAACGAAAGGCAACCCGCGTTTCTGCACGCAGTACAACAACAGCGAGACGCTCGAGTCGATCGGTCCTATGCTCTCGGGTACCGCAAGCTGGCTCGCGCTGACTGTTTTCGAGTTCCTCGGCATCAGGTACGGAGACCACACCGTTTCGTTCGCGCCGATCCTTCCCGAGTCGATGAAGGACATCTCCTTCACGATAAGGCGCACCGACTGCACGCTCGACGTCAAGGTCTACAAGAGCGAAGGATTCAAGAGATCGTCTGACGCGACGACTTACGCTCTCGACGGCGCTCCCTGCGGAGCCGAAATCCCCCTTCCCGCAGACGGCAAGCGCCACACGGTAGAGATCAAGCTTTGATTGGAACCGGCTTTCTTTTGAAAAAGAAAGCCTCGGCAAAGAAAATTAAAATGCGCCCGGAACGGTTCGTTCCGGGCGCATGTTATTTCTCTTTTCAATTCTTTTTATCTTTCTTCTTAAAATATTCTTTAAGCACTAAATTTATGAACTGCGACAAAGAACGATCCTGATCTTCCGATTCTCTCTTTGCTCTTTCAAGGACGTCACCGTCAACGGTAATACTGATCTTTTCCTTCAAAGGTTTCATATCATCACCCCCGACCGTATTATACGAAAAAGCAAGATGTTGTCTTGACAAATGCGATAAAGTAGTATAAAGTAGTATAATACATTCAGCCTGTCGTTTTATGGGTGAAATATGAGATCATGTACTTTTTTCGGTCATAGGAACTATGATACCGGCGCGACGCCGCTTATCTTGAATACGATACGATTATTAATTGAAAAAGAAAATGTAGATGTATTTTATGTTGGAAATAATGGAGCTTTTGACGCCTCGGTTATATCAACTTTAGATAAGTTGAGAAACACATACATTTTCAAAGCATACATAGTTCTTTCGCATTATTCCCCTTTTTCAAAGTGTCCGGCACCGGCTTTGCCGTTTGACACCGTTATTCCCGACGGTTTAGAAAATATCCCCCAAAAGTTCGCCATATTAAAGCGCAATAAATGGATGATAGATCATTCGAATTATGTTGTGACTTACGTTCGTCACGAAGCGGGCTCCGGAGCCGCAAAAGCAAAAAAGCTTGCATTAGCAAAAAATAAAAAGGTAATAGAGTTGTATTCGCAGAATTAGCAATTAAGACCGCGGCTTGGTAAGCCGCGGTCTTAAAATTATTTCTCTGAAGTTTCTTTCGCTTCCTTTCTTTTGCAAAAGAAAGCCTCGGCAAAGAAAATTAAAATGCGCCCGGAACGGTTCGTTCCGGGCGCAAATTTTATTCTTTACCGATGTTTCTCACTTTTCGGGAACGTATGAATCGGCGATCATACGTTTCAGACACGAGATATCTCTGGTATTGACACGGCCGTCGAGATTTATGTCCGCCGCTTCCAAAGTAATATCAGTGGGAGAAAAGACATCTGCGATCAATGCTTTCATTCTGGAAAGATCCCTTGTATTTATTTTTCCGTCGTCTGTAACGTCACCGACCATGATAAATATGGGCGTAAGATCAAGCTCGGAATCAGGCATAGTCACAAAATAATATCTGCCGTTGCCGTTTCCCGTTTCGGCTTCTCGCTCAAAGAAGCTGCTTCTGTCGACGTCTGCGCCCTGCCAGGTGTAGAATCGCATCGTAACGCCTCCTTCGCTCTTTGAAGCGGGGACAGACAGGCGAACCGTCTCACCTTCGCTGTAATTGCCAAATAAATCTCCGTCAAGATACAGCGCGTTGCTTAACGCGTAATGGAACTCAGCGCGACTGAATCTGTCGTTGATGTGTTTGCTGTTTGAAAATTCAATATTCATCCACTGTTTATACGAACCGTTGTAATAGACGTCGGTGATCGATCCACAGTCGATTAATGAACCGAGATCGAAAGATTCAAGCGTTGCAGGGAATGTGAAACTGTGTACTGAACTGCAGTTGACAAAAGCGTCCGCTCCGATACGCTTTACGCCTTCCGAAAGGACTATTTCTTCAAGTGCCGGACACTTGCTGAACGTTACATAAACTATCTCTTCAATGCCCCCGGGTATTACAACGGATGTAAGTGAAATGCATCCGCCGAATGCATATTCCGCCAAAATTTTTGTGCCTTCGCTGACGATGCAGGTAGCAGCGCTCTGGTCAGCCATCCTGATCAAAGCATAATACGGATTCTCATTATTGCCAAGATACAGCCCATTATCGTAAGTGCTGTACCGGATCGAGTCGCAGCCGTTGAAAGCGCGTCCGCTGATGTACTTGACGCTGTCCGGAATAACTACGTCAGTCAGGGACGAACAGTTGTAAAACGTGTATTCAAATATGCTCTCCACGCCGTCGGGAATTGAGATCTCCTCCAAAGAAGAGCAGCCGTAGAAAGCTCCGCTCCCGATTTCATCAACGTTGTCGGAGATCGCAACGTCGACAAGCGACGCGCAATCAATGAAAGCGCAGATGCCGATAGACGTGACGCCGTCACCCAGCACCACGGAAACTATATTACCGCTAAACTCTTTCCACGGAGAAGCGTTTTCTCCGGAATAATCGTACATATCGCCCGTGCCGGATATGGTGAGAGTCCCCTCGTCGTCAAGCGTCCAGATCAGATTGTCTCCGCAAATTCCGGAATGCACCGTCACCGCTCCGACCGGCAGCGAAGCAAACGCCGACATAAGGAGAGCGAGGCAAAGCGCCGCTGATAACAACCGTTTCATAATAACCTCCCGAAAAGTTAAAAAATGCGCAGCCGCAGCCGCGCACGAAAAATACACGGCTCCGTTTGCTGCTACACAATTCTGCCGTCCGCTTGGGAATGCGAGAAAAGAGCATGTATTTTTACCGAAACAAAAATACAAACCCGGCGAACAGCAGTTATTGAATTGTGTAGCAAGATTATTATAGCATATATTTTATGTTTTGTAAAGACTATAGCGAATAAATTGAACGAGTCAATCATCCCGCATATACTTTATGCCAATAAAAACACGCCGCAGGGGAAACATGACCGCGGCTTGGTAAGCCGCGGTCTTAAAATTATTTCTCTGAAGTTTCTTTCGCTTCCTTTCTTTTCAAAGAAAGGAAGGCCTCATCCGTCAAGTTCCTTAAAAAGCGCGGTCGTCGACGAAAAGCTCGCGCACTTCGTCTTCGGGAGCGTCTTTTCTTGCGAGACGGGCATTCCTCTTCTCAAGGAACTTCGGAGCGACCTGTGGGAAGAGCGCGTACGAAAGAATATCCTCGTCGCACTTTGCAAGGTCCCCCGCCTCGGCGCGGTACTTTTCAAGCTCCGGCTCGAGAAGGTCCGCGGGACGGCAGGTGATGACCTCGTCATCGCCTATCGCCTTGCGTCTCACATCCTCGTTGACCTCGCCCGGAAGAGCGCCGTACTCGCCGCGGAGCAGCGCCTTTGACTCTTTGGAGATCATCTTGTATCTCTCGCCCATGAGAATGTTGAGCACCGCCTGCGTTCCGACGATCTGGCTTGTCGGGGTAACGAGCGGCGGGTAGCCGAAGTCCGCTCTGACTCTCGGAACTTCTGCGAGAACGTCGTAGAACTTGCTCTCGGCGTTTGCCTCTTTGAGCTGTTTGAGCAGGTTGGAAAGCATTCCGCCCGGGACCTGATAGAGAAGCGTCTTGGTGTCGACGTTCAAAACCTTCGGGTCGAGGATGCCCTCGGCCTTCAGACGGTCCGCGACCTTTCTGAAATGGTTGGCAGCCTCGGCGAGCAGATTGAGATCGAGCCCGGTGTCGCGTTCCGTTCCGCGAAGCGTCGCGACGAGAGATTCGGTCGACGGGTTCGACGTGCCGTTCGCCATCGGGGAAAGCGCGCAGTCAACGATGTCGACGCCCGCCATCGACGCCATGAGGTTCGTCATGTCGCCGGTGCCCGTCGTGTTGTGCGTATGAAGATGAACGGGGATCGCAAGGGTCGCTTTGAGCTTCTTTATAAGCGAATGCGCTTCATAAGGCAGAAGCAGGTTCGCCATATCCTTGATGCAGATAACGTCCGCGCCCATCTGCTGGAACGTGAGCGCGAGGTCTACGAAATACTCTTCGCTGTGAACGGGGCTCTTCGTGTAGCTGAACGCGCACTCGCAGATGCCGCCGTACTTCTTGACCGCCTTGACCGACGCCTCGAGGTTGCGGGGATCGTTCAGCGCGTCGAAAACTCTGATGACGTCGATGCCGTTCTCTATCGCCTTCTTGACGAAGAGGTCGACGACGTCGTCGGCATAGTGTTTGTAACCGAGAAGGTTCTGCCCGCGAAGGAGCATCTGAAGCTTCGTATTCGGCATTTCCTCGCGAAGGCGTCTCAGTCTTTCCCACGGATCCTCGTCGAGGAATCTCATGCAGGAGTCAAACGTCGCACCGCCCCAGCACTCGAGAGACCAGTAACCGATCTTGTCGAGAATTTTGCATGCCGGAAGCATGTCTTCAAGGCGCATACGCGTCGCCGCCTGTGACTGGTGCGCGTCGCGAAGGATCGTATCTGTGATAAACAGTTTTTCCATGGTCTATATCCTCCCGTCGATCAACCGAACAGCGCGATCAGAGCGCCGGCGGCGATAGCGGAGCCGATGACTCCCGCCACGTTCGGGCCCATTGCGTGCATGAGCAGGAAGTTCGAGGGATCCTCTTTCTGTCCGACGACTTGCGAAACTCTCGCCGCCATGGGCACCGCGGAAACGCCCGCAGAACCGATAAGAGGATTGATCTTCTTGCCCTTCGGCAAAAACAGATTCATAAACTTTGCAAGGAGAACGCCGCCCGCGGAACCGAATGCGAATGCAACAACACCCATGAGAAGGATACCGAGCGTCTTCAGCGAGAGGAAGGTCGCGGCGGTAGCCGTTGCACCGACGGAAATTCCGAGGAATATCGTGACGATATTCATAAGCTCGTTCTGAGCAGTCTTGGAAAGACGGTCGGCAACGCCGCATTCACGGAGAAGGTTGCCGAACATCAGCGAGCCGATAAGCGGGGCAGCCGAGGGAATAAGGAACGCGACGAACGCGGTGACCGCGATCGGGAAAATGATCTTTTCCTTTTTCGATACGGGACGAAGCGTCGTCATCTTTATTCTGCGCTCCTCTTTCGTTGTGAGCAGCTTCATTATCGGAGGCTGGATGACAGGGACGAGCGCCATATACGAGTACGCCGCGACCGCAATCGGTCCGAGAAGGTCAGGCGCGAGAAGCGAAGTCACATATATCGCCGTCGGTCCGTCGGCGCCGCCGATAATACCGATCGAACCCGCTTCCGCAGAAGTGAATCCGAGCGCCATCGCTCCGCCGAATGCGAGGAATATACCGAGCTGAGCCGCCGCTCCGAGGAGCAGGCTCTTCGGATTTGCGATCAGAGGCGCGAAGTCGGTCATCGCGCCAACGCCGATAAAGATCAGGCAGGGGTAGATGCCGAGTTTGACGCCGAGATACAGATAGTCAATAAGTCCTTTCGAAACGTCCGGATTGCCGAAATCGCTCCAGTTCACGTGACCGCCCGCAAAAAGCGCCTCGTGGAACATCTCTGCGCCCGGGAAGTTCGTGAGCAGCATACCGATAGCGATCGGTATGAGAAGAAGAGGCTCAAAACCTCTGCCGATCGCAAGATAGAGAAGAACGCAAGCGATGAGGATCATCAAAAGGCTCTTCCAGTTTTCACTGAATTTTGCGAACAGCGTGTAGAATCCGGTCTGCTGGAGCAGGCGAACGAATTTCGATTCGCTCTCCTCTTCGGCGCCGTCTTTCGACTCGCCGAGTGTGCCTTTTCCTTCTCCGTTTTCATTTATATAGCCGGTCGTGGTTATAGCCAACATACCGTCATCCGTATTATTTTTTTCTTCTTCATAGTCAGCGCCGTCTTCCGCGCCGTCTTCCGCGCCGTCTTCCGCGCCGTCGACAACAACAGCAGCTTCCTCGCCGGCTTCGGACCCGTCGGTCTCCGGCTCAGAAGAGGATTCCGCGGCAGTTTCCGCGACGGTCTCTTCCGTCGACTCTGCGGCGCTCTCCGTGTCGCTGTCCGCCGCTCCGACGCCGAACGCCGTCGCTGCGATCGCCGCGACCATGATCAGCGCGCAAAGAAGAAGACTAATCAGTTTCTTTGACATATTATATCAGCCCTCCGACTCTTACGCGATCGTTGCAAGCACAGCGCCTGTCTCGACAGCGGTACCTTTCGTTACGGCAACTGTAACTTTACCGTCGCAGGGAGCCATGATCTCGTTTTCCATTTTCATCGCCTCGAGGATGAAGAGAACGTCGCCCTTCTTCACACTCGCGCCAGACTCAACGTTGACCGCGAGGATCGTGCCGGGCATCGGACTTTCAACTTTAGTTCCGCCTGCTGCGGGAGCTGCCGCCGGAGCCGGAGCCGCTGCGGGAGCGGGCGCCGCTTTCGGTGCTTCGCTTTTTACGTCGGCTTCGTCGACGACTTCGAGCGTTATCTCATACATCGTACCGTTTACGTTGACTTTATACTTTTTCATAAATATCCTCCGTGCCGCTTTGCGGCGTCAATTTTAAAAGTGGTTAAATATGCGTCAGATGCGCCGCACCGACGTTATCCTGATTGCCCTTACGTCTTCTCCGAGCTCCTCGGCTATCGCAGCTGAGACCGCCGCGATAAACTCCTGTCTGTTGGGTATCTCGACCGGGGGCTCCTCTTTCGTCTCTTTTTTGCCTTTTCCTTGCGGCAATTTTGAGACTACGAGTCCTATCAGTTTGCAGATCCCGACGAGGCAAATGAGTCCTACGAAGACCGTCCCCATGCCGATACCGGCGACGGACAAAACCTCAAGAAACTTTTCCATTTCCCTGTCCTTTCCGAATTGAATTTTGCGTTTTGAAAATATGATTTCTAAAAATCCACATTCATAGTTATTATACCATAATTTGAACGTCAAGTTCAATATATATAAATATGTGTTTACATTTTATTCACAACCTTCCGTCCCCGAAAAAGCTTGTATTTGCCGTTGTGTTATGGTAAACTATTATCAACGAACCGAAACGGAGATAAACAATGGAAAACGTCATCATAAAAAACGTATCATCACTTGAAAAGCACTTCGCCTCTGACAAGATAGAGAGCATCAAAGAATACAACGCCGCGTCCGCGCTGAAAGGCGAGAGATTCACCTATCAGATCGCATACTCCTGCGGCGATATGAGGGGAGACGTTAAGAAGCTCATACGATTCCGCGTCGAATCCCCGATAAAGGAATATATAACGGTAAGCCGCGTCGACAGCGTCCCGGTAAGAATGCCGATGTATAAGATCGAGGCCGACGACTACTACATCAGCCGCGAGCCCGGACTCTACCCCGACCTTCTCGTCCCGGTGACGGAAACGTCTCCGCTCTATCTCTTCAAGGACGAGCTGATGTTCCTTCGCGTGGATGTCGCCGTACCGGAAGGCGCCGCGGCGGGAGTCTTTCCGATAGAATTTTCTCTCGTCGACGGCGACGGAGAGTTCGTCGCGAAGACAGTTTTTGAGCTCGAGATAATCGACGCCGTCCTCCCCGAGCAGAAGATCACCGTGACGCAGTGGTTCCACTCCGACTGCCTCGCGACATACTACAAGGTCGGCATCTTCAGCGAGGAGCATTGGCGCATCATCGCGGAATTCATCAAGACCGCGGTCAAAAACGGTATCAATATGATACTGACGCCCGTGCTCACCCCCGCGCTCGACACGGCGGTCGGAGGCGAGCGCCCTACGGTTCAGCTCGTCGACGTGTATAAGAACGGAGGGGTCTATTCCTTCGGCTTCGACAAGCTCGACCGCTGGGTAAATATGTGTCTCTCGCTCGGCGTGAAGTATTTTGAGATCGCTCACCTCTTCACACAGTGGGGAGCGGAGCACGCGCCGAAGGTCATGGCGACGGTCGACGGCGAATATAAGCGCATCTTCGGCTGGGACACGGACTCCACGGGCGACGAGTACCGCGAGTTCCTCACGGCTTTCCTTCCCGCGCTGAAGCGCGAGCTCGTCTGCCTCGGCGTGTTCGGCAAATGCTCGTTCCACCTCTCCGACGAACCGGGCCCCACGAAGCTCCAGAACTATCTGAAGGTAAGATCGATCGTCTCCGACCTGCTCGAAGACTGTACGATAATGGACGCGGACTCCGACTACGCATACTATGAGACCGGTGCTTTCGACACTCCGATCGTATCGTCCGACCACCTCAAAGAGTTCCTCGACCACAAGGTCGAAAGCCTTTGGGCATACTACTGCTGCTGTCAGCACACGAAGGTCTCGAACAGGCTCGTTGCGATGCCCCAGGCGAGAAACAGAGTCATCGGCCTCCAGTTCTATAAATTCCGCATCAAGGGATTTTTGCAGTGGGGATACAACTTCTACTACTCGCAATGGTCTCTCGAGCCGATGGATCCTTACCACTGCACCGACGCCGGCTACTTCGTCCCCGCGGGAGACGCGTTCTCCGTCTATCCGGCGCCCGACGGCACGGCTTACGAGACGCTCCACCTCGCGGCGTTCACGGAGGCACTTTACGACCTTCGCGCCATGGAACTTCTCGAATCGCTCGCCGGTCGCGACGCCGTGATGGAGATCATCGAGGATGGGATCTCTCCTATCACGTTCGAAGATTACCCTCACTCGGACGAATATATCCTTAAGACGAGGGAAAAGATCAACGCGAAGATTAAAGAGCTCGCGGGCAAAAACTGAAAGATATGTTTTACAGAGAAGGTATCATATATAAAAGCGATCTTCTGAACGTCCGCGGCGCAGGTCACGCATTCTCGACGAGAGACGGCGGCGTCAGCGCGCTTCCCCACACTTCGTCAATGAACACAGCTTTCGGAAAGGGCGATGACGACGATACGGTGAGGGAGAACATAAAGATCCTCTGCGAGACAGCCGGTATATCGTATACCGGCATCGTCGGTTCCGCCCAGCATCACACAACGTTCGTGAGGTGTGTGACAGAGGAAAACTCTGGCGAGGGAATATACAAAGATAATCCTTCGACCTCCGACGGATTCGCGACCGACCGCCCCGGCGTCTCTCTGATCGTCAGAACCGCGGACTGCGCACCGATACTTGCAGCCGGACAAAAGGTCGACGGCTCGCCCGTCGTCGGCGCCGCTCATGCCGGATGGAAAGGGACTGTCGGCGGGATAGGCGCGAACCTTGTCGCTGCGCTCGTCTCGCTCGGCGCCGAAAAAGAGACGGTCCGCGCGGCGATCGGCCCCTGTATCGGTGTCTGTCATTTCGAAGTCAAAGAGGATTTCATCGACGCCGTCGCTTCGGAAAGAGGAACGGATTTCGCCTCGCGCCATATAAAAAAGCGCGGAGAATCGTATTTCGCCGATCTTGCCGCGATGAACGTCGAGATTCTCGAGTGTTCGGGGATACCGCTCGACCGCATCGACGTCTGCGGTCTGTGCACAGTGTGCGACCCGATGACGTTCCACTCGCACAGGGCGACAAAAGGGATCCGCGGGACGATGGGCAACGTGATCGGCATTATGCCGTAATATAAAACTTTTTGAATTTGTATTGCATTTGACCGAAAATGTGTTATACTATAAACAGAGGATAAGCCGCAGGGCTTAATATTTCATACAAAGGAGTGTAAGACATGGAAAACAAAAAGATCAATGTTTGGAAGATCATAATCATCTCCGCCGGTGTTGCAGCTGCAGTCGCGGCCCTGTGCATCACCGCATACAAGCTTTTCAAAAAGTATTTCAAGATCACGTTCGAATGCGACGAGGATTGCGACAGCTGCGTTGACGGCTGCTTCAGCGACGATTTCGACGACGAAGATTTCATCCCCGAGTGCAGCATCGACGACGAGGACGACATCACGATCGAGTCCCAGAAAGAAGCTGAATAATTAAACCGCGCAAACGGTCAGAGAGGGGTTTTTCTCCTCTCTGTCTTTTTTCGCGAAAGAGGTTGATCAATGTCAGACGAAATTTTACGCAATATAAAAAGGCCGGAGCTTCTCTCCCCTGCCGGGGATTTTGAGAAGCTTCGCGCGGCGATAAGATTCGGCGCCGACGCCGTGTATCTCGCAGGTACGTCTTTCGGAATGAGGGCGGCCTCGAACAATTTCACAAACGAAGAGCTTGAGGAAGCGGTGAAACTCGCTCACGGCGCCGGGGTAAAAATTCACGTCACGGTGAACATAATGCCGCGCGACTCCGAGTACGGCGAGCTTGAAAAATATCTTAAATTCCTCGATTCGATAGGCGTCGACGCTATGATAATTTCCGATCTCGGCGTATTTTCGCTCGCAAAGCGCGTCGCGCCTCACGTTGACCTTCACGTCTCGACTCAGTCGAGCGTCGTCTCGGCAAGATCGTGTCTTGCGTGGCGCGAAATGGGAGCGAAGAGAATAGTTCTGGCGCGCGAGTTGTCGCTCGACGACATTTCACAGATCAGAAGCGAAATACCCCCCGACCTTGAGATCGAAACTTTCATCCACGGCTCGATGTGCATCGCATACAGCGGCAGATGCCTGCTCAGCGAATATATGATAGGCAGAGACGCGAACCACGGCGCATGCGCGCAGTCGTGCAGGTGGGAATACCGCGCGGCGTCCGAGCTTTCTATGGAAATAGAAGAAGAAAAGCGCCCCGGAGAATATTTCCCCGTCGTCGAGTCAGGCGGCGACACGTTCGTAATGTCAAGCCGTGATATGTGTATGATAGAGCACATACCCGAGCTCGTGAAGGCGGGCATCTCCAGCTTCAAGCTTGAAGGCAGAGTCAGAAGCGCATACTACACGGCGGTCGTAACGAACACTTACCGCATGGCGATCGACTCATATTTCGCCGATCCGGAGAAATACGAATTCCGTCCCGAATGGCTCGAAGAGCTTTGCAGCGTGAGCCACCGGCAGTACGACACGGGGTTTTTCTTCAACTCCCCTCACGAAAATGCGAAGACGGTCGACGAACCGGGATACATACGCGAAAAACCGTACCTTGCGACAGCGCTCGCCGATTCCGACGGCGACGGATTTGCGGTCTTCACGCAGAGGAACAAGTTCACGGTCGGCGACACAGTTGAACTTCTGACTCCCGGTAAAGTCGGAATACGGTTCAGGTCGGAAATCCTCACCGACGAAGAGGGTTCACCAATCGAAAGCACGCCGCACCCGGATCAGATATTTAAGTTAAAATGCCCGATAAAAATTAAGAAAGGCGACATACTCCGCGGAGGAGATAAATAAGATAATAGCGAAATAGCCGTGAGAGGTGCCGCATATGCCGGATATCACAAGTATCGTTTACGCTGTTATCTCGGGAATAATTCAAGGGGTGACCGAATGGCTTCCTGTAAGCTCGACCGGTCACCTTATTATTTTCGACTCTCTGATGAAGTCCCGTATGGATCCCGAAATTTTCACTCCGGATTTTACGGAAATGTTCAACGTCGTGATCCAGCTCGGTTCGATCCTTGCCGTCGTCGCTTTATATTTCGGAAGACTGGATCCGCTTTCAAAAAATAAAACAAAAGCCGAACGGAAAAAGGCGTTCAGGCTTTGGGGACGTATCGCGCTCGCGTCTGTCCCGGTTTTTGCGGCAGGACTTCTTTTCGACGGCTTTCTGTCGGAAAAAGTCTTTGTCGAGCCTCAGGTGAATTTTATAATCGCGGGTGCGCTTTTCGTTTACGGAGTTTTATTCGTCATCATCGATAAAAGAACGAAAAATAAAACCTCGCGCATCACGTCTCCCGAAGATATGACTCCCGGCACAGCGTTCGGCGTCGGCGCATTTCAAGTTTTAGCGCTCATCCCGGGCACTTCCCGATCCGGATCGACTATTCTCGGTGCGACGGCGCTCGGCGCTTCGCGAAGCGCGGCGGCTGAATTCTCTTTCTTCCTCGCAATACCCGTGATGTTCGGAGCGTCGGGGCTGAAAGCCGTGAAATATATCTCGCAGGGAACTGCTTTTTCGTTTTCGCAGACGGTGACGCTCTTTGTCGGAACGGCGACGGCGTTCATCGTTTCGCTCTTCGCGGTAAAATTTCTCGTCTCGTTCGTAAAGCGGCGCGGATTTGCTCCGTTCGGGTGGTACAGAATGATCCTTTCCGCTTTCGTTGCCCTGTTCTTTGCAATAAATAAATAGTCTTATAACATAAAAACCGCGCGGTCAAAGACAATGCTTTGACCGCGCGGCAAATTCTGTAGGAAATCAACCGTTCTTGTCAATGTGCTGATAAGTGAAAATAACAGTTATCGTCGCTCCGTCAGTCAAAACGAAAGAATTAAGATCTTCGCCGGGAACCGCCTCGCCGTCGACCGAATATTTCCATCTCAGAATATCAACTCCGAGGTCTCCGTCTTCCACCTTATATTCATATCCGTTTATAGAAATTACCGTTCCGGCGTTTTTGCTGACTTTATAGTCGGACGTTATCTCGTTGCTCTCAAGTGCGGCGATTATGGCGTCGGCAGCCGTGGGAGGTGTGATCTCATCACCCGTCACGGTTACCGTTGCTTCACCGAGCAGCACCTCTGCCTCTCTCGCAGCGCCCTCTCCGTCGGGAGTTCCTTCTCCGAGCGAGATAACGACCTTTGCCGAAACGCTTATCTCTTTAACCGTCAGCACTTCGCTGCCGAGGAAGTTATAGAGCTCCGCATTTTTAACGAGATATCTCGACGGTTCGCTTTCCGGTGAGGAGACCGAAACGTTGATCTTGTTTTCCCCGACGCCGGACAATTTATATACGGTGTTCCCGCTTTCGGAATCGGATATGATAATGAACGACCATTCCTCTTTTTCACCGGACGCGTATTTTTCGGTCTCGGTCACGGAATTATACGCCGATACAGCTTTATCAATATTTACTTTCGTATTGATATCTTTTTCAACGCTTCCGGAAATATAGCGCAGCGCCGTCGCGCTGTTCGCATCTACGGGCACGAAAGTCTCGGAATATACGGTCGTATCGACCTCTTCGTTTCCTCCGCAGGACGCAAGCTCCGGAACTGCGAGAACAAGAATACAAATCAAAGATATTATTTTTTTCATAGCTTTCCTCTCATCAGGTCATCTGACGGCAAAAAGTATATCGCCGTAAGTCGGATACGGCCATACCGCTCTGTCGGTCAGGCTCTCTATTTCATCGGCGAGCGCTCTCGCCGCTTTCATGCACGGGATAAGCGTGTCGCGGCAGAACGACGACGCGACGGCGTAGTCTTCAGAACCCCGCAGCTCTTCGGAAAGAGCGGCAAGGCGCTCGGACTCCGCGTAAAGTCCGTCGTTCAGTTCGGACAAACGCGAAGAAAGTTTTTCCTCAAATTCCGTGCTGATGTTCTCGCTGACCCGGCGCTTCATGCTTGCGGACTCCGCGAGCGTCTTAACGTATTTCACCGACGCGGGAAGGATCTCCTTCCTTATCATATCTACCATCGTATCCGCTTCGATGCCGGTGACTCTCGCATAGTTCTCAAGGATTATCTCGCGGCGGGAGGCGAGCTCTTTAGCGGTAAATATACGGTGTTTTTCAAACAGCTCGACGTTGTGCTCGTCGCACATGTGAGCAAGAGCGTCTGGCAGCGTCTTGTAATTTGAAAGTCCGCGGCGGGCGGCTTCCTCTTCCCACTCTTTCGTATAACCGTTTCCGCTGTAAATGATCCGCTTGTGTTCTTTTATGAGACGGCGTATCACTCCGTTCAGAGCGGCGTTGAAGTCTTCGACTCCCTCAAGTTCATCGGCAATACGCGAGAGCTCCTCGGCAACGATCGTGTTGAGGACCGTGTTCGGTCCCGCGATCGACAGTGACGAACCGGGCATTCTGAACTCGAATTTATTTCCGGTGAAGGCGAACGGCGACGTTCTGTTCCGGTCAGACGTGTCCTTCGGAAATTTCGGAAGGACGTGGACACCGATCTCGAGTACGCTTCTTCCCTCGCCGTGATACTCCGTTCCCTCTTCGATCGATTCGAGGACTGACGTCAGCTCTTCTCCCACGAACATCGAAAGGATCGCGGGCGGCGCTTCGGCAGCGCCGAGACGGTGATCGTTTCCGGGAGAGGCGACAGATATGCGGAGAAGATCCTGATATTCGTCGACCGCGGCTATCGTCGCCGCGAGGAAGACTAAGAACTGCGCGTTTTCCGCGGGCGTCTTTCCGGGATCAAGAAGATTCTGACCGTCGTCCGTCGTCAGCGACCAGTTGTTGTGCTTGCCGCTTCCGTTGACGCCCTCGAACGGCTTTTCGTTGAGAAGGCAGATCATTCCGTGCTCAGCGGCAACGCGCTTCATCGTGTCCATCATTATCTGATTGTGGTCGCACGCGGTGTTTACCGTCGAATAAAGCGGTGCGAGCTCGTGCTGTGCGGGAGCGGCTTCGTTATGCTCCGTCTTGGCGCAGACTCCGAGTTTCCAAAGCGCTTCGTCGAGGTCGCGCATAAAATCCTTCACCTTCGGCTTGATCGAGCCGAAGTAGTGGTCGTTGAGCTGCTGACCTTTCGGCGGTCTCGCCCCGAAGAGCGTCCTGCCGGTATAGAGAAGATCGCGCCTTGCGACGTAGTCCTCTTTTCTGATAAGAAAATACTCCTGCTCCGCGCCGACTGACGGAACGACGCGCTTCGTTTTTTCATCGCCGAAAAGCCGTAAGATCCTGAGTGCCTCTTTGCCGATAACCTCGATCGAACGGAGAAGCGGCGTTTTCTTGTCGAGAGATTCGCCGCTGTAGGAGCAAAATACTGTAGGAATACAAAGCACGTGGCTCTTTATGAACGCGTACGACGTGGGGTCCCACGCGGTGTAGCCTCTCGCTTCAAAAGTCGCGCGAAGACCGCCCGAAGGAAAACTTGAAGCGTCGGGCTCGCCTTTTATGAGTTGGCGGCCGGAGAACTCCGTGATCGCAGTGCCGTTTTCGAGAGGAAGTACAAAGCTGTCGTGCTTTTCCGCGGTGATGCCCGTCATAGGCTGGAACCAGTGAGTATAGTGAGTTGCGCCGTTTTCTATCGCCCAGTTTTTCATTTCCTCGGCGACCGCGTTTGCAACTCCGATGTCGAGAGAGCGCCCCATGCTGATGGTGCGCTTCAAGCTCTTATAGATGTCGGCGGGCAGTCTTTCACTCATGACCTTGTCGCTGAAGACGTCCGCTCCGAATAATTTTGTTATCCTGTCTTCCATTTTTCAAACCGCTTTCTTTGTCTTATGATACAGTATAATATAATTTATAAGTTATGTCAAGGATAACGGAAGAAAAGGCAGCGTTTTGTCTTTTCCGTTTTCCCTTGACAACGCGCCGTCGCTTTGATAAAATTAAAAAGAGCGAAAAACGCAGAATTCGACCGTTTTTATTATGCAGACCGGACAGGAACGGATAAAAATGAAGAGAAAAAAACTGTTTGCGACAGATTTCGACGGAACTCTGAACCAGTACCCGCACGGCGTGACGGAAGAATATCTTGAAAAGATCACGAAATTCCGCAAAGCGGGAAACGTTTTCGGCATCGTGACCGGAAGAACGTACTCCAACGCCGAGTACATAATCAAGGATTATCTGAAATACTGCGACTTTATTATGTGTATGACCGGCGCCTATGCGATCGACTCGAACGGCGAAACGATCTTTGAGTATTTCGGCGACGGCGCGGTGCTGCCCGATATACTGAAAACGATCGCAGAGATCGGAACCGGGTATCTTTTCTTCGCGGACGGGCGGACGTCGTATCAGATAGACCTGTCGCTGCCGGTCGACGACTCACACGAAGGCATAATCGAAGCGCGGCGCCATAAAACTTTCACTCAGATAAACGCCTGCTTCGATCCGGAAGAACATTTCAGAGAGGCGGTCGACCTGCTTGAAAAGAAATACGGCGACAAGATCTCGCTGAACCTAAACGGACACTGCGTCGACATACCGCCTTACGGCGTCGACAAAGGGATCACGGTCGCGAGGATCGCGGACCACTTCGGGGTGCGTCACGAGGACGTCTTCACCGCGGGCGACAACGACAACGACGTTCCGATGATCTCGCGCTTCAACGGATATACCGTACCTCACGGCACCGACGCGTGCAAAGCGGCGGCAAAAAAAGTGATGATAAACGTCGGCGATATGCTCGACGACGTAATGAAAAACTATTGATACAGAACAAAAGGGAGATCTTCTGATGCAGACTGCCGAACTTGAAAAAGAAACTCCGATAACAAAAGAAAGACATATCGTACATATTATCAACCCTGTTTCGGGAAGCGGGCGCAAATTCAAAAAAACGCGCCGGGCACTCTCGGAACTCGGCGAAGATATTTACCTTACGAAACGGATGAGCGACTGCGAAGATTTCGTCGCGGAACTGCTCGCAAAGGATCCCTACGCTCACATCGTGGCTCACGGCGGCGACGGAACGATGGGAGAAGCGGTCGGAGGCATAATGCGCGCGAACGCCGGCGCAACGGCTCTCTTCACGGGAGTTCCGTCCGGCAACGGAAACGATTTTCTCCGTTACGCTTTTGAAGAAAAGAACGAAGCCGGTAAAGAATACCCGGTCGACCTTATTTGCGCGAACGGAAAATACTCCGTCAACGTGGTGAACGTCGGGTTCGACTGCACAGTCGTCTCGGAGGCTGAAAAAATAAGAAAAGCGCCCGGCATAGGAAACAGCTTTTCGTATATTCTCGGCGTAGTCAGCGCGCTCTCCAAAAAGGACCCGTTTGATACCGAAGTCGTGCTGCGCGGGGTAAGAAAAGGAACGGGAGAAGTCGACGAGGAAGTTCTCTCGGGTAAATATCTTCTCGCGGCGATCGCAAACGGAAGATATTACGGAGGCGGCTTCAAAGTCGCGCCTCACGCCGACTGCGGAGACGGCTTCATCGACGTCATACTCGTCCACGATATTTCCATTCCGAAATTCGCGACGCTCATCTCCGACTTCCGTAAGGGGACTCACGTTTCCGCCGACGGCGCGGTAAAGAAAAATTTTGCGGATATCATGACTTTCAGACGCTGCCGCGGCATTTCCTTCGGAGGCGTCCAAAAGATCTGCTATGACGGAGAGATCATCGACGGGAAAACCGTCGATGCGAAAGTGATCCCCTCCGCCGTCATCTACACCCCGCCGAAGAAAGAATGGCTTATATGAAAACGAACAAAAAGCTTTGCACCGTTCCGTGCAAAGCTTTTTGTTCATCAAGATACGAAACAGCCCATATTTTTGTAAGAATTTATAGATAATTCATTTTAAGTCTTGACATCAACGTCCAAATACTGTAAACTGATTTATGGATAATAGACCGATATTAACCCGGTGAATTATCCGAAAAGACAATTTAAAATTCAACACAGTAATAAAATGGAGGATGACAATGAAAAAGACATTTAAACTGTTAGCGCTTATCCTGTCTGTCATAATGTTCATTGAAGTAGTGCCCGTGGGTGCGCTGGACGGCATGATAAACGGGACGGAAGACGAGGCAGAAGAAACTCTGTATGAAGAAGAATTGCCGGAATATACAGAGCCGGAAGAGATATTGTCCGATGAAACGTCTCAAATCATTGAAGAGAATAAAGAAGATTCATATATTCTCTCTGAATTGACGTCTGAGCGCATGAGCGACGTCAAAAAGTTCCGTATGAGCGACGGGACGACAGCCTCCGTATCGTAT
>JAFSUU010000077.1 GCA_017445115.1 Clostridia bacterium | reverse complement strand
GAAGGTTGGCACGAGGCGGCGGAGAGGTATGAGAACTTTTTGCGCACACGCAAAGGTAAGGTCCTTTTCCTTGAACTCGGAGTTGGCTACAATACGCCGGTGATCATCAAATACCCGTTCTGGAATATGACGGCGAAGAACCCGGACGCGACCTACACCTGTATCAACTACGGCGAAGCACTCTGCCCGGAGGATATAAAAGATCGTGCGATCTGTATCGACGGGGATATCGGAGAAGCGCTAAACAGGTTGTCATAAACGCCATCATTCATCAGATCTCTATACTGCCTTCATTTTTTTCAAAAGTGGGGGCGGTTATTATAAAAGCAAAAAGACCGACATTTCTGCCGGTCAAACTGACACTTTATGATATGTGCCCCCTCCTGACTTTCTCAATAATCCTCCATGCTCGTTTTCAAAATCACAAAGTGGTTTTTACGGACGGTGAAATATCCGTCCTTTTGCATTTTGCCGAACTCCTTTGAAAGCGCCGTGCGCTCGACGTTCAGATAATCCGCGAGCTGCTGACGGTCGAAAGGGATATCGAATTCCCGTTTGCCGGTCTGAATGGAAACGGAATTGAGATAGGACATCACCCTGCCGCGTATGGATTTCGGCGAGGTGTGGAAACTCCGCCCGGACAGGTGCAGATTTTTATGCGCGGAAATCGTCAAAAGATTTGACATCAGTTTGCCTGTCCACTCTCTTTTATTTTCATCTATCTCGCGTACACGTAAAAAGATAATGCGGCAGTCCTCGTTCGCCGTGACGTCAACGAGAAGCGGCTCGTTTTGTATCAGCGCATAAGTCTCGGCAAAAAACTGACCTTTTCCAACGTGGCTCAATATCGTGCGGTTACCCCACATATCGTTGCTTTCAACGGTCACGCTGCCGTCGAGAACTATACCCATAAAAGAAGTTTTCGCCCCGGCGTGAAGGATCGTTTCGCCTTTTTCATAAGCTTTTTCTTTTGCTTCAAGCAGCGTCAGCGCGTCCCTTATTTCATCCTCGCTCATCCCGCGGAAGAGCATATTTTCAGTCAGAGCCGATATTTCCATAAAAATCTCCGATCTTTTTCAAAATGTGGTTACAACCACATACATTCCGTTTGAATTGTACTATAATACAGTCAGAAAGTCAAGGGATGTTTTGTAAATGGTAAGGAAGATCATACATATAGACGAGGAAAAATGCACCGGCTGCGGTCTTTGCGCCGACGCGTGCCACGAAGGCGCGATCGAGATAATAGACGGCAAGGCGAAGCTGACGCGCGAGGACTTCTGCGACGGTTTCGGCGACTGCCTGCCGAACTGTCCGACGGGCGCGATCACATTTGAGGAGCGCGAAGCTCCGAAATACGACGAAAAAGCGGTTAAGAAAGCGAAGGAGGATAAGAAGATGGAAGAGATGAAACATATGCATCACGAAGGCGGCTGCCCCGGGTCGAGGATGATGCAGTTTGAACAAAGCGAAACTGAAAGCGCGCCTGCACAGACCGGCAAGCCCGTATCGCGTCTCGGTCAATGGCCGTGCCAGATCAAGCTGGTGCCGACCGAAGCGCCGTTCTTTGACGGAGCGAAGCTTCTGATCGCGGCGGACTGCACGGCGTACGCTTACGCGAATATGCACGATGAATTCATGCGCGGTAAGATCACGATCATCGGCTGTCCGAAGCTTGACGCGGTCGATTACAGCGAGAAGCTTACGGAAATAATAAAGAACAACGATATCAAGAGCGTCACGATCGTCCGTATGGAAGTCCCCTGCTGCGGCGGACTTCAGAGAGCGGCGGAGACAGCGCTTCAGAACAGCGGAAAGTTCATCCCGTGGCAGGTCGTAACGATCAGCCGCGACGGCTGGATCCTGGACTGAGGAGGCACAACTATGGAATGGAAGAATAAGATCGGCGCGTTCAAAACGATCGACGTGCGCGGCATCCAG
>JAFSUU010000076.1 GCA_017445115.1 Clostridia bacterium | reverse complement strand
GAAGGTTGGCACGAGGCGGCGGAGAGGTATGAGAACTTTTTGCGCACACGCAAAGGTAAGGTCCTTTTCCTTGAACTCGGAGTTGGCTACAATACGCCGGTGATCATCAAATACCCGTTCTGGAATATGACGGCGAAGAACTCGGACGCGACCTACACCTGTATCAACTACGGCGAAGCGGTCTGTCCGGAGGATATAAAAGATCGTGCGATCTGTATCGACGGGGATATTGGAGGAGCGCTAAACAGATTATCATAAAAGCAATCATTTATCAGATCTCTATACTGCCTCCATTTTTTCAAAAGTGAGGGCTGTTATCGTAGAATGGATTTTTATCTTTTTGACTCTTGCGATATAGATGTACCATATTATTTTCCGCATTCTAAAGCATAGCGGCTATATATATGATAACCGCCACTCATTTTTTTATAACCAACTGAATTTTGTTGTTTCAACAACATACGACTATTTCGGCTTGTGATATAATCATACCGAAAACGAGAGGAGGCATTGCTATGCAGAAGAAAATAGATTTTAGCCTTTCGGTATTTGAATTGACCGAGGAGTACCCCGAACTGATTGAAATAATGGCGGGACTCGGTTTTACCGAGATCACAAAGAAGCCGGTGCTTCATTCCGTGGGAAAGCTGATGACGATCCCAAAGGGCGCGAAGATGAAGAATATCTCTATAACGGACGTTGTCTCGACGCTTATGGCGAACGGATTTGAAATCGTCGGCGAAATGCCGGAGATCAAAATACCGGAGAAAACGGAGAGGAACGTTCCTGCCGTCAGAACCGGCGACCGTACCGAACAACTGAAAGCGTATCTGCGCAGACTCGGCGACGGAGAGGACTTGGAGGCGGTACGCGCCGATTTCGCCCGTGAATTCGGCGAGGTGGAAGCCTCAGAGATCATGCAGGCGGAGCAGGAGCTGATGAAGGAGGGCACGCCGCTTTCAGAAGTGCAGAGACTTTGCGACCTTCATTCCGCGCTGTTCCATGGCGCGACGCGTGAAGAACAGATCGCAAACGCCGAAAAAGCAGTTGAGGAATCGTTGACACGCCGGAAAATACAGGCGGAATTTGCAAAGCGCGACTCTTACCCTAAAAAGGACTACAGCGACAAAGAAAAAAGAGCCGCCGCACTTGAAGAGATCGACGGTCATCCGCTGCAGACGTTCAAAAGAGAAAACGACGCGCTGTCCGCATTGCTTGACGAATACAAGCAAACCCGAGACGAGGCACTTATCCCGCGCATCCGCGAGCTTTCGATCCATTACGCCAAGAAAGGCGATCTGCTTTATCCGCTGCTCAAGGTCAAATACGGCGTCTCCGGTCCCTCCGACGTAATGTGGACGGTTGACGACGAGATCCGCGACGAGCTTGGAGCGCTCGATAAAGAGACCGAACACGGCGAAGAATGGCTGTCAAGGCTTGACGCCGTGCTGAAGCGCGCAGAGGAGATGATCTACAAGGAACAGAACATCCTGTTCCCGATCTGCGCGGTCAATTTTACCGACGAAGAATGGATCGGCATTTATTTCGATTCTAAGGACTATTCGTCCTGCTTCGGAATAAACAGCAAATACTGGTCCGACGCCGGGATCAGACGCATAAAAGAGGCGCCGAAATACGACGGCGAGGTCGTCATGCCCGGCGGGCACATGACGGTCGAACAGATCACGGCGCTCCTCAATACGATCCCGATGGAGATCACGTTCATAGACGAGAACAATATCAACCGCTTTTTCAACGAGGGATCGAAGGTTTTCAAGCGACCCGAAATGGCGATAGACCGCGAGGTATTCTCCTGCCACCCGCCGAAGATCGAGCCTATGGTGAGACAGATCATCGACGATTTCAGAAACGGCAGACGCGATTTTGTGCCCGTTTGGATGGAAAAGAACGGACGCACGATGCTCGTCAAGTATATGGCGGTGCGCGAACGCGACGGCAAATACGTCGGTACAGTAGAACTTGTGCAGGATATGGACTTTGCAAAAGATCATTTCAAAAGAAATGAATAAGGAATGTTCAGATGAAGTATTTGAATAAAGAAGATTTTGAACGCGCAAATATGTTCGGTACCGGTGTTCCAAACGACGCGTTTGCAAAGTATTTTACCGGCGCCTCGTTCCTCTCCCCGTTGGTGGCAGCTAACGAAGAACTGCCGCTGTTTATCAGCAACGTTACCTTTGAACCCGGATGCCGCAACTGTTGGCATATCCATACTTCTAAAGGTGCCGGTGGACTGCAGATTCTTATTTGCACCGCCGGCGAAGGCTGGTACGTAGAAGAAGGGAAAGTGCCGGTTGAGTTAAAAGAGGGCGTTACCGTTGTTATCCCGGCAAACGTAAAGCACTGGCACGGCGCTAAGAAGGATAGTTGGTTTTCTCACATCTCGATCGCAGCGCCTGGCGCACACACGGACACGGTCTGGCTGGAGAACGTGACTGATGAGGAATATGACATATTAAGCGATTAAAACACGGATGTCGGAGCCGTTCAATTGGTCTCCGACATTTTTTCTTCTATCCAGTTCTTCAGAACGGTGGCGTGGTTGTATACGGTATCACGCGCACCGTATAGCAGCGTTACGTTACCTTTTGATAACACGGCTTTAACGTGATCAAGAAATCCGGTCGCCTTTGGATGGGCTGCGAGTTCCTCACGGTACAGTTCGGAAAACTTTGCAAAACGTTCGGGATCGTGTCCGAACCATTGCCGTAATTCGTTGGACGGCGCGATCTCCTTCGCCCAGAGATCAATGTTGGCGGAGTCCTTCTTAACGCCCCTCGGCCAGAGCCGATCAACAAGGATGCGGAAGCCGTCTTCGTCATTCGGCAATTCATATATGCGTTTGATGTGAATCTCACTCATATCTTACCGCCTCTTTCAGAGTAAATTCGTTTTTACAGTATGCGATCAATCCGTCCTTCTGCATTTTGGAAAGCTCGTTTGACATCGCGCTGCGGTCGACGCCGAGATAATCGGCAAGCTGCTGACGGTCAAAAGGGATCGTAAAATGCGCGCTGCCGTGCTCCATCGCCTGTTCGGAAAGATAGGACAAAAGCCTCTCGCGCAATGACTTCGGCGCGATGTGCATCATACGCGACGACAGACCGAGGTTTTTCTGCGCGGATATCTTCAAAAGATTGTGGATCAGCCGGTTATGAAAGGTACAGCTCTTGCCGCAGGTCGATTCCAACTTGTTCATATCGAGAAAGACGACGCGCGCATCTTCGGCAGCGACCACGTCGCAGATCAGTTCCTTGCCCGGAACGGCGGCGTAGTTTTCGGCAAAGATCGAACCCTTTTCAACGTGACCGAAGATATTGCTGTTTCCCCAGTAGAAATTGACGACGATATTGACGCTTCCTTCCTCCACAAGACCGATCTGTGATACGGTATCTCCGGCGCGAAGGATCGTCTCGTCCTTTTTATACGTTTTTTCCCGCGCGTTCAGGCAGGAAAGCAGATCCTTTATCTCATCCTCCCGTATTCCGTGAAAGAGAGACGTATTTGCAAGAAAAAAAGTATCCATATATTCTCCTTTCGTTGTTGCAACAACATACTTGTTGATTGGATTATACTATAATACAAGCGAAATATCAAGTACCGGGAGGTAAATGAGATGAAAAATTATGTGAACGAAAAGACTTTGATCGGTGAGATCGTAAGAGAATACCCCGAATCGGCAGAGGTGCTGTTCGGCATCGGTATGCACTGCCTTGGCTGCCCTGCTTCTCAGGCGGAATCGCTTGAGGACGCCTGCGCCGTCCACGGCGTGAACACTGAGGAAGTCGTGCGTGCGATCAACGAAAGGATCGCTGAGACAAAGGGAGAAACGGCATGAGCGCTTTTCTCGGGCCGATCCACTTCTGGCTCTATAACAAGATCGGCAATCAGGAAAAACTGACAAAAGAGATCGCGGAATACGCTGCATCCGAAGGCTGGATCGATAACGATAAGGCTTTTACGAAAGATCTGCATCCGCTTGAAACCGTAATCGACGAGGGCAATATCCACGGATGGCTGCAGGAGCGGATAAACGATGCGGAGAGCCGTTACGCGTCGCTCGTCTCTCACATACTCAAAGATAACGCCGACAGAATAAATACCCTTTGCTCCATCGCATTTGAGTTCGGCAGAGCGAACGCGGTAAACGCTGAAAGCGCAAAGGACGCATACAAAGCGTTTGAAGATTTCTTCGTGAACGGTATGCCCTGTGATCGTGTGAACGCTTTGATGAAAGAGAGCGACGACGAGGTATCGTTTGAGATGACGCAGGACATTCACGCGCAGTACTGGAACGGCGAAGGCACGATGTATTATACGATCCGCAAAAGCGTGATGGATGGGATGCTGAACGGATCGGAATGGAAAGTCGATATGCCTGACGTAGCGCATTGCTGCATTACCAGAAAGCGGTGAAACATATGAAAGCAACAAATCGTTTGATCGGCGCGCTGATCGGGCTTGCACGCGCGACCGACGGAAATACGCATCCTACGGAAGAAACCTACAAGCTGCTTATCAGGGGACTTGTCGTCGGCGATTCAGACGAGCAGGAAATAACCGATCTGATCGGAGAGCTTCACGCGGAAAAGCAAAAGCTGGTGCCGCGCTGCTCGGAATGCGCTTCCCCCTGCGGCAGAAACGACGATTATGATATGGCAAAACTCCGCGACACGGACCCTGACGTTCGCGCCTTGAAAGCCTTGATCCTTTCCGGGCTTCATGAGGCGGCAAGGCGTTTGTATACTACGGGAAAAACTGACGAAAACTATAACGAAACGATTGCCAAAGCGCTCTTTGCGGTCGGCGAGGACTGGGATAAGGAACTGCTTCTGCCTGTTGCGTTGGAAGTAGGTCAAGCTATCTGCACGTTGAATGAGCGCAAAACGGCTAATAATGAAAGCGAGGATAAATCTATGAAATACCATGTAAACGAAAACTGCATCGGCTGCGGACTCTGCGCCGCGACCTGCCCGGAGGTGTTCTCCATGAGCGGCGAAGGCGTTGCAGTGGCGATCGAGACCGAAGTTCCGGAAGGCGCTCTTGACGCCGTAGCAGAAGCGAAAGACGGCTGCCCGGTCGAAGCGATCGAAGAGGCGTAAAAATAATTATTACAACCTATACCCGGAGCCGCAGACAAAAACATGTCTGCGGCTCCGTCTTTTATAAATGAAACAATATGATGTCCCTAAATATTTTCATCCTGAGATTCCCCGGCCAGATTGATAACTTCTTTTTCCTGCTTAAGCGCATATTGAATCGTCTGATACGCGCCGCCGGAGTTGTGTTCGACGTAGCAGATCACAAGATCGGAGCGGTCGACCATACTCCTGTTTCGGATCTGCATCGCGGCTTTGAAATGCGCGATGTGCGATTCCGGACAGATCTCTATCTCGTCGTAATACTCGGCAAAGCTGTCTTCGTTATTCTGAAACTCGGAGGTGTTATACGGCAGAACCAAAATATGCGTACAATTATCGTCACGAAACTCTCGTTTCACTCTCCGGATCGTACTTGAAACAAGCTGATCAAAATCTCCGTTGCGTCCGACAAGGAAATCAACGTACTCGTGTTCCCGAATCAGTTTTATGATCAATTCTTCAAGCCGATCCTCTATATCTCTGAAATTGTCAATATAACGATGCCCGAAGAAAGATACAGTATAAATCTGCAGCGGTAATCTGTAATCCATCATCCCAATTCACCCATCCTTACATAAATTATAGTAGAAAAGGATGGCGTAATCAAGAATAATATCGTAAAAACTTACGATAATATTTACATTGATTTGCTCTAACGGTATCGCATAATGTGGTGATACAATATAGAAAGAAATGGGGGTGGTTTTGTGAACATACGCGAGCGCTTGATTCAACTGCAAAAACAGCACGGATGGTCTGATTACAAAATCGCCAAAGAAGCCGGTTTATCTCCCAACACTGTTTCTAACATTTATAAAAGAGGCTTTACGCCGAGTTTGGCGACGATAGAGCTCTTATGTAAAGCTTTTGGAATTACGATGTCGCAGTTCTTTGCCGAGGGCAATATGATCGAGATAACGCCGGAACTGCAGGAGCTATTCGACAAATGGTCGGCTCTGACCGAAGAACAGAAAACCGCGCTTTGGCAGATAATCAAGACGTACGACAAATAAGCTAAGGGCCGTCGGCCCTTTTTCTATTTTAAGTGGACGCCTCACATTTTCATAGCGAAAGACGAGCCATTCTTCACAAAAGATGAGCGAATAATTACTTCCGCTACACAAAAAAACAAAAACTTTCTAATTCATAATACTATCTATCCTGATCCGTTTCCGTAATGAAACGGGTCTTTTTTGTTGTCAAAAGGCGAAAGATTTACAAAATGTTCATATTTAGACCCTGAAACCGGGATTGTTTTCTTGAAACGCCACTGAAATGCACCGTAATACTTTATCAGAAGACAATGCAAACATTAGGTTTTCAGGACGAAAATCTTTTGAAAATCTTTCCGCCGGGGTTGACATAGGATTTTCGTCACGAAGAAAAGAGGAATCGTTTATAAAAGCGATGCGCTGTTTTACAAAAACTCGCCGATGAAGTTTTCTTGAAATTCGCATCAAAAGTCCCGCATATTCAGAACAGACGAAAACGATCGCTGCGTTTTCGTACAGAAGATCTTGCTCTGATTCGGGCAGAGAAAGGTCTTCTGAAAGCGGGTTCCGCCGATGTGAAATAGTGTCCCTTAGAATCTTCACAAACTCGAAATTTTGCATTGTTTTCTTGAAATGGAGCTGAAACGCTCCGTAAATTGAAATCACAGGAGGTAAAAGATTATGAAGTTTCATGTAGTTTTAACAGAAACGGACGCCGATATCATAGCGTTCAAAAAGTATCTTCCCCACGGGAAGTTCAACGAAGCGGTCGTTCACATTCTTCAACACGCCGTTTCGGGAAAGCCGATCAAAAGAACGATGCATTTCGACATTGATTTGCTCGTGCCGAGATCTGATACAAAGATCGACCTTCCGCCCGACCTCGTCCGGCAGTGCAAAAAACTGTTCAAAGGTCCTTTTACGACGGGAGTGAAGGAAGAAATCCGGAAGTTCATCCAAATCAACCGCATAGATACGACGGTACCCCGGTATTCCGTAGACGAAATAACGTATTTGTTTGAAGAAGCGGAAAAAGAGACGGAGAGGTTAAAGGTATTACTTGCAAACCATCCGGAAAAACACAAAGCGCTTTTGAGGAAATATGAAGAGTTGACCGACGACATTGTCAATCTGATTACCGCCAAGGCGCATCCCGCCGTTACGTTCCGTGACGGTTATGAAAGCGAGGACTGAATATGAAACAACAAAGAAAAGTGATCCATTTTAATATCCCGTTCGAAGACGACGATATCATCCGCTGGAAGAATTCTCTCCCGCCGCGGACCTTCAACGGGTATGTGAACGAAATCCTGCTTGCGGAAAGCAAGGGAGAGGTCGCGCATATACCGAGAGCGCATTCGTCCGAGAAGGAGATCGCTCCCGTAAACGGACGGCTTATCATCACCGATCCCGCCGTCCTCGCCTTTATCGGGAAGATGAAGAAAGGTCACGTTACAGACGAGATCAAATACATCATTCGCAAGCAAGTTTATTCATATACGGAAATCATTCTCGGCGCCGAAAGCGTGCGCGCCGATCTGATCGAGGATATTATGAAGGACTTCAGGACGAAAATACTTGAGAAGAAAAAAGAATACGTCGGCGTTCCGGACAAGTACCGGAAGCTTTGCGACTGTTATCAGCTTGCGCTGAGATCGCTGAAGAAAGCGATCCTCGACTGCTGCGCCGCAGAAACGAATATGCTTGCAGACTCACAGCTCACGCACCTTGATCCGGGACCGATCATAGACGAATCCTTCAACGAGGCGTTCGACGAGCCGGTGGATGATGACGACGATGAATACGGTATCATCTGGGAAGACGACGTGTGACAAAGAGCGTGACTGAAAATTTTCTGATGCAGGAGGTGAAACCGATGTAAAAACAAATGTCCCTGAACTTTT
>JAFSUU010000075.1 GCA_017445115.1 Clostridia bacterium | reverse complement strand
GCAGGAAAACAGCGTCCTTGCCGAAGGAAAAAGCGAAAGGCTTTGTAATCATTGCATTGAGGAGTTTGAAAAGCTGCTGATAAAAAAGGGTTATATGGATCATGAACACGTCTGGGAAATCCTGCAAGAAACAGACTACGGAGAAATGGATTACAACTCTTATGGCGGGGGCGTAGAGCATTTCGTCGTCACCCTGTATCGCTGCCGCCTGTGCGGCGTTCTGCACAAGGAATACCGAGGAGATTTTTGCGGTGACCCGCAGGAATATCTCGAAATAACGGAAGCCGAACGAGTAGCGGCAAAGCAACGGGTCGAAGATCATAAACGATAAAAACAGTGATTATCAAGGTCAAACGAAAGAAAGTATGAAAGCGGGAGTTTGAAACATGGCAAGAGAAAAGAAAGAAAACGTACCGGTATCCATACGCATGGAAAAGCAGACGTATGATCGTTTAGCTGAATTCTGCGAAGAATCCGGTCAGCCGAAAACCGTTGCCATCGAGCGCGCAGTAAATCTTTATATCGACGAATACAACAAAAAGATGGAACGCGCAGAAAAGCAATAAAAGGATATCGACATGGCAAAGAAAAAGGCGAAAGGATACAAAAGAAAGAATTCTGGAAACAGCGCTTGAACTGTTTTCAAAAAACGGCTACTCAGGCACGAATATCCGTGAACTGACCGCCTCACTCGGAATGGTCAAATCCTCCATGTATAAGCATTTTAAAAGCAAGGAAGAGATATGGAACACTCTCCTCGACAGAATGATCGCATATTACGCCGAACGGTTTGGTTCTGCCGAGAACCTTCCTCCCGTGCCGGATTCAACGGAAGAACTGGTGTCGATGACGATGCGGATGATGGATTTCACGGTCCGCGACGAAAAGATCGTTATGACGCGCAAGGTGCTTGCTATTGAGCAATTTCGCGATGAACGCGCCAGAACGCTTGCGACAAAGCATTTTCTCACAGGACTTACCGAGATGTTTACGCCGATCTTTGCCGGCATGATGGAAAAAGGTCTTTTCAAACGCGACGATCCGCGTATGCTCGCTTTTGCCTATACGGTGCCGATCTCCGCGCTGATCCATCTGTGCGACCGCGAGCCGGAAAAAACAGATGAAGCGATCAAACAGGCAGAGGACTTCAGCCGGCACTTTATCAGGATTTACGAAGTGAAAGCTGACGAGCAATAAGTCTTTTCGAGGTGATTGCGATGGATGCGGTATTATATATTCACGGCAAAGGCGGAAGCGCCGATGAGGCGGGCCATTACAAACCGCTGTTTCCGGGGTGCGACGTGATCGGCGTTGATTATAAAGGATCCACCCCGTGGGAAGCGGGTCGGGAAATACACAAAGCGATCACGGAATTGAAACCGGTATACGGCAAAATCATTCTGATCGCCAACAGTATCGGCGCGTATTACTCAATGAATGCGGATATTGAGACGATTACTGATCGCGCCTATTTTATTTCTCCCGTTGTCGATACGGAAAAGCTGATCGCCGAGATGATGGGTCGGGCGGGTGTTACGGAGGCAGACCTGCAGAAGAATGGGATCATCCGCACGGATGTTGGCGAAAATCTTTCGTGGGAATATCTTTGTTACGTGCGAAAGAATCCCGTTCGTTGGAACGTCCCGACCGATATCCTTTACGGAAGCAATGATTATCTTACGTCTTTTGATACTATAAAATCTTTTGCCGATAAGCATAACGCCCGCCTAACCGTTATGGAAAGCGGTGAGCATTGGTTTCATACGGACGAGCAGATGCGGTTTTTAGATGAGTGGATCATAACACGTGAAGCAGAACGCTCCGGCAAAACCATTATAAAAACAGAGCGTTTGCGCATATATCCTGCGTCGCTTGCGCAGATGGAAGCAATGATCGCTTCCGAGCAGGACGCAGAACTCAAAAAGGCATATACCGAAATGCTGGAGGGCTGTCTCCGACGCCCTGATCAATGGGACTGGTATGCCGCCTGGATGATTGAGAAGACAGACGGAACGCATATCGGGGATCTCTGCTTCAAAGGGCTCCGGGAGGACGGTATCGCGGAGATCGGATACGGGATCTTGGAGGCGTATCAAGGGCAGGGCTATGCGACGGATGCGGTGCGGGCGGCATGCCGCTGGGCGTTCGGGTATGAGGAAGTAAAATTGCTGGAAGCGGAGACGGACGTCGGAAACACAGCGTCGCAGAGAGTCCTCAAAAAATGCGGCTTTCGCCCCGACGGGACTTTCGGAGACGAAGGCCCGAGATTTGCGCTGAGTCGCACGGTTGCTTCCGATAAGGATTAGGAAACGAACAGTATCCGTTTTACACCGATGAAATATGATGGCAAATAAAGGAGGAGTTGCTGTAATGAATAAAAAAGCACTTGTCGTAATCGACATTCAGAACGACATTACGAAGCACTACAGGGATATCATCGACACACTCAACGCCGCCATTGACTGGGCAATGGATCTGGGAATGACGGTCATCTATATCAAGCACAACAATCTGTCGCCCGGTACGCGGACATTCAAACCGGACACAAAGGGTGCGGAGCTTGCCCCGGAGTTGAAGGTGGTATCGAGCCATATCTTTGTTAAGACGAAGG
>JAFSUU010000074.1 GCA_017445115.1 Clostridia bacterium | reverse complement strand
TCGTCGAGCGAGAAGTCGCTTTCACCAGATTTGCGCCGTATCGCTTCCGTAACTGCGTCAACGATGAATCGGTTCCGCGTCTGACTTCCGTTTTCGGAAAGACTGATAAGGAACTCCGCAGCTTTCTTTTCGTGTTCTTTTCTTAGATCGAACCGGACGTTGATGCGGTAACTGTTTTTCATACAGTAATACCCGATCTGAGCTGAAGCTCCGCCATATACTCGTAGCCCTTGGCGGCGGCGCAGATGTCGTCGACAAAGACGACGCGCTCGGCGTTGAAGGTCCCGAAGTTGCGGACAAGGCATCCACCGCCTCCGGTGACGTAAAGCGTTACGCTTTTGTCGTCGTAACCGTGCTCACGGAGCCTGCGGAAAATCCCGTTCACGTATTCGGCGGCCGTCGCTTTGATTATGCGAAGATCGTCTTCGGCTATATTCGCCGCGCCGCTTATGAGCACCTCGTCGATTATCGCGTCGTCGATATTGCGCCGGGTCTTTCGCATGAACGCCTCGCGGACTGCGAGCGTACATTGATAGGTCCCGAACTGCTCGGTGAACATTCGCCCCTGCTGAGGAACTCCGTTTATGACTGTCAGCGTGTTCATTGTCCCGTTTCCGATGTCGGCAATCATATTGACGCCCTTCATCTTCGATGCGAACTCAGCGACGGCGGCGTAGCCCTGCGGATAGATCTTCGCGCCTGTAATGCGTACGCGGTAGTTTACCTTCTGAAAAGTGAAAGATACCTCTTTGTTCTTTGTCAGATACGCGGCGAATTCCGCTTTCTGTCCGCTCGTCCAGGTGAGCGGGAGCCCCGCCGCGATGAAGACGTCGGCGTCGGTGATCTCTCTGTCCCGAAGTTCCATTGCGATTGCGGCGAGAGTGAGAAGGTAATAATCGCCGTCCTTTTGCTTTTCGGGAGTGAACTCCTTGTGTCCTTCTCCTACGGTGTAATACTTACCGCCGTATACGAGCATATTCTTCGTGAACAGCGGTTCGGAATCATACGATATGATCCCGGTCCTGAAAACGTGATTTGCTGTCTTGATGTTTCCGTAACCGTGGTCGATGCCGATGATGAGTTTGTTTTTGAATTGTTTCAATTTCTTTTCTTCCTCCTTGTGTTTTTTTAACTTGTGGTTTACGCTCTTATGTTTTCTTTTGTTAATAAGACACCCTCATAGGCATCTCTCCTTTCCGCCTTGCGGCTGTATTTTTACATACAAAAAGACCGGCGATGAACGTCGGTCTCTTAGTATGATATGTAACTGCGGGGGTAGTATATAAAAAACGAAACTAATGCGTTTCTCCGCTTCAAATCGGGTGCTCCGCCTTGAACCGCTTATTGTTTTCGAACAACTCATCAAACGGAACGGGCTTAAAGCCGTTCAGATCGACGCCGGCATTCAAAACGTTCTCGCGCGCCAGCAGCATCGGCCAGAAATCCATATCGGTGTTCGCGTGGATATGTCCGTGGATCATATATGAGGTCTTTGCGTGCTTCCAAGAAAGAAGCGGATAGTGGCATAGAGTGACCGCGTGCGCTCCGTCGGAGGTTATCGTCATCAGTTCGACGCTCTTGAAATACTTATCCAAATTGATCTTGTTCATCCACGAGCTGTCGTGATTGCCGACTATGAGGCGCTTCTTGCCGTGCAGTCTGCGAATGATCGATTCGGGATCCTCACAGCGGAAAAACATATCTCCGACGATGTAGACGGTATCGCTCCCGGTCACTCGCTTGTTCCAGCTTTCGATCATCGTCTCGTTCATCTGCTCTACGGTGTCGAACGGACGGTCACACAGCTTCAATACGTTCTTGTGTCCGAAATGCGTATCGGCTATAAAAAACATCATATGTATCACTTCCTTAAATATTGTGTAGATAATTACTATATAATTCAAGTCATATCCGAAAAAGAAAAGCCGAAGCGGTCGACAACGCAAGACAACCGCTTCGGAGTTATTGAAGAGAAATACTCATTTTTTCTTTCGCTTCTTCATTTTCATTATTCGGAGAGTCTCTCTGGCGCAGCAGAGCCACCCTTCGATAAATCCGTCGCGTTTGTCTTCGTTATCCATTTTCATAAATCCGTCTTGCATGCTTTTTAAGAACTTGCCCAGAACGGGGTGATAACAAATCGCCCTGAGAAGCTCCTCTGATTCATCTCCCTTTTCGGGGTCAAGACAAATAAGAAAATCGACGGGGACTTTGAAATACTCAGAGAGAGCGATAACGCCTTCGAGAGTTATTTCCTTTGTCCCATCTTCCCACTTCTGTAACAGCTCGGTGGAAACTTTTATTCTTTCAGCGAGAGCTTCAGTCGTCAGATTTCTGCTTTTTCTCAAGACATTTATCCTGTTATCCATTTCTTTGCCCTTTCTGTTGGCGTTTCATATACGGTAACAGTATATCAATTAAAGCTCGGGAAGTCAATTATGCGAAAAGAAAAAGCAACCGACCCGGCTCCCGGTTCGGAAAGGAACGACCGTGGATCGTCTGCTAATCAAGCAGTTTTTGCTGATTGATTTGTTATTTAAATACTACCCCCGCAGTTGCAACTGCGGGGGTAGTATTTAAATAACGGTTACACCACGCTTTTTACCCGCAAATACCCGTCCGATCATTGATTTTTCACTCCGGATATGATATACTCTTTCCAAGTAACATTTGGAAGGTTCGATATGGCATTGAGAAAATACGTCATCCGTCAGATTTCCGCTCTATCCATCATCTCCACAGCCAAAGGCGAGGACAAAAACTGGAGCTTTTCATTTGACGCGACGGAAACGTCAAAAGAATACCTCGTTGAAGAGACGAAGCAGGCGGACTGCGCGATGTTCCATCAGGCGATGTGTCTGCTTTACGGCGACAACTACCGTCGGGAAGAGCTCTGTGACAAGCTGAAGGATCACCTCATATATATCGACTTCTCCGGGACCTTCGACAGACGGCGCGCAAGTATGGATCCGTATATCATAGGCAAGGCGAAGACCATGCTCTGCAAAGAGGGGATCGAGCTTGATTTCGGACAGGGGAAACACTCGTTCGTCGCTTTCGAGCGCTCCGCTAATATGAGCCGGAAGAATAAACTTTCATTTATCCGGCGCGATCTGTACGAGCCGCTCCGCGAAAGGATAATGCTCGGTATGACGGTCGGCGATTGCCAGCTCGCAAAGCTGTACGCATATAACGGCCTTATGTATACCAGCGGCAGGAGATACGACAACGATCTTCTGCTTTCCGATGAAAAGATAATAGTCATAGACAATCCGAAAAGCGTGGTTAAGAACGCCCGCATAATCACCGTCGAGGACGACGGGAGCGACGAGCCGACGCGCGTCTATTCCCGCGTGGAAAAGACCGCCGACGTCGAGGTGCTCGAATTCGACGGCGAGGGGATCGTTTCAAAAGAGTTCGCCCACGCTCTCGATCCTTCGGGGAACCATCACTCTTTTCAGATACGTTTACCGTACGTTAAAGGCGTGATACACGAGATAGATCACAAAAAGCTGTTTTCCGAACTCGGGATTTCAAAGATAGTCGATATATGGGGCGTCGAACACCCGGTTTCCGGAGTCGAGCTGATCCTGACAAAAAGCATGTTCAAGGGCTTCGGATGGATGACCGAAAACGGTCTTTCATGGGCCGAATATCTTGAACGCTGCCGCAGATACGGACACGCGCTGTACGTCTCCGGCTCGGACAAAGCGGAGAGCCGGGAGATAACAGACCTTAACTACCAATTCATCAATACGCTCGCTCTTACGGAAGACGAGTTCCGTCCGAAGGATCTTCCTCTCGGATGGGACCGCTCGCCTCTCGAGGATCCCCGCCGCTGGCTGACGAAAACTACCGAGGCCGTGTATTACGATTATTTTTCAAACGATGAAAAGAGGCGGGAATACTTTCTTCGCGATCTTAACGACGACGAGCTTGAAATCACCGACAGACGGAGAGCCAGAGCCGAGCTTGTAAAGAAGAATCCGCTGTTTCTCGAGGAAAGCATATTTGCAAAGGAGCTCGCCGATAACGCGGAGAGCGTAAAAAACAATTATTCGGTCGGCAAGCTATATGTTTCCGGCGACGTCCGGTATCTTTCCGATGATCTGATACGGCTTCTCGCGTATATCGTAAAGACCTCGGTGGGAGAAGAAAGGGCGTATGACGCTTTACAGACGGAGGAGCTGCGCGGAAACGAGATATACGCGCCGCGTCCGGCATATGAGGAGCAGCCGTATTACACTCTGCTCCGCAGTCCGCACATCGCGCGCAACGAGGAAGCGCTTGTATATCCGATCTCAAAGGTCGGACCGATACGGGAAAGATACCTTTCTCACCTATATTACGTTCTCATGGTAGATTCGCGTTCACTAGTCCCCGAACGCCTCGGAGGGGCGGACTACGACGGGGATCTGATCAAGACGGTCGCCGATCCTCTTGTCAACGAATGCGTAAGGCGCGGATACGCCGACGGGAGCTCCTTGCCGGTACTGAAGATCCCCGCAGCCGAACCGCTGATAGCGAACGCGAACGACTGGATCGCGAGGGCGAAGACGGTCGAAAGCACCTTCTCCTCACGCGTGGGACAGATCAGCAACATAGCTCTGCGGTGCGGTATAATCGCATACGATGAGAACGGAGAAAACGAGGAGCGCGAGCAGAGCCGCGTAGACACCGAAGTCCTCGCTATCCTCACGGGACTGGAGATAGACTCCGCAAAGAGCGGGGTCAAGCCCGACCTCAACGAATATATTAACGGGCGTCTGCTTAAAAAGAGCTTATTCCTGAGATACAAAGAGATAGCCGGCGACCGCTCCGAGCGCAAATGGTACGAGCCGACCACGCAGCAGCGGATCACGAACTTCATGGAAACGGTCTTGTGGGATATCGAAAGCTCCAATCTCGAACGTCTGCCTTACTACGCGTATATGCTCGGCAAGGAGACAAAGCGCCACGAGGTCAGACCGGCTGAAGACGAAGAGCTCTTCACCTTCGCCGCTGATCCGGGGTGGAAGGACAGGCTCGATCCGTTCGCCATGGAACGCGTGAAAGCGGTGATATCGGCGTATCACGCGGCGGATGCGCGGATCAGGTATCTAAGACACCTCTCCCCCACGCTGAAGCGAAAGAGCGACGTCGAACGCATCCTTTTCGCGCGCGACCAGCTCGGAGAGGTTTCCGCCGACGATCTGTACGCGCAGTTTGATAACGTCTCTCCGGACGGCATACGCAGGGCGCGGACTGCGCTTATCGAGCAGGAGTGGCATCTCACCCCGAAGGACGAACGCGAGGAGGCGTGGTATTCCATCGTGCCCCCCGGCGTCGGCAGCGGATATATGGACGTATTCTGCGATTTCAGAAAAAGCGGATACCGCCTGATGGGGGATATACTCTGCGATCTTGACGAGTTATACTCAAGCATTGCAATAAAGAAAAACGCCGTAAAGAAGGACGACGGTCCTTACCTCAAGGCGATACTGAAGTCCGCTCTGAAAGCCGACGACTACAAAGAGAAGATAATCAAGACCTGCGTATCACTCCTGTCTCCTTCCGACATGAGTGAAAAGCGAGTCGATCTCAAGGAAGCGGTGAAGTGCGCGGTCGCGCTCGGCGAACGCAGGTTCGTTCTCGAGGTGTTGCCTCGCACCGCGCTTGAACTCACAGTCGGACCGGCTGAGGAAAAGAAGAAACGGAGGCTGTTCGGAAGATGACAAACGAATGGGCTGAATTCAAAGCGTATACGGAAAAGCCGACTTACGAAGCGAAGAACAATCGCGACAAGACCTACATGGGCCGCTTTACCATCGATATGTTCTCCAAGTTCACGGGCTTTACGCGTATATTCACCATCCTCGCCCGGGGGTACCTTTTCCACGACAAGGACGGAAGTCTTCTCCCCGGCGATCCGTATGAACGTATCGATCACGCGCGCAGCGCTTTGCTCGCGTGGTGCAGCGTCCCCGACCGAAGGGCAAACTCCAAGATCAAGGTCGATCACAGAGAGCTGTCCGACCAATTTCCCGAGCTTGTCGACAGCGACGGTAAGGGATGGTATTACCGTCACTTCAAGAACGCCGTCAGATTCATGCTTGACCATCCGAAGTTTGTAAACGACGCGACGTTTGCAAGGCTGCCCGGATTTTCCGCGCATTTCACAACTCAGTGGAAGAAGAAGGTCACGCATTTCCAGACCCGCATTTTCTCGCGCAAGACCCGCTCCGCGTGGGG
>JAFSUU010000073.1 GCA_017445115.1 Clostridia bacterium | reverse complement strand
TTTCGCTACTCGTGCTTTAAAATAATGGTTACGCTCCCATTTGAAAGCAGATCGATCATTTCTTCTTTTGTAAGATCAATATGACCGAGCCGCGTATAGCTCCAGGAATTGGAGCCGTAAAAGATAACGATCTGGTTGCCTGAATATAAAACAACGTCGCCGTAGTCGGTCGTCGTTTGTTTGTCGTCTCTCGGCAGATTTGTGCCAAGAGAACCAACCTGTTCAAATCCACCGTACATCGACATCTGTACGGTCAGTCCGTTTGCGGCAAGTTCTTTCAGTGCGTCAACGGAGGCGTTGTCCTGCCACGTAACCGGAGTTTCACTTCCTGCAACAAACAACTTCAAAGTTTTTTCAACGTTCATATTATTAAGCCATTCTTTGATTTCTTCTCTAGCCGTTCCTATTGCAAAACGCGTTCCGTCTTTCCAGACGGCATCAGGAGCGAGCTGGTGCAAATTCTCCGCACTCGAGCCGACCGGGCTTGAAGCAGAGGTACAGAACGGGATCACCGTTTTGCCACTCACGTCGACACTTTCAAGGAACGTATATATGATTTTCGGCGCCTGTCCGTGCCAGATTGGATAACCGAGGAACACGGTATCGTATTTTGACAGATCCGGCAGCTCTCCCTCAATCTCGGGGCGCGCGGACGGATCATTTTGCTCTCTGTCGGCGCGGCAATCGGTATAATACTTGATATCGTCGTCGGTGTATGGAATCTTTGCCTCGATCTCGTAAATATCAGCTTTCAACTCGTCTCTGATATACTCAGCGCGCGGTTTGGTATGCCCAGTACGCGAGAAATATACGACGATCACGCCACCGTTTTCGGTCTGCTTCTCCGTGCAGATTTCCGTCTGAGATTCAGCTGGAGACGTGCTATTCGTTGGTGCCTCGCCCGATTCCGTTTCAGCGGATTTCTGCGTTCCGCATCCTGCGAGCGCTGAGATCATCAGTGCAACAAACAGTAGGAATATGATTTTAAAGTAACGATTTCCCAAACTCATAAGCTTTCTCAAGTTCATTCTCTTTGGCCGACGCCTCCGCGGGATCGTTGATACCGCCGCAGAAGAGCGAACCGGCAAACTCCGCTTTTTCAAAACAGTCGATCCATCCCTGTAGCCCATTTACCGCTTTTTCGGGCGTGTATTCTTCGTCCTCCGCTGCTGTGGAGAGCATATATACTTTCCTGAATCTGTAATCTGAAGGATAAAGCGGATTCATCCGGTCGAGCAGCGTTTTCATCTGTCCCGCCATTTCGTAATAATAAATCGGCGTGACGAACACGAGCGTGTCGGCATTCTTGACCTTTTCGGCGATTTCGACCGCATCGTCTTTGATCACACATTTCTGTGTTTTCTGGCAGGAAAGACAGCCGATGCAGAAACCGATCTTCTTGCCTTTCAAGCTGATCTGTTCGACCTCGTGTCCCGCGTCCTTCGCTCCTGCGATCAGACGATCTGCAAGGATGTCGGAATTGCTCTTTGCCCGCAGACTGGTGGTAATCACTAATACTTTACTCATTTCAGGTACTCCTTCAAAAACTCATCGATTTTATCGAACGGAATGGCGTTTTTATTTCCGCCATCGTAAAGATCGGTGTGAACGGCATCAGGTATGATCATCAGCTCTTTGTTTTCGGTGTATTTGCTGTCTTTGATCATATTCGCATAGGCGTCGCGGCTGAAATAGCAGGAATGTGCCTTCTCACCGTGAATGATAAGCACCGCAGAGCGTATCTCGTTCGAATATTTCAAAATCGGCTGATTGACAAACGATTCGCATCCAATCACGTTCCAGCCTCCGTTTGAGTTGAGCGAGCGGGGATGATATCCGCGCGGTGTTTTGTAGTAGTCATAATAATCTTTGACAAAAAATGGAGCATCGTCGGGCAACGGATCGACCACGCCTCCGCCGAGCTTGTATTCGCCGTTTTTCAGGTCTTCCAGACGCTGTGCGCACATCGCCGCCTTCTTCTGATATCGAGCTTCTTCACTGTCTTCACTGTCGAAATAGCCCTTTGAGTTGACGCGCGTCATATCGTACATCGTCACGGCAACAGTCGCTTTGATCCTCGTATCGAGCGCCGCTGTATTGAGTGCCATGCCGCCCCAGCCGCAGATCCCGATAATTCCGATGCGGTCGGGATCGACTTTTTCACAGAGTGACAGATAATCAACCGCCGCCATAAAATCTTCGGTGTTGATATCTGGCGACGCCATATAGCGGACGTTTCCTCCGCTTTCTCCGGTGAAGGACGGATCGAAAGCAATCGTTACGTATCCGAACTCCGCCAGCGTCTGCGCGTAAAGTCCGGAGCACTGCTCCTTGACTGCACCGAAGGGACCGCTGACGGCGATCGCCGGCAGCTGCCCGTCCGCATTCTTCGGGATATACATATCAGCCGCCAGCGTGATTCCGTAGCGATTTATAAACGTGATTTTGGAATGATTTACTCTTTCGTCTCTCGGATAGGTCTTATCCCACTCGTTTGTGAGATTCAGTTTTTCTGTCTTCATCATAGAAACATCCTCCGTTGGGGTTGATTTATTCGTTTTTTCGTGGTACAATGTGATTGTAATACCTAAACCTAACTTTATGTCAAGGCTTTGAGAAAAAAAGAGGTAAATTTTTATATGTACACGATCGGTCAAGTATCTGAAATGTTTAATCTGCCCATCTCTACTTTGCGCTATTATGATAAAGAAGGGCTGTTTCCCGGCATGGAACGTCAATCCGGAATCCGTAAATTCAGCGAACGGGAACTGGAAGCGCTTAGGGTCATAGAATGTCTGAAGCTATCCGGACTTGAGATCAAGGATATCAAGCAATTTATGGCTTGGTGCGTAGAAGGCGCTTCTACCTATCCCGATCGAAAAGCACTGTTTGAGACGAGAAAGAAAATCGTGGAAGCGGAAATGGTGAAACTTCAAAAGACGCTTGATATGCTGAAGTTCAAATGCTGGTACTACGAGACAGCAATCCGCGACGGTAATGAAGACCGGCTGAATACTATGCTTCCAGACAGATTACCGCCAGATATGCAAAAGCTGTTCGATAATGCTCACTCGTGAACTACTCATGACTGAAGTCACGAGTAGTTTACTTGCTGAGTGATTCGATTATCTCACCGATATCCCCGTTGATACAAATTGCTTTCTTCTCGATCTGCTTTGGGCAGTACGCTTCTCCGTAGTTTAGACAAGCGTAAACGGCTTTTTCGTTTGCGTCCGTCATATGCCAGAACGGGTATTTGACGATCATCGGCGTATTCGCTCCAACGCCGAGTTCGAGATACAGAACGTGCAGGTTTTCGTGACGGCGTATGAAATCGCAATACGCGCTCGCTGCTTTGTGCCAGCCCGCATCCTCGACGAAGGTATCGTCCGAACGGAGATTCATCGTCACCGCTTTTCCGTCGGGGGACTTCGGGATCAGTTCGGCAGGGATGCGCATCTTGATCGCCTTGTCCTCCGGCACCTGAAAAACGCCGGCATCATCCTTGATAAAGCCCTGCGCATCCATAGCCTTTATCGTCCATTCCTCGTTGTCGTAGGTTTCGGGGACTGAGCCGTCGGCGATCTGAAAGAGTCCGTAATCGCCCTGCGTGTAGAACAGGCGCTTTTTATCGAATCCGGCGCGCTGGAACTGGTGATCCACATTTGTTGTGATCACATAATAATCCTTGCCGTCGAGCAGTTTCAGAAGCCTGGGATAGACCGGTTTCGGCGCGTCGATATAGCGGTTGTAATAGATGTGCCTTGCCCACCACGCCCACAACGTTTC
>JAFSUU010000001.1 GCA_017445115.1 Clostridia bacterium | reverse complement strand
GCGGGGAAACTTTTTTGTAAAAAAGTTTCCCCGCGCCCCTTCAAAAACCGTTTTCAGAAAAAGCCGCTTCATCGAAGCGGCTTTTTTGGCTTTATTTATCTCTCGGTTTAAGCAGGCCGAGATTGTAATTCGCTCTGACTATCACCGCGCCGATGACGTACGCTGCTGTCAGCAGAAGGATCACGATGTTATCCGTTACGATGAGGAGGTCTTCACCTTGAACGAGACGGTGAGACATTATCACGCTTGCGCCGCTCAAAAAGACCAGAGCCATAGCCATTCCAAACGCGATCTTGATATTCCGTTTCGTCGGATCTTTCCAGAGCTTGTATCCGAAGTAACCGATCACGAGATACGAAAGAATGTAGAAAATATTGATCGCCGTCGATGCCGAGGCAAGAATACCCATATCGTCGGAAACGTTGACCATATATCTTGACTTCGCGATCATTTCGATGAACGAGATGAAGGCGCGAAGGAACAGAACGAAGCCGGATGCGAGCATCAACCGGCGCGCGATCCTGAACGCGCGGCCTTTTTTGACGTCCTTGCCGTAATTCTTTCTGACGAGGTTTTCAAGCGCAAACCTGGTGAGGATGAATGAGGGGACGGCTATGAACATGAACAGACGCAGCACGAAGAAGTTGTTTTCGTCGTGGACGAAATCCCGGATGACCTGTGAATTCCACGGACGGAAAAGCTCTTGTAAAAACTGCGAGTCGAAGATCGTCTGCCCCGCGGCGGAGTTGAAATGGAAAGCGTCGGCTCCGAGAGTATGTCCTCCGACGAAGGACGACGGGAGCATGAAGCCGAGGACGATCGCAACGCCTGCGAGAGCGACGAGAGTCAGCGTCCGGTATTTGTTGAACGGGATACACATCGAGAAGACGACGACAAATCCCGCGATGGTCAACATCACCGTCATCATCGGACGTATGTTGATGTCGGATACATAAGGCGCAAGGCCCAGATATTTCGGAAGCGCGTTCAGGGCGATCGGAAGCAGGATCGCCGCCGCCGCAAGAATTCCCGCGGCGATCGCCTGGTATGAGATGTTCTTGATAAACGCGCCTTTGATCGGGTTGCGTCGCGGTTCGAGCGAGAGAAGGAATCCGCCGGTACCGATGATCGCGGCTTCAAGCATATACATATTTTCGATCTGGAACCACATCTGACCTTTTGTCAGAGGGATCAGCGCGAATGCGAGGATGATCGTCGCGATCGACTTCATCAGGTAGAGGACCGCGGTCTTCTCTATGTTTCCGATCACTCGTCTGCCTTCGCCGACGACTTCTTTGAGGTGTGAAAAATCGTTGTCGAGAAGAACGACGTCGGAACAGGATTTAGCCGCTTCAGTCGCCTTTGCGAACGTGATCGAGGAGTCGGATTTGCGCAGCGCGAGGATGTCGTTGACGCCGTCGCCGGTCATCGCGACTTTGTGACCGCGCGCCTGGAGCGCCACGACGAGCGCTTCCTTCTGTTCGGGAGAAACTCTCGCGAAGACGGTGTAGTCCTCGGCGATCTCGGGAATATCTTCAAGCGGAACGCCCGCGAGAGAAATGTATCTGTCGGCGTTTTTGATGCCGCAATTTTGTGCTATCTTGCTGACGGTCAGCGGGTTGTCGCCGGATATGACTTTTACGGTGACTCCGTTTTCACGGAAGAAGCGAAGTGTGTCGGGCGCCGTGTCGCGGATGTGGTCTTCTATTACTATGAACGCGGCGAGTTCTCCGTCTGCCGTCAGCGCGATCACGCGTTTTCCGTCCTTTGCGCATTCGACTGCAAAGGAGAGTCTTTCGTCCTCTGCGGGGATCAGATATTCAGGCGCGCCCATCAGCACGCGCATTCCGTCCCTATAAACGACGCCGGAATACTTCGTTGCGCTTGAAAACGGTATCGTCTCGGCGATATCCGGGGTCTCGTTGATCCCGAATTTCTGATAGACCGCCTCCATTGTCGCGTTGCGCTCGCCCGCAGTCCCGACAAGATCTTTTGCATACCGCTCGATGTCGGATTCAGGGACGAAGTATTTTACGTCGCACACGTTCATCGTGCCGTCTGTCAGAGTTCCCGTCTTGTCGAGGCATATAACGTCAATTCTCGAAAGATTTTCGAGAGAATAAAGTTCCTGAATAAGAGTTTTCTTTTTCGCAAGCTGTGCGATGGAGACCATCAAGGCGACCGACGTCGTAAGAACGAGGCCGGACGGGATGATGCCTATTCCGAACGAGCCGCCCGTCAGTACGATAAGTCCCCACGTCAGAGGATCGCTGACCGAGAGTGTGAGCCCGTCCCAGATCGTCGGGTCGCCGCCGCTTTTCGCGATCTTGATGACGAGAGTGATCGTGACTGTTATCAGCACCACCACGAGCGCGACGGTCAGCGCCTTCATTATCTTCATAATGGAGGTCATAAGCTCCGATTTGTGGCGTGCTCCGCTCTTGACCTTACCTGTCAGCTTCGCGGCGTAGGTATCGTTGCCGACTTCGGAGGCGCGGCACTTCGCGTTTCCGACTATCACCGACGAACCGGAAAGGATCGTGTCGCCGGGAAGCTTTTTTACGTGATCCGACTCGCCGGTCAGCATAGACTCGTCGACGAAGACCTCGCCCTCGCAGACGAGAAGGTCCGCCGTCGCCTGGTCGCCGGCGCTGAGCGCTACGACGTCGTCGATGACGATCTCTCCCGCGTCAAGAGTTTCGGTCTTTCCGCCGCGGATAACACGGCTCTTCGTCTCGGTGACGATCCGCAGGTTCTTGATCACTTTAAGACTGTGGATCTCCTGGATCGATCCCATTGCGACGTTCATTATCGCCGGGATCAGGAATACGAATTTCGAAAAGCCGAAATACTTGTCGACGATGTCGCTGCGGCCTATCGACATAAAATAGATAATAAATCCTATGAAAACTATCGCAATAGAGAACAGCACCGTGTTGAAGAAAGTGAAAAGGTTGCCCGCGATTATCTTCGCCGTGCTTTTTTCATTCGGGTCGACCGTGACGTTGGCGTACCCCTTTTTCTTCCTCTCGGAGACCTGTTCTTCGGTTAGACCGAACTTGATGTCTGCCTCGATCCGGTCTATCGGTTCTCTTCGCAGAATCTTTTTACTCATCTGACGCCTCTTATCCAATAAAGATTAATAAACACATTAACTATATTATAACATTTTGTCTAATAATTGCAATATCTTCAAACAATAATGTGTGTATACGACCTCACTTGTCAGAAATAAAGTATAATTTTTGGCGAAATGCTTTACGTATTCCGGCGGCGGAGCGGCGATTTTGTGTGTTACGCAAAAAATTATAAAACATACCGTTTATTTATTGACAAAGCAGGGATAGCATGTTAGAATAATAGTGCTCTTTAAGCGATACAGAGATATCGGTAAGACAAATTCGACAGTATGCGCAAGTGTTTTTGCGGCATATTGGTTTTTGCTTGTGGCCTATTATGCCTTGCCGGTATCCGGCAAGGCATTTTTTTGCGAACGGGAGGTCGCGTCACATGAACACGGTTTATAAGATATTTGAGATCAAAGACGTTCCCCATTTCGCTCCCGACGTCGACAAGGCGTCGCTCCCCGCTTTTCACAATTATACGGTTTTTCCCGGATTTTGCGACGTGCACGTGCATTTTCGCGAACCGGGTTTTTCTTATAAAGAGACCATCCTTTCGGGGACTCTCGCTGCTGCACGCGGGGGGTTCACGGACGTCTGCACCATGCCGAATCTCGATCCGGTACCCGACAGTCCCGAGCACCTGCAAGCGCAGCTCGACGTCATCCGCCGCGACGCGGTGATAAAAGTCCATCCGTATGGCGCGATAACGCGCGGTGAAAAAGGCTGCGAGCTTTCGGACATGGAATCGACAGCGAGTGACGTGATAGCTTTTTCGGATGACGGAAAAGGGGTTCAGAACGAAGACACCATGCGCGCCGCGATGAAAAAAGCGCGGGCCCTCGGTAAGATCGTTGCCGCTCACTGCGAAGATGAATCGCTTTTGATGGGCGGATATATACACGACGGCGAGTACGCCGCGCTTCACGGACACCGCGGTATATGCGCCGAAAGCGAATGGCGTCAGATCGAGCGCGACGTTCGTCTTGCGCGTGACGTCGGATGCGCTTATCACGTCTGCCACATATCGTGCAGAGAAAGCGTCGAGATCATAAGAAGAGCCAAAGCTTCCGGTGTGGACGTAACGTGCGAGACGGCGCCGCATTATCTGCTGCTTGACGAAGGCGCGCTTGCTGACGACGGAAGATTCAAAATGAATCCTCCGCTTCGTTCCGCGCGCGACCGGGAGGCGCTCATTGAAGGTGTGTGCGACGGCACGATCGACATGATTGCGACCGATCACGCTCCGCACAGCCGTGAAGAAAAGTCGCGCGGGCTGGAAAAGAGCGCGTTCGGCGTGGTGGGGTTGGAAACGGCTTTCCCCGCGCTTTACACGGGGCTGGTCAAAACGGGTGTCATTACACTTGAACGGCTGATCACGCTGATGGCGGTAAATCCGAGAAAGCGGTTCGGAATACCATTTACCGGCGATTATTCAATATGGGATCTGGAAGAATTTGAAAAGGTCGACCCCGAGCGGTTCGCCACCAAAGGAAGGGCGACGCCGTTTGAGGGCGAGGAATTATACGGAATATGTTATATGACTGTTGCCGAAGGCAAGACGGTATATAAAAAATAACGGTTCGGAGGAAAGAAAAATGGCAAAACGAACAGACATAAAAAAGGTACTTATCATCGGCTCGGGTCCGATTGTCATCGGTCAGGCGGCGGAGTTTGACTACGCCGGAACGCAGGCGTGTCTGGCGCTGAAAGAAGAGGGATACGAAGTTATCCTGTGCAACTCCAACCCCGCGACCATAATGACCGACACGTCGATCGCAGACAAGGTGTATATGGAGCCGCTGACGCTTGAATACGTGGCGAAGATACTTCGCTATGAGCGCCCGGACGCGATAGTCCCGGGGATCGGCGGACAGACAGGCCTGAATTTCGCGATGCAGCTGGAAAAGAAAGGCGTCCTTAAGGAATGCAACGTTCAGCTGCTCGGCACTTCGAGCGAGAGTATCGAGCGCGCCGAGGACCGTGAACTTTTCAAGGAGATGTGCGAATCGATCGGCGAGCCGGTCATTCCTTCGAAGATCACTTACGATCTCGAGCAGGCGGAAAAGGCAGCGGAGGAGATCGGTTACCCCGTTGTCCTGCGCCCCGCGTTCACTCTGGGCGGCACGGGCGGCGGATTTGCCGAAAATCGCGAAGAGCTTCTGGAAATAGGCTTAAACGCTTTTAAGCTCTCTCCGGTCCATGAGGTGCTGGTGGAAAAAAGCGTAAAGGGATATAAAGAAATAGAATTTGAAGTCATGCGCGACTCCAATGACCACGCCATAACGATATGCGGCATGGAAAACGTGGACCCGGTGGGCGTTCATACGGGAGACTCCATCGTGGTAGCTCCGATACTTTCGCTGAACGACCACGACCTCAAAATGCTGAGCGACAGCGCGATCAAGATAATACGCGAGCTCAAGATCGAAGGCGGCTGCAACGTGCAGTTCGCGCTCGACCCGAACTCAAGCCGTTATTACCTGATAGAAGTCAACCCCCGTGTTTCGCGCTCTTCGGCACTTGCTTCAAAGGCGAGCGGTTACCCCATAGCGCGCGTGACCGCCAAGATCGCGCTCGGTATGGCGCTGGAGGATATCCCCGTGGCGGGCGGTACCGCCGCGACCGAGCCGTCGCTCGATTATATCGTGGCAAAATTCCCGAGGTTCCCGTTCGACAAATTCGCCGCCGCGACCAACAGTCTGGGCACACAGATGAAGGCTACCGGCGAAGTTATGGGTATCGGTTCCACACTGGAAGAGTGCTTCCTGAAGTCCATCCGTTCGCTTGAGACGGGAGTCTGTCATATTCGCCTTGAAAAATTTGACGGGTACTCCGACGGCGAGCTGTTCCGGTACGTGTCTGAGTTCAAAGACGACAATATTTACGCGATTGCGGAGCTTCTTCGCCGCGGCGCCGACGTGCACAAGATCCACGAGGTGACCGCCATAACCGAGCTGTTTCTGTATTCGATCAAAAAAATAGTGGATATGGAAATGACACTCGCTGAAAACGCCGGCGACGTGAACGTGCTCGTGCAAGCCAAGAAAATGGGATTTTCGGACAAATATATCGCCGGATTGTGGAACACTGCGGAAACGGATATTTACCGTCTGCGCAAAGAAAACGGTATCGTTCCCGTATTCCGCATGGTAGACACCCTGCACACCGGAGAGTATATCGCTTATCTGTATTCTTCCTATACCGGAACCAACGCTTCGCGGCTTTCCGACAAAAAGAAGATCGTTGTGCTCGGCGCGGGACCGATCCGCATCGGTCAGGGAGTGGAATTCGACTAGTCCACGGTTCACGCCGTACAGACGATACGTCGCAGCGGTTATGAAGCTATCATAATAAACAACAACCCCGAGACGGTCTCGACCGACTACACAACCGCCGACAAGCTGTATTTCGAGCCGCTCACGCCCGAAGACGTGATGGCGATCATAGATTTTGAAAGACCGGAAGGCGTGATCGCTTCGCTGGGCGGGCAGACCGCCATCAATCTGGCGCAGCCGCTGATGGAGCGGGGCGTCAAGATCATCGGCACCGACTGCGAGGCGATAGAGCGCGCCGAAAACCGCGACAGTTTTGAAAATATACTCAAAGAACTCAATATCCCGCAGCCGCAGGGGCGCGCCGTTACGAAGATAGAGGATGGTATCGCCGCCGCGGAAGAGATCGGTTACCCCGTTCTGGTTCGCCCGTCCTTCGTGCTGGGCGGAAGAGCGATGCAGATCGTGGCGAACGAAAAACAGCTGCGGCATTATCTGAAGACCGCCGTCGAGATCGACGCGGACAAGCCGGTCCTGGTGGACCACTACATTCAGGGCAAAGAGGTGGAAGTTGACGCGATATGCGACGGCCGCGACGTGTTCGTTCCCGGTATTATGGAGCTTGTGGAGCGCACGGGCATTCATTCCGGCGACTCGATCAGCGTTTATCCCACGTTCAGCATACCCGACAAGGTCAAAGGCATCATATTGCAGTACGCCAAGAAGCTGGGGCTCGGCATCGGGATCATAGGACTTTACAACATTCAGTTCATAGTGGACAAAAACGACGACGTTTATATCATAGAAGTCAATCCGCGCTCGTCGCGTACGGTCCCGTTCCTTTCCAAATCCACCGGCTACTCGCTCGCCGATATAGCGACCGAGGTCATTCTGGGCAAAACTCTCAAGGAACAGGGAATTTTCGATATTTACCCGCAGGAAAAGAACCGCTATTACGTGAAAGTCCCCGTATTTTCGTTCAACAAGATAAAAGGGCTTGACGCATATCTTTCGCCCGAGATGAAATCCACCGGCGAGGCGATCGGCTACGACGGCAAACTCAACCGAGCGCTGTATAAAGCGTTACAGGCGTCGGGAACGCATTTGCAGAACTACGGCACGGTATTCGCGACAATAGCGGACAAGGACAAAGAAGAAGCGCTGCCGCTGATACGCCGTTTCTATAACCTCGGCTTCAATATCCAGGCGACTTCCGGGACCGCGCGGTTCTTAAAAGAAAACGGAATAAGAACTCACGTTCTCGGCAAGATCAGCGACGGAAGCGACGAGATACCGGAGGCAATACGCCAAGGACACATCGCGTACCTGATCAACACAAGGGACATCGCTTCCGAAAGTGAAGCGAGCGACGGTCAGAAGATACGCCTGCTCGCCGTTGAAAACAACGTGACCATGTTCACGTCGCTCGACACGGTGCGCGTACTGCTCGACGTACTTGAAGAGACAACTCTCACGATCTCTACCATATAATATTCCGGACCGGATCAACAGATCAAGGAGTGCTTATGCGCGAAATAGAGTTTGAAATATCCGAAAATCTGCCGATCGCCGCAAACGTTTACCGCATGGTCCTTGACGGGGACGCGCGGGATATCACGCGGCCGGGGCAGTTTGTGAATATACGGCTTGACGGTTTCTTTCTGCGCCGGCCGATCTCGGTCTGCGACCGGAGCGCCGGTTCGCTCACGATCATATACAAGACCGTGGGACACGGCACCGAAAGTATGAGCCGTATGCGCGCGGGAGAACGGCTTGATATACTGACCGGGCTCGGCAACGGGTACGACGTTTCCGAATCCGGTATGCGCCCGCTGCTCATCGGCGGCGGAGTCGGCGTCCCGCCGCTGTATATGCTTGCAAAGGAGCTGATCTCCGATGGAAAAAAAGTGCGCGCCGTGCTGGGATTCAATTCAGCGTGCGACGTGTTTTATGAAAAAGAATTAGAAGCGCTGGGATGTGAAGTTGCCGTCACGACTGTCGACGGCAGTTACGGCAGGCGCGGATTTGTTACCGACGCGCTGCCGGATGACGCCACGTATTTTTACGCATGCGGTCCGGAACCAATGCTGAAAGCCGTGTATAAAGCAACCGCGATCCCGGGCGAATTCAGTTTTGAAGAGCGTATGGGCTGCGGTTTCGGCGCCTGCATGGGCTGCACCTGCAAGACCGTGACCGGAGGCAAGCGGATCTGCAAAGACGGACCGGTACTGAAAAAGGAGGAGATCTTATGGCAGATATGAGCGTAGAGCTGTGCGGCATAAAGCTCGATAATCCGGTCATTCCCGCTTCGGGGACTTTTGGATTCGGAGCCGAGTTCGCCGAACTGTACGATATCAATATTCTCGGGACGTTTTCATTCAAAGGCACGACGCTTCACCCCCGCTTTGGAAACGACACGCCGCGGATCGCAGAATGCGGCGCCGGTATGCTCAATTCGGTCGGGCTGCAAAACCCCGGCGTTGAGCGCGTGATAAGTGAGGAACTTCCGAAGATCAAGACATATTTCAACAAGCCGGTGATGGCGAACGTGAGCGGATTTTCGCTGGATGAATACGCCGCCGTCTGCTCGCTTCTTGATAAAGAAGAACAGATAGGCTGGCTGGAGATCAATATCAGTTGTCCCAACGTTCACGGCGGCGGTATGAGCTTCGGAACGGATCCCGGCGCCGCATCGAGCGTGGTGCGCGCCGTTAAAGCGGTGACGTCAAAGCCGGTGATCGTCAAACTTTCTCCCAACGTCACGGATATCGTCGCAATAGCGCTCGCGTGCGAGGAGGCAGGCGCCGACGCGATCAGTCTGATCAACACACTTTTGGGGATGCGGATCAACTTAAAAACGCGCCGCCCGGTGCTGGCGAACAATACGGGCGGGCTTTCGGGCCCTGCGGTATTTCCGGTGGCGCTGCGGATGGTATGGCAGATCGCGCATGCGGTGAATATACCCGTTGTCGGTATGGGCGGCGTTTCGTCTGCCGAGGACGTGATCGAAATGATGCTCGCCGGGGCGACTGCGGTCGAAGTGGGGGCTGCAAATCTGGTAAATCCGTACGCCTGTCGTGACATAATCAATGAGTTGCCCAAAGTGATGCGGAAATATAATATTGAAAAACTGAGCGATATCATAAAAGGAGCAAAAGCATGGGAAAAGACGTAATTATCGCCTGCGATTTTGCAAGCGCCGCGGAAACGTTCGCATTTCTGGACCGTTTTACAGGCAAAAAGCCTTTCGTCAAGATAGGTCTGGAACTGTTCTGCGCCGAAGGACCGGAGATCGTGCGCGAGATCAAACGCCGCGGTCACAAGATATTCCTGGACCTTAAACTGCACGACATACCCAACACGGTAAAGAAGGCTATGGCGGTGCTCTCGAAACTCGACGTGGATATATGCAATCTTCACGCCGGAGGAACGATCCCCATGATGAGAGCCGCACTGGAAGGGCTTACGCGTCCCGACGGCACGCGCCCGCTGCTGATAGCGGTGACGCAGCTCACGTCTACAGATCAGGAGACCATGGAAAACGATCTGCTTATAAAAGCGCCCCTGGAAGAAGTGGTGATGCACTACGCTGTGAACGCAAAGCTCGCCGGTCTCGACGGCGTGGTGTGCTCCCCGCTGGAGAGCGGAAAAGTACACGAAGTATGCGGAAACGGATTTCTTACAGTAACGCCCGGAGTCCGGTTTGCCGATGGCGAAAAGGGCGATCAGAAACGCGTTATGACGCCGGCGGCGGCGAGAAAGATCGGATCCGATTATATTGTGGTCGGCAGACCGATAACCGCGTCCGATGATCCTGTGGCCTCGTATGAGAAATGCTGCGCGGAATTCATTGACGGGAGGAATGACTGATATGGACACATCAAGAAGAATAGCAGAAGACCTTTTGAAGATCGGAGCGGTGTTCCTTCGCCCCGACGAGCCGTTCATCTGGGCGAGCGGGATAAAAAGCCCGGTGTACTGCGACAACCGCCTCACACTCAGCGCACCCGAAGTGCGTACCGATGTGGAAAACGGACTTGTCGCGCTTATCAAAGAGTATTACCCCGATGCGGAATCTCTTATGGGAACTTCCACGGCGGGGATCGCGCACGCCGCTATCACCGCGCATCTGATGGGACTTCCCATGGGGTATGTGCGTTCGGGCGCAAAAGATCACGGCAGAAAAAATCAGATAGAAGGCAAACTTGAAAAAGGCGCCAAGGTGGTCGTTGTGGAGGACCTTATCTCCACCGGCGGCAGCGTGCTGGAAGTGGTCGATATTCTGCGCGAGGCGGGCGCCGACGTGCTCGGAATTGTCTCGATCTTCACTTACGGGATGAAGAAAGGGCTTGAACGTCTCGCCGCGGCGAACGTGGTGAACCATTCGCTGACCGATCTCGACCGCGTGGCGACCGTCGCCGCGGAAATAGGATATATCAGCGACAGCGACATTAAGCGGCTTCTCGCGTTCCGCGACAATCCCGCGGACGAAAGCTGGATTGGAGGCTGAAAATGAAGAGCGTTATTGATATTCTTGATCTGTCGCCATCCGAGATAGATTCTCTTATCTCCGTATCAAATGATATAATCGCAAATCCCGAAAAATACGCTCACAAGTGCGAGGGCAAAAAACTCGCCACTCTGTTTTTCGAGCCTTCGACACGCACGCGTATGAGCTTTGAAGCCGCAATGTACGAGCTCGGCGGTCACGTTATTTCGATGACAGACGCGGCTTCGTCTTCGGCGGCAAAAGGCGAAAGCGTCGCCGACACCGTGAGGACGGTAAGCTGCTACGCCGACATTATCGCCATGCGTCATCCCAAAGAGGGCGCCGCGCTTGTGGCGGCGAACAACGCGATTGTTCCGGTGATAAACGCGGGCGACGGCGGACACTGCCACCCGACGCAGACTCTGGCGGATCTTTTGACGATCCACCGCGAAAAAGGCGGATTTGATGATCTGACCGTGGGACTTTGCGGCGACCTTAAGTTCGGAAGAACGGTGCATTCCCTCATCAACGCGCTGTCTCGTTATAAAAACGTGCGCTTTGTGCTCATATCGCCCGAAGAACTGAAACTGCCGAGTTACGTCAAAGAGGCGTCGCTCAAATCCAAAGGCATCCCGTACGAGCAGACGACCGATCTTGAAAAAATCATGCCGTCTCTCGATATCCTTTATATGACGCGTGTGCAGCGCGAAAGGTTCTTCAACGAGGAAGACTATCTGCGGCTCAAAGACAGTTATATCTTGACTCCGGAAAAACTCAAGAACGCCAAAGAAGACCTGTGCGTGATGCACCCGCTCCCGCGCGTAAATGAAATAAGCGTGGACGTGGACCGAGACAAACGCGCCTGCTATTTCAAGCAGGTATTCAACGGCAAGATCATTCGCATGGCGCTCATTCTGAAACTTTTGGAGGAGGCGGGAAAATGAATATAGACTCCATTCGCAACGGCATCGTCATAGACCATATAACCGCGGGCAGCGGTATGAAGCTTTACGAACTGCTGGGGCTCGACGCTCTGGACGTTTCGGTGGCGATCATCAAAAACGTGTCGAGCAGAAAGATGGGCAAAAAGGATATCATCAAGATCGACGCCGACATCCCCGTGGACCTCGACGTGATAGGATACGTCGATCCTTCCGCCACGGTCAATTATATAAAGGACGGCGAGCTTTTCGAAAAACGCAATATCGAAATGCCCAAAACTCTGGTCAACGTGATCAAGTGCAAAAATCCGCGCTGTATCACCTCCTGCGAGCAGGAGCTCGACCACGTGTTCCGTCTCGCCGACCGCGAAAAGAAAATCTACCGCTGCATCTATTGCGAAACAAAGGCGTGAAAACGCGTCTTTGGACTTCTTCAAAAAACCATAACAAAAGCCCGGCTCTTTCGGATAACCGAATTAGCCGGGCTAAAATATTAATCAAAACAACATCGGCGCTGTGTTACTTACCGTGCGATGCTTATAATTTCATTTGTCGACAACTCGTTTTTACGACTTTTTATTCTGTTCCGGCACGAGCGCGGCTTCTTGCTTTTTGTAAGCGCTTCCGCAATATCCGCAGCTCAAAACCACCATTTGGAACCTTCCTCGTCCCAAACGGCGCGCACCGGTATATCTTCAAAAAATCGTATCGATGTTTTTTGCATGATCATCTCTCCACAGCCTTTCGGATAAATTCTGGTTTTTACGCCGCAAGAGCGTTCGCATTGACCTGTTCAATGGCTTTTCTTATCCCCATCCAGACGGACAGATCCGTAAAGAGCTCGACCACACTTCCTTGATCCGTGAACGGAGATTCCTGCAGCACCGACAGATCCTTCATCAGACCGTTTTGTACGATATATTCCACGATCTGGTTGACAAAATAGATTTGCCTGCTGTCGAGATTTGCATCGTTAAGGTATTCGGAAAATGCTTCTTTCGCCGCGTTCATATCAAGCCCGACGATCTCCCGAACAAGTTCTCCGAGCGGCTTTTCGCCGTACTCCGCCTCGTATTCTTCTTTTGTGCCGACTTCGCTCCAAAGGATACCCTCGAGAGCTTTTACATCGTCGGCACAGAGCGGCTTGTTTCCTTTCAGCTTTGCGATGACCGCGTTGTCCTGATGCTGACGGATATAAAACTCCGCTTTTGCCTTGTAGTTTTTGAGGTCGTCGTTTTCAAGCTCCGAGCCGTTCCATTCCATAGAAAGAATATCGTCGTCAAAGTTCGTGTTGTAGATGATTTTTGACACCGGGATATACTTCATCAGGTCGCGCAGGCTTTCGCGAATATTCTCAAATTCGTTGATCCCTGCATTGTCAATGTAATTCGTGTGGAGGATCTTTTCGATCAGATCCGATTGAGCCATTATCTCAGGAATATTGGCGACGCCTGCTACCGCGGACACTTTTTTGAGAAGATCGCTGCGGTAGCGCCCGTACTTCTTGCCCGCGAGATAAGCGAGCTCGATCCCATACATAAGCGCGTCGAATCTTACAGCTTTTGCTTCGTCCGCGTCAGGGATGATCAGCGGCGCAAGCTCCTGTCCGATCGTCAGCGTATCCTCATAAGTCAGCGCCTGAAAGCCCTCGGGGGAAGAATACTGCTCCACGTATTTCAAATGCTGTCTTACCGCAAAATTCTCGCGGTTAAGCTCGCTGACCTTTTTCACCATATCGTCGACGAGAGTTTTACGGAATTCAATCAACTCGTTCGTCTGATATGCAAGATCCTGAAGCTTATAAACGATTTGAGATTTAAGATGGAAAATCGCGCTCTGCAGTGCCAGCATGTTGGCGCTCGGTTTGCCCTTGTTCATCCGGAAAAACTCGAAGTTCCCGCAGAAGTCAAAGATGTAAAATTTCTCTTTGTCCTTTCCGTCGAGCAGATCCTTGCAAAGGCGCGTGCCGCGTCCGATCATCTGCCAGAATTTTGCCTTGCTCATCACCTTTTTGAAAAAGACGAGGTTCAGCACTTCCGGAACGTCGATGCCGGTGTCGAGCATATCGACCGAGATCGCGATCTGAGGGAGCTTCTTCGGGTCGGAAAACTCGTCGATCGCGCTCTGCGCGAAGGTCATGTAGTTGTCGATGACTTTCGCAAAGTCGGGAAGATGCGGATATTCTTTGTTGAAGATCTCATATATCTTCTCTGCGTGATTGTGATTTTTCGCAAAGATTATCGTTTTGCCGAGTTTTTCACCGTAATCTATCTTCAAGCCGTTGTTCATGACGACATGAAGGACCTCGCGTATCGTGTCTTCATTGAAGACCCACTCGTTCAGCGCGGATGAGGCGACGCTTTCAGGCAGCTCACCGTTTTCATCTTCAAACGTGTTCTCGTATTCCTCTTTGTCCGCCTCTGAGAGCTCGTCGTAGACGATACCCTGCTCAATGAATTTGAGTTTCGTCTCTACCGACATAAAGTCGACGAGGTATCCGTCTTTTACCGCCTGAGCAAGTTCATATCCGTACGTCGGAACGCCGTTTTCAAGCTCAAAGACTTCGTATGTGTTTTTGTCGATCTCGTCTTTCGGTGTCGCGGTGAGTCCGACGAGCGGCGCATCGAAGTAATTGAATATATCGCGGTATTTGTTGTAGATCGAGCGGTGGGCTTCGTCACATATTACAAGGTCGAAATGTCCGACGGTGAACAGTTTTCCGTCGTCGTCCTTCGCCGTGTCGATCACGTTCATCATCGTCTGATAGGTGGAGAATACACAGTGCGCCGTATAATTCTCCTTCTCCTCGCAGAGATTCGTCACCGAAAGGTCGGGGAGCAGATTTACAAACGAGCGCTTTGCCTGCGTCACGAGAGAAGTTCTGTCAGCGAGGAAGAGTATATTTTTCACCCAGCCGTGATCGAGCAGAACGTCGCAAAGCTCGATGACGGTCCTCGTCTTGCCGGAGCCCGTCGCCATAACGAGCAGCGCTTTGCGCCGGTTTTTCTCACCGAACGCATCGCATACCGACTTGATCGCCGCCTCCTGATAATAGCGTCCGGCGATATTTTTGTTTATCATAACGTGCGCGAGACTTGTCCTCCTCGTCTGCAGATTGAACAGCTTTTCAAGGTCGCGCTTTGAATAGACCGACGCAACTTTGCGCTCGGGATAAATGTTATCCTGGATGCGCGTTTCAAAGCCGTTTGAAAGGAAGATCACAGGGCGTCTGCCGTATTTCTTCTCAAGTATATCCGCGTAGAGCTTCGCTTGCTGACGGCCTTTTGCGACGTCGACGCAGGTGCGCTTTGCTTCAAGCACGGCGAGAGGTCTGCCGTCGTCGCCGTACAGAACGCAGTCCGCGTATCCGGTCCCGGAGTTGTTCGGCATACCGGGCAGCTCCACTTCGTTCAGCCAGTCCTTGCCAAGGGTCCAGCCGGCGTCCTGAAGCATAAAGTCGATATATATTTTTCTCGTGCTAAATTCGGAGAGTTCAAGCGGTTTCGGCGTGTAAGTCTGCTGCTGCTCCGCGCGGCGCGCGGAAAGCTCCGCCTTCATCGCTTTATTTTCTTCGATCAGCTTTGCAAGGTCTATCTCGGAATCTGTGACGAAGGAGAGCGCTTCTTCCGGAGTCAGAGCGAGCAAAGACTTATCAAATTCCCGTTCATTATATTCGTCCGCGTAAAAATACGCTACCTGATCGAGAAAGTAAAACAGATTTTCAAGGCAAAGCTCCGCTTGATCCGGCGTGATCTTTTTCCCGCCGTGCATGACGGTGTTCCCGAGTTTTCGGATAAACTCCATTCTCCGCCAGATCGCCGTGCCGACGATGTCTTTGAATTTCTCATCGTTCATCAAAGAGACAAGCGAGTCCTGATAGGGCATAGAAAGATCGCGGTCAACGGAATACATCCACTTCACCGCAAACTCCATTGCCCTGCGGCAGTTTGAAACGCAGGAATCGGCGTCGATATGTAACAGATTTTCCGCGGCTATCGCCACTCCGGAAAAACTGTCAAACCGCTTGTCCGCTTTCAGAAAATCAAAGTTGGTCATTTATTTCTCCTTGTTGGGCTTTTCGATAAGCTATAACAAATCTAATAGCATCTTGAGACAATCCGATTTCGATACTGTTTCCTCTAATCTCATAAATCTTTTCCAAAAAGCTCAAATGTGTAAAAAGCAACGATTTCGCTATAGTATTTATTTCTTTCCCATTTGGCAAATTGCGAACAATTTCCTGAAATGCTTTATAGTTTTGCTTGCATGACTGAATAAGCGTAAAAATATCAATTTGAAGATCCGTGTAACCGTTTGATAGTATTATGCTCTCGTCCAATTGCTTACAAGCTTCTCCAAGATTGCAATATCTTATGTCATAATATGAATAATCATTTATATCCGATTCTGCTTCTAGCAAAGACTCGATTTCTAAAAGAGTGTACACTTTGTTTAAGTTAATGCTTTTATTCTTTTTTGCGACTCCCTCTATTATTTGCGCAAGTTCGAGCTCTACGATTCTATCGTGATCAAAGAATAACTTGTCGATAAAGGAAACGTTTAAGGAATTCTTTTGATTACAGTTTATTATGTCAATAAGCCAAGCAACTATTATTGAAGCAATTCCGCTACACCCAACACCGGATATGATAGCAAACCATTTGCTATCTATTGGTATTAATATGGCCAATAATAATATTGAAATTGCAACAATTAGCAAAAGCAAATACAAAACGATGTTGGGCTTATAGGTATTACTTATGGTTCTATGTACCCTCTTTTTGTTTATAGAGAAGCGGGGGGATTTATTCTTGTCCATATTCTAAAATCTTCCTTAATTATGCTTTTTAAAACACTGTTGAATCGTTACTAAGATTACTCAGATACTGTTGATTTTTTTGTTTCGTTTCTTCAATTTCTTTCTTTGTTCTATAATCAACTGGCATTGACGAGTTAACATCCAATATCGGTAGGAGGATTTCTCCACTAACGCGTTCTCCGAATTCATAGTTTGCAAAGCCAGTAATCTCGCATCCTTTTGGAGTATATAACTCAGGTTTGTCAACAAACAACGAAAAACCAATTGGCGCAGTTGCTATTTATGTAACACCAAGAAGTTGAATTTCGGACCTTGTATCTATCATATAAACACTAAAACCGCATAATCTTTCTACGCTTCCCCTCACAATGAAGCAATACACCTTATATTTATTGGAATTGAATCCTGTTTTCTTTTCTTTATTTATTATGAAATCCCGTAATTCATCATCGCCAAATCCAATATTGTTAATATCAAGAAACATCAAAAGAACTTGCTTAATTATTGGTAGTGGAGAAAAAGAACCTGTTTCAATAAGAACCGCTTCTCGTTTTTCATATGATTCCTGCGAACATGCAGAACAAATACCTTTTATGAACTCTTCATAATATGGAACATACCATGAACCAGCATTAGCATTACAATCTTTACACAAATAGTATCCGCCTTTGCCTTTTTGCTGAATACGACCATATAGTTGTGACAATTCCCATGGATTCCTGTCTGACACCACATGATCAAACAACTCAGAACCGCTTACAACTTTTACTCTTTTGTCATTAAAGGCTGTTCTAGGGGGGACGTGTTCGAATGTAAGCAAGCCGTGATTCTTACATAATTTACATTGCCCTTCAATTTTATTTTTACTCATTTTTTCGGCCTCATCCGAAATATTTCTGCATCAAACTATTAAACAATAACTGTGCCTCGTCAAGTGCTTTTTGCACAGCAACTTTTGATTTGTCGATTTGTTTGACAAATGAATAGAACTCTCGCTGTTTTTCAATCGGCGGTAATATGATTTCTGCTTTCAAGATTCCATCTTGCCCGATAGTTGTCATTGTAGCAGTCTTGGACTGCGCTATAATTTGATTTCTGAAATAATCCGTAGTAGACAACACTTGCATAAATTCGGGAACACATTTCGTCAAGTCCAGCGGAAGACGAATTACATGGCATTCAAACAATGTGTTGTCGGGAGTGTTTTCAGGAACGATTGAGGCTTTTCCAATCCCTTCAGCGACAAGGGATGATCTGCAAAATAGCATATCGCCGTATTTAACACTGTACTTCTGAATATCAGAGACCGATGCGTTAGTACGCGGAAGTCCATCGACCTGAGAATACATCCTGTTTACCACATAAGCAACACCCAAAATGGCAACATTTCCTTCTTCCGCATACTCATCTCGTTTTGCAAAATATCCGTTTGATGCTTTTCCTTGCATTACAGTAGATATACCCGCTTTATTCCATCCTTTCGGATTAGTTGCAGGATCCCCAAACATCTCGACAAATCGGGCTTTGATGAGGTTGTCAAGCATTTGTAACTCATGTCGACGAGATATGATAATATTTGATATTATATCAAGAATATCGGCAATTTTTTCTTGATTCTCAATCGAAAACAATTCAATTCTATTCTTTTTTATGTCTGGGACTGTAAGTTGTGGTATAGACGTTCCGCTTGATTTTGGTTTGCTATTCTTCAAAGCATAATATAAATACCTTACAGAAACTTTTGTTGTATCAGGAACAACTGTAATTAGGCGCACTACTGGTAAAAATGGTTCGTTTCGAATGGTCACAAAACCTATTGTTCCTCTTGCGGCTACGGTAATGCATAGTTCGTTTTCCCTTGCTTCGTCAGTATAGCCGTATAATCCATTATCTTTTTCCGCGTTTGCATAAATAGGAACAGAAAATTCTTCGGTTTTAACAGCAGAATATCGATTTTTTGGCACATCTCCGCCAGCATATATTCGTTTGCATACATCTTCGAGTGCGACTGTCATCTAATTCCCCCACTTATCCGAACTATTTAATATGCTTAATTCATTGTATCCATTCAATACATCAAAACCTCTTATTTCAATGTATTTGTGAAGTTTTTCAAGTTCATTATCTAATCGAACATTAACCCATTCTTTGGATTTTTGACACAGAGTTTTTAATATTGTGATATTAATATCATAATCGAATTTTGCTTGCATTTTTGGATAAGCAATTCCCATTAATTTATGGTCGTCAACATTTAATACAGCGCCTAACTTCGATGATTTGAAATCATTTTCGTCGTGTGCAAAGTATTTGTTCCTCATAATGAGAAATTTGTTATGACAGCCAATCGGGTCATCAGGTATATTTTTATAAACTTTTGATGCATCCAATTGAGGTCTACCGCCATTCTTAGATGGCGAGTAACACTTTGCATATTGTATCACAGCCATTCGGAAGAAGCACTGGCGTTCTATATCACGGGTTGCTTTATTGCATAGCTCCAAATAATTAATCGCATAATGCAAGTCAATATCGATTAAAGCGTATGAATAAAGCATTCTAAACCGGTTTTCACGAGGTACCTCTACAAAACGATTTTTATATGGTAAATCGTTTAGTATAATCACACCGAATTCATTTATTTCATATTTATATTCGTATTTTGTGTCAATCATAAATCTCTAATGCTTTATTTATCTTCATAATCATTTCTTGTAACTTTATAATAGCAACTATTTGCGTTTTCAAGGGGTAACTTTTGAGGAGGGCAAAGGCCAAGGAATCCCTCGGAACATAATTCAGCTATTACTTTCAACACAGCTGTTTCTTCTTCAGCTAAGTCATTTGATATTTGATGCAAATCTGATCTGGGATTATTTATTATATAGTTAAAAACTCTTTTTTTCATTTCAACATCTCCTCCAACTCATCCATAGCTGTTTTGATCTCGTCTTCGATCTTCCTCAGTTCCGCCATTATTTCGCTCGTCGGCGGGTATTCGACGGGCTTATATTCCGTCTGCTTGTACTTGTTGATCGAAAGATCGTAGTCGTTTCCGACGATCTCGTCTTTCGGGACGAAGAATGATTTTTCGGTGCGTTTACGGTCGAGCTCATTATATTCCACCTCATCTGTCGGCTTCGCCGCCACCTTCCCCTCGAGGGGAAGGTTTTGAATAGAACGGAACCGCGCGATAATGTCGGGAATATCATTTTCGGTGACAGGAGAACGCTTGTCGTCGAGCGAGAAGCCGTCGGCTTGCATATCGTAGAACCACACTTTGTCCGTGCCGCCGTGGCCGGTCTTCGTAAAGATCAGTATTCCGGTGGAAACGCCGGCGTACGGTTTGAACACGCCGGAGGGCATGGAGATCACGGCTTCGAGGCGGTTTTCTTCGATCAGCGCTTTACGGATCGCTTTGTGCGCGGTCGAAGAACCGAACAGCACGCCGTCGGGAACGATGCAGGCGCATCTTCCTCCGACGCGAAGCATGCGAAGGAACAGAGCGAGGAAGAGAAGCTCTGTTTTTTTCGTCTTACAGACTTTCAGTAGATCGGTCGATACGATGTCCGCGTCAAGACTGCCTTTGAAAGGGGGATTTGCGAGGATAAGCGAATATTTATCCTTGTCAGGATTCTGATCCGACAGACTGTCGCGGTATTCGATAAACGGATTGTCGATGCCGTGCGTCATCATGTTCATGGCGCCGATGCGGAGCATGGTCCTGTCCATATCGTAGCCGTGGAACATGTGGTTCATGTAATGGTCTTTTTTTACCTTACTATAAAAGATCTCTTCTTTCCGGTGTTCTTTCAGGTATTCTCCCGCAGCGACAAGAAAGCCGGATGTTCCGCAGGCGGGATCGCAGATCACGTCGTCCGCTTTCGGATCCATCAGCTCGACCATCATTTTGATGATGTGGCGCGGGGTGCGGAACTGACCGTTGACGCCCGCCGTGGCGATCTTTGCGAGCAGATATTCGTACACATCTCCACGAACGTCGGAAGACTGCGTTTCGTTCATGAGGCGGTAGATCTCATCGAGAGAGTTTACGACTTTGTCGAGCATGAGAGGCGTCGGAAGTTTGAAGATCGCATCGCTCATATATTTTGAATACGCGCTGTTTTTGTCCCCGTGCAGATCTTTTATAAAAGGGAAAACCCATTCCTGTACGACGGAATACATTTTTCCGGCGGGAAAATCGCGAAAAACCGACCACTTGAGCTGATTGCCGTCGATTTTGCGCTCGCCTATCGTCACCTCATCGACAAAAACGCTTTTGTAGGGGAGCCCGAGCATAGCGGATTCTTTTGCACGAAGATTGTCGCTGTCGTCGAGATCGCGTATAAACATAAGATATGTGATCTGCTCTATCACGTCGAGCGGATTCGTGAGTCCGCCCGTCCAGAAGATCTCCCAAAGACTATCAATTCTATTCTTAAGTTCCCCTGTCACCATCTCTTTTTACTCCTTGTCAAAATTCCAAACGTATTTTGTGTATCTTCCGCCGCCGAGTTTGATGATCTGTTCGCTCTTCAAAAGATCGCCGAGTGCGCGCTGAACGGTCACCTGACTGATGTCCGGGCACTCTCTCATAATTTCGGACTTTGTGATCGGTCCGATCCTGCCCTTGATAACCTCTCTCACTCTGTCGGACTTTGAAAAATCGCTGTCAACGATCAGCGCGGCGCGGCTTTCAAATTCACGGTACGCCGCCACAACAACGCCGAGCATATATCTGACGAACGGAGCATAGTCATTTTTGCCTTCGTGCCAGTCGAAAGAACTGTCCTGCAGGACTTCGTAATACGTTTCTTTACTGTCGGCGATCAGTTTTTCGATACTGATATATTTGCCTACGGTATAACCCGCGCGGTAGAGAAGAAGTAATGTCAAAAGACGGCTCATTCGTCCGTTTCCGTCGTTGAACGGATGTACGCACAAGAAGTCAAGGATAAACATCGGTATCAGCGCCAGTACGTCGATCTCGTCGTCGTGCAGCGCGTCGTTGTACGCGGCGCAGATCGCGTTAACGTATTCCGGCGTTTCCCAAGCCGGTACCGGTTGAAAACGAACCGTTTTTGTCCCGTCGGCGTGTTCCTCAGCGATCACGTTGTCGCTGTTTTTATAATTACCGCCGATAGAGGAGCCGGTAAATTTATAAAGGTCTCTGTGAAGCTGAAGGATCATGGATGAGCGTGGGGGAATGTAATCGTAACTCTCGTGGATGGTGGAAAGCACGTCGCGATACCCGGCGATTTCTTTTTCGCTCCTTGTCGTGGGCCTTGTTTTGTTCTTTGCGATTTTTTGTAGGCGCTCATCAGAGGTGCTGATACCTTCGATCTTGTTGGAAGCGTCGGTACTTTGGATTTTGGCGATCTCAACTAATTGCGTCAGTACGTCGGTGTTTTCATCCGCGACCTGAATCTGCCTGCCTTTATATTCGTGTATCGCTGTCAGTAAAGAAACGATATCGGCGGACAACAGCTTTTTATATTCTCTTTTATAGTCAAATGTTCTCATATTTCTTTTCCGATCATTTAACAGTTTTTGTTTATTATTCAATCATATTATAACAATTTCAATTTCACTTGTCAAGGTTTAATTTTATCATTTCTGTAGCAAATGATAAAATTGAGTTGAGCCATAGGGCTGAATTTTGCCGGAATATGCGCGAAAAAATCCCCTCTGCCGAATTGGCAGAGGGGATGATGTTATATCGCTCAATTATTTCTTCGCGTTGATCTGAGCCTGAGCTGCTGCGAGGCGGGCGATCGGTACTCTGAACGGTGAGCAGGAGACGTAGTCGAGGCCGATCTCGTTGCAGAATTCAACGGAGGACGGGTCGCCGCCGTGTTCGCCGCAGATGCCGATGTGGAGGTTCGGGTTAGCTTCCTTACCGAGGGCGATCGCCATCTTCATGAGCTTGCCTACGCCGACGCGGTCGAGTTTTGCGAACGGGTCGTTCTCGAAGATCTTTGCTTCGTAGTAGGAGCCGAGGAACTTGCCTGCGTCGTCACGGCTGAAGCCGTAGGTCATCTGTGTGAGGTCGTTCGTACCGAAGCAGAAGAAGTCTGCGTTCTTCGCGATGTCGTCAGCTGTGAGAGCTGCTCTCGGGATCTCGATCATAGTACCTACTTCGTAGTCGAGTTTTGCGCCTGCTGCTTTGATCTCAGCGTCAGCGGTCTCGATGACGAACTTCTTGACGTACTGGAGCTCTTTGACTTCGCCGACCAGCGGGATCATGATCTCGGGACGGATAGTCCAATCGGGATGAGCTTTCTTTACGTTGATAGCTGCGCGGATGACAGCTGCGGTCTGCATCTTTGCGATCTCGGGGTATGTTACTGCGAGACGGCATCCTCTGTGACCCATCATCGGGTTGAACTCGTGGAGAGAAGCGATAAGAGCCTTGATCTGCTCAACGGTCTTGCCCTTCTTGTCAGCGAGAGCCTTGATGTCAGCTTCTTCTGTAGGAACGAATTCGTGAAGCGGAGGATCGAGGAAGCGGATAGTTACCGGATAGCCTTCAAGAGCTTCATAGAGCTTCTCGAAGTCGTCCTGCTGCATGGGCTCGATCTTAGCGAGTGCAGCTTCGCGCTCTTCAACTGTATCGGAGCAGATCATCTCTCTGAACGGCCCGATTCTGTCGGGATCGAAGAACATATGCTCTGTACGGCAGAGACCGATGCCCTCAGCGCCGAGCTCTCTTGCATTCTTGGCGTCTGTGGGTGTTTCAGCGTTTGTTCTTACCTTAAGCTTTCTGTACTTGTCAGCCCAAGCCATAACGCGTCCGAACTCACCTGCGATAGTAGCGTCAACAGTCTTTATCTGTCCGTCATAGATGTTACCTGTCGAACCGTCGATAGAGATCCAGTCGCCCT
>JAFSUU010000072.1 GCA_017445115.1 Clostridia bacterium | reverse complement strand
GTATCTCCCGGACGTATCGTCCATGTCCGATGAAGAAGCCGCAAACTATAACGTGGCTGTCATGGATTACATCGATCAAAGATCGGAAAAGAAAAGTGATAAGCAGTATTATCCGTATGACAGCAAAGTGCTGAAACTGGAAGAAAGCTTCAGCCGTGTATGCGGTCTGCTCGGCAAGCCCGTGGCATCCAATCCGATCACTTTCTATGATGAACTTTGCGCGCTGACGTACAATTTCGATTCGCAGACCTATGACTTCAGACTGGCGACGAGAGTATCTCTCGGGTATGAACTCACCGATGCGATTTGGGCGCTTGCATTCCATTACAAAGTGACGGACGACCCGTACAATACGCTTTACAGGAACCGGGCGAACGAGTATAAAAAGGCCATGGATACGCTCCAGGCCATGACCGTTTCCGGCCATCCCGCGAGCGAGATCAAAGCAAACCCCCGCGAGAATTTGGTCACGAGGGATAAGGTTGAAACGTACATCAGCGACATATTCGTGGTAGCCGGCAACAGCAGAGGCGACTGCATCAATTACCTGAGAGATGCCGGCTGGACGCCGATCGATCGGGATCTGAACGAAGGCGCGGGCGGAAAGTATATCTACCTCGGATACAAAACCACCACTAATCCGAGCAACGCCATCTGCGACCTCTGGCTGGATACGGACGACGACGAAAACTGGACGGGATGGAGACGCTGCGGCAAAACCGGACTCGGTTTCAATTATGACGGCGACCTGAACAGAGGAGCCGGCGGCAAATACCTTTATCTGTATTTTACGAAAGATAAGAACCAGAATCAGCGAAGCCTGAATAACGCGTGCCTGTCCGAGATCACGATCGATTCCAACAAGTGGAGCAGCTACAAGAGCGACAGTAAGAACATGAAGTAATCCTACTCCGTTCCCTATGAAGAGGGGCTGAACGGGGATCTCAATCAGGGCGCTCCGGGCTCAAATCTCTACATGTATCTTACCTATCGGTATGATTCGGATAAGAAGCTGACGGAAGAGGTTTCGACGGGCAGGCTCGATACGGACCCCGAGTATTATCCTTATTGCTACACGCTCGGCTGCAAGGTGTCCGCTTATATCTCTCCTGCCGAGATCGATTACCGGAATGAACTGTTCGGCTTCTTCAAGAACTGGACCACTGACGAGGAGAATGAGTTCCTCCGCAGGATGCATTTCAGCGATCCGGACAGCGAACTGAACGCTGCGGGAATCCGGGTCGAATATACTTCTGCCGGATCACCGGCAAGGAGGGACACCCACTGGATCGTCACGAAGGCGGTCAATAAGGACGGTCATTATGAAGGACTGCAGGGGAACTGCATCTATTACGATTCCAGCAACAAGGCCGCAAGGATCTCCTATGACAATATGTTTGACTACAATTACGAGTTTGAGTTCAAGCAGTCGCAGGGAAATGACGTATACTTCATTCGTCACTGATCCGGAAGGAATGGGTGAACGAAAATAAAAAAACTGCTGCACTCGGGTTATACAGCCGGTGCAGCAGTTTTTGATTGTGCCGGCGTTCAGTGATTTTCCGGCGCCTCGAAGGGCTCGATTTCCGTGACCTTTCCGGCGAAAACGCCGTCAGGCAGCGGGTGTTCAAGCAATTCCTCATAACTGTATTCCATTTCGATCGTCGCCATATCCGAGTAATAAGTGTTATCGAAAATATCGGTGACGACGAAAACGTAATAATATGTACTGCCGTCGAGCGGCACTTCGGTTATCTCACGGAACAGTTCCTCAAAATCGAGCTCTTTTACCTCAAATTCGTCGCCGAATTCCGGGACAAAGCCGTCCCGCTCCTTTCGGAGAGACTCCGCGACCTGTACGAGATCCCCGTCCCAGGGGTTGTAGAATTCGTTCGGCATCCAGTTTTCCACCTTGCTGCTCCGGTTTCGCGGCGCGTAAAAGCGCTCATCCTCCTCGCTCTCCGGATAGCAGTAGTAATGCATGTTTCCTTTTCTGCCATTGATCGAAATGGGGGCGCTGTATTCGATCACGGTCTCCTCGATTCGGGCGGGAGCATAACAAAGGGGGTGCCCGTTATACAGTTTTCTGGTCCCTTTGAACAGGGATGAGAAGGTCAGCGTATCCCAGTCGTTTTCGAGATCGATGTCCGAATACAGGATGCGTTCCGTTCCGTCCCCGTCCTTTTCGATCAGGTTATAAGTTACCGTCGAAAGGTATTTCACGCTTTCCGGGGTTAATGACACGCTGAAAGCCCCGTCTTCGGTTTGCGAGCCCTTGTCGGAAAAGGCGACAGGCTTTTCCGGCGCGTTCAGATAGTACGTCGAAAGGAAGGAATTGTAGGGATCGGATATGCCGAGGGAAACGTATTCGTTGATTTCCTTTTCATTAAAGTCGATCGGATAATAAAACGAGATCCCACCGTTATCTCTGGATTCACCCTTCACCGTATAGACGACCGCCGCCTCCACGATATCGTATGCCTTTGTAAATTCGTCGATATCACTAAGCGCCAGAAGTTTGGTGAAGTCCAGGAAATCGATCATGTTCGAGCTGCCCGAAAAAACACTTTCGTAGCCGAATTTTTCACATCTTTTCGCGGAGGCAATCACCTTTGAAAAGGCGTTTTCTTTTCCGACAAAACCCGAGAGATCTCTGCCGAGGGCGTTAAGCGTATTGAGGATCGGCTCCAGATTGGAGAGATCGATGAGGGAAAGGGTCGAAATATCCGCCTTGCCGCATTTTTCGCATTTCTCCATAAAGGAATCGCAGATCGCTTTACCGACCTCTGTCAGGTCCTCTTTTGACGAGAAGGCTTCCACGACCGTTTTGTAATTCCATCCTCCCGCCGGAACGATTTCTTCCGAGGCAAGCAGGTAATGGGCAAAATCCCGTACGTAAGCCGCGGTCTCGATCGTCGCCATTAGACAGGCGTCAAAACCGATGACGTCAAACTTTGTATAAAGGCCGGTGTTTTCGAACGCCGTTTTCAATTCGGAAAGCGTGAGTGCGTCAAATCCGTAGTTTTCGTCAAAACAGACGCCCTTCGCCGATCCTCCGCCGTGATCCCAAAGAATGAGCATATTGCTTTCGGTGCGGTATCTTTCCTGTCCCCATTTTAGGAAATCTGCAAGCGTCTCGGACTTGCCCATATTCAGCTGAGGCAAGGTGTCCAACAGCACGAGCCTGCCGTTGTTCACTTCGTATCTTTGGGAAGCCGAATTGCTGATCCCGTGCGATCTCCAGGTCTTCGCACCGCCGGTCTGGATGACGATATTGAGATCGCCGGCATCCGCGGAAAGGATCTCGTCAATGTTCTTCCCTGCAAGTCCCTGTTTCGTTTCGAGATTTGAACCGCACATATAAATGAAGAGGGTGCGGCCGGCGGCAAGCTCCGCAGAAGGTCCTTCGACCGTCTTGGCGCAGGACGCCAAGATGGACGTTGACAGAATGATGGCGAGACATAACAGCGTCGGCAAAAGGTTCTTTTTCATGTTCTTCCTTTAGGTTCAGCGTGAATTTTTCAGAATTCGACCGTTCTTTTATCTATTTACTCCATAGTTTTATGACAAAATCCATGTTATTCTCGGCTACGGTCCGCACGGCTGTTCGATTAGGAGGGCGAATTATGCCCGCAGTATGGTCTAAACGGCCAGAGGAGAAAGATATGAAAGAATCATAATTGATGATGGATTCAATCCAGAATTCGTCGAGACCGCACACTTTGATGGGATTCTAGAAATCCCTTGTATTTCAACAAGCCGTGAGCAAGGAGTCCCCCACTTCTGCAAGTGGGGGAGGAATTGCGTCCCGCACGGCGCTTTTTTCATTTTCAGGGTCGTAATACTGTTGATTTCCGGTAAATCATAGCGAAGAATTCTGTTGTGTTCATAAAATGTTTACATTTTGACTGAAAAAAGGCACAGTAAAGTACCATAAGTGGGACTAAGCATTTTGTATAATGTATAAGGCGCAGAACCTAAAGATATCATTTTGTACGGCCTCTTCTCAGAGACTTTCGAAATGGTAGGAAAGGAGTAAAAGACAAATGGAAATGGTAAAGATGCTGAAGATCAGGATATACCCGGATAAGAAAGATGAGTCTCTTCTT
>JAFSUU010000006.1 GCA_017445115.1 Clostridia bacterium | reverse complement strand
TTTTTCTGGTGGAGACAGGGGGACTCGAACCCTCGACCTCACGGATGTGAACCGTGCGCTCTAACCAGCTGAGCTATGCCTCCGTAAATTGCGAAAAATATTATACTACATTACAAAGAAAAAATCAAGTCAATTCCACGAAAAAATCAATTTACTTTTTTCATGTTGCAATTCATTTATAAATATGATAAAATCAATTCAATCTCAAATCAGAACGGTCATATATGAAGATCCAGCTATCAGATCACTTTACGGCGGGAAGACTTACCCGCTTTGTCTTTCCTTCAATAATAATGATGGTGTTCACCTCGATATACGGCGTGGTGGACGGTTTCTTTGTCTCTAATTTCGCGGGCAAGGCGGCTTTTGCAGCCGTTAACCTGATCATCCCTTATATCATGATCCTCGGTACCCTCGGATTTATGATCGGTACCGGGGGAACGGCTCTTGTCGCCAAGACTCTCGGTGAAGGCGACAGGGAAAAGGCGAATTCGTATTTTTCGATGTTCGTATACTCCGTCGTCGGTTTCGGAGTAGTATTTGCTTCTATATCGGAGATAATCCTGCCCGATGTCGCAAGACTGCTCGGAGCAGACGAGGAGATGCTTCCGTACTGCGTTACGTACGGACGTATCATTCTTATCTCCGTTACCTTCTTTATGCTGCAGAATGTCTTCCAGAGTTTTCTCGTAGCGGCGGAAAAGCCCCATCTCGGACTTATAATCACCGTATTCGCCGGAGTATCGAATATGGCGCTCGATTATTTATTCGTAGGCGTGTTCAAATGGGGAGTTGTCGGCGCCGCCGCGGCGACCGTTACCGCCGAAACCATAGGCGGAGCGACGCCGCTGATCTACTTTATCCTCCCCAATAAAAGTATCCTACGCCTCGGAAGACCTTCAAGAGAGATACGCGCGTTTTTCCTCGCCTGCTGGAACGGGATCTCGGAGTTTATGACCAACATCTCGCTTTCCGTCGTCAGTATCGTATATAATTACCGGCTTATCTCTTTTTACGGGCAAAACGGAGTCGCGGCGTACGGAGTCATAATGTACGTCAATTTCGTGTTTATCTCGGTGTTTATCGGGTATTCCATAGGCGTCGCGCCGAGTGTCGGATTTAACTTCGGAGCCGGGAACAAAACGGAGCTGAACAACCTTCTCAAGAAAAGCCTTGTTTTTATCGCCTGCGCCGGCGCCTTGATGTATACGCTGTCGAGAATTTTTGCGGCTCCTCTCTCAAATCTGTTCGCCGGGTACGACTCCGATCTTTGCGAGCTGACCCGATTTGCGTTCTCGCTCTTTTCAATATCGTTTTTCTTCAGCGGCTTTAACATTTTTTCGTCTTCATTCTTTACGGCTCTTAATAACGGGACGGTCTCCGCGGTCATATCTCTGTCGCGCACCCTCGTTTTTCAACTTGCTTCCGTGTTCATACTTCCGCTTATATTCGGTAAGAGCGCAATATGGTTTTCGGTCTCGGCGGCGGAGCTGTTTTCGCTTGTCCTATCGGCCTTTCTGCTGATAAAAATGAACGGAAAGTACGGATATTTTCCAAAAAGAGAGGATAAAGATCATGAATGATTATCTGACGCTTTGCAGGGAAGCGAAGGCGTTGATATCGGGCGTCGATCATCTCACGGCTGACCTTGCAAATCTTTCGGCGCTGATCTTCGGCTCGCTTGACAGAATAAACTGGGCGGGATTTTATTTGCTTACGGGCGACAGACTTATTCTCGGCCCGTTTCAGGGAAAACCCGCTTGCATAGAGATATGTGTCGGCCACGGAGTGTGCGGTTCCGCCGTAAAAAACAACGCTCCGCTGCTGGTTCACGACGTTCATCGTTTTCCGGGACATATTGCCTGCGATCCGGAGTCGAGATCCGAGATAGTTGTCCCTGTAAAAAAAGACGGCGTTCCGGTCGCGGTCCTCGATATCGACAGCCCGGAGGTCGGCAGGTTTGACGATCACGATCTTGAAGGGCTTGAAAAGCTCGTACAAGTGATCGAAGAGGAATTATATCATTTGTTTTAGGAGATAAAATGTTTGGTAAGATTAAACTCAAGGCCGTTGACAAGGCTTTGGCGCGGGAGATTGACGAGTATTTAAGATCAAATCTGGCTGCCGAGCGAAGCGGAATGAGGTTTGCAAAATCGGCGTCTTCTCGCGCGGCGAAGGAAAAGGCAGTTCAGGAGCCGCCGCTTTGCGAAATGCCGGCGGGCGCCGCTCCGTGCGCGGCGGGAAGATCCGGGGACGATCCACTTGAAAAGGTCCTTTCCAACCTTGACGAAAGCTTTTCAGAGATGCTTCTCCGAAAGATCGACGAAAAAGGAATGACCGACGCGGAGTGCTACAAAAAGGCTAACGTAGACCGCAAGCTTTTTTCAAAGATCCGGGTGGACAGACTTTACCGTCCGAGCAAGCCTACCGTTTTCGCTTTCGCCGTCGCACTCGAAATGCCGTTGAGCGAGACGGAGGAGCTTTTAAGAAAGGCGGGGTATGCGATATCTCACAGTAAAAAATTCGACGTAATAATCGAATATTTCATTGTAAACGGCAAATACGATCTGAATACGATAAACGAAGTATTGTACGCTTACGACCAGCCTCTTATCGGGGCGTAAATGTCGCTTGCCGGGCGACCAAAACGATTATGATCCGCTGTATAATGTGTTCACAAGGTCAAAACCTGTGAACACATTTTTTATCGGAGGAAAAAACAATGAAAAGAGAAGAAAAAGCAAACAACGGTATAACCGAACTCGTATTCATTCTTGACAGATCGGGCTCGATGTCCGGACTCGAGGAGGACACCATAGGCGGCTTTAATTCAATGCTTGAAAAGCAGAAGGGAAACGACGGCGAATGCTACGTGACGACCGTCATCTTCGATCACGAGATCGAAACCATACACGACAGGATAAAGCTGTCGGAGGTCCCGAAAATGACCGAAAAGGAATACAGCGTCCGCGGAAGCACCGCCCTTATAGATGCGATAGGGAAGACGGTGGAACATATTTCGGACATCCACAAGTATGCGAGAGCGGAGGACGTGCCCTCTAACGTGATGTTCGTAATAACTACGGACGGACTTGAAAATTCAAGCCATATGTACACGAGCGACAAGGTCAAGAAAATGATCGAAAAGAAGAAAAAGGAGGGCTGGGAGTTCTTATTTATCGGGGCAAACATCGACTCGGTCGAGACAGCCCGTCACTTCGGCATATCGGAAGAAAGGGCGGTAAATTATCACGCCGATAAGAAAGGGACAAGAAAGCTGTTCAGCGCGGTGGGCGAGGCGGTATGCTGTATGAGAGGATCGAGCGGCCTTGCAAAAGAATGGCGTTCCGAGCTCGACGAAGACTATGAAAACAGGAAATGAACTTGCGTTTTTCCCGATAAGATGGTATACTGTAATCGCAGCGAATTATTGATCAGGAGGGCGTAATGTTCGGACCGCTTGGAAACAGTAAAAATGACGAAGACGTCGTAGTTCTTCGCGACGTTGAGCCGTATGCGTGCGGGGGTACGCGCGCGACGCAGAACAGAGCGGCTCCCACGGAGATCTTATCCGACGAGATGGTATATTTCAGCGTGAACTGCTCTTTCACCGGATGTATATATATATCTCCGGACGGAAAGCCTGATGAGGGCGAGAAAATAAGGTATATTTCCGCATATGCGGCGCCTTGCGAAAAAGGCGTTCTTGTATATCTGAAAAAGGTGACGGGAAGCGATGACGTGACCGTGTCGATCGCTCTGATCAAGGACGGAGTTTTTCCGCGCCTGACAGAGCTTGTGCGCGAATGTGATCTTGCGAAAAGCAACGGCTTTCACTCGCAGACTTACGGCCTTCCCGCGAATTTCGGCGGAGATGTCGATATCAGATATTCCGACGGGGAAAGGATCAGCTTTTCAAACAATCAATCGCCTGTGATAGGTTTAGATACCGCGAGAAAGATTGCCCGCGTATTTGAAGACGCCCTTGACGGTGAAAGTATTCCCATCCCCGATCTATCGGGGCTCAGGGAGATCCTGTTTGAAGAAAAACGCCCCGGAGGAGGATTTACGAATGCCGATCTGATCATTTCGGACGACGGGACCGCAAAAAATGTCAAGTCGATGCGTTTCGACGATCCGACGGTATACAGATCCGAAAAAGAGCTCGGCGCAGATACCGTGGACGCAATAAAGAGCAATATCCGAAACGGCATGATGACGGCATGGCCCGGACTTCCATCTAACGGCTTCACTTTAGGGATAGAAAAATCGCTGACATTTATCTTTGAGGACGGAAACAAGATCACCGTCTTTGACGGATTGCTTCTCCCCGAAGGTCTCGGGAAGTCGTTCTTTAACGTCGAACTCGAAATGACCGTTAATAATTGAGAACGCGAAACGCCGCCGGATCTCCGGCGGCGTTTTTGTTAGTTGAAAAAGACATCAATACATTTTATTATTTCAAATAATCTTCTATCGTTGAGTAGTAGTCATATTCCAGGATAGCGGTAGAGACGGTAAAAATATTCTTAACGTAATTCTTGATGGACGTCACGTCGATATCGGAAACGTCCACGGACGGATCGGTCGCTTCGACGTTGTTGTTTGACGACGAGAAACGCACGTCCGGTGTAATAAAACTTTGATTTGCAAGAATGGCGATGTGCTGCGCATCCGGATCAAGCACGTCGACTCCGCAGAGCAGACGGGAATCGTATTCCATCCCGAACAGATTGAGAAGTGTGGGGAGTATGTCGATCGTGCAGCAGGGCGCGTCGACTACGACGGGTTCTTTCATGGACGGACACCAGCAAATAAATGAATTGCGGTATTTTTCAAATTGCAGATCTATCTCTTTTCCCGCCAGCTCGTTGTATTCATCCGGTTTCAGTCCGTAAGGATAGTGGTCGTTGGAAAGTACGATGACCGTTTTATCGGCGATACCTTCTTCTTCCAGGCGCTGAACCGTGTATGCGAGCGCTTTTTCAAGCTCGAGGTTGGCGGAGATATAAGAG
>JAFSUU010000071.1 GCA_017445115.1 Clostridia bacterium | reverse complement strand
CGGTACATAGCTGAGCCGATGGTTCAGCATCGAAAGGAGCGTGATTTTTTTGAAGATTCGTCTTCATGGGTATTAGCCACGCAAAAATATTTTTTTCACGGAGGAAAACATGAATGAATGCAAAGTAATTGCCGTCACAAATCAAAAAGGCGGCGTCGGTAAAACGACAACGACCGTCAACCTCGGCGTCGGTCTTGCAAGACAGAATAAAAAAGTTTTGCTGATCGACATGGACCCGCAGTCCTCGCTTACCCTGTCTCTCGGATTCCGAAATCCCGATGATCTTTATCCAACTACCACAGAGGTTATGAACAACGTCATTGAGGACGGAGAGATCACAAAGGAATTTTCAGTATACAAGAGCAGCGAGGGCGTGGATCTGCTGCCTTCCGATCTTCAGCTTTGCGGCTTGGAGGTTCAGCTTGTCAACGAGATGAGCAGAGAGCAGGTCTTAAAGACCTACGTTGATACGGTTAAGGATCGACTGATATTTCTTCCGATCGATCCTCTGAAGCGCTTCCGCCGTCCGCCTCTGCTTTTCGTCTGTAAGATCAAATCGCACGTTCAGCCGGTATTCGTTCTCTCTCATATACCGACGCCCGTCTTCATCTGCATTTCAGCCATATACTCATAACCCTTTGCCGCCGCGCAGATGTCGTCAATGAAGAATACGCGGCTTTTGTCATAAGCGTAAAAGTTTTTGATAAGGCATCCGCCGCCTCCTGTGACGTAAAGCGTAATGCTCTTGTCGTCATATCCGTGCTCACGAAGCCTGCGGAAGATGTCGTTCACGTATTCGTTCGCTGTCGCTTTGATGATCTTCAGATCGTCGTCAGAGAGATTCGCCGCGCCGTTGATAAGCACCTCTTCGATGATCGCGTCGTCGATCTCGCGCCGGGTCTGACGCATAAACTGTTCTCTTACCGCAAGCGTACACTGATGCGTTCCGAACTTTTCGGTGTACATCCTGTTCATCTGCGGCATTTTGTTGATGACGTAGAGCGTATTCATTGTACCGTTACCGACGTCAACGACCATATTGACGCCTTTCATCAGCGTTGTAAACTCCGAAACCGCTGCTAACCCCTGCGGATAGATCTTAGCGCTGACAATGCGGATATGATACCTTACCCGCTGAAAAGTGAAGTACACTTCTTTGTTCTTCGTCAGATACGCCGAAAATCTCTCCTTCTGCGCGCTTGCCCACGTTAGCGGCAGTCCTGCTGCGATGATCACATCCGCTTCGGTCAACCCCTTGTCGCGGAGTTCCATAGCAATTCCGGCGAGCGTGAGAACGTAGTAATCGTCGTCAGCCTGTTTCTCCGGTGCAAATTCCTTGTGTCCTTCTCCGATGGTGTAATACCTGCCGTCGTACACGAGCATATTTTTCGTGAGCAGCGGCTCCTTGTCGTCAGACAGGATGCCAGTCTTGAAAATGTGGTTAGCGGTCTTGATATTCCCGTAACCGTGGTCGATTCCGATGATGACGTTGTTCTTGTAACATTTCATATTATAATTCCTTTCTTCCGGTCTTTCCCGGACGTCAATTTTGATTTGGTTATGTCATATCCTCGCTGTCATTCGTTTGGCTTTTCAGCCGGATACCCTCATAGGCATCACCTCCTTGAATAAAAAATCTGCCCCGACTTTTTCAAAAGTGGGGGCAGTTATTTTATTGCAAAAAGACCGACATTTCTGCCGGTTATACTTTCAGTTTGTGATATTGAATATGCGGTGGGATGATCATATCATGATTCTCATTTTTCAAAAGACGCTTTATAATTATTTCCCCAATCCTGCATCGAATCAAGGATCGGACGCATAGATTCGCCGAGCTCTGAGAGCGCGTATTCCACGCGCGGCGGCACTTCCGGATAGACCGTTCGAGTGATGATACCGTCGGATTCCATCTGCCGAAGGCTTTCCGTGAGCACCTTCTGACTAATCCCGTCAAGCGACTTATGTAATTCGTTAAAGCGCCATGGACGCACGAGCAGGTTGCGCATGATGAGTAGTTTCCACTTGTTGCCGATGAGAGCGACCGTCGTCGCAACCGGACAATCCGGCAATTCTTCTTTCGTTTTCATAAAGCCTCCAACACTTCCTTTTTGAATGTTACACTCATATTATACTGCAACACGCATCGTTTTTCAAGAGGATTCACGAAAAAGACACGGTAAAATTACAAATTATCTCCGGAAAAGGACGGTTACAAAAAAGTGCGTATACAGTTACAAAAAAGTGCGTACTTGTGCAAACCGAAATCATCCGTATAATAGAAGATGCAGAGGCGAACAAACCCTCTGACATTTATCAAGGAGGATGCAAAAATGGCACTTTCAAATCTGTTCGGATGGGGCAAAAAAGAAGAGGAAGCAAAGGCTCCCGCCGCTGCCTGCGGCGCGGCTGATAAGCCTGCCGAGACTCCCGCTGCTTGCGGCGCTGCCGACAAGCCGGAAGAGAAACCCGCTGCCTGTGGAACTGCCTGCGGTGCGGCAGATAAGCCCGCCGAGACTCCCGCTGCTTGCGGCGCTGCCGACAAGCCGGAAGAGAAACCCGCTGCCTGCGGAACCGCTTGCGGAGCCGGCGATAAGAAGTAATCTTCTTCCCACCCAAATCTGTTTCAGGTGGGAGCGATCTTGCCTGAAACCTCGCTTATTACTCGGTTTTACCGATTATGATAAATGGTGACTACGATGAAACAGTATTTTTCCTTTCAATGGCATATCACCGACGAATGTGATCAGCGGTGCAAGCATTGCTATATTTTCTCCGGCGATCCCTGCCGTGTACTTGATAGTATGACGTGGGAGCAGATGCAGGATACCTTTTACAACTGCCTCGACTTTTGCGAGATGTACGACCGTCTGCCATACTTCTATCTCACGGGCGGCGATCCGATCCTGCACCCCGATTTCTGGCGACTGCTTTCGCTGTTCCACGAACACGAAATCCCGTTCACGATTATGGGCAATCCGTTCCATTTGAACGATCAGGTCTGTCTGGAGATGAAAGCGCTCGGCTGCCAGAAGTATCAGCTGTCGCTCGACGGACTGAGACAGACGCACGACTGGTTTCGTAAGCCCGGCAGCTTTGACTGCACGCTCGATGCGATCGGCTGCATCAACCGTGCGGGGATTCGCTCGGTCATTATGACCACCGTTTCCAAGACGAACTATATGGAAGTTGCCGGCATCATCGACGAAGTCGTAAAAGCGGGAGTGAACGTCTTTGCATTCTCGCGTTACGTTCCCTCCGGCGGCGAGCTTGATACTTCTATGACGCCGCAGGAATACAGAAATCTGCTTGAGATATGCGATAAGAAATTCAAGGAATACGAAGCAGAGGGGTGCGACACCTATTTCAACAAGAAAGATCACCTTTGGACGCTCTACGAATACGAAAAAGGCAAGTTCAAAATTCCCGCTTACGCCTGCGACGGGATGATCTACGGAGGATGTAACTGCGGCAACTGCCACATAACGATCCTGCCGACTGGCGACGTTTACGCTTGTCGCAGAGTCGCTGACAGCAAGGTCGGAAACGTGTTTGAAGACCGCCTCGCCGACGTGTGGGTTAGCAGTATAGAAGCGTACCGTAATTACGATGAGTTTTCCAGATGTTCCCGTTGTAAGTTAAAGCAATTCTGTCGCGGTTGTCCCGCCGTTGCCAAAGGCTACACCGGCGACTTCTACGGCGACGATCCGCAATGCTGGGCGAGCGAAGAAAACGGTCTGCTTGCACCGATGAGCGAAAGGAAGGCTGTATAATGGATATTGAAACTTGTCTGAAAAAGCTCGGATATGTCGGCGTGCTCGATTTTGCGACCGTTGACGAAAACGGCGCGCCGCAGGTGCGCAACATCAGTGCGATCCACTATGAGGGGACAACGCTCTATTTTCTCACCGCTCGCGGCAAATATTTTGCCTCGCAGCTTAAATGCGACGGACGGGTGCAGATTCTCGGCTACACGAAATACAAGGAAACGATAAGGCTTTCCGGCAAAGCGGTCGAAGTCCCGGAAGAAGAACAGATCAAATGGCGTGATATTCTCTATAAAGAACAGCCGTATCTTGAAAATGTCTATCCCGGCGAGACCAAAAACATCGACACGATGTTCATGCTGAAGGATTACACCATCGAATATTTCTGCTTATCCACCCGCCCGATCACGCGCGAATACTTCACGGTCGGGGATGCGGAACCGCCTAAAAAAGGCTATCACATAACAGATAACTGCATCGGCTGCGGCACCTGTCAGACGGTTTGTCCGCAGAACGTGATCTCGGAGGGCGAGCCCTTCTTTATCGATGAAAACCACTGCCTGCAATGCGGCAACTGCGCCGAGAATTGCCCTGTCGAAGCAATAGAGAGGTATTGAAATGAAAGCTGTTTTGATAGATAAGATAACAGAAGGAAAAGACATCGTGTTATCCGACGCACCGATCCCTTCGGTTCATCCCGGCTGGGTGCTTGTGAAAGTGAGAGCGTTCGGACTCAATCATTCCGAAAAGCTCCTGCGGCTGAACGAGATCCGCGCGGACTATATTCAAAAGCCGGTCATTCCCGGTATCGAATGCGTCGGAGAGATCGCTGATCCGTCGGACAGCGGACTTGAAGTCGGTCAAAAGATCGTCGCTCTTATGGGCGGTATGGGACGCTCATTCAACGGCAGTTACGCCGAATACGCTCTGCTTCCTCGCCGGATCGTTTTCCCGATAGAAAGCGATCTTGAGTGGGAGGCGCTCGGCGCTGTGCCGGAGACATATTTTACTG
>JAFSUU010000070.1 GCA_017445115.1 Clostridia bacterium | reverse complement strand
TTCATTCCTCCTTCTTGGATCTCAATTCGTTCTGTTCGATGATCTGTTCGTACAGTTTTCTCTCAGCCGGTAATACCGCGTGAAGAAAGTATTTGCAGTATAAACCGTAGTAAGAGATCATCTGTACGCAGGGGTGGCTGTCTCCGTCATCGAGTAAGAGACAGTTCCCGTCGGCGCAGTTGCAGCACTGGTCGCGCGCCAGACGGTGTACCGTTCGCGCCTGCTTCGGGGTGATTCTGAGCATTCTTTTTCCTCCTTTCGCTCAAGATCTGCAAAAAAGAATACTGCACCCACCTTCAGAACGAATCGAGCGCATGAAAAGGTGGGTGCAATATTTGTAAATGTAATATAGTTGATTCTTTCTGCTTTTTCGATAACGAATTCGAAGCAAGCAAGTTCGTTGCTTGCTATGTTCTGCGTTTGAAAAAATTAAAAATTTCGCCTTGATTTTTTGAGGAAAAAGTGCTATAATCCTATACGTTGAGTGGCAGAAATGCGTAAGTCCGAACAGGATTTGCGCATTATTTTTTTGCCCTCGGGAGGTCTATATGAACGAAACACAAAATTATCTCGTCGAGGAAAAACTCGGTAAACTTATGCGCAAATACGCAATCCCATGTATCATATCGCTCCTCGTCGGAGCGCTGTATAATATCGTGGATCAGATATTCATAGCGAACGCGGATTATCTCGGCTCTTTCGGCAACGCTGCGAACACCGTCGTATTCCCGCTGACAGTGATCGCGCTCGCAGTCGCCGTCTGTATCGGCGACGGGTGCTGCGCTATGGTAAGCGGACTGCTCGGCGGCGGAAAAGCGGATAAAGCCCGTCGCTCGTTCGGCAACGCGATCCTCATAACAATTATTTCAAGCGTGGTCATCACCGTCGTATATCTTATCTTTTCGTCGCCTATTATCAACGCATTCGGCGGCAGCGTGAATAAAGAAACCTACGATCTGTCAAAAGAATATTTCTTCTGGATCACGCTCGGTATCCCGTTCTATATGTTTGGTCAGGCAATGAATCCGGTGATCCGAGCGGACGGTTCGCCGCGATTTGCCATGATATCGACGCTCGCAGGAGCAGTTTTGAATATGATCCTTGACCCGATCTTCATTTACGCTTTCAAATGGGGAATGACGGGCGCGGCGGTCGCTACCGTTATCGGTCAGATTGTAACGGCGGCGCTTGCCGTATGGTATTTGTTCCATATCAAGAGCGTAAAGCTCGACCGGTATTCGTTTGTAATGAAAGGTAAAGTCATAGGAAGGATCATTTCGCTCGGGCTTTGCAGCTTTCTCTCGCAGATCTCGCTCGTCGCGGCAATGGCGGCGATCAATAATATGATCCGTAAGTACGGTGCGCTTGATCCGGTCTTCGGCATGGAGCAGTACGCACAGATACCGATGGCGGTTGTCGGTATTGTGATGAAATTCTTCCAGATCGTCATCTCGATCGTCGTCGGTATGGCGGCGGGATGTATTCCGATCGTTGGCTTCAATATGGGCGCGGGCAGAGCGGATCGCGTGAAAAAACTCTTTACGATGCTTCTTATCGCGGAGGCGACGGTCGGACTTGCCGCGCTTATTATCGTCGAGTTCTTCCCGAACGCGCTGATCGGCATTTTCGGCGCTGCGAATGAGAGCGTTTACTATACCGATTTCGCCGTCAAAGCGTTCCGCATTTATCTCTGCATGATAATATTCGCATGTGTGAACAAGGCGACGTTTATCTTTTTGCAGGCGATGGGAAAGGCGGTGTCATCAACCGCGCTTTCGATGATCCGCGAGGTCGTGTTCGGTGTCGGATTCGCGCTTCTGCTCCCGTTATTCTTCGGGCTTGACGGCGTTCTTTATTCGATGCCAGCGTCCGATATTCTTACCGCGATAGTCAGCTCGATCATCATCTTTTACACGTACAAACAACTTGACGGGAAGATGAAAATCAAAAGAATTAACACTCCCATGTAGGTTTGTCAATGATGAGTGAGCCGCGATAAGGACAAAACGAAGCAAAACGTGTTTTTGACGGTAAACACGGGTGTTGCGGAGTAAAAAACCTTATCGGAGGATTACTCAAATGAAAAAGTATATTACAGACGAAAAGACCGGGTTGAAATATGAATTGGTGGGCGATTACTATTATCCCTGCCTTGAAGCACCGGAGGCTCCAAAGGTCGGCAGATTCGGGATGTTGTATCACGATTATCTGCGTACCCATAAGAAAGTTACATATTCGGGGCTTATGCTTTCGG
>JAFSUU010000069.1 GCA_017445115.1 Clostridia bacterium | reverse complement strand
TGTACGACCGCTGCATTATGCTTCATACCACGTTTATTCCGTACCGTGAGTTTGAAACGGTCCTGGGCATCCGCGGCATCGACGAATATATCCGCTACGGCGGCACGATGAGTATTAGCGGCGTCAATTACAACGAAACATCTACCTTTGCGTCCAAGAAAAGCGCGGATGAATATATCAACAGCGCCATCGCGCGCAACATTCAGCACTCGCTGAAATACTATCAGGACGGCGGTCATTTCCGTCTGCTTTACGATTTGTATGCAAAAGGCGAGCTGACAAGCGCCATCAACCGCGTTGTGGAGGACATGAACCACCGCTTCACAAAAGAAGTCCTCACGCGTACCTTCCGATCCTCCGACCTTTCCGTTGCCTCCCGTAATCTGCTGAAGGACAGAGAGCAGCCGATCGATCTTGAACACAATATCGACAGAGAAAAGGTAGAGCGCTCACTGAAAATCATGCTGGATATTCTTGAAAAAGAAGAACAAAGCGTTGAGATCGACGAAGCGCACGGGGGCCAGATCAAGGAATACCTTTCGCTTCTCGATCTTGTTACGGATATTGATCAGATCTATTTGCCTGAACCCGGCGGAAAAACATCGAGATCCGTTTTCAGTCAACCGGGTATGCGCTATGCTTTGGCGGAAGCGTTGGTGAGTGCGCTGCTGCTTGATGAAAAGTTCAGCTATCTGGACGCGTCGGAACGCACGGCAATTCTTAACCGGGTATTGGACACTGTCAGGGGCTTCATCATGGAGGAGATCGTTCTTCTTGAAACGAAGCTCGCTCTGCCGCGCTCGGAGGTGTACCGCGTACAGTTCGCCGTTGGGGAATTCGATATGGTCGTGTATGATCTAACGTCGGTTTCCTGCCGAATTTATGAGATCAAACACAGCAAAGAGCTTGTTCCGGAACAGTATCGCCATCTGATTGATAAGCAAAAATGCGCCGCCACTGAGCACCGTTTCGGAAAGATCGTCGGCAAATATGTGATTTACCGCGGGGATGCGGCGGAATCGGAAGGCATTCGATATCTGAACGTTGAACAATATCTGAAAAGCCTTGTAAATCGTTAAAAAAGGTTGTCATAAAAAAGTCAGGTACGGTTCGGCAAACCATACCTGACTGCAAGCTCTTATTGTTATACGTAAAAATCAGTTCTTCATAAAGATTTAGCTTTATTCAGTTTCCCCTATAATGTCAAATTCGTCACCGATAGCTCGGACTCTGTCAGCCAGATAAATGCAGAGCGATTGCAGCCACTCTGCCGACTTTCCGGAAGTAACTTCTTTTTGTTCTTCTTCTGTTAAATCAGTGAAGCAGAGGTTCGCCCATTTTCCGTCACGTTTGGCTCTGAAATAACAGGTATCAAGATTTCTTATTGGTCTTTCCATATTTTTGCTCCTTTTCGACTTCATTTTTCGAACATCGTTTTCCTTTCTTCATGGATTTGTCGCATAAGACTTACGCGAAAATCAGTTCGCTGTTCACGATCTCCGCGGCGCTGTTTCGGATGTTGTTCATCATCCCCACCCAGCGCATCTGATCCTCCGCTTTGAGCTTTTCGGTGATGCCTTCCTTAGCCGCCATTTCTTTTACGATTCGGGAGAAAAGATCCTCCGCCTGCGTTTCGATTTCGGCAAGATAAGCATTAAGTCTGTCAGCCATATACAGATCAAGATACAGGCACTTCCTGTGCTGACTAATAAATTGCAAATGCCGCTGTCCCCAGATGCCGACCGGCGATATCTCTTCCGGCTCGTCATCTTTTGGGGGTTCGCTCGGCGTCATTACGCCGTTTTTCTGAACTCTGCCGGTCGGGTAATATTGTTCGCCCTTCAGTTCGTACTCCCAGCCGGTGCGTTCATCAATGACGTACTTTTCCATATAAAAAACCTCCGTTCCTTTGATGATTTTATCATAGCAAAGAAACGAAGGTCCGTCGAATGTGCGAATTACAGTTTTTCGGTTAGATCGCGATACGGCGTATTTGTATTCACGAATGCGTCGTAGGTGAATCCCGCTCCAAGGCGAAAACCAACGATGAAGCTGTCCAACTCGGAGATCGTATCAAGCTCGCCCTGCGCATCCATGATTTTTTCAAGCACGCCGCGCTGTTCTTCGGGTAAAGCGTTTTCTATCTCCGGCAGGTGATCCGTGATTAAGGTTCTCAGCTTATCCGCACGGCTGCCGGGTTTCACTGCTCGTGCCTGCGGATCAACGTTGCCAAAGAAAAGGGCTTCGATCAACTTCATTTGTCTGCGCCTCCTTTGGGGAACTCGATCTGATGTCTGAGCTTCTTTTGGAAAATGCGGTAGTGCTTAGACATCAGGTAATCGATCGCACAGCATTTCGGGATGTAATAGGTGTGCCGGATCACAAAATGCTCGATGTATTCTCCCTGCAGGAGATATCTTGCGGTGCCGTCGCCTATCCCGCCGAACATATCGCAAAGCTCCGGTAAGGTAAGTAGGTCGGGGTACGATGCAAACAGCGTTTCGTATTGTTCACGTTTCATTTGTATACAGTCCTTTCAGATTATTAATCAACGGCAGACGAAAGCATGTATACGTATGTGTGTGAATGGTTTTGTTTTTTGAATGTCCTCGCCATTATCCGGCGCGGTAATTCATTTTTGATTCATTTGAAAACAGACTTTATGTCCTCGAAATGTCCTCCATTTTCCGGATGTCCATCAAGCACCCGAAAACCCTTGCGGTACAAGGGAAAGCGGATATTTTGGAAGTAGCGCCCCCATCAATCGCCGATTTTTCAAGGGGAACAAGCTTCCGTCAGCTTCCGTATAACGGATATTTTCAGGGAAGTGTTGTCGCTATTCCCTTAAGCACTCAAAATCCAGTCCTGGCGACAGGGTGCGGGTTCGACCCCCGCCACCGGCACCA
>JAFSUU010000068.1 GCA_017445115.1 Clostridia bacterium | reverse complement strand
CGTCGCCAAGGGGACGAAACAGACCTGGATCCTCGCGGTTTACGACGGACGCGGAGACGGCTCGGGCAAGGTGCACTATTCCGATCCCTTCGAGATCGACTGGAACGCTCCGCACAAAGAGCACCACATGAAGTACGTCTCGGAAAAGTACAACCCGAAGAAAGCGGACAGCTACGTCATCGACAAGAATAAAGAACAGTACCTGTTCTGGGACGGCACTTATCACAGAAGAGTCTGCGCCGAGTGCGACTACAGAGAGGACTATCTCTGGATACATCATTACTTCATCGCGGGGACGGATACGACCTGCAAGAGCACAACAGTCCACTACGTCTGCAAAGACTGCGGGCACAAGCTCGACATAGATGGTCCCGGACTTGCTTCAAAGCACGAGTGGTCGGACACCTATTCGTTCAATGGCAACAGTCACTACAAGGTATGCAAGGTCTGCCACGCCACCGGCGAATGGGGCAAGCACGAGATCGAGACCTACACGACAGTGACCTGCGAAAAGCGGATAACCGTGACGCAGTGCAAGCTCTGCGGATACGCTCACATGGAGCGTGAGACCGGCTCGCATAAATACACGTCGGACGGCAACTACAACGGCTGGTACGGCAACTCGACGAAGCACTGGAAGGTCTGTACCGTCTGCGGTCACGTCAACGAAGCGAAACATAACTATTACGAGGGCTCCTGCACCGTCTGCGGAATGGATACCCCGCAGTTGGGTATCGTCGGCGATCTTTGCGTCCACGGCGGCACGCTCCATATTGAACTTCTCGACGACTTAGCTCCCGCCGACAAAGCGCAGTTCAACGCCGGACAGTACGGAGTGACCTGGATCGACGAGAACACGGATCAGACTGTCGGACTCGGAAAGACCTATGATCTTTCTGCCTCAGACGAAGGCCGTACTTTCAGAGCGGAGATCTCGCTGTACAACGGAGAAACTTACTACGCCTTTATGTATGAGCCTATCAAGACGGAGTATATGTACGTTGCCGGTTATCCCGCGACCTGCGCTGCCGAGGGTATGAAAGCTCACTCTGTCTGCAAAGCGTGCGGCAGAAAGTTTATTGACGGATATGAGACCACGAACGTCGTCATTCCGAAGCTGACGACTCACACATACACGAACGACTGCGACCCCGTCTGCAACGTCTGCGGATATACGCGAAAGACCGCTCACAAGTTCGATAAATACACGTTCACCGAAAAGGGACACGAAAAGAAGTGCACCGTCTGCGGTTATGAGACCGGACTCCAGGATCACGACTTCACCTCCGTCATCAAGAAGAAGGAAAAATGCGGAGTCGACGGACTTCTTCATAAATCCTGCTACTGCGGTTACGAGGTCGACGAGGCGGTACCGGCATATCAGCACAAGCTTGAGAAGCAGGACGCCGCCGATGCCACCTGCGTATCGTACGGTTACATGGAATTCTACTTTTGCGCCGGGTGCGGCGAGATAGCGCTCGACGCGGAGGGCAAGAACACGGTCGGCATTAACAAGGTGAGAACGCCCGTCGATCCGACGAACCACGTCGGCGGAGATACGATGGGGTATAACGAGATACTTCACTATACGATCTGCGCCTGCGGAGCGCATCTCGGCGCGGAAGAGCATACGTTCGGTTCTGACGACCGCTGCACAGTCTGCCATTACCTGAAAGGCTCCAAAGTCGTTGCCGGAAGCGGAAAGACGCTGACCAAGCACGATATGGTCCTGCCGACATGTATCGATCAGGGCAAGAAGGCGTATTACACCGACGCTGAAGGAAACGTCTACCTTTCCAAGGCGGGCTTCAAGACCGTCGCCGAGTCCGATCTCACCATCCCGGTCTCAAAGGTGCGTCACGTCGGAGGACCTTACGGCTATGACGATTCAAAGCACTGGATCGACTGCGCCTGCGGCGAAAAACTGCTGACGTCCGATCATAAGTTTGAAAACGGAAAATGTACCGTCTGCGGCTACTCCGGCGGATTTCCGTGGTGGATCTTCCTCATCATCGGAGGAGGAATCGTCCTCGGTGCCGGAGTCGTGCTCCTCGTCTTCTTCCTGAAGAAGAAAGAAAAGGAAAACGGGAAAGAAGAAACAGTGATACCACAGGGCGAGGTACCGTCTGCCGTGCCGGCCGAACCTCAGAACGAGGGACCGCTGCCCGGGACGACCGCTGAGCCGGAACAGCCCGAGGAACCGGCGGAACCGGAACAGAAAGAATAATAAAATTAAACGATACGTGACCTTTACAAAAGTTTTTTGAAAGGGTGCGGGAGGACTTTTTTACAAAAAGTCCTCCCGCTCAGACCGAAGATAAACTTGGCAGAGCAGCAATGACGGTGTGTATATTATGAAGTAAGCATAACATCATAAAAAGATAAAGCTTTGCCGGAAATCACCGCGGCGGGGGCTATGGGCAAATCCCATAGCCCCCGCCGTCATTGCTTTTCGTCGCTCTCGCCGCTTGACGTATTCCTATACGCCTGACGCGGCGAGATCACCAAATCTGCCGGCGTTTCTCTTCGTCCGGTCAGAGTGAAGACTTTGTCTTCACTCTGTACGTGAGAACTTTTTTACAAATAGTTCTCACGCTTTTCTTTTCCCCATTTTTATAAAAAACAAATAATTTTTGCCGATACCGCTTTACTTTTTTAGTCAGATTATATATAATAAATATGATTGAAATTCTTTAATTTTTTATATATGAAAGGACTGTTTTACTATGATCATCGGTATCCCAAAGGAAATCATGCACGGCGAGGGAAGAGTCGCCGCAATCCCCGAAACGGTCGCAAAACTGAGAGCTGACGGATTTACCGTCCTCGTTGAAAATTCGGCGGGAGAACTCGCATTTTTCAGCGACGAGGAGTATGCCGCCGCAGGAGCGGAAATGGTATCTGACGCCGCGGAGCTCTACGACCGCAGCGATATCATCCTGAAAGTCAAAGAGCCTCTCTTCAACGAGAAACTCGGACGTCACGAAGTGGATATGATGCATAAAGGCCAGTACCTTATCACGTTTATCCATCCCGCGTCCCCGGTCAACCACGAGATGGTCAAAAAAATGGCGGCGAACGGAATAGTCAGCCTTACGCTCGACGGCGTGCCGCGCATTTCGAGAGCGCAGAATATGGACGCTCTCACTTCCATGAGCACCTGCGCGGGCTATAAGGGCATCCTTATGGCGGCAAGCGATCTTACGAAATTCATCCCGCAGATATTCTGCGCGGTAGGTATGATAAAGCCCTGCAACGTGCTCGTTATCGGCACGGGCGTCGCGGGTCTCCAGGCGCTCGCTACCGCAAAGCGTCTCGGCGCCGTTACTTACGCGGCAGATATACGTCCCGCGGCGGCTGAACAGGCGAAGAGCCTCGGCGCAAAGATCGTCGACACCGGCGTTCCCGCTGAAGCGGCAGTCGGTCAGGGCGGCTACGCAAACGCGCTCTCCGAGGAGATGATCCTCACAGAGAGGGAACATCTGAAGGACGTCGTCAAAGAGATGGATATCATCTTCTGCTCCGCGCTCGTACCCTCGAAGCTCGCTCCCGTTCTCATCACCGAAGAGATGGTCAAATCTATGAAGCCGGGCTCCGTCATAGTCGACATTTCGATCGACCAGGGCGGCAACTGCGAGATCACGGCTCCCGGCGAGACCGCCGTAAAGCACAAGGTCACGATCGAGGGCATCAAGAATATTCCGGGTATGCTGCCGACAAGCTCGACGTGGATGTTCGCGCAGAATATTTACAACCTTGTGAAATATCTCTCCAAGGACGCGAAGATCGAACTCGATATGAACGACGATATCGTCCGCGGGATACTCACAACTATAGACGGAAAACTCGTACACCAGGGCGCTCTTGAAGCGATGAACAAAGCCTGACCGATTTTTGAAAGGGGAAGACCTATGAATTATATCCTGATCGGCATTTTTGCCGTCTCGGCGATAGTAGGTTATTTTATCATCAATAACGTTCCGACCCTTCTGCACACACCGCTGATGTCCAATATGAACGCGCTGTCCGGCATTACGATCATCGGCGCGCTCGCGGTCACCGCCGTTGAGATACATAAGGAGACCGGCGGAAACGCGGCGAGCATCATACTCGGCGCAGCGGCGATAGTGCTCGCCATGGTTAACGTCGCGGGAGGATTCGGCATCACGGCGCGGATGCTGAGGATGTTCAAAAAGAAGGGGGACGATAAATAATGCTTACCGATCTCCAATTCTACATAATCAGCGGCGTTCTCGTGGCGGGCATCCTCGTCGGACTTATCCTGATGAGCAAGCCCGATAAAGCGAAATTCGGCAACGCGATAAGTGCGGCTTGCGCTCTCGTCGCGATCGCCGTCACAATGTACCACTATGACGTTCTCCCGTCCGTCGTGATCTGGATCAGCATCGCGCTCGGAGCCGTCATCAGCGTTATCGCGGCGCTGAGGGTCAAAATGATACAGATGCCGCAGGTCGTGGCGCTCCTCAACGGATTCGGCGGCCTTGCAAGCGCGCTCGTCGCGATCCTCTCGGCTGTTCAGTCGGAGGACAAGTTCTCGCTCTATACGTCGGCTATAGCTCTCGTCATAGGTTTCGTCACGTTTACGGGAAGTCTTGTCGCGGCGGGCAAGCTCGCAAAGATCCTGCCGCAGAAGCCCGTCGTGCTCAAAGGGCACATGATCTATACCGCGCTGACTCTCGCCGGGGTCGTCGCGTGCGTCGTATTCCGCTCTCCGATCTGGGCGACGGCGATACTCTCCTCGCTCTTCGGCGTACTCTTTGCAATACGCGTGGGCGGCGCGGATATGCCGATCACGATCTCGTTTCTTAATTCTCTCAGCGGCGTCGCCGGAGGCATCGCGGGCATCGCGGTCGGCAACGTACTGCTCGTGGCGGTCGGCGGTATCGTCGGCGCGTCGGGGCTTCTTTTGACGCAGGTGATGTGCCGCGCGATGAACAGAAAGCTCGTCGCGATCCTTCTCGGCGCAACGTCCGTCGGCGGCAAAGCGGAAAGCGCGGCGGCTGAAGCGCCTGCCGGGGAAGAACCTGCTGAGGAGGCGGCGGAGGAAGCGGCGGAGGAAGTACCCGAAGCGGAAGCGGCGCCGGAGCTCTCAGTCGGCGAGATCCTTAAGACGGCGTCAAAAGTCATCATCATCCCCGGTTACGGCATGGCGCTCGCTCAGGCTCAGCAGGAGGTCAAAGACCTCGCCGACAAGCTTGAGGCGAACGGAGCCGAGGTCAAATTCGCGATCCATCCGGTCGCCGGAAGAATGCCGGGACACATGAACGTGCTTCTTTGCGAGGTCGATATCCCGTACGACAAGCTGTACGAAATGGACAGCATCAACGGCGAATTCGCAGAGTGCGACGCGGCACTCGTGATCGGCGCGAGCGACGTCGTCAACCCGGCGGCGAACACCGCAGAAGGCACGCCGATCTACGGTATGCCGGTGTTGAACGCGGGCGACGCGAAGCATATAATAATCTGCAATTTCGACGACAAACCGGGTTACGCCGGCGTTGAAAATCCGCTCTACAAGAACCCGAAGACAATAATGAAGCTCGGCGACGCCAAGGAGACCGTGGCGGAACTGATCGCAAGCTTCTGAACAGAACCGTAATAATGAAAGCGCTCATACGGGCGCTTTCGTTTCTGAAAAAAGATAAAACCGGAAGGAAAGCAGAATGACCGGGCTGAAGCTGATAAAACTGACAGAAGAATACAAAGATAAACTGATCGAAATGATTGACGAGTGGAAGCACGACCAGGAGGTCAATAATACGAACCACTCGCCCTGGGTGATCTTCAGAAACGATCCGCGGGATTTTGAACACTATCTTGAAGACCTCGAAGTGAGCGAGCCTAAGGACGGCAGAGTCCCAGATTCTGTGTTCTTCCTGCTCGACGAGGAGCGGGACAGACTTCTCGGCGCGGTCAACATCCGTCATTACCTCAATGAAAGACTGCTGAGGGACGGCGGTCATATCGGAGACGGTATAAGACCGAGCGAGAGGCGGCGCGGATACGCCACGGAACTTATCAGACTCGCGCTTGCCGAGTGCAAAAAGCTCGGTATCGACAGAGTGCTCATCGTCTGTGACAAGGACAATATCGGTTCCGCTAAATCCATAATAAGAAACGGCGGAGTCCTCGAAAACGAGATCGTTGACGAAGACGGTGTGATCGAACAGCGGTACTGGATCACGCTGTGAATGCTGCCTTTCGCTGAATAATTCTACCCGGAGCAAGAAATGAACGAAGTTTTGATCGGCAACGCGTGCAGTATCGGCGCTATGGTAACGGACGCCGTGGCGAGCACCAGAAAAAAGTACAGGCAGATACTGGCCATACAGATAATAAGCCAGCTCTTTTACGCAGCGGGCTCGATCGTCCTCAAGGGGTACAGCGGTACCGTGCAGAACGCCGTCACGATACTCCGCAACCTTGCGGCGATAAAGAATATCAAAAGCAAGGTCGTCGAGTGGATACTCATCGTACTCGGCGTCGCGCTCGGCGTGATATTCAACAACCGCGGGATCCTCGGCTGGCTGCCGATAGTCGCGAACTTTGAGTATTCGGTCGCCGTTTTCCGTTTCAAAAACAACGAGAGAGCATTGAAGATCTCGCTCATCATAGACCTTGTGATGTACGCCGTTTTCAGCGCCGTGATTCAGAATTACGTCGGCGTCGGGGCAAATCTTTTCGTCGCCGTGACGGCTGCCGTCTCCATAATAAAAGGGAGAAAACGCAAAACCGAAGAGTCGGACGGGGAGATTATTGAAAACAACGAAAATGAGGCTCCGCGGAACTGAAAAATCTACGTTTTGAGAAATCGAAAAATGTTGACATAAACGCCTCTTCCATGGTACAATATATACGGAAAATAAAGGATCTTCTCGTGACTGACGGAATAATGTGGAGTACCACAGAGGAGCGGGAGGAAATTACAACGCCGACCGTCTGGGCACGCTCTTACCTCATATACGGGTGTACGAGTGCGCCCTTTTGATTTTCAGAAAGGATTTTTTGATATGAAAAAAGTCGGGATAGTGATGGGAAGCGACAGCGATCTTCCGGTGATCGAAAAAGCAACGGCGGTCCTGAAATCGTTCGATATCCCTTACGAAGTACATATTTACAGCGCTCACAGAACACCTGTCGAGGCATCCGGTTTTTCACGCGGAGCGCGTGAGGCAGGCTTCGGCGTAATAATTGCGGCGGCGGGTATGGCAGCCCATCTCGCGGGAGCAATAGCGGCAAGCACCACTCTCCCGGTCATCGGCATTCCATGCAAGTCGTCGTCTTTTGATGGTATGGACGCTCTGCTCTCGACAGTGCAGATGCCGAGCGGGATACCGGTCGCGACGGTGGCGGTAAACGGCGGCGCAAACGCGGCGATCCTCGCGGCGCAGATCCTTGCTGTCGAGGACGGAACTCTCGCGGAGAAGCTTGCCGAGAAGCGCCGGAGCGACGCCGAAGCGGTATTAAAAAAGGACGCCGAGATCGCGTCGAAACTTTGAAAATAAGAATTTTATATAAAGGAAGAGCAGACATGGGAATGAAACTCGTTTACACAGGAAAGACAAAGAACGTATTTGAACTCGAAAACGGCAACTATCTCCTCAAATTCAAGGACGACTGCACCGGCAAAGACGGCGTGTTCGATCCGGGCGAAAACTCGATCGGTCTCACGATCGAAGGCGTCGGCGACGTCAACCTCCGCATGACGAAGTTTTTCTTTGAAAAGCTGAACGCGGCAGGCATCAAGACTCATTACGTAAAGGCAAATCTTGATGACACAACGATGGAAGTTCTCCCCGCAAAAGTATTCGGCAAGGGACTCGAGGTCATCTGCCGCTTACGAGCTGTCGGCTCTTTCTTCCGCAGATATTCCGATTATATCGCAGAGGGCGCCTCTCTTCCTTCCTACGTTGAAATGACGTTCAAGGACGACGCGAAGGGCGATCCGCTCGTAACCAAAGACGGGCTTATCGACCTCGGGATCATGACCGCTAAACAGTACGACGACATCAAAGCAGAGACACAGAAGATCACAAAGGTAGTCGCGGACGTCATGGCTGAAAAGGGCATGGAGCTCTACGACATCAAATTTGAATTCGGCTACGACGCGAAAGGTGAAGTTATGCTGATAGACGAGATCGCGTCCGGCAACATGCGCGTTTACAAAGACGGCAAGTATATCGACCCGATGACGCTCTCCGAGCTCTTCTTCGCATAAATCATTCGGATTTGCCCCAAGGAGGAAAATATGGGCGGCTTTTTCGGCATTTCTTCACATAACGACTGCATGGCGGACGTCTTTTTCGGAGTCGACTATCACAGCCACCTCGGAACGAGGCGCGCGGGTCTTGCGGCATACAGCAGAGAAATAGGTCTTCAGCGGAAGATCCACAACATAGAAAGCGCTCCTTTCAGAACGAAATTCGAGCACATCTTCGAGGAGATGAGCGGTACGAGCGCTATCGGCTGCATCAGCGACACCGATCCTCAGCCGCTTCTCATCCGCTCGAAACTCGGCACGTACGCTATCTGCACGATCGGTATCATCAATAACGCGAGCGAGCTCATCGAAAAATATCTTGTCTCGTCGGGCGGAGGACATTTCGACGCGATGACGGGCGGCGCGGTGAATTCCACCGAGCTTTTCGCCGCTCTCGTTAATCAGCGCGACGACTTCGCCTCGGGCATAAAATTCGCACAAGAGTCGATCGAGGGCACCGCTTCGGTGCTGATCCTGACGGAAAACGGAGATATGATCGCGGCGCGCGACCGCTTCGGACGTCTTCCCGTCCATATAGGAAAGAGGGAGGACGGATGCGCCGTATCGTTCGAGTCGTTCGCTTATGAAAAGCTCGGCTTTGAGGACGCATCGGAACTCGGCCCCGGAGAGGTCGTCAGAATTTCTCCCGACGGCGTGACACAGCTCGTTGCTCCGGGCAAAAAGAAGCGGATATGTTCGTTCCTCTGGAGCTATTACGGCTATCCCAACTCGACTTACGAAGGCGTGAACGTCGAAATGATGCGCTACCGCAACGGAGCGAGCATGGCGCGTCACGACGAAGAGACGGGAAACACCGCGGACATCGACTACGTCGGCGGAGTTCCGGACAGCGGAACGCCTCATGCGATCGGCTACGCAAACGAAAGTCACAAGCCGTTCGCCAGAGCTTTTATCAAATATACGCCTACGTGGGCGAGATCGTTCATGCCCCCGAGTCAGAAAGACAGAAACGAGATCGCAAAAATGAAGCAGATTCCGGTGCGCGATCTTATTGTCGGCAAGAATCTTCTTTTCGTCGACGACTCCATCGTCCGCGGCACTCAGCTTCGCGAGACCGTCGAATTCCTGTACGAGAACGGAGCAAAATCGGTGCACATGCGGTCCGCGTGCCCGCCGATAATGTACGGGTGCAAATACCTCAACTTTTCCCGCGCTACGAGCGAAAGAGAGCTTATCGCAAGAAGAGTTATACTCGAGCTCGAGGGCGAGGAAGGTTTTGAACATCTTGAAGAGTACTGTGACGGTACTACCGAACGCGGCAAAAATCTTCGCCGCGCGATCTGCGAAAAATTCAAATTCGCGTCCCTTGAGTTCCAGACTCTGGACGGCGTGATCGAAGCGATCGGTCTTCCCGAGTGCGAGCTCTGCACTTACTGCTGGAACGGAAAAGAGTAAAATAATTCAGCCGCAAAAGCGGCGGATCGGAGTCTATAATGCACGATCAATCGAGATCTGAAGCGTACGCCGCGTCCGGCGTCGACATCACCGCGGGCTACAAAGCCGTTGAACTGATGAAAAAGCATATCGCGCGCACCGTGACGCCCGGCGTCTGTTCCGACGTCGGCGGGTTCGGCGGTCTGTTCGAGCTTGATCTTACCGGGATTTCCCGCCCCGTTCTCGTATCGGGGACGGACGGAGTCGGTACTAAGCTCAAAATAGCGTTTCTCCTTGACAAGCACGACACCGTCGGTATAGACTGCGTCGCAATGTGCGTCAACGATATCATCTGCTGCGGTGCAAAGCCGCTCTTCTTCCTCGACTATATCGCGTGCGGCAAAAACGTGCCCGAGAGGATCGAGAATATAGTTGCGGGCGTCGCGGAGGGCTGCGTCAGAGCGGGAGCCGCGCTGATAGGCGGAGAGACTGCCGAGATGCCCGGATTCTATCCCGAGGACGAATACGATCTCGCCGGTTATTCCACCGGCGTTGTCGACCGCGAAAAGATCATAGACAACTCGAAAACGAAAGTCGGGGATATCATCATAGCTCTGCCTTCGAGCGGGGTCCATTCCAACGGATTTTCTCTCGTGAGAAAAGTGTTTGACGTTGAGAATAATGATATCACGCGCCCTGTCGCCGAACTCGGAGGAAAGTCTCTCGGCGAGACTCTTCTCGAGCCGACGAAAATATACGTTAAACCCGTTCTCGCGCTTGCGGAGAAAGTTGCCGTACGCGGAATTTCTCACATCACGGGCGGCGGTTTTTACGAGAATATACCGCGCTCCATTCCGGAAGGTCTTTCAGCGAAGATCGAGAAGAGCGCCGTTCGCGTTCTCCCGATATTCGGTCTTATCGCTCGCGAGGGAAAAATCACCGAGCGCGATATGTTCAACACCTATAACATGGGCGTCGGAATGAGCGTCACTGTCGCTCGCGAAGACGCTGACAGAGCTCTTTCCATCCTCCGTGAGAACGGAGAGGATGCCTATATCATCGGCGAGATCACCGCATCGGAAGAGAGGGTAATACTATGCTGAATAAATTTCTGTCCGGCGTTTCTGCCGGACTTCTTATATCGCTCGGCGGTACGGTCTATCTCGCGTGCGACAACAAAGTGGTCGGGGCGGTCTTCTTTTCCGTCGCGCTGCTCTGCATTTGTTACAAGGGCTATTCGCTCTACACCGGACGTATAGGATACGCGATACGCGACCGCTCGAAGGACTATTTTTCAGGGCTTTTCCTCGGACTTGCGGGAAACGTCGTCGGCACCGCGGCAGGCGGAGCGGCGATCCACTTTGCGCTTCCGTCCCTCGTTGAAAAAGCGACGGCGCTTTGCGACGCGAAGGTCTCGCAGTCGATCCTTGAGGCGTTTCTTCGCGCGCTGTTCTGCGGGATACTTATGTACCTCGCGGTCAGCATTTTCGCGGAGCACAAGACGCCGCTCGCGATCCTGTTCTGCATCCCCGTGTTCATCCTCAGCGGTTTCGAACACTGCGTCGCGGATATGTTCTATTTCGCCGTGAAAGGATGGCCGACGATAGGCGGAACGATATTCATACTGATCGCTGTCCTCGGAAACACCGCAGGCTCGCTGATCCTGCCCGTGCTCAATCCGAAAGAGAGGATGCGGAAAAATGGCTGACGGAAAAGCGCGCGTCGCCGTTCTTGTTTCCGGCGGCGGTACGAATTTGCAGGCTATAATAGACGCGGAGCGCTCGGGCGTTATCACGAGCGGAGAGGTCGTCGCCGTGATCTCGTCAAGACCGGACGCTTACGCGATCACACGCGCGAATAACGCGGGTATTCCCGCGGTCGCGGTTTCAAAAAAGCAGTGCGCCTCACAGGCGGAATTTGAAGAAAAGATACTCGCCGTTCTCGAAGAATATAAGATAGATCTCATAGTCCTCGCGGGATTCATGTCGATTTTGTCCGCGGACTTTACAAAGCGCTATCCGGGGCGGATAATCAACGTTCATCCGTCTCTGATCCCGTCGTTCTGCGGGGAGGGATTCTACGGCCTTCGCGTTCACGAAGCGGCGCTCGCGAAGGGCGTAAAGGTCACCGGCGCGACGGTCCATTTCGTAAACGAGATACCGGACGGCGGCGAGATAATAATGCAAAAAGCGGTGAGCGTCCGCGAGGGCGACACGCCCGAAAAGCTCCAGAAGAGGGTAATGAGGCAGGCGGAATGGAAGATACTCCCCGCCGCAGTAGAAAAAATATCGAAAGAAATCATATCGAAATAAATAGTCGGAAAGGACGATAAAAATGGATATTTACAAGCTGAAAAGCGTAAAAGAAACGGTCGGTGCGGACCCGTACGTCGGCCGCGGCATCATCGTCGGCGCAACGCCGGAGGGAAAAGCGGTCATCGCTTACTTCATCATGGGCAGAAGCGAAAACTCCCGCAACCGCGTTTTCGAGATGCGAAACGACGGACTTTACACAAAGGCGTTCGACGAATCAAAAGTCGCCGATCCGACTCTTATCATATACCGCGCGTTCGGGAAAGCGGGCGACGACGTCGTCGTGACGAACGGCGACCAGACGGATACGATCATATCCGCGCTTGAGAACGGCGGCTCTTTCGAAGGCGCGCTCGAAACGAGAGAATTCGAGCCGGACGCTCCGAACTTCACTCCCAGAATAAGCGCGATCTTATCTAAAAAAGACGGCAAATTCACATATAAAATGAGCATACTGAAATCGGTCGACGCCGAGGGCAGCGACTGTGTTCGCTACTGTTTCGCTTACCCCGCAAAACCGGGCGTCGGTCATTTCATTCACACATACGTCGGCAACGGTTCGCCGCTTCCGTCATTTCAGGGAGAGCCGGAAAGAGTCGCCGTACCCTGCGACGTGAAGGCGTTTGCGGAAGAGATCTGGCGCGAGCTTGACGGCGACAACAAAATATCGCTTTTCGTCTGGTCGGACGGCGGCGAAGAAATAATATTCAATAAAAACGAGGTGAACGCGTGATGAAGGAATTTGAACTCAAATACGGCTGCAATCCCAATCAGAAACCTGCGAAAATATATATGGCGGACGGGAGCGAGCTTCCGATAGAGATCCTTTCCGGACGTCCGGGATATATCAACTTTCTCGACGCTTTCAACTCCTGGCAGCTCGTCAAGGAACTGAAGCGCGCGACAGGTCTTCCCGCGGTAACTTCTTTCAAGCACGTCAGCCCGACTTCTGCGGCGGTAGGCATCCCGCTCTCCGAAAAGCTTAAGAGAGCGTGCTTCGTCGACGATATTCCCGAGCTTGACGCGTCTCCGCTCGCCTGCGCTTACGCCAGAGCGCGCGGAACCGACCGCATGTGCTCGTTCGGCGACTGGGTCGCGCTTTCCGACGTCTGCGACGTCACGACGGCAAAGCTGATAAAACGCGAGGTCTCCGACGGCGTGATCGCCCCCGGATATGAACCCGAAGCTCTCGAGATACTTAAATCGAAGCGCAAAGGCAATTACAATATCGTGAAGATAGATGAGAATTACGTCCCCGCGGAGCGCGAGACGAAGCAGGTCTTCGGCATCACGTTCGAACAGGGAAGAAACAATTTCGTGATCGACCGCGAGCTTCTCACCAATATAGTCACAAAGAACAAAGAGATGACGGAAGGCGCCGCACGCGACCTCATCATCTCGCTCATCACACTTAAATACACACAGTCGAACTCCGTCTGCTACGCATACGAGGGTCAGGCGATCGGAGTCGGCGCCGGACAGCAGTCCAGGATCCACTGCACACGTCTTGCGGGATCGAAGGCGGACACATGGTTCCTCCGTCAGGCGGACAAGGTCCTGGATCTTCCGTTCAGAGACGATATCGGACGTCCCGACCGCGACAACGTGATAGACGGATACATCAATCAGAACGAAGAAGACGTCTGCGCGGACGGTATCTGGCAGAAGTATTTCAAAACACGTCCCGAGCCGTTCACACGCGAGGAGCAGAAGGCTTATCTTGCAGCTGTCGACGGAGTCGCGCTCGGCTCCGACGCGTTCTTCCCGTTCGGCGACAACATTGAGCGCGCAAAGCGCAGCGGTGTCAAATACGTTGCAGAGCCCGGCGGATCGATCCGCGACGACCTCGTGATCGAATGTGCCGATAAATACGGTATGGTGATGGCATTCACCGGAATGAGACTTTTCCATCATTGATGAATTGCAGGAGATAATATGAAAATACTCGTAGTCGGAGGCGGAGGACGGGAACACGCCGTCATCAAAAAGCTGAAAGAGAACGGTTCCGTCGATGAAATTTACGCGCTTCCCGGAAACGGAGGCTTTGCCCGCGACGCGAAATGCGTTCCGATCGGCGCTACCGATATCGGCGCGATCGTCGATTTCGCCGTCTCGAACAAAATAGATTACGCTGTCGTCACACCCGACGATCCGCTCGTTCTCGGATGCGTCGACGCGCTTGAGGAAAAGGGGATACCCTGCTTCGGTCCGCACGCGAACGCCGCGATCATCGAGGGCAGCAAGGTCTTCTCCAAAAATCTTATGAAAAAATACGGGATCCCGACCGCAAAATACGAGACGTTCGATGACATGTCGTCGGCGCTCGCTTACATTGAGTCGTGCCCGATCCCGACCGTCATCAAAGCCGACGGTCTCGCGCTCGGAAAGGGCGTCGTCATCGCGGAGACCCGCGAGGCGGCAAGGGATGCCGTCGTGTCGATGATGCAGGACAAAAAATTCGGCAAGAGCGGTGAGAAAATAGTCATTGAAGAATACCTCGAGGGACCGGAAGTTTCGGTGCTTTCGTTCACGGACGGCAAGTGCGTCAAACCCATGGTCTCCTCTATGGACCACAAACGCGCTCTCGACGGGGACCGCGGTCTCAACACCGGAGGCATGGGTACCGTCGCGCCCAACCCGTACTACACCGCTGACGTAGCCGACAGATGCATGAGGGAGATCTTTTTGCCGACGATCGAGGCGATGAGGGCGGAAGGACGCACGTTCAAAGGCTGCCTTTATTTCGGGCTTATGATAACGAAAGACGGTCCGAAAGTCATCGAGTACAACTGCCGTTTCGGCGATCCCGAGACGCAGGTCGTACTGCCGCTTCTCGAAAGCGATCTTCTTTCCGTAATGCAGGCGACAACGAACGGAACTCTTTCGGAGTGTGAAGTGAAGTTTTCGGACAAGCACTCCGCATGCGTGATAATGGCGAGCGAAGGATACCCGGCGTCTTATGAAAAAGGATTTGAGATAACTTTCCCTGACGCCGCCGCCGACAGCATTTATTTTGCCGGCGCAAAGCTCTCTGACGGAAAGCTCGTGACGTCCGGAGGCAGAGTTCTCGGAGTCACAAAGGTCGCGGATACACTTAAAGACGCGCTCGCCGCATCCTATGAAACAGTAAAGACCGTAAAATTCGGTAACGCATATTACCGTCGCGACATAGGCGCAAGAGCGCTTGCCGCAGAGGAGGATTGACTTGGTTTACAGAGTTTTCGTCGAAAAGAAAAAAGAGCTTGCGCTTGAGGCAAGATCTCTTCTGAATGACGCGAGAGAACTTCTGGGGATTACATCGCTCGAAGACCTCAGACTTTTCAACAGATACGACGTTGAAAATATTTCGGAAGAATTGTTTGAGCGCGCAGTCAGAACGGTATTTTCGGAGCCTCAGCTCGACATAGCGACAAGTGAAATAGACTTGCCGGGCGCCGCAGTTTTCGCAGTGGAGTATCTGCCCGGTCAGTTCGATCAGCGCGCCGACAGCGCCGCGCAGTGCATACAGATCATATCGCAGGGCGAACGTCCGGCGATCCGCAGCGCGAGAGTCTATGCATTATACGGCGACCTTGACGAAGGCGAGATCGCAAAATTCAAAAAATACGTTATAAATCCCGTGGATTCCCGCGAGATAGGTATGGAAAAGCCCGAAACGCTCGCGGCGGAGTACAGAATACCTACCGAAGTCGCAACGCTCACCGGGTTTATATCTCTCGACCGCGCGGGACTTGAACGCTTCGTCTCGGAGTACGGACTCGCGATGGACGCGGACGATATTGCGTTCTGTCAGGAATATTTCAAGACGGAGAGGCGCGATCCCACTATCACCGAGATAAGGATGATAGATACTTACTGGTCGGACCACTGCCGCCATACGACTTTTCTAACCGTCATCGACGACGTGAAGTTTGAAGATAAACTGCTTTCCGACGCGTATGACGAATATATGCGAGTCAGAGCGGAGGTCGGCGACAAAAAGCCGGTCTGCCTTATGGATATCGCGACAGTCGCCGTCAAATATCTGAAGCGTCACGGCAAGCTCGACCGTCTCGACGAGTCGGAAGAGATAAACGCCTGCACGGTCAAGATCGACGTCACGGTCGACGGAGTGAAAGAGCCGTGGCTTCTTCTCTTCAAAAACGAAACGCACAACCACCCGACGGAGATAGAACCTTTCGGCGGCGCGTCCACCTGTATCGGCGGCGCGATCCGCGACCCGCTCTCCGGCAGGTCTTACGTCTACGGCGCGATGAGAGTCACCGGCGCGTCGGATCCGACACGTCCCGTATCGGAGACCATACCCGGAAAGCTTCCTCAGAGAAAGATCGTCACCGAGGCGGCGGCGGGTTATGCGTCGTACGGCAACCAGATAGGTCTTGCGACCGGCATCGTAGACGAGATATACCATCCCGGTTACGCCGCAAAGCGTATGGAGATAGGAGCTGTCATCGCAGCCGCTCCCGAGGCAAACGTAAGGCGCGAGCGCCCCGTAGCTGGCGACGTCGTTATCCTTCTCGGCGGTGCGACCGGCCGCGACGGAATCGGCGGCGCGACAGGATCGTCGAAAGCTCACAACGCGAGAAGCGTCGAGACTTGCGGCGCTGAGGTGCAGAAGGGAAATGCTCCCGAGGAGAGAAAACTTCAGCGCCTGTTCCGCGACCCCTCGGCGTCCCGGATGATCAAAAGATGCAACGACTTCGGCGCGGGCGGCGTTTCAGTCGCGATAGGCGAGCTTGCAGACGGACTCGACATCGATCTGAATGCAGTGCCGAAAAAATATGAGGGACTTGACGGAACGGAGCTTGCGATCTCCGAATCTCAGGAGCGTATGGCGGTGGTCGTAGCGCCGGATGACATTGAGAGCTTCCTCGCCCTCTCCGCTAAGGAGAACCTTTCCGCGACACCGGTCGCCGTCGTCAAAGACGAGCCGCGTCTCACAATGACGTGGAACGGCAAAAAGATAGTGGATATCAGCCGTGAGTTTCTTAACTCGAACGGCGCAAAAAAGCATATAAATATCGCGCCCGCGTCCCCGAAACCGTTCAAACGTACCGTTTCCGGCGGATTTGCGGAGAATCTCGTTGGCATAGCGTCCGACCTCAACTTCTGCTCTAAACGCGGACTTTCCGAGCGCTTTGACTCGACGATCGGAGCCGGCGGCGTCATGATGCCTTTCGGCGGTGCGCGCCAGCTGACGCCCGTTCAGGCGATGGTGCAGAAGATCTCGCTCGAAAAAGGCGATACCGACGACTGCTCTCTTATGGCGTGGGGATACGATCCGTATATTTCAGAGAGCAGCCCTTATCACGGCGCGTATCTCGCTGTCGTCGAGTCGGTCTGCAAGCTGATAGCTTCCGGCGCGTCCTTTGAAGACACCTATTTAACTTTCCAGGAATACTTTGAAAAACCGGGACACGATCCCGAACGCTGGGGCAAACCGCTTTCCGCGCTTCTCGGCGCGTTCAGAGCGCAGATGGATCTCGGCATAGGCTCGATCGGCGGCAAGGACTCCATGTCCGGCTCGTTTGAAAAGCTCGACGTTCCGCCGACTCTCGTCTCCTTCGCGGTCACGACTGATAAGACGGAGAACGTCGTTTCTCCCGAGTTCAAGCGCGCGGGCGACAGAGTCGTTATGATCTCGCCCGAATTTGACGAAAACGGTCTGCCGACAGCGTCGTCTCTCATTTCGACCTTCGACAAGGTGAATGAGCTTCAAAGATCCGGTCGCGCCGTCGCATGCTACGCGGTGACGTCCGGCGGCGTTGCCGAGGCAGTGATGAAAATGTCGTTCGGCAACGGATTCGGATTTGCTTTTGCAGACGGCGTGACGGTCGAAGAGCTGTTCACTCAGGGACAGGGCTCGTTCGTACTCGAGATATCGGACGGCGGTACGGTGCCCGGCGCACGTGACGTCGGATTTGTCACCGACGACGGAGCGTTCACTCACGGTGCTGATAAAGTTGACGCCTCTTCAGTCCTTGACGCATACGAGAACAGACTCGAGGGCGTCTACCCCTGCAACATAAGTCAGAATATCGGTCCTCTTGAAGCGTTCGGATATAAAGCGGAAAAATACGCCGCGCCGAGAGTGAAATGCGCAAAGCCGCGCGTGCTCATCCCCGTTTTCCCCGGCACTAACTGCGAATACGACAGCGCAAAGGCGGTGGAAAGAGCCGGCGCCGAGGCGAAGATCTTTGTCGTTAAGAACCTCACGGCAAGCGACGTCGCTTCGTCAATCGAGGAATTTGCAAAAGAGATCAAAAAATCGCAGATCATATTCATCCCCGGAGGATTTTCCGGCGGCGACGAACCCGACGGAAGCGGCAAGTTCATCACCGCGTTCTTCAGACACGACGAGGTTCGCGAAGGCGTGACTGAGCTTCTCGATGAGAGGGACGGCCTTATGTGCGGTATCTGCAACGGATTCCAGGCGCTGATAAAGCTCGGTCTCGTTCCGTTCGGAAAGATCGTCGACACGGACGAGAACTGTCCGACACTGACTTTCAACACGATAGCGCGCCATCAGTCGCGCATAGTCCGCACACGCGTTTCATCCAACAAATCGCCGTGGCTCTCGCTGACAAATCCCGGCGAGATATACAGCGTGCCGATCTCTCACGGAGAGGGAAGATTTTACGCCTCCGACGACGTGATAAAAGCGCTCGCCGCGAACGGACAGATCGCGACGCAGTACGTCGATCTTGACGGAAACGTGACGGACGACATTCATTTCAACCCGAACGGCAGCGCGTACGCGATCGAGGGGATCACGTCTCCCGACGGGCGTGTCATCGGCAAAATGGGACACAGCGAGCGTGTAGGCGCGGGGCTTTACAAGAACGTCCCCGGCAATTACGATATAAAGATGTTTGAAGCCGCGGTGAAGTATTATAAATGATGCGGTGAGGACACGTCAACCGGCAAAAAGAAAGCACGGACCCGGAATTTTCCGGGTCCGTATGTTTTATATTTTTTGGAACGTCAACGAAAAAAAGATAAAAATGAAGCGGAATGGGATTTATCGCTTGATATGGCAGTAAATGTATGTTATACTGAAATAAATAAGTAAACTGGAAGAGAGCGTGGCGTTATGGACTGGATCAGCAGGATTATGGTTTACCTCGGAAGCGCGCTGATGGTGATAAACATCGTCAGGTACTTCCGCTATGCCCGCAAACTTAAAAGGATCGAGCGTATCGGCAAGAGCAAGATATTACTTTACGTGCCGCTCGTCCTTCTGATAATGTTTCTCGCGGGATATCTCGCGGTCGGCATCTTCGGCGACCCGGATATAATCATGTCCGGGATCCTGTTCGGCGGAAGCGTTTACGTATTCATGTTCCTGCTCATGACGTACAGTATAACGGATCGCGTCATAGAGAACGAATCGGCTCAGAAAGCAAAATTCGATGAAATGAAGAGCGATCTCGACAGTATGACGAAGAATTCGATCGCGGTTTTCAGCGTCAACCTCACGAAAGATCTGATCGAAGAAATTGACGGGACCGATCTTTACGATGAAGACCGCGGCGAAAAGTCGTTCTCCCGCTTTGTCGAGAACAGGTCAAAGTATACCGTTTACAGAGAAGATCCGGGTACGATCTATGCGGAAGACCTGATCCGTCAGTTCAAAGAAGGTCACGATACGATTTACAGGATCTTTCTTACACGCCGTCAGAACGGAAAACTCGGATTTATCCGCTTTAAGGCTTCGATGGCGGAGCAGCCTTCCACCGGCGACATTATTGCGTTCATCACCGAGCGCGACTGGAACAACGAAATGGTCAACAAGGCAATACTCGACGGCGCGCTTGCCGAGCAGTACTGCCTGATAGCTTTCGTCGTGAACGGGCAATATAATCTCGTCATGAACGGATATACGTCGAAGGAGAAGGGCGGAATACTTCCCGCTAAAGAGACAGGGTCGTACACCGATTATATCAAAAACGAGCTGATGCCCCGTGTCAGAGCGACAGAGGAACAGTATAAAATCGTAAACGAAAATCTGTGTCTTGACTGCGTTTGCCGCAATCTCGCAGAGAACAGCATTCCGGACGTCAACATCGAGATAGAAGACGGCGGCGAGATCTTTTACAAGCGTTTTTCATTCTTCCCGGTCAACGCCGAGGCAAATTTCTTCATAATGCTTGTCAGCGACACCACGGCGATACACGAAGAGAGAACGGAGCAGAACCGTAAACTTGAGGATGCGCTCGCCGACGCGCGCCGTGCAAACGATGCTAAGACGCGTTTCTTCTCGGCGATGTCTCACGACATAAGGACGCCGATGAACGCAATAATCGGCTTTACCGATATAGCGAAGAACTGCGACGACCCCGAAAAGGTCAAGGAGTATCTCGGCAAGATAGAGTCGTCGGGCAACTATATGCTCGATATCGTCAACGACGTGCTTGAAATGAGCAGGATCGAGAGCGGAAACACGAAGCTCGATATCAAACGCACCGATCTTTCGGAAGCTTTCAAGAAGCTTTACGACGTCTTCTCGTCTCAAATGGCGGGAAAAGGACTTGATTTTACGACGGATCTTTCCGGAGTGAAGAACCGGTTTGTTAAATGCGATTCAAAGGTGCTCGGACGGGTGCTTATGAACCTCGTTAGCAACGCTTACAAATATACGCCCGAGGGCGGCTCGGTCAAGGTCACGGTCACTCAGGACAACGATGACGGAAAGTCGGCGGATTACGGGATATGCGTCAGCGATACCGGTATCGGGATGACAGAGGAATTCGCAAAGAAGATATTTACCCCGTTCGAAAGGGAACAGTCGGAATTAGTCGGCCAGATCCAGGGTACCGGCCTCGGCCTTGCGATCACGAAGCGTATGACAGATCTGATGGGCGGCGAAATAAACGTTACAAGCGCTCCCGGAGAGGGCACGACTTTTACGCTCCGGTTCCGCTTTGATTATTCCGAAGAAGATGCCCCGGCAGTTGTTTTGCCAAGCAAAAAAACGGATCGCGCGGAAGCTCCGAGACGGATACTTGTCGCCGACGACAACAGGATCAACCGTGAGATTGCGCGTCTGGTTCTTCAAAGCGGCGGCTACACCGTCGAGGAAGCGGAGGACGGAAAACAGGCTTACGACATGATAGCGGGCTCGGAAGACGGATATTTCGATCTGCTCCTGACCGATATACAAATGCCGGTGATGGACGGATACGAGTCGGCGAGAGCCGTCCGCGCGCTCGGAGGTGTAAAGTCGAAGATGCCGATCATTGCGCTGACCGCCAACGCCTTCGCCGAGGACAAATCCGAGGACTCGACGGAATGTATGAACGGTTATGTCCTCAAACCTTTCAACAGAGAGGATCTTCTCGCGGAGATCGCAAAGCTGCTGACTGAGAAAGAATAAGAGAATTGATACAGCGGGGAAACTTTTTCGGAAAAAAGTTTCCCCGCGTTCTTTCAAAAAGCGTTTATGCGGAAATATTTAAGGGGAGCTTTTTCAAAAGCTCCCCCTCAACTGTTTTTTCGGATCAATGTGATGCGGAAACGCTCATCGCCACGGAGTTCGAGATCACTATTATCATAATTATCTGCATTGCCACTATCGAGATCATGGAGGCAAGAGACGCTATGTCTTTGCTTGATGACGGAGAACACGGTGAATAGAGCGAGGAAACGATCATCGCCGCGTGCATAAGACGCGACTTTTTATCGAGCCCGAACAGTCCGCCGTAACCCTTTTGTTTCGCGAGAAAACCGTCAACGTCTGAAATATCCGATATGATCTCTGAGATGTCTTTGTCGGTGACGGCAAGGGATGCGAGCACGGGGAGTTCATAGTACTTTCCGTATTTCAGCCCGGAAGCGCGGAGCGCCTCGAACAGTTCTTTGAACCTCGCGCACTTTTCCTTCGCGGGTCTGTCGCTCATAACGAGTATCTGTGCGACGGTCTGGAGCGTATTTTTCGAAGATATACCGTCAAGCTCTTCCATACATAATTCCATCTCGTCTGTCAGCTGTTCGATGCTTTTTTCGGAGAAAGCCATCGTCAGGGCAAAAATGCTGTCTTCATATCCGGTGAGGAAGCGGTGCTTTTCGTTCATCAGATCATAGATAGCTTTGCCCCTTTCGGCAGCGCCGCGCGTTTCGCTTTCGTTTACCGTATCGGCGAGAAGAAGAGCTGTGAGGGCGAGATATTCGCTGCGTTTGAAATAGTCTTTGAGCATTTTGTAGTTTTCGGACGCCTTTGCCATTTTACCCTCGGGATCTGTCGAGCAGGCGAGTATGCAGGCTGCGGGCGCATATACCGTCCCGCGGAAATTGTTGAGGATGCCGGCGTTTTCCTTGATTATGCCGCGGCATCTCGTGATCGTCTCGGCGTCGGCAGTCTTTCCGCGCGAGAGAAATATGTTCGAGCAGACAGGATATACTTCGGAAAACTGAGCTTTGAACGCTTTTTGACCTCTTCTCTGTTGGATATGAAGTCGGAGCATGATCTTTGAAGTTCGGGTTTCATTTCATTTTCTCCTTGGATTTATGTCCAAAACGGCGTGAAAGTCAGAACGTATATGTTTCGGGCGCCGCTCCGAATGCGGAAAAAGTCGCGGTCGCGTTTTTGAAATACAGGACTTCGGTGTTGCCGTCGTTTTCGTCGTACATTCCGCGGAGCTCCGGGTATGCGTCGAGCATCGATTTTTTAGCCTCCACACGGTCGTCTTCGACGAGCTCACCGGAGAGGCGGAGCCATTTTCCGTCCTTGAAAGCGCAGATCTCAGCCTTCGGATTTGCGGCGAGCTGATGCGAAACCGGCTTGACCTTGCCGGTCTGGATATAGAGTTTTCCCTCAAAAATGTTGACCGTGCCGAACGGGCGCACTCTCGGAGCGTCGCCTTCCACCGTCGCGAGATAATAAATTTTTGCCGATTTTAAGAATTCACAAACTCTTTGCATGGATAAGGTCCTTTCTGTTTTCGGCTTCGCCGTTTTTTTCACTTTTCAATATATCACACGTTGAAGTCGTTGTCAACAACGTCGTTTGCCCGGCAGCGAATGAAATGCATCAGATAAAAAATCGAAACACCACTTGACAAAATCTGATATTTATAATATATTTTACATAGAATATAAAATGCGAAAATGTTTTTATTTATACGTTTATAAATTTGACGCGGCATCGACCGCGAAACGCCGAAAGAGAGGTATTTGAAATGTTTTGTCCGAATTGCGGAAACAAATGTGAAGAAGGGGAAGTCTTCTGCGGTGCTTGCGGCGCATCTTTGAATGCCGCTGCAGCTCCCGAGGCTCCCGCCGAGCAGAATACAGTCCCCGAACAGCAGTACACGGCTCCGCAGCCGCAGTACACAGCACCTCAGCAGCCTTACACTGCACCTCAAGGACAGTATGCACCTCAAGGACAGTATGCACCTCAAGGACAGTATGCACCTCAAGGACAGTATGCACCTCAAGGACAGTATGCTCCTCAGGGACAGATGGGACAGTTTTATGCGGCACCCGCCGCGCCTGTTCCTCAGAAAAAGAAGTCCGGCGCCGGCAAGAAAGTGCTCATCTCGATAGTGTCAGTTCTTGCGGTTCTCGGCCTCGTGGTAGGTCTCGCGTTCGTGATCTTCCCGAAGCAGACCAAGGCGTTTATGGCGAAGACTTTCTATTCCGACGAAAAGTATTTCAAGACAGTCGAGGGCGAAGGAGTTGACGAAATCGCGAAGGACGTCGCAAGCTATTACGAAACTGCTAAAGAGTACACGGAAAAATCGTCCGGCGCTCCCAACAGCGTGAACGTTACCATCGGAATCAATCAGACCATCCTCGCTCCTATCGCAGAACAGCTCGGCATAGACCTCGGCTGGCTTTCAAGCGTAGGGTTTGACCTTAAGACGGATATTGACGACAACGCTTCCGCGGCGGAAGCTGCGATCTCGCTCTCCGGCGGAAAACTGCTCAGCGTTCAGGTCAGATACGATAAACAGAACGAAAAAGTATATCTTTGCATTCCCGAACTCAGCGATAAGTTCATATCTCTTTCCGCCGACGACCTGTCGGGTATATTTAATTCCTCAGGCCTCGATTATCTGAACGGGCTTTCGAATATCGGATCGATGCTCAATCTCGATTCATTGCTCGGCGGCTTGAATATTGAAGGCGCACTCGGCGGTGATGCTGCCGGATCCGTAAGAGACGTTATAAACGATCTTTCCGGAAGTGACGTTGAAAAGCTCGTCAACAGATATCTCACAATCGTGATCGACAGCATCGGGAACGTTGAAAAGAAGACGGAGACCGTCACGGTCAACGGCGTTTCCGAAGAGCTCACCGTATTTGAAGTGAATATCACGCTCAACGATATTCAGAAGATCTACCTCAACGTCCTTAAGGAATTAAAGGGAGACTCCGACGTCGAGCGCATCCTCGATACTATCCTGCCCGTTGTCGCGAAGATGGAAGGCTCCGTCGATCTCACAGCGGCAAAGCAGGAGTTCTACAATGCCATAGACAAGATGATCGAGGAGCTTCAGAATTACTTTGATCAGTATGACGAGATAGTAAAAGAATACGGCGATGAATACAAGGAATACCTGAACAGCCCCATCGCAAAATATATCTCCCGCGTCAACGGCGACTTTGAAGTCTGCGGACGCGAACTCGCGATCATTGACGGCGGCATCACCTTCGGTTTCAATAAAGTTGAAAACGACGGTAAGTGCGCGTTCGAGCTGAAGATCGACGTTTCCAAAGACGACGATTACTATGACGATTACTATTATTACAATCCTTATTCCTTCTCGAATATCACGGTAAGCGGTCTCGGCGAGCTTGACGGCGATAAATTCACCGGCGACGTGAACGCGACCATGGTCCCGTCCGGTGAAGACAGCGAAGTCCAGCTTCTCAAGATCAAACTTGAAAACTTCGACAGAGAAAGCGTAAAGGACGGCGAGCTGAACGGTAAGATCACCGTTTCTCTCGGCAGCGGTCTCCTCGATTTCATTGAAAACGGCGACATCGGCGACAGGCTCCCCGAGGGACTTAATCTGCAGATGCTCACTCAGATCCAGCTTGCTATCGGATTCGAGTATAAGGGCGGCGAGCAGGATTTTGATATCGCGCTGAAGGTCCTCGGACAGGAGCTCCTGACTCTGAAGGGCGAAGCCGCGAACGAAAAAGTCGATCTCGACAAGAGCGTGCCTTCCGGTGCGGTAGAGTTCAACAACATCGATGATTTTTTGGGCTGGATCAAATCATGGAACGTCGAATCTTTCCTCGACGGCCTCAAAAAGGCGGGCGTTCCCGAAGAGCTGCTTTCGGCGCTGACGAATCTCGGAGATTTTGACGGCGCATTCGATTATTTCGATTGATCTTTGATACAGAAGAACAATAATTGACGTATCGTCCGGCATCCGTTTCACCGGTAACGGATGCCGGATATCTTTTAAGTGATACTCTCAAACGGGGGAAAAATGAAAATCAGCGTTTGTGATATAAGAAAAAAATACGGCAGACGTGAGGTTCTCCGCGGCGTTTCGTTCGAAGCCGAAAGCGGTTCGATCATCGGGATCGTCGGCGTCAACGGAAGCGGAAAATCGACTCTGCTCGGGATACTTTCCGGAGTGCTCACGGGCAAGGGCGACTTTCTCGCCGACGGCGAAAGCCTGATGAAGGACCGCGCGCTGCGGGAGCGAGTGGTGGGGTACGTTCCGCAGGGAACTCCTCTGATCGAAGAGCTTTCCGCAAAGGACAACCTGCTCCTCTGGTATTCAAAAAAAGATATGGAGTCGGAACTTGACTCCGGGGTGCTCCGTCTTCTCGGTATAAACGAATTTCTGAAGACGAGAGTTTCCAGAATGTCCGGGGGAATGAAAAAACGTCTGTCGATAGGCTGTTCCGTCGCTAAAAGGCCGAGCGTCATTCTGCTTGACGAGCCGACGTCGGCGCTCGACGTTCTCTGCCGCAAGTCGATCTCGGACTACCTTCGTAAGTTTCGCGAGGCGGGCGGCATCACAATAATCGCCACACACGACGTAAAAGAGCTCGACCTTTGCGATAAGATCTACGTGCTGAAAGACGGTGTGCTCACGGCTCACGATCCGGGCGAGGGAGAGTCGCGCCTTGAGGAGATGCTCACCGTATGAGGGCGTTCAGATATTTTCTGTCAAGGCTGAAAGGGCATATAAAGTCGTCGCCTGTCGTTATCCTCGTATCGCTTATCACCGCCGCCGCGATAGCGGGGCTCGGATGGCTGATCGTCGATCACACGGCTAAGATGAACGACGACGGCTCAAAAATATTCAAGATCGGTATCGTCGGCGATATGAACCAGAGGTTTATAGGCCTCGCCGTCAACACGATGAACGAGCTTGACGAAGCCGGATTGTCGGTGGAATTTGTTCCGATCGAAGAAGAGGAAGCAAAACGCGGAATCAATGACGGAACGTACGTAATGTATCTCAGAGTTCCCGACGATTTCATCGAATCGGCGGCGCGCGGCGAGTTCATTCCGGTCACTCTCGTCTCCGAGGGCGCTGACGTCGGACTTGTAAAAGCGCTGGTGACCGAGTTCATCAAAGTCGCCGAAACGCTTGCAGACGAGGCGCAGCGGTCGGTATTCGGCGGGGACAGGTATATGTACGACCGCGGTATATCGTGGCGCGACCGGGATCCTTTGTCCGACGCGTGGGCTGTCAGATACGTTGAGTTCATTCTGAAGCGCAACGAAACGATCAAGGTCCACGATATCGGAAACGATGACTCGTTCCCGATAGGTACATATTATTTCTCCGCGTTTGTAATATTCTTTGCGATGCTCTTCGGCGTCGCGTGCGCTTCGCATCTTGCGAAAAAAGATTATTCCCTCCCGAAACTTTTGCTCTCGCGCCGGATCGGTGCGGTGAGACAAATGCTTTGCGAGAATGCCGCGTATTTCATATTCTCGTTTTTGTTCCTTGCGGCGATAGTGATGCTCGGCGGAGCGGTGCTTTCCGACGGCAGAGTTTTGCAGTTCACCGGCGGAAAGACGTTTCCGGACTACGTCCTGTTCGCTCTTTCACTCGCGCCGGTCTGCCTTGTCGTCTCATCGGCACAGATATTTATTTACGAGATCGCGGGCGGACTTGTCCCGGGCGTTCTGCTTCAGTTCACCGCCGCCGTTTCAACTGCGTATATCTCGGGATTTTTCTATCCGTCGTCGTTCTTCCCGGTAACCGTGCAGAAGATCGCGTCGGTCCTTCCCGGAGGCGTTGCGTTCAGATACGCGGAGTGCTTTTTCACTGGGGAGAGCGTTGCGCGTCCCCTTGCGTTCCTTCTGCTTTACGCCGCGCTCTTCATTGCGCTTTCCGCGGTTGTGCGAAAGATAAAGACGGGAGGTGACGAATCGTGACTTCGAATTTCGGATCCGCCCCGGGCAATAAGATGAACCTTGCGCGGAAGTGCGCCGTCTGGTTCTTTATGCTCGCGAAAAGGCTTTTCAAAAAGCCGGTCTTTATCATTACTCTGATACTCATTCCGCTTCTCGGCGGTATGATGTCCCTCGCCGCAAAAGAGGAAAGCGGCATCAAAACGATAATTCTCGTCGCCGAAGGCGGCGCGGACGAGGTCTCTCACAGAGTAGTCGACGCGTTGATGAATGAGGAAAGCGTCGTAAACTTCAAAGAGTATCCCGACGCCGACGGCGCGATAGAACAGGTGGAATTCGGAAAAGCCGACGCCGCCTGGATAATCCCCGCAGGACTCGGCGAAGAATTCGTAAAATACGCAAATGACATCTCTTACGACTTGACCGCGGCAAATATCTATCAGAGAGAGGACGACTCCATTATAAGACTTGTCCGCGAAAAGCTGAACGGCGCGCTGTTCCGCGAGCTGTCGAAGGAAATATACGAAACGTTCAGAGACGACGTTTCCGAAGTCGGACTCTATCCCGATAAGGAAGAGTTCATGCAGTACTATAAGGATTTCGCGTTCAAAGAGAGTATCGTGAAATTTGAATTTCTCGTCGCTTCGGAAGAGCAGGCGACAGTCGAGACCGACTATCTGACGTCTCCCGTGAGAGGGATCGCAGCGCTCGCGTCGCTGATCTGCGTGCTTGCCGCGTCGCTCTATTCGATGCAGGATGAAAAGAACGGATTTTATTCGAGAGTGCCGGCATCGAAAAGGCTTCCGCTTTTCTTCGCGTCAAATCTTGCGTCGTCGATCGCGTCGTCGGTCGCAATGGTACTCGCGCTGATCCTCAGCGGAACTTTCACGTCTGCGTCGTACGAGATACCCGCGGCGGCGATATTCGCGCTTGCCACGGCGTCGTTCTGTACGCTTATGTGCAGGGTGTTCGGCAGTCCGTTCGCGCTCGGCGCGGCGATACCGCCTATCCTTTTGGCGTGCGCGGCGCTTTGCCCCGTTTTCGTCAGCCTTGTGATCCCGTTCCATCCCGACCTTCTTTTCCCGGTGACGTACGCGCTGAAAGCCGTGCTCTCATACGCATACGTCGGTTACGGCGCGATCTATTCCGCCGCGGCGATCATTCTCGCTTACGCCGTCGACGCCGTGCGCCGCCTGAGAAGTTAGGACGGAGCAAAAACCTTTCGGAGGATATCGATTATGAATGAAAAACCGGAACTTAATGAGGAAAAGGCTTCCGCAAAGAGCAAAGCGGGCAGCGTTATTCTTGTAGTTGTCGCCTGCATAATGGCAGTTTGCGCAATCGCGGCGCTTTTGTACGTGTTCGTATTCAGGACTCCGCTGCCGAGCGGTATTGCCGGAACGTGGAAATTGACGATAGAAGGGGATAAAGCGTTCGGAGGTATTTCGGCTTCTCTTGAGGAGGCGCTTCCGTCAAATAACGTGGATATAAAGTATACGGACGTCTCGGAGTATTTCATTTTCAATGAAGACGGAACGTACACGATAACGGCGGATAAAGCTTCAATTATCGTATCTCTGAATTCCGCGATCTCTTCCATCGTCGATCATTATTCAAAGCATTCGGACGAATTTATCGAAGCGACCGGTCTTTCCAGAGAGTATTTTGAGGAACACGGAATAAACGACCTCAATATGAAAGTTTTCCTTGAATCGCTTTTCGAGCCCACCCGTGAGAATATCGCTCAAATGCTCGGCGGGTATGAAACGGATGAAAAAGGCAACATTATACTTGCGTTTGGCAAATATACAGCCGACGGCGATACCGTGAAACTGACTCTTGACAACGGCGACGGTGAATATTCCGACTTCGGATATTTTAAGGCGTCGGTCAGATATTCGGTCATGACGGTAACGGAGACGGACCTTACGTCCGCTTTCGGCAGCGGCGAGGTGTCGCTCGTTAAAATGGAGAATAGAAAATAAATTGCCGAAAAGCGGGGGGGGGGGGGGGG
>JAFSUU010000005.1 GCA_017445115.1 Clostridia bacterium | reverse complement strand
GACAAGATCTACAAGGAAGTGCAAACCTGGAAAGTAATCACATGAAAGGAGAACAGAGATGCTTACCCCGAACTACACATACAAAATGAACGGCGTCACCGTGAACGAGAAGATCATCCCGGACGGGACGGTATGGAAAGATGACGCCAAAGCAAAGAAAGCCGGCTTCAGCGGCGCCGGCGCCCTCTACAAAAAGAATCAGAAGATTGCTGGCGGTCCGAAGTCGGTTACGATCCACAACACCGGCGACACCAACGGCACCGAGAACGACGACGGTGAACAGTACACCCGCGCCACCTATAACGAGAACATGGGGAGCGCACGGGTGCATTTTTATGTCGATGACAAATGCGCCTGGCAGAATCTGAAAGCCGGTACCGGACTTTGCCCAAACGATCCCGAAGGATCTGCGGAAGTATCGTGGCATTCCGGCGACGGCTCCGTGGCTGACGGTGGCAATATGACGTCCCTCTCGATGGAGATCATCATGGGTGAAAGCGCCGATCACGACGCCAAAGCGAAAGACAACGGCGCGAAGATCGCGGCGTGGCTGCTCTGGAAGTATAACCTTCCGATCAGCAAGCTCGTCACTCATACCTACTGGGTAAACAAGAGCGCCGGGAAGAAGTTTGCCGATCCGGACGAGCAGTGCACCAATCTCATCTCCGGAAGGAAGTGGTGCCCGTCGTATATCTTCGGGAGCACTTCTCATTCAATCGCGCTCGGCAACTGGAAAACTTTCAAGGCGCTTGTCAAGAAATACCTTGACGCTCTGAACGCGCCCGTAGTCCCCGAGCCTCCGGCGCAGCCGACTACTCTGTACTATGTCCAGACCGGCGCCTATAAGGTGAAGACAAACGCCGACGCGCAGCTCGAAAAAGTAAAAGCGGCGGGATTTGACGCAATCCTCAAAAAGTCCGGCGAGCTCTACCGCGTACAGGTCGGCGCCTATTCCAAACGCGATTACGCTGTAGCGATGGAAAAGAAACTCAAAGCAGCGGGTTTTCCCACATACATCACGACCACAGGCGGGACGGTGGTATCAGGCGGCGCAACGACCGATGTCATCAAGGTCGGCGACAAGGTTAAATGCAAAGCGGGTGTCACCAAGTATTACAACGGCGTAGGGATGCCGTCGTGGGTGCGCGTTGCCACGCTCTACGTTCGCCAGATTGAACAGAATGGCAAGGTGTACCTCGTAAGCACCGAGCCGACCAAAAAAGTTTATACCGGACGTGTATGGGCGTCCGATATGCAGAAGATTTAAGGAGGTATAATCATGTTTCAGCAGTTTATTTCCGAATACGGTACCACGATCCTTTACACCATTCTCACCGCGATTGCCGGATATATCGGCATCGTGTTGAAGAATCTGTGCAAGAAGTATCTGAACGACAAAACAAAGAAAGCTGTCGCAAAGTCCTGCGTTCAGTTTGTCGAGCAGGTTTACAAGGATCTCCACGGTCCCGAGAAACTCGAAGTAGCCCTCTCCGCGGCGAAAGAAATGCTTGCGGAAAAAGGTATCGAATGTACTGAACTTGAAATGCGTGTCCTGATCGAAGCCGCTCTCGCATCTTTTAATGACGCGTTCCATAGCGAGGACGACGAAAATAAGGAAGAAGAAATCGAATTCGATCCTGCGGCGGAATACGAGATCACAGACGGCGAGAACGAAGTGCCGGAAACAACCGAATAACCGATGAAAAAAAGTCAAAGCCCTGTAAACGCTCTCACGAGCGAATACAGGGCTTTTTCTTTTTGGGTGGGCGGATAACTGTAAGACAGAGGGAAAGTCGATTGCAACAGCGATAAATCGCTCCTACGCGGCTATTCGCCCATCGCCGCGCGTGTCAGTTCGTACTGATAGGTGATCTTGAAGTCAGCGTACCCTTGCCGGATCGTCCCGAGGTATGCGGCGCTCGGGCGTCCGAGAGGTCTTCCGTCAGTCATGATGTACGCCATCGCTTTCACGTTCCGACCGCCGAACGGAACGGTCAGCCACTTTTTGATATAGAGCCGGGGGAAGCCCTCGTATCTGTCAAGCGCACGCTCGTCCGCTTCGGAGATCGACCACAGCGCGACCGGTACGGAAGATCCTTTTTCCTTTTCGATCGTTGCTACCGCGGCAAGGGGATGACCGCGGAAGAGAAGCCGATAGTCTTTGATTTCTGTCGTTCCTATGGCGATAGCATCCGGGCAGCGCATCCGCATCTGTGCCTTGTTGAGATTGCTTCCATAGGCAAGGTATAGTTTGCTCATGTCGTTTCCTTTCTCCCCGTATGCCCGATAGGTCAGGACTTGCCTCACGCCGCAGCCGCTTCCGTGAACGTCCTCGTCAAATGGTATCTGGCGGTCTTGAACTCTTTGCCGGTCATTCCGAGGCGGCGCGTCAGCACATTCAGCATCAGCGTTTCTTTCTGCTTCGCGGTGTACGTTGCGCAGGATTTGTAGTACATCTTATCGGGAGCGGT
>JAFSUU010000067.1 GCA_017445115.1 Clostridia bacterium | reverse complement strand
ATTTTCAAAAATTAGATTCTGACAAACAAAATAAGTTTATTAAAAAACTGCATTATAAAGGATTATCCGTAAGACAATTATCGCGGCTCTGTGGCATCAGTAAAGGTATTGTTGAAAAGCACCTGAAGACATAGAACCGTCACCTGTCTTGTAAAACGTAGGAGGGAGCTTTCATGTCAAGGTTTATTAACAATTTAAGAAAACATCCGCGAATACTATTGTTTGTTTTCTTAGCTTTAATAGGATTATTAGTAATCGGATTTTTCCATTATATCAAACTTTTTTGGATTTCACTGATACTTTTGTTTATTCATATAACTATCTGTGTGTTTATATTCTTGTATTTTCGTGCAGAAATGAAAGATCAACGCATTGTCAGAGTATTATCAGGGATTCTTTTGTATTTTGGGATTTGTGCTCTCTCTGTCTGTGCAATTTGTATAAAGATATCTATAGATGAGTTATCAAAAGAAGGTGTTAAGCTTACCATATTTGAAGTTTTTACAAAATATGGTGTGTTCTATTCCGGTGCTATTTCTGCTGCTTTTGTTGTTGCAGCGCTGGCATTATTTATTATAAGAAAAATAAAGAGTAAAACATAAGACAGGGAACAGCTCGAAACCACTGAAAAAGTAAGTTATTATCGAACCGTCCCCTGTCTTAATGAAGGAGAAAATAACATGTGTAATCATAAGCTTTCGGAAAAAGAAATTCTGCTTGAATCATTCAGAATGATTTTTCACAATCAAGTTAAAAACAGACAATGCAAAAATTGTGCTAGAAGAATTGAATTGAGTGAAAAAGGAATTAAAATTAAAAATAGAATCGATTCCATTGTTGTTTCAGTTTTGCTGTGTTTGACTGGAGTAATGATTTACGTTTTTAGGTCTGAGGTGCGAAACTCACCAGTTACATTTTTAATTGTGTTTTCTCTTTTCTTTTTCACTACAGCAATTATTCGCTTTATATCTTTTTATATTGCTTTTCATTATTTTGAATTTAAGGAAAGATAAGACAGGGTACGGTTTTGTGTCTTTGGAGCAGGAATAATTCCAAACATAAATTACGGGGTCGGAAATTTCCGGTCCCGCTATGTTTATGAGCTCAAATTGTTGAAAAAAGCGTCGTATCTTGTTATAATATAAAAAAGAGGGCGGTGAGAGCATGGAATCGAACAAAAGCGATTTTACGAAGGGTGCGGTATGGAAGCGCATCCTCTCTCAATCCGCTCCGCTTATCATTGCCCAGGTAGTTCACCTGCTTTACAATGTTGTCGACCGGATATATCTCGGCCACATGGGCGACGGCAGCGGGCTTGCGCTGACCGGGGTCGGACTGACTTTCCCGGTCGTCACGCTGATAATGGCGTTTACCGCGCTTTTCGGAAACGGCGGTGTGCCGCTCTTTGCGATAGAGCGAGGGGCGAAGAATGACGACGGAGCGGGGAAGATACTCGGCAACTCGTTCGCGCTCCTTCTCGTGTCCGCCGCCGCGCTGACGGCGCTCGGATACGCTTTTTCGAAGCCGCTTCTTTTCGCGCTCGGCGCGAGCGAGGAGTCGTACGTCGTCGCCAATGAATATCTTTCCGTTTACCTCGCGGGGACAGTGTTTTCATGCGTCGCGACGGGGCTTGTCGGATACATCAACGCCGAGGGCGCGCCGAGAGTCGGCATGCTCTCTATCGTCGCGGGCGCGGCGGTCAACATCGCGCTCGACCCGCTGTTTATCTTTACCTTCGGTTGGGGTGTAAAGGGCGCCGCGGCGGCTACTGTGATAAGCCAGGCGGTGTCGGCGACGCTCGTTCTGGCGTTCCTCTTCGGCAGGAGGGCGCCGCTTCCGCTGAAACGTTCAAACATCAGGATAGATAAAAGAATAACCGCGTCGATCGCGAAGCTCGGCGCGTCGAATTTCATAATGCAGAGCACGACGTGCGCCGTGCAGATCGTCTGCAACGTGACGCTTCAGGGTTACGGCGGCGACCTTTACGTCGGTATAATGACGGTGACAAACTCGGTCCGTGAGATCTTTATGCTCCCCGTGAGCGGTATCACGAGCGGCGCACAGCCGGTCATCAGCTACAACTACGGCGCGAAAGAGTACTCAAGGGTAAAAGCGGGCATCAGATTCAACACGTTGATAGGAGCGGTATACACCGCCGCGGCGTGGGGCGCGGTCTTACTTTTCCCGGCGTTCTGGTTCGGCATATTCTCCGACGATGCGTCCATGGCGGCGGAGGGTGTCTCTTTGCTGAAGATCTATTTCTTCGGCTTCATCTTTATGGCGTTCCAGTTCGCGGGACAGTCTTCGTTCCAGGCGGTCGGCGATGCGCGTCACGCGATAATTTTTTCCCTGCTCAGAAAAGCGGTCATTGTCATACCGCTAACGATAATCCTGCCCGCGGCTGGACTCGGTGTCAAAGGAGTCTTTCTTGCGGAGCCGATCTCAAACCTTGTCGGCGGCGTCGCGTGCTACGTCACGATGATGCTCACCGTTTACAGAAAGCTGTGAGGTGGTAAAATGAAACTGTATCATGCTTCGGATATTTCCGGTATCAGGAGGCTTGAACCGAGGGCGTCGACTCACGGCGTTCCGTACGTTTATGCTATAGAAGACAAACTGACGGCACTTTTATTCGGCGCCCCGAAGGATGATTTCGACATACTTATCATGACGGATGATGGAGTCACCGAAGTTTACGAGTGCTATCCCGGTGCGTTTGAAAAAGTGTATAAAGGAAAAGGATGCTCGCTCTATGAGATAGACGGAGCGGGGTTTTCCCCGGGCGTCACCTCGTGGGACGCGGAGTACGTCAGCGAGAGCGCGGCGCCGGTCCTTTTCGAGTATCACATACCCGATATTTACGCTGAACTTGCACGCTACGAGGAGAGCGGCGAGCTTGTCGTTCACGGATTTTCACGCGACGCGGAATATCTGGAGTTTATCAAAGACGAGCTGACAGCAAGGATACGCGACTTCGGAATGACTGATGAATCGATGGACAAAGATCCGAGATTCAAGCTCTATCTGAATGAAATTACAGGACGGAGGACGTCTGGTTCGGAGGGATGATATGAACAAAAAGAAATTTTATTTAGCGCTCATCGTTTTCTCGCTCGTCGGCCAGATCGCGTGGGTCGTCGAGAATATGTATTTCAACGTATTCATCTACAAGATGTTCAACGCTTCTGCGTCGGATATCTCGCTCATGGTCGAGGCGAGCGCGATCGCTGCGACTCTGACTACGATCTTTATCGGCGCGCTGTCCGACCGTATCGGCAAAAGAAAGATCTTCATGTGCGTCGGCTACATCGCGTGGGGCGTTTCGATAATCTCTTTTGCGCTTGTACGGCTTGACGTCATAACTTCGCTCTTCGGATCGACCGTCTCCGCAGCGTCCGTCGGCGTGACTATCGTTATCATTCTCGACTGTATAATGACCTTCTTCGGCTCGTCGGCGAACGACGCCGCATATAACGCGTGGCTGACAGACAGCACGGACGAGACGAACCGCGGCCGCGCCGAGGGCATCAACTCGATGATGCCTCTTCTCGCGATCCTCGTCGTATTCGGCGGCTTTATGGGCTTTGACCTTGACAAAGCGTCGAGCTGGACGGTCATTTACATAGTGATCGGCGCCGTCGTGCTCCTTATCGGTATTCTCGGATTTTTCATCGTCGAGGACGCGCCGGTGCAGAAAAAGGACGAACTCGGCTACTTCAGGACGATAGCCTACGGCTTCCGCCCGTCCGTCGTGAAGAAAAACAGCAAGCTCTATCTCACTCTCATCGCGTTCATCGTGTTCGGCATCTCGATACAGGTTTTCATGCCGTACCTTCTGATATACTATGAAAAGACGCTCGAAATGAGCAACTACGTGCTGATAATGGCGCCGGCGATAATCGTCGCCGCCGCGGTGACGGCGTTCTACGGCAAGTTCATCGACCGCTTCGGGTTCAAAGTTTCCGTATTCCCGTCGCTCGCGTCTCTCGGGCTCGGCTACGTTCTGCTCTTCGTCTTTCCCGGCTTTGTAAAAGTTGAGGGCGCGGCGATGACAGTTCCCGTATTCATCGGATCGATGCTGATGCTCAGCGGATTCCTCTCCGGCATGGCGGTCTTCGGCGCGAAGATCAGAAACGATACGCCGGTGAGCATGGCGGGCAGATTCCAGGGGCTCAGAATAATCGCTCAGGTCCTCGTTCCCGGCGTCGCCGGTCCCGCGATCGGCGCGGCGGTGCTCAAAGACGCAGAGGTCGTCGTCAACGGCGACGGAACTACCTCATTCCTGCCCGACAACAGAGTGTTTATCGCCGCATTTTCGGCTGAGGCGGTGCTGGCAGCCGGACTTCTCGTATACTATGCGGTGCTGAAGCTGAAAAGCGTGAAGCAGAACGCCGAAGCGGAAAAGAAAGATCAAAACGCATGATAAAAGACGTATTTATAAAAGAACTGTATACCGCGGAGGGCGAGAACCGCTCTCCCGATTCGGGGAAATGCTATCCGAGACCGCAGATGAGGCGGCGCGAGTGGACGTCGCTCGACGGAGAATGGACTCTCGAAGCCGAGGGCGGGACCGGGAAGATCAACGTTCCGTTCTGCCCCGAGTCGCTCCTCTCCGGCTTTGAACACCCGGTGAGATACGGAGAAACGCTCCGTTATACAAGAAGGTTTTCTGTTCCGGAGTCCTGGCGCGGAATGAGGATAATTATTCACTTCGGCGCGGTCAGCCGCCGCGCGGAAGTCTTCGTCAACGGCAAAGGCGTCGCGGAACATAACAACGCTTATCTTCCGTTTTCTGCGGACGTCACCGATGCGCTGGCGGAAGGGGAGAACGTTCTCGCCGTCGAAGCGGTCAACGATCTCTCGACGAAATACCCTTACGGAAAGCAGAAGATCGTCCGCGGAGGTATGTGGTATACCCCTGTCAGCGGTATCTGGCAGAGCGTGTGGATCGAACCCGTGCCCGAGCGACGCATAGAGTCGCTCTCGGTAAAGTGCGATATGACCGGCGCGGATATAGAAGTCACCGGCGCGGCGGAGGGAGAAGTCGTCTGCCTTGGCAAGCGCTATCCGATCGAGGACGGTCACGCGAGAGTCGAGCCGGACGAGATAAAGCTCTGGTCTCCGGAGTCGCCGTATCTTTACGGTTTTACGGTAAAGTGCGGCGGGGACGAAGTCGAGTCGTATTTCGCGCTCCGCACGCTGACCGTAGAGAATATTGGAGGTGTCATGCGCCTTTGCCTCAACGGAAAGCCGTATTTCTTCCACGGTCTTCTCGATCAGGGGTACTTTTCCGACGGCATTTATACCCCCGCGACGCCCGCAATGTTTGAAAAAGATATCCTCGCGATGAAGTCGCTCGGCTTCAACACGCTGCGAAAGCATATAAAAATAGAGCCCGAGCAGTTTTACTACGACTGCGACAGACTCGGAATGATAGTCTTTCAGGATATGGTCAACAATGGCCGCTACCGCTTCTTCCACGACACCGCGCTGCCGACACTCGGCGTAAGATCTCTTTCGGACAAAAAGACGAACCGCGACGAAGAAACGAGACGCGAATTTCTCTCATCAATGGAAAAGACGGTCCGTCACCTCTCAAACCACGCTTCGATCTGCCTCTGGACGATCTTCAACGAGGGATGGGGGCAGTTTGACGCCGACGGCGCGTACGAAAAGCTGCGGGCGCTCGATCCTTCGCGTTTTATCGACTCGGCGAGCGGATGGTTCACCGCGTCAAAAACCGACGTCGACAGCGGTCACATTTATTTCGGAAAGCTGAAGCTCGGTAAAAGGCGCGAAAAACCGCAGATACTCTCGGAGTTCGGCGGCTACGTCTGGAAGGATCCGGAACACAGCTTCAACCTCAGAAAGACCTACGGCTACAAGATCTTCGATTCCCGCGAGGACTTCGCCGCGGCATTCCGCAAGGTATATCTCGACGAGGTCGTGCCGCTCGCGAGGGAAGGGCTTTGCGCCTCGGTCTGGACGCAGGTCTCCGACGTCGAAGACGAAACGAACGGCATTTTCACCTACGACAGAAAAGTCCTGAAACTCACGCCCGAAGAGGCGAATGATATCGGTGAAGCCCTGCAAAAAGCAGTGTCTGAATAATCTGATTTGAAACGTAGGATTTTTTGGTAAATATGTGGAAATACTAAAAAAATGTGTTATAATATAGCATCATAAGTCGATATTATTCTTATACGTTTACGGTATCTGACTTTCGGTGCTGTATGTGATAAAGACAGAAACCGTGACTGCAGCGAGATGACCCGTAAGTAAAATGATTCAACTGAGGAAGTGGACAGATGTCGGTATTATCTATACTCGAAACATTTTTTATCGGTCCTTTGAAACTGATCTTTGAGGTAATATTCAATATAGCGAATGACATTATCGTAAACCCCGGGATAGCGATAGTATTTTTAAGCCTTGCGATGAACGTTCTCGTTCTTCCTTTGTATAAAAGGGCAGACGCAATGCAGCAAAAGGCGAGGGATACGGAAGCGGCTCTCAAGGACGGCATAAAACACATAAAGCAGACATTTTCGGGCAACGAACGGATGATGATGCTTCAGGTATATTACCGTCAGAATAATTATTCCCCCGTAAACGCTCTTCGCGGCTCGATCTCGCTGTTTCTCGAGATTCCGTTTTTTATGGCCGCGTATCAGTTCCTCTCGCATCTCGAGATACTGAAAGGCGTACCGTTCGGTCCTATCGCCGATCTTTCCGCTCCGGACGGGCTAATCGTCATCGGTACTTTGACGATCAACGTTCTGCCGGTGATCATGACCGTTATCAATTTCGTGTCATGTGCGATATATCTCCGCGGCTTTCCGCTGAAGACAAAGCTGCAGCTGTACGGGATCGCGATATTCTTCCTCGTATTTTTATATTCATCGCCGTCAGGGCTCGTATTTTACTGGACACTTAACAATATTTTCTCACTTTTCAAAAACATCTTTTATAAGCTGAAGAACCCGAAATTAGTCCTGTCAATAATGACGTTTGTGCTCGGGATCGCCGCGATAGTCCTTTATGCGGGAGCACCTGCGTTCGGCGTGCCTTATCTCAGAAGAAAGATTGTGCTTGCGATAGGCATTCTTCTTCTCGTTCCGCTTGCGGTTTATATTGTAAAGTCAAAGCTTTCCGTGTCGAAACGCGAGATAAAGTCAAAGCCGAGCAGATCGATGTTCTTTGCGTCGGCGATATTCCTGACACTTTTTACAGGGGTGCTCATTCCGTCAAACTTTATTGCGGATGCCCCGCTCGAATATATAGACGTCACATATTTCTTCAATCCGCTTTGGAACGTAGTATCGTCATTTTTGCTTGCGGGCGGAACGTTTGTCCTTTGGTTCGGAGTATTTTACTGGATCGCGTCTCCTAAGGGAAAAGTCGTGATAGAATGGATGATGTGGACCCTGTGCGGTGTTTCCGCTGTGGACTACATGTTTTTCGGAACAAAGCTCGGTATATTGACCGAATCGCTGAAATATGAGAACGGACTCGCGCTCACAAGAAACGAGAAAATAATCAATCTTGCGGTGTTGACTGCGCTTGCGGCGGTTTTCGTGTTCGTTTTCATCAAGTGGAAAAAAGCTGCGAAAGCCATTGCCGCCGTTGCGGCGGCGGCAGTCGCCGTGATGTCCGGAATAAACGTCGTGACGGCGCAGAATTCCGTCTCGCAGATAAAGCTCGAAGAATATGAGAGCACTCCCCATTTTAACCTCAGCAAAGAGGGGAATAACGTAGTCGTGCTTTTCCTTGACCGCGCCATGGGAGAATATCTGCCGTATATCTTCAACGAAAATCCGGAGCTTGCAAAAAAGTTCGACGGTTTTACGTATTACAACAACGTGCTGTCCTTCGGCGGATACACGAACTTCGGAAGCCCGCCCCTGCTTGGAGGTTATGAATATACGCCGGTTGAGATGAACCGTCGCGATGAGGAACTGCTGGTAGATAAACATAACGAGGCGTTGAAGGTGATGCCTGTGCTGTTTTCGGAAAACGGATACGACGTTACCGTATGCGATCCGACTTATGCAAATTACAAGTGGATACCGGATCTCTCGATCTATGACGATTACCCCGAGATCAACAGATTCATCACAAAAGGATTTTTCGGTTCTCCGAAAATAAAACAGCAGACGATCGACAGCAGGCTGAGAAACTTCTTCTGCCTCAGCATAATGAAATCTGCGCCGCTGGCCATTCAACACGTTTTATATGACGGCGGTGATTACAACTCGATGCCGCTTTCAGAGCAGATCGTATCGTCGCAAACCGGAGAAGACGCGCACGTAGCTTACGGGATAGAATCCGAGTTTATGGATGCGTACAATGCGCTGTGCAATCTGAAAAATATGACGAATATAGAAGATGAAGGAGATACGTTCCTCTTGTTCTATAACGACACTCCTCATCGGCTCGCGCTTTTGAAAGAGCCCGAATACGAGCCGGCGGAGTTCGTTGACAACACGGAATACGACGAAGCTCACGCGGACAGGTTCACGGTGAACGGAGTAACTCTTGCGACCGAAACGCGCAGACAGATGATGCTTTATCATACGAATATGGCTTCGCTTCTCACCGTCGGCGACTGGCTCGACTATCTGAGGGACGAAGGTGTTTATGACAACACAAAAATAATCATTGTCGCAGATCACGGCTATTATCTCAGGCAGATCGAGAGCATGTGCTTTGACGATTTGAAGATGCCGAGCGGAGCGGCGATCGACGTCGAAAACTATTTTCCGCTTCTTATGGTCAAGGACTTCGGGGCAAAAGGTTTCAACACTTCAAGTGAGTTTATGACCAACGCCGATGTGCCGACTATAGCTTTTAAAGACACGGTCGACGATCCCGTCAACCCGTTTACCGGTAAGCCGATAAACAGTGACGAAAAAACGGCGCACGATCAGTTTATTGTGACGGATAACGTCGGATGGAGCATAGACGTCAATCACGGAACGACGTATCTGCCCACATCCTGGGCGTCGATCACTAATAATATCTGGGATCGTGACGACTGGGTATTTTACAACGAGCAGGTAGTTCTCACAGAATATAAAATGCCCGATTAAAGAAAAGCATAAATCCCTTCAAAAGTTTTTGAAACGGTGCGGGGAGCTTTTTGAAAAAAGCTCCCCGCATTAATATTGTTCGATTTATTTATTGATTTTCATTCATCCTGTCGAGGATTGAGAAGAGACCGATCTTGCGGTCTTTTTCTCTTATTTCGCCAGTGTTGTCACCGAATTCCATATAGGAAGCCGGATCGACGTCGCTCTTCCATTCGGGAAGTCCCTCGCCGTTCGGATCGCCTGTCCTTATGAAGTTGATGAAATATTCTTTCATCTCTGCTGAAAGCGCCCTGTCGGCGTCGTCGTAGAGAGACGAGTCGTCCGGTATGTTTCCGTAGAGGTATATCATCTCTCCGCTGTGCCAGCATCCGAGCCTGCCGTTGTCCTTCGAAAAATAATACTGATACGTCGGGATCCCGGTCGAATTCTCAAGCCTTTCAAGGCAGTAGTGCGGATAGTCGAAGAAAACCGCGCCGTAGATCTCCGCCCACATTTCGGCGGCTTCATCGTCGTTCGACGCAGGGTAGAGAGATATTATCTCGTCCGTATACTCTTTGAAATATGATCTTATCTTGTCCTCATAGTTCTTCATCGAAGCGCCGGAGAAGATAATGAACGGGCCGGATTCCTTTGCGTTGAAACCGTGAAGGATCGCTTCCTCGTTCTGATCTCCCGCCTCGTACACTTTGTACGGCATTTCTTCAAGTGCGTAACCGTCTACCGTGATATGATGCTCTGTTTCGGCGGACGACACTAACTTGTTCGCCGGCAGCGCGCGGAGTTCTTCCGCCGTTGAAACCCCGTATTTTTCAAGTACGGCCGTACCCGACTCAAGCGCTTCATCAAAACTTCTGAACGAGTGAGGAGGTTCTTTTGAAACGACGGTCGAGCTTTCAAGCACCGCGCGGCGGAAAAGCCCTTTTGCAAGAGGGGAGGCGCATATCGCGCTGACGGACGCCGCCCCGGCGGATTCACCTGCAAGCGTCACGTTGTCGGGATCGCCTCCGAACGCGGATATATTGTCGCGCACCCATTCAAGCGCTTTTATCTGGTCAAGAAGTCCGTAGTTCCCGGTCGTTCCGACGGCGCTTTCGCTTGCAAGGCCGTCGAGCGCAAGGTAACCGAAAACGCCGAGACGGTAACCCATATTGACGACTATGACGCCGTCTGCCGCAAGCGATCTTCCGCTGTAATCAGCGTACCACGGCTGACCTGTCTGCAAAGAGCCGCCGTGAATAAAGACGAGGACGGGAAGGCCGCTGCCTCCTCCTGCCGGGCGCCAGACGTTGACGTAAAGCGCGTCTTCGTCCACCGCCGCCGTGTAGTTATCGGAAAAGTCGAACCACTTGTAGTCGTGGTAGCCGATGATCTGAGCGAGCGAATCGTATATGGGGAGATTTGTCGGCTGCATCGCCATCGGAGCAAACGTATCCGCCTTCAGCACGCCTTCCCACGGAACTGCGTCCTGCGGCTCGCGCCAGCGAAGATCGCCGACCGGAGGCGCGGCGTACGGGATTCCGGCGAAGATCTCGACTTTGCCGTCTTCCGTAACGACTCCGCTTACTTTGCCGTCCTTAAGCGTCAGAACTTCCGTTTCGACGGGGTCTTTATACGTTACCGCGGGCACACGCTTTACAGGCGGCCACGTTAAGAACAGTATGCCGGCGAATACGGCAAAAAACGCAAGCCAAGATACGACTTTGAGAGGCGTCTTTTCGCGTAGGATCCCGCTCTCGAACAGAACGAAGAAAGCGACGGTCAGCACGGCGGTCAGTATAAAGCCCCAGACGGAGTTTTTGTTTAATTCAAGTATCAGTATGAAGAGAACGAAGAGGAGGATCGTGACTATCCTTCTTGCGATCATATCATATTACTCCTTTTCTAATCACTACGTTTGCGTAGAGCGCCTTTTCGCCTGACATGATGACGAAGAGGCTTTTTCCTTTGACTCTGTCGTAGAAATCGAAGCGCTCGACGTATTCGAGAAGGTCGTCCCTTCCGTCGGAGTCGGATGCGATCTTTGCGTAAACGTCGGTGATCGGCTCTTTGATGCCCGCCTCGGGCGGTATCTGCATCACGGTGACGGGGTGGTCGACGTACTGATCAAGGGGTATCAGCTTCAGTATCGCTTCAAGGATCTCGGGGATCCCGTGACCGTCCATCCTTATCACACGGTCGCAGTATGAGAGGGCGGGGAAGTTCGCGTCGCCTATCGTGAATTCGTCTCCGTGCCCCATCTCGCAAAGTGCGGCGAGAAGCTCCGGAGGAATAATTGCGGGTACACCTTTTAACATTTTAGTTACCGATCCTTTCGCACATAATATTTCAATCAAATGATAACATAAAATATATTAAAAATCAACGCTTTTTGATATGCGGCGTATTTTCGCCCCAAATACCGTCCATTGTGTATCAATAATCGCTTTGGCACTTGTATTTTTTGAAAAGATTTGATATAATATTTTAGTTATGTGATAAATATTTTTTGCAAGGAGAGCCCCCGATGGCAAACTATGTGATCAGCACATGCTCGACGTTCGATCTCACAAAAGAGCACGCCGAAGCGAGAGACATCAAATACATCAACTTTCATTACAGCAAAAACGGCGTTAAATTTGACGACGACCTTTTCCAGACCGTAAACCCGCACGACTTTTATCAGTCGATGGTCGACGGCGCGGAGATGATAACTTCTCAGGTCAACGCCGCAGAGTTCATAGAGTTTTTTAAGAAATTCCTCAATGACGGACTCGACATCATCCACCTGTCGCTCTCAAGCGGCATCTCCGGCGTCTTCAATTCCGCATGCGCCGCAGCCGCGGAGCTTCGTGAAAAATACCCGGAGAGAAAGATCTACGTCGTAGACTCCCTCGCGGCTTCCGGCGGTATGGGACTTCTCGCCGACCGCCTCGCCGACCTTCGCGACGAGGGCAAAACCGTGGACGAGGTCTACGAATGGGTGGAGAAAAATAAGCTGAAGCTTCACCACTGGTTCTTCTCGACCGACCTCACCTTCTACGTCAAGGGCGGCCGCGTTTCGAAGTTCTCCGGAGCCGTGGGCGGCGTCCTCGGCATCTGCCCGCTCCTCAACGTGAGCGTCGACGGCAAGCTGATCCCGAGAGCCAAGATACGCCCGAAGAAAAAGGTCATCGTCGAGATGGTCAAACGCATGGAAGAACACGCACAGGGCGGATACGACTACAGCGGAAAAGTGTTTATGACACAGTCCGACTGCTATGACGACGCGAAGGCGGTCGCCGACCTCATCGTCGAGAAATTCCCGAAGATGTCGGGCAAGCCCGAGATCACAAGCATCGGCACGGTCATCGGAAGTCACACCGGTCCCGGAACCGTAGCGCTCTTCTTCTGGGGCGACGAGAGATGCGATTGAGCCATTTGCATAAATAAACGTATCAGAGGTATTGAGATATGGGACTTCGTTTTCTGGACGGAAAGCTGTTCGCCCGCATGTTCAAGGGCGGCGCGGCGTTTCTCCGCTCAAAAGCCGATAAAGTCAATGAACTTAACGTTTTCCCCGTGCCCGACGGCGATACCGGAGACAATATGTCGATGACCATGGAGGGCGGCGTCAACGCGGTCGACAAATCGGATAAGTCCGAGGAAGGATCCCTCGGCGAGGTGTCCGAGCAGGTCGCGCACGGCATGCTCCTCGGCGCAAGAGGCAACTCAGGTGTCATTCTGTCTCAGCTTTTCGCCGGTATGGCAAACGTGTTCGACGGTTGTGACACAGCTGACGTCAATACGGTCGGCGAGGCGCTTAAGCTCGGCGTCAAACGCGCATATTCCGCTGTCGTCACACCGACCGAGGGCACTATCCTCACCGTCGCGAGAGAGGCGGTGGATTACGCCTGCTCAAGAATTGACGGCGACTCCACGATAGAATCCTTCTTCGACGATATGTCTTTCGAGATGAACAATTCGCTCAACAGAACACCGGAGCTCCTTTCCGTGCTTCGCGAAGCGGGCGTCATCGACAGCGGCGGTGCGGGACTTCTTTACATAATGGAGGGCTTCAATAAGGTTCTCAGCGGAATTAAACCGGAAGAGATCGGGGACGGCGCGGAGCGCCGAGCACCGGCGCCCGGCGCTAACGTCGACTTCTCCGCGTTCACCGAGGACGACGAACTCGTCTACGGCTACTGCACGGAACTTCTCGTTCGCCTTCAGAACAAAAAGACCAACCCCGAAACGTTCGATACGGTCATCATAACCGACTACCTCAGAACGGTCGGCGATTCGATAGTCTGCTTCAAGCAGGGCTCTATCGTAAAGATACACGTACATACTTTCAGACCCGATGAGGTCCTCGCATTCTGCCGCCAGTTCGGCGAATTTCTCCTCGTCAAGATCGAAAATATGTCCGTTCAGCACAACGAAACTCTTCCCGACGAGGGAAAGGCTAAGAATAAGAAGCGCAGTAAGTTCGGTATCGTCACAGTCGCGTCCGGAGAGGGCATTTCAAACCTTTTCAAAGAGCTCGGCGCCGACGTCGTAATCAAAGGCGGACAGACGATGAACCCCTCCGCGGAAGATTTTATCAACGCGTTCGACGAGGTAAACGCGGACTGCATTTTCGTCCTGCCCAATAACGGCAATATCATCCTTTCCGCAAAGCAGGCGGCGAATATCTATGAAAAATCCGCGGTCTACGTCATGGAAAGCCACTCGCTCGGCGACGGCTACGCGGCACTCAGCGCGGTCAACTATGAACCAGGCGACCCGGAGGAGATCGTTTCCGTCTTAGAGGAGGCGATGAAAAACGTCGTCACCTGTATGATAACAGTCGCCGTCAGAGACACCACGCTCAACTCGGTCGAAGTCCACGCGGGCGACCATATCGGCTTCATCGACAAAACGATGCTCGCTTCCGAAGCGGACTGCGTCTCCGCCTGCAAGGCGTCGCTCTCTCAAATGGAGCTCGAGGATAAATTCGCGCTCACCGTCTTCGCCGGAGCCGGAGCAAAGGAAGAGGACAACGAGAACATCGAAAACTTCATCCACGAGAACTATCCCGACGTCGAAGTTTATTTCGTCGACGGCGGGCAGGAGATATACGATTATATATTTATTGCTGAATGATAAAAGGGGAAAGCCTGATAACGGCTTTCCCCTTTTGTCATCGTAATTTCTTTCAAAAAAGGCTTGACAATTCGGCGCTTCTATGCTATACTGTATGAGCCTCAAGTAAACGGACCACGGTTTGCCGGAGTGGCGGAATTGGCAGACGCCCGGGACTTAAAATCCCGTGTAACGCGAGTTACGTACCGGTTCAAGCCCGGTCTCCGGCACCAATTTTTCATCGCGGAGTGGAGCATTAAGTTCGCAGTCTCCCGATCAATAATCTATATCGCGGGGTAGGCAGCTGGTAGCTCGTAGGGGCTCGGCACACCGCGCCGCCGGTGGCGGATGAAGCGTTGGGGCGAGTTCCGCAGCGGTCGAAAAATCGGAGGATGAGATGCGACAGCATCCCGAGAGATTTTTTGGGTTACCGCAAGGCGGCTTTCGGCTTTGCCGAAAGATAACCCGGAGGTCGCGACCGACTAATTGAGAAAGCAACAACTTAATACTATATCGCGGGGTAGAGCAGCTGGTAGCTCGTCGGGCTCATAACCCGGAGGTCGTTGGTTCAAATCCTTCCCCCGCAACCATTTAGAGAGTTCATAACGGATTTGAGTTATGGACTCTCGTTTTTTTACAAAAAAGTACTTGACAATGATACTCGCCATGAGTATAATACAACGATTTAGTGCTTGACGCTGAATGGAGGCATGGGCGAAGAAAGGAAAAAGGATTATGTTTAGAATCGTCGATGATTCAGAATGCAGGCGTTATCGCCAAGATTGCGCTAAAGTCCTCACCCAAGTTAGAGATACGCTGAGGGACGAAAAAGATATCATAACACAATTTACTCTCGTCGGTAGCGGCGCACGGAACATGGTCACCAAAAACGGCGACGGTCCGTTTGATTTGGATTATAACCTCGAAATCATCAAAGCGCCGGATGAGTATTGGAACGATCTTCGCAAACTCAAAGATACTGTTCGGGTTTTACTTGACAAGGCGAGCGGCTTACAATGCTTTACCGAATCGCAGAATTCAACCGTCGCATTGACCGCCTTGCTTCATTTCAAAGATGAGCCGCAAGTCGAATTCAGTTTCGATGTTGCCATCGTTGCAAGAAATCAAGACGGGACATTGTGCAGACTGGTAAACAATAAGCATTACTTCTTTAACGGAATTCAGGGACAATATACTTGGAATGAAATACCAAGTTCGCATAACGTCAAAGAGAAAGCCGACCGAATCAAGAAATCAGGAAAATGGCTTGAGGTTCGTGAGAAATACGTCAATCTGAAAAATATGTATCTTTCCCGCCAAGACAGGGATCATCCGTCATTCATCGTATATATTGAAGCGGTAAATCAGGTTTTCAATAAATACTTTCACTAAATCCTATGTACCGGAGCAGACTTCGCCTGCTCCTCTACAAATCTGTAAACTATGAAGATCATCAAATCATTAAAGAATATCAACCTGCGCTTATACATCGCACTGCTTGTCCTTGGTCTCTGCCCGGCGATATACACAACTGTGCGCACATTTTTCCTCGGTCAGCTTCCCGGCGACTGGTCTTACTCAATTGCGGGGCAGCTCAGTTGGGTAAATCTGATCTATGAGATCGTGAACGAGGCGATCATTCTGCCGCTGTTCTTCTTTATCGGAAAAGTCGTTTCCGACAAAAAGGAATTCACCAACCGCGTCAAGACGGGGCTTTTGACCTCGCTCGGCGTTTATTCGTTGTTGTCGGTACTGATCCTGATCTTTGCGGAGCCGCTGCTCGCGGCGATGGCGACCTCGCCCGATATCATCAAAGAGTCCGCAGCCTATATCCGCATTGAAGCGGTCGCCAATATTTTCGGGATCCTTTTCAGCTTTATTATGGTTGCGCTCGTTTCTCTCGGAAAAGACCGCTTCGTCTACATACTGACCGGAGTCAAGCTCGCCCTTTGCGTCGTTTCGGATACGTTTCTTGTATCGACTCTGCCCGTTTCTATGAACCTCGGCGTAAACGGGATCGGCGTTTCCAATATCATCGTAAACGCTCTGTTGTTCGAGACCGCGATCCTGATCCTTGCAAAACAGGGATGCCGCGTTTTCAGCAGGGGTAAACTGTCTTTTGCGTGGGCAAAGGACTTTGCAAGGATCGGCGGTGTCTCGGGACTGGAATCATTTGTGCGCAATATCGCTTATATGCTGATGGTTTCCCGCATGGTGAATATGGTGGGAGAGCAGGGAACTTACTGGGTAGCAAACAATTTTATCTGGGGGTGGATGCTTCTGCCCGTGATCCAGCTCGGTGAACTCATCAAGCAGGAAACAGCAAAAGACGAGAGCGCGATCAACAATAATTCTCTCGGTTACTTTTCCGTTACCGCGATCGTTTGCGCGCTCTGGACGGTACTGATCCCGGCGTACAAGCCTTTTATGAAGTACGTTCTCGGATATTCCGACGTGGACAAACTGTTTGAGCTTGTCATGGTGCTGTTCGGTTTCTACGTTCTGTACGCTGTTCAGAACGTGTTTGACTGCACGTTCTACGGCAGAGGAAAAACGAATTATATGCTGTTTGAGTCGGTCGTGACCAACACGGTCTATTACGGAACGTTTTTTGTTCTGTATCTTACCGGCGTTTGGACGCCTTCGCTTCTCGGCATCGCACTGATGTTCGGGATCGGAAACGCTTTTGACAGCATTGTCTCCGGGATCGCTTACGCTTATTTCCTTAAGAAAAGCAAATACAATATTCTGTCTGTAAAATGAATTGATCTTTTATGAAAAGGAGCAGGCGACTACTCCTTTTTGTTTGACCTCTTTGCCCGGTTTCTCTTTATTCGTCGCAGAAACGGTAAAAAAGCGGTGCGCTTCATTGTGAAGCGCACCGCGGATCTTTATCTTGAGTTATTTTGTCAATTTGTTTTGCAGCGTTTCGATATCTTCATTCGTCATACCGATCTTAACAAGGAAATCTGCCGCGTATTGGGAAAGATCTGCCGTACGATAATCGACGTTCTGATCGTTCCCGGTCACATAGGCAATCATAATGTCGATATTCTTTTCTTTAATGGTTTCATAACGGTCTATATCGGACGTTTGCGTAATGCCGTAATAGTTTTCGTACGTCAGCATATAATCGTCGATTATCTCGTCGTACGATGCGCCGGCAAGAGCTTCAAGGATCATCATCACGTATCCGGTGCGGTCTTTGCCTTCTACGCAGTGAACGAGATACGGTCCGTCGTTTTTAGCGGCTTCGGTCAATCCTTTTGCAAGCTTTTCATTGAAGTCGTCACTTTTGAAGTTGGCGCTCATTCCGAGCGCGGCGACTTTTCCTTTTTCGTACAGCGACAGATAATAAGGAGAATTATAATCGCTCATCGAAATAAGCTCTTCCATATCGTCTTCATTATCCGAAAGATTCAAGACGAAATTAACTCCGGCTTTTTCGATAAGGCGGTCGACGACGGCGGCGCGGTTGTGCTCGTTATCGCACGGAGATGCCGAGCGATACAGGATATTGTCTTTAAGGTCTCCTGCGCTCACGGCTCTGAAATTGCCGAAAACTTCGTCGCTTTGGTCGCCCTGTTCGTCAGAGTACTTTATGTTTCGCGCATTTTGTATTTTTACGTACTTACCGCTTTCGTTCAGCTTTACGTCAGCGGTGCAGTTCTCGTCAAGTCCGTCCGTGATCCACAGATCATCGCCGTAATTGACACAGGCTTTGATATAAGGATAGCCCGGATATGCGACGAGCAGAGTCTCGCCCATATCGACGTAATAGCCGCTGTAATACGGGATATCGGTCAGCGTTTTACCGTTTGAAAAACTGATGTCCACGCTGTCACCGTACTCAAATCCCAGCGAATTGAAATCGTCTATCGAAATATTGATATAAATGCCGCCGAATTTTTCTTCGTGCATGACTCCGCAGTTCGTCAAAGACGGTTCGGTTTTATTTTCACACGACGAAAAAACCGACAGGATCAATACCAAAAGTATTACGACAGATAACGCTTTTTTCATTTTTCAGATCACCTTTCCGATAAGAATATTGCGACCGCCGTACGCGGAGGGATCCGATTATGACAGGTATTCAGCTGAGTTTATTGTTCTTTATAAGATTCAGCATTATATCCGCGATCCCCGGATCAAATTGAAGTCCCTTGTTATTTTCGATCTCTTCGATGATCTTTTCCTTCGGGAGCTTATTCCTGTATACTCTGTCCGTATTCATCGCGTCAAAGGAATCCGCGACGCAGATCATCCGGGCGATAAAAGGAATGTCCTCGCCGGATCTGCCTTCCGGATAGCCTTTTCCGTCGTATCTTTCGTGGTGGTACGTTGCGCCCTCGCCCACGTTGTGCAAGCTCTTGAAGCTGCTGAGGATCTCGCCGCCGCGTACGGTATGTGATTTGATTATTTCAAATTCTTCGTCGGTCAGCTTGCCGGGCTTTCCGAGGATACTGTCCGGAACGCCGATCTTCCCGCAGTCGTGAAGCAAAGCGACGTAGTAAATGCGGTCAAGCTCTTCGCCGCTGTAGCCTAATTCCTGAGCGATCTGTTTGGTATAGGTGGCAACGCGCTTTGAATGGCCCTTTGTATAAGGGTCTTTGGCGTCGATGAAGCCGATGAACGTTTCAATGGACTCGTTGATGATTATATTGTCCCGTTCATGTCTTTCCTTATATTTTTTGATTTGTGCGGACGTTATTATAAAGATGACAAGGGTGATCAGCCAGATCGCCGCTGCGCCGAGAGAGATCCAGAACAGAGGTTCGCTTGTCAGAAGGCGGTTGAAAGAATATTCAAGCTCCAGAGAAGATCCCTCTATGCTTTCTCCCATAGCCACGTATAAAATGATGCCCGGCGTGGTAGCTTCATAGGGTTCTATAGGCATTTCCATAGCGTTCATGGAAGTGCTGGGAATATAGTTGAGATAATCTCCCGCTTCCATAACGACAAACGATTCTCCGTCCACGGTCACGATCTGAAGAGAATGGTTTTCCGGATGGAATTCTCTGAGATCGGGGATAGTATCCACCAGTTCGCCGTTCGCCGTGTTCTGATGGATCTCCAGAGCGCCGTTCCATGCGGAGGCGAGGAATACTTCCTGACTGAAGGTGAGCCGGAAAACAAAGCTTTCCACTTCGTCACCGGTGTTGTTTGTGACGGTGAAGTCGTACGTATATGCCTGATAATTGTTTTCGGTAAGTCCTTCGTCGTTGAAATCGAAGATCTTGCCCCAGGTACTGCTTCTTGCACCTGCGGATACGAATACATCAAGGTTTGTCTTGTCGCCGTCTTCAGAGAAAAGCTCCTGCGCGGCGAAAACTGCGGAATGACTCTTTCTGTTGTATGCGTTAGTCTTCAGTATGCTCGCTACAAATACAGCCGCGATGACCAGCAGGATGGCAAAGAAAATAATATTTGCTTTTTTTGAAAGCCTTATTTTACTCATAGTATATTCCTTTTTGTATCGATCATATTTTTATTTCCGATTATATATAGTTATATTATTTCATCATTCTTGATTTTTGTCAAGTTATTTCCGTATTGCTTTTGCCAAGCTATACGGCAAAATCGCTTTGACCGCGCTTTTGAATGCTGATCGGGTAAAAACGTATCTTAAATATGCCTGTAAATACGCCGGATATGCGGTCACAGATTCGCACCGACACGTCATGTACGTTCGAATCTCAATTTTCCTCTTCCCGTCTTGAAATCCTTGTTTTAATCCGCTATAATAAATACAGACGGGATATTTAAGGTTAAACGGAGGAAAATGAAATGGAAAACGGCACGGAAATAAGCAGGGAAGAACTTGAAAAATTGATCGAAAAAGCCAAGGCGGATCTTCAGGCGACGCTTGATAAGATGACGCCGGAAGAGCGCGAGCAGGCCGAACTCAAAGCAAAAAAGATGATCGAAGAGGACGAAGCGAAGAGAAAGAGACTTCTTGAAACGGGCGCGAAGATCGCCTCGGAGTCAGGAACTTCGGAAAAGCCGAAATTCTGCTCAAACTGCGGTGCAAAGGCGGGCGACGGCAAATTCTGCGAGTTCTGCGGGTCGCCTCTGACGAGATAGGCTGAACAAACGAATTGCGCTCCGGTCCTTATGCGCCGACGGGCGAACCGAAAATCGCGGAGTTTTTTGAAATAAATCAAATAATAGACTGCCGCGCAGGGAAGTTCTGCGTATAAATTTACGGAAAGCAAAGTGACGGCAAGATCTTTGCCGGAGAAGGGGTATTGTTTATGAGCAGCGAAAACGAAAATATGACGCTTGATCCCGGGGAGGCGACGGACTGCAGAATCACCAGGTCCCCCAATACTGCGATCATTGCGCCAAATATGTTGACGATGTCTGAAGGACGGATGGAATAATGGAAGAAAAGAAACTGAATCAACTGCTCTTGTCGGCTTGGAACGGACTTTCCGACGGGCAGAAAAAAAGAGTAAAAGAGTGTAAGAATATGAACGGGCAAATCACACTACTGTGTGAAATGGGCGTCGCCATGCCTGATGAACTTTTGGACTCGGTTTCGGGCGGGACACCCAGGCCGAATCCCGGAAAGGTGACGTATACGGCCGTATGTCCGATATGCAATCAGCCGTACACATATACCAAGGAATGGGCTTTTCCGCCGGACCCCAACATATCCGCTCCCATCCCGCACCCTAACTGCGCTCCGGACCGTTGAGGCATTGTGCCGGGTAAAAACACGTTAAGGAGACCTGTAAAATGAAAACGGTTTTGATTATCGGAGGCGGAGCCGCGGGACTGTCCGCGGGTATCTATGCAGAGCTTAACGGATACCGCGCGGTGATCTGCGAAAAGCAGCATATCGCGGGCGGGAGCCTTTCGTTCTGGAAGCGCGAAGGTCACCATATCGACAACTGCATCCACTGGCTGATCGGGACGAACGAAAATACCGATATGTACAAGACCTGGTGTGAACTCGGCGTTCTCGGAGACGCGGACGTGCATTACAAGCCGTACCTTTACACCTCGGTCACGGACAAAGGATCTCTGTCTCTGAGCCGCGACCTTGAGAAGTTTCAGAGCGATATGCTCGCGCTGTCGCCTCACGACGCGCGTGAGATAAGATCGTTTATAAAAGCGGTCAGGACTCTCGAAGGATATTTCGGGATCGCCGGAGAAGATCACAACGAAAAGTTTTCCGGCAAAAAGCTCATCGCAAGAATACCGAATTTGTTAAAATACTATAATTTATCGCTGGAAGGCCTCGCACGCCGATTCCGAAGTCCGGTGTTAAGAGACTTTTTCGTTTCATTTATGCCCGCGGACTTCGGCTCTCTGGCTCTGATTTTTACGGCGGCAAATTTCTGCGGCGACAACGCGGGGCTTCCGCTCGGCGGGTCGGCTGAAGTTTTGAAAAGGCTCACGGAGCGCTGTCTCTCGCTCGGCGGCACGATCGAGTACGGAAAGGAAGCGGAAAGAGTCAGAACGGAAGGCGACAGAGCCGTGGCGGTATCGTTCACCGACGGCACGGAGCTGTCTTGCGATCACATTATCCTGACGATCGATCCGTCGATGATATTCGGAAAACTGATCGACTGTCCGATGCCATCCGAGCTTGCGTCGCAGTACAAAAAACTGAGGCGTTTTTCCGCAGTTCAGTGCGCGTTTGAATGTGACGTTCCCGACCTTCCGTTTGAAGGTGAGCAAACGATTTTCATTCCCGGGGAACTTCGTTCCGTACTGCCCGGTCATCATGTAAATCTGCGTTATGAAGGTCACGAAAAGTCGTATTCGCCGGAAGGAAAATCGCTGCTTCAGTCGATGATCTACTGCGACGAAGAGACCGCTGTGTCCTATATCAAAGCGAAAAACGACAGCAAAGAGAAATATGAAAAACTGAAATCCGAAGCGGCGGAAACGCTTCAAAGTCTGATAGTAAAGAATTTTCCGTTTCTGGACGGCAAAATGCGCGCCGTCGACGTCTGGACTCCCGCAACGTATCACAGGATCGTGGGTACGCAAATGGGCTCGTTTATGAGCTTTGCTTTGCCCGGGCGCGTCATACCGAAGGAACTGAAAAACGACGTTCCTCCGTTCGACAATCTGATGCTCGCCGGTCAATGGCTCCAGGCGCCCGGCGGTCTTCCGATCGCTGTAAACAGCGGAAAAGCCGCGGTCATGCGTATCGTCGAAAAGGACCGCTTGAACTGAACGCGGATATATGCGGCAATTCCGACCGCGTAAAAGAATAAAGCGTCCGCGCGGTGTTTTGCACACCGCGCGGACGCTTTTATTAAAAACTCTTCAGAAAAGTATCTATCTTGTTCATTATCAGATCGAGCGCGACCGCGTTTCTGCCGCCCTCGAGCACGATTATATCCGCCATCTTTTTGCTTGGCTCGACGTATTTCTCGTGCATCGGCTTGACGGTATTGAGATACTGGCTGATGACCGAATCGATCGATCTGCCGCGCTTCTTGACGTCTCTCGCCAGACGGCGGAGAATGCGTACGTCGGCGTCGGTATCGACGAAAACCTTGATATCCATTCTGTCCGTCATTGCGGTATCGGCGAATATCAGGATCCCTTCGACCAATATCACTTGAGCCGGGCGTACCGGCTTCGTCTTGTCGGAGCGGTCGTGGATGGTGTAATCATAGACCGGGGATAATACCTGTTTGCCGGATCTGAGCGTGTCAAGATCGCGCAGAAAGAGATCGTTGTCAAAAGCGTCAGGATGGTCATAGTTGACCTTGCAGCGTTCCTCATAAGTCAGGGAATGCTGTTCTTTGTAGTAATCGTCGTGATACAGTACGGTGACCTTGTCACCGAAACGTTCGACGATCCTTTTGGTAATGGTCGTTTTTCCGCTGCCGGTCCCTCCGGCGATCCCGATTATCATTGGTGATCTCATATCCCGCTCCATTTCGGAAATTATTACCTTTTTCTATATGATACTACTGTTTTTTCCTTTTTTCAAGTCCCGAGGTGATTATTATTTAATTGAATTTGTCAAAAGATAAAGCGGAGCCTGACACTCCGCTTTACTGCTAATTATAAAGTTTGACGATCCGTGGATCATCCGGCATCATTCATACTCAACGACGTCGACCCATCTGAGGAGGAATTCTCTCTCCTCGGCGTTTCCTTTTACGGACTGGGAAGCGGCGACGATGGGCATCCATTTCTGGACGTACTGCATCGCGGTATCACTCTTGCGGCAGAAGAGACGGAGGTATTCGCGCGCTGTCTCCTCGTCGCCGCCGAGGCAGAAGAGAAGGTACGTTCTCGCGGCGTCGGCTGAAGCGTTGCCCTGTGTAGCGTGAGCCCAGTCGATGACGTAAGGCGTTCCGTCCGCGGTGATTATCACGTTCGTAGGGTTGAAGTCTCCGTGGCAGACTTTTGTGTGGTTAGGCATAGCCTCAAGGCGCGTGTGAAGCTCATATCTCGTCGTCGCGTCGAGGTCCGCCGCGTTGATCTTCGCGTTCATCTTGTCCTTGATCTTTCTGAGTGACGGACACATCTTGCTCTGAATTTCGAGCTGAATGTCGACGAACATTTCAAGGTATTCGTGACGCTTTTCGGGGTGCTTCTGCATAAGCGAGGCGAGCGTTTCCCCTTCGATGAATTCGGAGACTATCGCCCAGTTTCCGTCGACCGTTATGATCTCGAGCACCTTCGGTATCTTAAGCCCGGTCTCTTCGATCCTCGCCTGATTGAGGGCTTCCGTCAGCACGTCGGCTTTCGTAAATCCGCCGTCAAAAACCTTGATCGCTTTGTCGCCGTCGCGGCATATCGTTTTTCCGCGTGAGGTCGCGATGACTTTCATGTTTTTCATTCTGCCTGCCTCCTTTTCACTTTACGTCCGCGGGAAGCTTTGCCTCGCGGAACGTTTTTCCGTAGTATGCGTTGAGGTACATCTGTTTTATCTCACTCATCAGCGGGTAGCGCGGGTTTGCTCCGGTGCACTGGTCGTCGAACGCCTGCTCGACCATATCGTCAAGACGCGCGAGAAAGTCCGCCTCGTCGGGAACGTAATCGCGTATCGTGGGCTTTATGCCGACTTTCGCTTTGAGTTCGTCTATCGCCTTGATGAGATTTTTGAGTTTTTGCTCATCGTCTTTTCCTTTTATGCCGAGGCAGTCTGCAACTTCGGCGTAGCGGGCGAGGGTATGAGGGTGAGTGTACTGCGGGAAAGTGCCCATTTTTGCGGGAACTTCTGCTGCGTTGAAGCGGAGAACTTCGTCGATCATCAGAGCGTTTGCGACGCCGTGAGGCAGATGGTGGAACGCGCCGAGCTTGTGCGCCATCGAATGGCACACGCCGAGAAACGCGTTTGCAAACGCCATGCCTGCCATCGTCGCGGCGTTCGCCATTTTCTCTCGCGCTTCGACGTCGTTCTGTCCGTTTTCATAGGCGCGGGGCAGATACTCGAATATCACCTGAAGCGCCTGCTTTGCGAGTCCGTCCGTGTAATCCGTCGCCATCATGGAAGCTATCGCTTCGAGCGCGTGCGTCACGGCGTCGATTCCGGACGCGGCGGTGAGACCGCGGGGAGCTGTCATGTGGAAATCGGTGTCGATTATCGCCATATCCGGAAGAAGCTCATAGTCGGCGAGAGGATATTTGATACCGGTCGTCTCATCGGTGATGACGGCGAACGGCGTCACCTCGGAGCCGGTTCCGGCGGAAGTCGGAACGGCGATGAAATACGCTTTTTCTCCCATCTTCGGGAACGTGTAGATACGCTTTCTGATATCCATGAAGCGCATCGCCATATCCATAAAGTCCGCCTCGGGATGCTCGTACAGTACCCACATGATCTTGCCTGCGTCCATTGCGGAGCCGCCGCCGAGCGCGATTATCACGTCGGGACTGAATTCTTTCATCTGCTCTGCGCCGCGCTTGGCGCATTCGAGCGTCGGATCGGGCGCCACGTCGAAGAAGCAGGCGTGAGCGATGCCGAGCTCGTCGAGCTTGTCGGTGATCGGCTTTGTGTGACCGTTTTCATAAAGGAATTTGTCCGTCACAATGAACGCTCTCTTTTTGTCCATTACGTCCTTCAGCTCGTTGAGGGCGACGGGCAGACAGCCTTTCTTAAGGTAGACCTTTTCAGGCGCTCTGAACCAAAGCATATTTTCTCTCCTTTCGGCGACCGTTTTGATATTCAGAAGATGCTTGACCCCGACGTTTTCGGAGACGGAGTTTCCGCCCCACGATCCGCAGCCGAGTGTCAGCGACGGTGTGAGCATAAAATTGTAAAGGTCTCCGATACCGCCTTGCGACGACGGAGTGTTCACGAGCACGCGGCAGGTCTTCATTCTGCTGTAAAATCTCTCGAGCTTTTCTTTTTCCGTCATCACGTCGAGGTAGATGGAAGACGTGTGACCGTAGCCGCCGTCGGCGATCAGGTGCTCCGCTTTGTCAAACGCGTCGTCTATATCCTTCGCGCGGTACATCGCGAGTACGGGAGAGAGCTTTTCGTGCGCAAATTCCTCGGAGAGTTCGACCGAGGTGACCTCGCCTATCAGTATCTTCGTTCCATCCGGAACTTTGATCCCTGCGAGCTCGGCGATGCGCGGCGCTCTCTGTCCGACGATCTTAGCGTTCAGCGCGCCGTTGATGAGTATCGTCTTTCTGACCTTTTCGGTCTCTTCATCGTTCAGGAAATAGCATCCGCGTTCGAAGAATTCCCGCTTTGCAGCGTCGTAGACTTTGTCGAGGACTATGACCGACTGCTCCGACGCGCATATCATACCGTTGTCGAACGTCTTGGAGTGGATAACGGAGTTGACGGCGAGAGTTATATCGGCAGTGTCGTCGATTATCGCCGGCGTGTTGCCGGCGCCGACTCCGAGCGCCGGTTTGCCGGAAGAGTACGCCGCCTTTACCATTCCGGGACCGCCTGTCGCGAGGATAATGTCAGCCTCTTTCATCAGAAGATTCGTCATCTCGAGGGACGGAACATCGATCCACGCGATGATGTCCTCCGGAGCTCCGGCAGCGACCGCCGCTTCAAGTACCGTCTTTGCGGCGGCGATAGTCGAGATTTTTGCTCTCGGGTGAGGGCTGATTATGATGCCGTTTCTCGTCTTGAGTGAGATCAGCGTTTTGAATATCGCGGTCGAAGTCGGGTTCGTCGTGGGGATGACGGCGGCGATAAGCCCTATCGGTTCCGCGACTTTTTTGATCCCGAAAGCGCGGTCTTCTTCGATGACTCCGCAAGTCTTCGTATCGCGGTAAGCGTTGTAGATGTATTCAGCGGCGTAATGATTTTTTATCACCTTATCCTCGACGACGCCCATTCCGGTCTCCTCGACGGCAAGCTTCGCGAGAGGGATCCTGTTGTTGTCCGCCGCAAGAGCTGCGGCGAGAAAGATCTTATCGACCTGCTCCTGGGTATAAGTCGAAAACTTCTTCTGCGCCGCCCTTACCCGTGCGATCGCTTCCTCGAGACGGTCGGTCCCGTCAACGAGTTCATATTTTTTCGCTCCCATGATTTCTTCTCCTTTATATCAGTTATTCGTTATCAGTTTCAGATGCGCAAGTGACAGCGCGAGGTTCTCGGTATGAACGGTGACGCCGCTTGGAGCGTCGAGCTTTACCGGGGCAAAATTCCATATCGCGGTGATCCCGCACTCAGCCATTTTTTTGCACGTCTCTTTTGCCGAGGCGGCGGGAACTGCAAGTATACCTATTTTTATCGAATTCTTCCTGCAGTATTCTTCAAGCTCGTCTGCAGGGAAGACCGGGCAGGACGGAAGGTTCTTTCCCTCCGGGGCTATATCGAACGCAGCCGAGATATGAAGTCCGAACTTCTCAAACCCGGTATAACCGGCGAGCGCCATTCCGAGCTTTCCGGCTCCGACAACGACGACGTTTGATTTTGACCTCACTCCGAGCGCCGCCTCAAGGTCGTCTGTCAGTTCTTTTCTGTTGTAGCCGATCTTAGGTCCGCCTTTTCCGCAAACCGTGCCAAGGTCCTTTCTGACCTGGACTTCGCCGAGCCCGAGATCCTTCGCGATCTTTGTCGCGGAGATCGTATCGCACTCGAGGTCGTAAAGGTAGTTCAGGTAACCGGGCAGTCTGCCGAGAGCCGCTTTTGAAATCTGTTGTGACATACTCTCCACCTCTCTTTTCATTCTGATTGTACCACGGTTTTACGGCTTTGGGAATAATAAAAAAGGTATATCGATAATATCAATATCGATATACCTCTTATCGTTTTGGCGTTACTTGTTGAAAGCTCTGTCTTTCGACTCAATAACTTCTTTGACGAATCTGCGGTCGAGATCCGTCAGCTTATAATCTTTTTTGTATATGAGGACGTCGCGGTAGATCTTAGTGTTGTCGGGACAGTCGAACTCGACGAGCGAGAATCTGTCGAGAGTCGCCTGCGGGATAGGAGACACCCACATATATGTCGCCGGATTAGAGGAGAGAAGCTCGAACTGACTTCCTCTCTCGAAAACGAATATGCGCCGCTCGATGTCGTCCGGAAGCTCCTCTTTTTTCACCTCCGACAAAGGGATCGACGGTACGAACGGATCCGCGTGAGCGATCTCGATCTTATCTTTCAGATCGGAATAATGAACGGCGGGAAGGGAAGCAAGAGCGCTGTTTTCCGACGCGACGATGACGTAGTGGAACTCGGCGATGACCTCGCTCGCGAGTCCGCGTTCTTCGAGCGTCGCCTTAAAGCGGCTCTCATAATTCTTCGCGTATCTTATGATCCCGAGCTTGTAATCGGAATTGAGAATGTTCTTTATCGCCCGAAGCGCGTTCGTTTCCTTATACAGTATTTCCGCGGGTCCGTCCGTTATCGCGGCGGAAAATTTTGCAAATGCGTCGGAAATATAGCTCGCGCGCGGAACGGAAACGGAGAACCTCTGCTTTTTGTTTGCACCGGTTTTGTAGAGCCGCTCGATGTCGCCTATCTGAGAGAGTATTTTTTCGGCGTATCCGATAAACTCTTCGCCCTCCGCCGTCAGCACCATTCCGCGCGCAGTGCGTTCAAAGATCGTGATGCCGAGATCTCCCTCGAGCGATTTTATCGCACGGCTGAGATTAGGCTGAGCGATGAAGAGCGTCTCTGCGGCAAGGTTCAAAGAGCCTGTCCTTGCGACCTCGACGGCATATTTCATATGAAGAATATTCATGTCCCCTCCGCATTTACTTTTTCCGGTATATCTTTCGCGGAATTATGCCGGCAAATCTTATGAGTCGAAAAATTCTCTTCCGTCGTCGGTGACGAGGCGCTCGGATCTCGGGTACTCGAAGATCTCAGGGCGTCCCGCATTCGCTTCGAGATATTCCGCGAACTCGGCGGCGTACCATTTCGCCATTTCAAGGTCGTGCATCAGGTAATGACCGCAGTTCTCCGGCGCTGTGCCGGGGACGGCGTCGGCGTCCTTTACAGCGCGGAAAGCGTTCAGTATCAGACCGTATATCTCGCGGGGATCGCGGTCGCCCTTGAGAATGAGATAAAAACCTGTAAGGCATCCCATCGGTCCCCAGTAGACGATCTCGTCCTTCCAGACGGGGTCGTTTCTGAGCGTCGTTGCGATAAGATGCTCGAGAGAGTGCATCGCGGCGACGTCGATCACGGGCTCTTTGTTCGGCTTCTTAAGCCTTATGTCGTAAGTCGTGACCTTTCCGTCTCCGACGGTATCCTGACGGCTGAGGAAGATCCCGGGGACGATCAGCCTATGGTCTACGGAAAAACTCTGTATCAGTTCCATATTCTTTTTCCTTTATTTTAATTGTTGTTGTTTTCATAAGTATATCACAAAGAGGGAAATAAATCAATTTATTTTTGATGCGCGAAAGGGAAAATGAACGAAAAAGGGAGCGACAACTTGCGTCATGCTCATTGAAAACTTCACGTTTTTCTGCTATACTGAAGAAAAAGAGAAAAGGGGGGAATACGTGTGAACGAGGTGAAGACGTCGCTTCGGCGGATGGCGGTATACTATCTGCTTTTGGCTGTCAATGTGATCCCCTGCGCGAGTATAATCCCGGACGTATTTCCCACCAGGAACCTTTCAACGCTGTATCTTCTCGCTCTTTCCGTGTGCCTCGTTTTGTACTATTATCACCGCGTTTCTCCGACGGGAACTTTATCGGCGATGATGAAGGCGGCGTCGTGGATGGCGCTTCTCCTGATATTTTTGCGCGGCGTCAAGTACAGCGCCGTATCGGAAGTGGGATTTCTCGCGCGTCACACGTGGTATTTATACTACGTTCCGATGCTGCTTCTTCCTCTGTTTTTGTTCTGCATATCGCTTCTCGTCTCGTCGAAGGACAGCTCTCATATTTCAAAGGCGTGGTACCCGGTCCTCGCGCTGACGGTCGTCCTTATCGTTCTTGTTTTGACGAACGACCTGCATCAGCTTGTTTTCGGTTTCAAACCGGACTTTGAAAACTGGGACAGAGACTATTCTCACGGATGGATGTTTTACGTCGTGACCTTCTGGCAGTACGCGCTGTACTTCGCGGCGATTATCATTCTCGTCATCAAATGCCGGATCGTAAACTCCAGAAAGAACGCCTGGATCATCATGATCCCGTTTTTGATCGGTATCGTGATGAACGCGCTTTTGCTGACCGACAAAGTGCCGAAGATCAACGGTTCGCATCTGTTTGAATTTCCGGAGGCGCTGATCTTTAACGCCGCGGCAGTGCTCGAATGCTGTATGCAGCTCGGGCTTATCCCGACGAACAACGATTACGGGAAACTTTTCCGAAGCTTTTCTATCTCGGCGCAGATCACGGATCAGAAAGGCACGCCCGTTTACGCTTCTCACACCGCCGTGCCGCTTACAACGGAGCAGTTTGAGTCTCCGAGCGGCTCGCGTATCGGAGAGCATACGGTCCTTCACAAAATGAAGATCCCCGGAGGATACGGCTTCTGGCAGGACGACTTGACGGAGCTTGACCGCCTGAACGGCGAGCTGACCGAGGCGAAGGAGGAGCTGGCGCAAGAGGCGGAGCTTATCCGTCTTCGCAACGAACTAAAGGAAAAACAGACGAAAATAGAACAGCGGACGTTCGTGTACGACACTGTCGCAAAGCGTACGCAAAAACAGTCGCAGGCGATCTCAAAGCTTGCGGAGGACGCCCGTCGCTCGTCCGACCTTTCGGTCAAAGACGATTGCAGGCGCCGTATAACGCTTCTCGGGGCGTACATAAAGCGGTACGCGAACCTCACGCTTCTGTCGCAGGAGAGCGACGAGACCGAAGCGGGAGAGCTTGCGCTCTCCGTCTCTGAGGTGCTCCGATATTTGAACTATAACGGCATACCCGGCGAGATCATAAACAGCGCGGACTGTACCGTCGCATCTTCCGCGGCGCTCGCCGTGTTCGAAGCGTTCGAAACCCTGATCGAGGCTTATTATTCACGTCTTCAGGGCGTATTCGTTAATCTGTCGTCACGGGATGGCGTGACGTTCAAACTGACTTTTGAGGGTGTCGCGGAGCCGGTCCCCGACGGCGTGGAAAAACTGTTGTCAGACGCCGGAGTCCGTGTCGAGGCGCAGTGCGAGGATGACGTGACATATATCTGTTTCACCTTGCCGAAAGGGGGTGAGCAGGTATGACTCCGTTCTTTGAACTCTCTCCTCCCGTTCGCTCGGCGTTCGCGTTCTGGGCGCTTGCCCTCTGCCTTTTCTGCATATTCAGCGCGGCGCTCGCCGCGGTAAAAAAACGGTATCGCTTCACCGCGTTTGCGCTGATCCTTTCGGTCCCCGTCTATTTTGCGTGGCAGGTGATCTTCGATCTGTCGCTGTCAGTCAGGTCGGGTGCCGCCTCGGCGGTAAGCCGGGACCTCGGCGGGACTGCCTGGATATGGTGGGCTGTTATATTCGCCGCGCTGACGGCTTTGTCGCTGCTTTTGCTCGGCTACAATATCAGGTACGACAAGACCTTTATCACGCCCGGCGCGATAAAGCTTTTCCTCGACAAAATCCCTTGCGGCGTGTGCTGCTGGCGCGATAACGGAAGGGTGCTCTTTTCAAATGTCTGTATGAACCGTCTTTGCGTCGCGCTGACCGGAAGCCCGCTTTTGAACGGAAAACACTTCGGCGACGCGGTAGCCGACGGGATTTTTGACGTCGACGGAAAGGTCTGGCGCTTCTCATTCCGCGATTTCGTCACGGGCGGCGAGACGCTTCACGAATTGATTGCATCCGACGTCACGGCGGAGTACGCGAAAACGCAGGCGCTCGAGAAGGACAAGGCTGAGCTTTCCAGACTGAACGGCGAACTGAAAGAATACACTCTCAGCATAGACGACACGGTGCGGCATCAAGAGATCCTTCAGGCAAAAGTCAACATCCACGACGAGATGAACCGCCTGATGCTCTCGACCACGGCGGCGGAAGGCGACGACACAGCGGGGCTCGACCGCATTTTCTCACTCTGGGAGAAGAACGCACTGCTGCTCTGTATGGAGGCGGGCGATACTGCTGATGAAAAGGCGGCGGAGGGCGTTGAGGCGCTCGCCGCGGCGCTGAAAATACGGCTCGTTTGGTGCTGTCCCGTTCCTGACGCGCTGACGGATAAACAGAAAAGTCTGTTTTACACTGCCGCGAAAGAGGCGGTGATAAACGCCGTCAAACACGCGTCGGCAAAGGAGATCAATATATCCTTTGACGATACGGATAATTCGATCCTCTGTCACTTTACGAACGGCGGCGACGTGCAGTCTCGCGACGTGTGCTTCACCGGCGGGCTTCTCAACCTTTCGCGTCTTGCCGCAAAGCAGGGGGCGTCGGTCACCGCCGAGGCGGGCGAAAAATTCACACTCACGCTCACGTATAAAAAGTAAAATCATCCGATAGGCCGATGTCAACGGCGGCGCTGCAGAGTAGAATATAATCGGAAGAATATAACGGAAGGAGGCGTCTTTATGGCATATAAAGTATTGATCGTAGAAGATCAGGACATTCCTCGCGAGCTTTTTGAAATTTACGTCAAAGCGAGCGACAGTTTTGAGCACCTTCTCTCTATCTCCAACGCTTCGGCGGCGCTCTCCGTCTGCCGGAACAACAAAGTCGATCTGATCCTCATGGACGTTATGACCGAGCTCGACCACAGCGGACTCGATGCGGCGGAAAAGATAAAAAAGCAGTTTCCGGACGTGAAAATAATCGTCGTTACCTCGATGCCGGAGTATTCGTGGCTCGCAAGAGCGAGGGAGATCGGCGTCGATTCCTTCTGGTACAAGGACGGACAGAAGGACGGAATTCTTGACGTGATGGAACGCACGATGGAGGGAGAGCATATCTACCCCGACGACACTCCGTTGATACGCATCGGACACGCTACTAACCACGAATTCACGGAGAGAGAGCTTGACGTTCTGAAGGAGCTCACCACGGGCGACACAAACGCCGAGATCGCCGAGCGTCTCTTCATTTCGGTCGCGACGGTGAAGAGCCACATTCAGCATCTTATGGAGAAGACCGGGTTCAAGACGCGAACGGAACTCGTCTCCGAAGCGAGAGGTCTCGGGATAGTCATAAAGGATAAGCAGAAAGAAAAATAAAGAATTGCAAAAACAGGCTGATAGCGATAATCAGTCTGTTTTTTAATGAAGACGTCGGCTTTGCCGACTAATGAAGACGGGCTTGCGCCCTAATGAAGTCGGCAACTTCATTGCCTGATGAAGCGAAGTCGCCCTTATTCCTTCATTAGCCTTAAGGCGTCTTCATTTCTTCATCAGCCCGTTTTACGGGCGACTTCATTTCGGCGCGGTAAGATCAATTAAAAAAGCTTCTTTATCACGCCGCGCCGTAATATCATCCATTCGGCTGATGTAGATATAATTTTTATATTGTATAGTATAGATAGAGAAAGTGTTTTCTATCTTGAAAGGGGCTTGTATATGAAAAAAAGACTGTTATCCCTGATATTGCTCTTTACGTTCATCGTACCGTTGATAACGGCGGTGATACCGGTCGGAGTGAGCGCGGATTACGACCTTGACGAGGACGATTTCCGCTGCCGTGAATGCGGCAGTTTCCTCGGCGACAAGGATTTCTGCGCGGAATGCTGGTTCTGCGAGGACTGCGTGACTGTATGCGACGACTGCGGCTACTGCACCGCCTGCGCGGTAGAGGATGGACTCCACTGCCCGGAATGCTACGATTCATGCATCGATGAAGGATACGGCGACGTCCCGCACTGCGAGAACTGCCTCAAATGCGAGAGCTGCGCCTCTCTTTATGAAACGTCAAACGGCATCCGTTGCTCCGAATGTATTGAGGACCTGTCCGAGACGTATATCATGTGTCCGAACTGCGAGGTCAACCCGATAGGAACAGAACTCGAGGGAGAAGTTGACGAGAGCGACCTTGAGGACCTTCTCGACGCTATAGACGTCGGCGACTGCGGAGAGCACTGCGCGGAATGTTTTGAACAGTTCGTCTGCCCCGAGTGCAGCGAGTGTTCGCTCTGCAAAGACGTTGAACTGTGCGACACCTGCGGTATCTGCGAGGAGTGCGCTCAGGAAAACGGCTACCACTGCCCCGACTGCGGCGCCTGCTACGGCGACGTCGGTCAGTGTCCCGACGACGGCGATCACTGCTCGGAATGCTGCGAGCACGTTTGCGAGAGCTGCGGCCACTGCGCCGACGCGCT
>JAFSUU010000066.1 GCA_017445115.1 Clostridia bacterium | reverse complement strand
GGCGCCGAGGCGTACATGATGCTCCCGAAGGATTTCGGGATCCCCGAGGATCACCGCATAGAGCAGTCTCTGCATTCCATGGATGAAGTGATCGCCCTGTCGGAAAGAGTCGTTCCGTTCTGTATCGGATGCGGCATCGAAAAGAAGGACGCCAACCGTCTTGCGCTGTGCGTGGAGGAAATCGCCGGCAACGTCATCGAACACGGCTTTGCCGACGGCAAGCCCCATCACCTGGACGTGCGCGTGCTTGTGAAGGACGGCTCTGTGGTCCTGCGTATGCGTGACAACTGCGCGAAATTTGACCTTCGCGAGCAGGCGGAAAAATGGGCTTACGATCCGGAGCATCCGGAAAAGAACATCGGAATTCATATGATAATGCGTGTTGCGAAGGACGTTTCCTATGCCAATACCATGAATACCAATAATCTGATCATCAAGGTTTGATTACTTATATATGATTTGGTTATTATCAGTGATCGCCGTCGCCTATCTTGCTCGGGATAGTCGCGGGAAGTATCCCGGCCGTTGAGGATACAGTATCAATTATATAATTTTATAAATTTAAGGAGATAGATTTGATCATGGAAAAAACAAAGAAAACCGCGTCCCTGATCGCCCACGTTGCCTTGCTGGCTCTGCTCTGTGTTCTGAGTATCGTGAGCGCCGTCATCATTTTCACCGGAAACATTCCTTCCGGCTTTGAAGCAAGTGAAGAGGCCTACAAAGCTACCGCCGCCCTATATGGTGCTGCGCACATTGCCTATGCTCTGGCGCTCGCCTGCGGTATCACTTATCTTCTGAAGGGCAGCGGCAAATCGGCGGCGAACTGGTACAAAACGCTGATCCTGCTGATAGCGCTAGGCGTAACGCTTCGTCTTGTCGGCACGCTGATCCATCCCGGTTTTGGCGTCAATGCCTGCCTGATGATCGGCATCATCCTCACCCTGCTCGCCCTCCGGTTTATCAAAGATCTCGGCAAAACGAGAACGTGGATCATCTTCTTCATTCTCCTTGCCCTTGAACTGGTCCTTGCCGTGCTCACGTTTGACAAAAATGAGATTTTTTCCAGCATAGCCGGCAACCTTTCGAGAGTCATGCTTGACTGCACGATAGGGATCGCCATTTATGAAAAGTACGCGGATAAAGCGAAAAGAAAAGCACAAAATGAGAAGGAGTAATATATGACAGTAACTGACTTCTATCCGGTTTTCTACGCGGAAGACTTTGAAGCGGAAATAAAGCGTTTTGACGAGGTGTTCGGCTTTTCTGTCAAACATCGGCCGGAGATAGAATTGCTTGATTATGCGGTTTTGGAAAACGGGAACAAAAGACGCGTCGACATAGTTCGTTCCCATTATCCGGCGGATTCTTTCAAAAACGGACTCCTCGGTATGCGCGTCAACGTCGATGATTATGATGAAGGCGTTTCCTACTTCCGGACGCAGGGATATACAGTCTTCGGAACGTTCCATGATACGGAATCATCCACAGTCGCTTTGCTTACAAACGGCAGCGGTTCTTATCTGATCCTGTTTCAACACAGGCGATAAATGAGAAAACACGGCGGGCTCTCCTTGTACGGAGAGCCCGCGCTTTGTGATCCGGTATTTGAGCATTCCGGAAATAATGCAGATCATTTCAAAACAATCAAGTTGAATTTCTTTTGTGTTTCGTCTATAATGTAAATAACAAATCATGACTTTTCGGTATCAAGGAGAGAACGTCAATGATATATAATCTGGGAAACCGAGCGGTAAATAACTATATTATCTCAAATGACGACGGATATATCCTGGTCGACACCGGATATGAAAGCGGGTTTCGCCGCTTCAAAAGAAAACTGAAAAAGCATAATATTGATCCTAAAGATATAAAAATATTATTTTTGACGCACGCTCACGACGATCACGCGGGATTTCTGAACGAGATTCTTTCCTTGACCGACGCCATCGTCATCCTTCATCCGAAGACTGTCGAAGGATTGAAAAGAGGGCAGAATTCGTTTGAGGGCGGATGCTCGAGCCGCCTTGCGCACTTCTTCTGCCTCATTCTGGCGCTGATCGGGAAAGGGGAGCACAAATACCCTGCGATTAGTGAAGAGTATCTTGACCGTCTGGTTACTATCGATTCTGAAAAGTTTCGCTCTATGGATCTTCCTTTCCGCGTTCTCGAAACACCGGGGCATACGTCTGATCATATTTCAATTATTTATGACGGGATCGTATTCTGCGGCGACGCCGCGATGAACGGCGTTCCGAGTATCAGAAGGACGACCATCTGGATAGAAAATCTGCAGGATTTCAAAAAATCGTGGGAAACGATGCTGAAATCATCGCCGGAAACACTTTACCCGGCTCACGGAAAACCTTTCCCGCCTTCCGATCTTGAAAAGTATCTCCCCTCGCTTGACAGTGTCCGTCTTTATCCGCTTAAACAGAAGAATAACAAATAAATCTGACTCTACCGACGGTTGATATCACCCCGCTCAACCGTCGGTTCGTGGACTTTTGATTCAAAAGCAGTTACAATGACGTCGAAAGGAGGCCTGAAGGGTATGGATCAGATAAAAATCGGCAAATTTATCTCGGAAAAGAGAAAAGAGCAGGGCTTGACTCAAATGCAGCTCGCCGAAAAGCTCGGCATCACCGACCGTGCGGTGTCGAAATGGGAGACGGGGAAATCTCTTCCTGACGCTTCCGTTATGCTTGAGCTGTGCTCGATATTGAAGATCACGGTCAACGATTTACTTTGCGGGGAGGTAGTTTCAATGGAAAACTATAACGAAAAAACAGAAAAGAACCTTATTGATATGGTCAAACAAAAAGAAGAGGCCGACAAGCGGCTGCTCACGATGGAGATCGTGATCGGCGCCGTATCCTTGCTGTTTGCGGCTGCGATGATCGCGATAGCTTCCCTGATAGAGATGAAGGACTGGATCAAGGCTTTGATCATCAGCGTCGGGCTGCTTCAGTTCGTCGTCGCTGCGGTGTTCGCAGTTCGGATCGAGCAGACGGCGGGTTACTATGAGTGCGCGAAGTGCGGGCACAGATATGTTCCGAAGTATTCAAGCGCGCTTTTTGCGATGCACGTGAACAGAACGCGCTATATGAAATGCCCGCACTGCGGAAAACGTTCCTGGCAGAAAAAAGTGATAAGCAAAGAATAAAATCATAAAAAACAGAAGACGCTCCGCGAGGAGCGTCTTCTAAGTTTGTAAACGAATTACCGATCCAACTGATCGTTTCTGAAAGCCACACCGCTTTCTGACGCTGAAAAGATCGATTCGTTCAGAAATTTAACTTCTTCCGGAAACAATTTTTTTGTTCTGATTTTTATATGTGTTCCGTCAATATTGCAGGGAGGTCTAAGGAGTAACGGCCTGATTCTTCCGGCGTCAGCCGGCGCGTAGTCAGCTTCTTTGCAAATGAGCAATAATGCTTTATCGGGTGAAAGAGGGATAATTGAATATAATTCTTCTCTGATCCCGTTCGGGAGGACACCGTAGATTACAGTCGGATAAGCGTCACCGATAACAAATCCGCTTGATTCGTCGCTTTCAATTAATGCGAAATGCTTACCGAAATATCCGAATGTATCGCGCAGCATAAATATCTTTATAGCTTCGTCAATATCCGGGCGATCATTTACCTGAATGAAAGATCGGCAATTAACGAGATGACCGAGATTTCGCTTCCAAAAGTCTGTAAGATCGCCATTTTTTTCATATAGCTTATGGATTATATCCGATCCGTCGGAATTTTTTATGCTGAACTTGTCGCCGACTCTTTTCGAGCGAAATCCCATCAGAGCGAAAAACAGTTTCAAGCTTTCATTTTCATCAAGACTTATGATAACGTCTTTTTCTTTTAATATGCGTTCATTTATTAGCTTTGATATTTCACTTTCATATGCAGAAAACGCATTTTCAATTTTCATTCGATCTTCAGGGTAATTGACTTCGTCTCGGTACAGATTCCGGGAGACAAAAATATCTTTCGGTTCTTTCTGTAATATTCTTCCGCTTTCTTTATCGAGATAGGAAAGAAATCCTTGATCATCACAGAATTTGCGTAGAATAAACTGCGGTATGTAGTGATGTCTAACGGGTTCGTTTGTTGTCATTTGTTGATCCCTGTTTATTGATTCTTACAATGAACTTTGATCGCTTCGGAAACAAATTCAGCGGTGCCGTCACCTCCGACGCGGTCGATGTTTTTCTTGAAACGTGAATCGGAACGATACGCCTCACCTAGGCCGGCAAAGATCTCGTCAGTGCAGGTATAATAATTGTCCGTAATATATTTTTGCAAATTTGATATTTCCGTTTGCACGAAGGAACTTTCCGGTGGTTGATCTTTCAGCTCTTCGAGTTTTGCAAAGATCCGCATTATTCCCTCTGCGGCGTCAGCAAAGTCCTTTGAGTCACGATGCGCCGCTTTATCTTCGTACTCTCGCCAAGCATCTGTATTACCGAAGCGATCCTTTGCTTCTATTTCGTACTGCTTGAGCTTTTCTTTGTCAAATTTCATTTCATCACCCCGATCAAATATATTATACACCATGTCTGGTAGCTTGTGTTAATATTCTTTTGAAAAACCTTAATGACTTCGATCAAATCGTTGCGGAGTATTCGCCTTGACAATAAATGTATGCAATGGTATAATAGATTTACGCAAAAAATACAAGGACTGTTTTGAGAAAATTTTGATAAAGAGGTAGTTATGAAAACAGATCTTACAGAAAAACTGAAGAAAGCCGGAGGAGCTATCGGTAATACTGCGTCAAAAGTTGCGGGCGGAGTTAAATCGACAAAAGATGATATTGCCGACAATATTAAAAATAAAAAACTTGCCGCAAAACAAAAAAAGCTCAATCCGCTGTTTCCGGATGAATACAGATCTCCCGATTTTCATATACCGAATCTTATAGTTATCGCTGACGACGCGGTGAGAAGGGACGAGGAGCTTTGTGAAGGGGCGATTGGCTGGAGAAATATTGTTCAGGATGTTGAGGTTTTATATCTGTATGATGAATTTGCGCCTGTCAGCGGCCTAACATTTATTCCCGAGATCGTCTGCGATTCCGCATACTACGTTGATCCTCACGATAAAAAAAGATTTATTCGGGTGGATTATCTTTTTGAATGGTCACAGCGGGAAAAACTCGCAGAACTGTCGAACATCGCATATTGCCTTGGCGCTGACAGATACAGCGTGGAGCTGGTCGATAAAAGATCAAAAGAAGTCGACGACGAAGAGAACTATGGTGCTGCGATAGGAAAAGGAAACAAAGTTTCTTCAGCTTTTGGAATAAAGAAGAGGGAAGCGTACGGAACAAAGAGCAAATCTCTTGCAAGCGTGGAGTTCACGGAGGTACGAGATCCGGTAGAGCCTGAATTATGTTGGTTCAGAAATGATAAGTATATTCAGGAACTAATAAAGCAAAGATGCGAGCAGCATATCAAAATGAATAATATCGACATAAAACTGTCGGGAAACGATTATGCGACGATATCACAGAGTACTTCTGCCAAAGTTGACGCCGCGATTGCAAAAATCGGAATAAAAGGGAAAGCCGAGATACAGGCGAGTTCAAGGGAGGAACACTCTCATATCATGGTTTTTCATTTGGAGTTCAAAAAACGCGGATTATTCAAATAAGAATTTCGGCGGAGCGTTATGCTCCGCCGTTCTTTATCAACTGTAAGTTCTTATTATATCCTCAGCGACTCGGCGGCGCGGTATGCAGCGGTCCATCGCCTGCTTTTCGATATAGCGGTGCGCGTCGGACTCGGTCATTTTGAGCTCGCTGATGAGGAGCCATTTCGCTCTGTTGACGAATCTTATCTCGTCCATCTTTTCTTGGACCGAAAGGACTTTCTTTTCGGTCATCCGAAGTCTCTCACGTGCGCTGACGAGCCAGTCGAGAGCTTGCGCCATTGACGATTTTGAAAGAGGCTTCGCAAGGGTGAATACGCCGAATCCCGATGCGCGCTCGAAGGTCTCGGAATACTGTTCCTGACGAACCATAAGGAGCACAACGGTATTCTTTGTTTCTCCTGCGTCGATCGAGAAGCGCATGCCGTCTTCATCCGGAAGGGGAGAGTTGACTATCACAAAGTCAAAATCGCGTTCGGCGAGGGCGCGCTTTGCGGCGCTTATATTGCCGACCGTGTTGACCGGAGAGTAAGTTGAGGCAGGGAGCAGTTCGTGGAGGGTGCCGTTCACGTTTGACGACGCAGAGACAAGAAGCACGCTGTAAATGCGCTCCTGAAGACTCATATTGCTCCCCTCCTTTCAATTTATGCTTTATTCAGTCAGATCATTTTCCGATGTAGATCTCCAAGATCTGTGCCGGGATATACTTGACGATGAAATCGCTCTCCTTTGCCGCCTTACGCGCCGAAGCTATGCCTTCGGGCAGCTTTTTATATTTTGACAGAGTTGCCTCGTCCGCTTTGAAAAGGTTTATGTCCGCAGGCTCGGGAAGCTTTTTACATGACTTTATCCCTTCGAGTCCCGCATAGATCATCAGTGCGAACGCGAGGTACGGATTGGATTCCGGGTCGGGTGAGCGAAGCTCGGCGCGGCGGTATTCTCCTACTGCCGCCGGGATCCTCACGAGCTGTGAGCGGTTCTCACGCGACCAGGAGACGTATCCGGGCGCTTTCTGCTGTCCGAGACGGTGATACGATTCTTTCACCGGATTCAAAAACGCCGTCATTTCGCAGACGTGATCGAGAATACCGGCTACCATGCCGGAAAATGCTTCCTCGCCGTTCGGCTTTACGGAGACGTTGATATGAAAACCGTTTCCGGGCTTGTCAGCGATCGGCTTCGGAGAAAAATCGGCGTAAAGTCCGTTGCGTTTGGCGACCGTTCTGACGACTGTGCGGAAGGTCAGCGCGTTGTCTGCGGCGTCAAGCGCACCGGAGTAGCGGAAGTCTATCTCGTTCTGACCGGGTCCCTCTTCATGATGAGAGCTTTCCGGCCTTATACCCATCTGCTCAAGAGTAAGACATATTTCTCTGCGAATGTTTTCACCTTTGTCTGCGGGCGCTATATCCATATATCCCGCCTTGTCGTAGGTGCGGTTCGTCTTTTCCCCGTTTTCGTCGAGCTCGAAGAGATAGAATTCCTGCTCGGCTCCGAAAAAGAATTCGTAGCCCGCATCTTTCGCGTCCGAGACCGCTTTTTTCAGAAGACTTCTCGTATCGCACTCGAACGGTGTACCGTCGGGATAGGTGATATTGCAGAGCATACGGACTACGCGTCCGTGTTCCGGACGCCACGGAAGGGGAGTCAGCGTTTCCGGTTCGGGATGAAGAAACAGGTCGGAGTGCATCTCGTCGCCGAATCCGGCGATCGCAGACGCATCAAATGCGATACCGTATTCAAAAGCGCGACGCAATTCTTCCGGCATGATGGAAATATTCTTCTGATTTCCGAACACGTCGCAAAAAGCGAGACGAATGAATTTGACGTCTTCCTCCGCCACGTATTGCATAACTTCTTCTTTTGAATAATTCATTTTTTCCTCCGTATCAGTTCGCGACGTACAGTCGCTTATAAGGATTCTTGCTGTCCGGTGTAACGACGGTGAAAGGCGATGCCATTACTGCGTCTTCGTCGACGCCGAAAAGACGGCAGTACTCCGAAACGTATCCTTCGATTTCTTTCAGATCGTCCGCGTCGGCAGCTCTTGCCGTCACCTGACCGGGCAGTGATATATCGGCGCAATCGGAGCGGAGGATCATTTTTCCTCCGTGCATTCCGGTGCACGGAAAGTTGCCGACGATGCGCCTTGCGTCGTCTGTCAGTCCGAGGACCACGATGACGCCGCCCGCCTGGTACTCTCCGAGAAAGCTTCCGGTTTTGCCGCCTATGACCATAAGCGGTATTTTTTCGCGGTAAGCCTTCATGTGGATGCCGGCTCTGTATCCGGCGTCGCCTTTGACGAAGATCCTGCCGCCGCGCATAGCGTAACCCGCGGCGTCTCCGACGTTCCCGTGTACGACGATCTCGCCTTCGTTCATAGTGTCTCCGACGGCGTCCTGCGCGTTTCCTTTCACGGTGATCTTCGCGCCGTTCAGGTATGAGCCGAGCGCGTTTCCGGGGACGCCCTCTATCGTTACGGAGACGTCCGACATACCGGCGGCGATGAACCTCTGTCCGAGGCAGTTCCCGACCGTGTATTCTGACTCGCCACCGCGAAGTGCGGCGTTTATCTCTTTATATCCGACGTTTTCGGAATCAATATACATAATTATACTACGCCTCCGAACTTTTTTCTACGTGTTTCGTGTGAAAAAATCGAATTTGATGCGAATTTTACCGAAGATTCGAAGTCTATCGTGTCGAGCGGCACTCTGTCGCGTATCAGTGAGGTATAGATCCCGGCGCGTTCAGTTCCGCCGATCAGCATAAACCCTTTGAGAAATCCGTCTTTGACGAAGAAACGCTTTAGAGAATCGCTGTACTTAACCTCGGTCATTTCTCCGTCGTATGACCCCGCGCTCATGATGTGGAGCCCGAAAAAGCCGATAGAGTTCATCGGGATCGCGTTGTCGAATACCGCGTCTCCTCCTGCCATGTTTATGCCTGCGGTGCGCCCCTGCATATAAGCGTTCGGCATTATCGCGAGGACCCTCTTTGCATCGATCGACGCATCGTACCCTTCGGCGCAGTCACCGGCAGAATATATTCCTGGGAGCGACGTTTCCATTTTTGTGTTTACAATGATGCCGCGGTTAACTTCGCCGTCCGCGTCTTTAATGAGAGCTGTGTTTGCTCTCACACCGACGGCGAGAACGAGAACGTCGAACTCCACTTCATCGCCGCTCTTCATGATCGCTTTGTTCTTTTCAAATTTTACCGCGCTGTCGGATAGCATGAATTTTATGCCGTGCGCTTCGAGATGGTTCTGTACGATCTTCGCACAATCCGGGTCAAGTATGCTTGAGAGCACTCGGTCGGCGAGGTCGCAGACGGTGATCCTGCCGACTCTGCCGTAGATACCTTCGGCGCATTTGAGGCCGATAAGTCCCGCTCCGACTATCAGGACCCGCGCGTCCTTTGACAGTACTTTTTCGAGTGACAGCGCGTCGTCGAGAGTCATAAAGCTGAACTTCTTTTCGACCGTGTCGAGCCCCTCGAAAAGAGGTACGAACGGGGACGAGCCCGCCGCTACGCATACAGAGTCGTACGGGATCTTCGTCCCTTTGTCCGTTGTCACGATCTTTTTTTCCGTGTCGATCTTGACTGCCGTCTCACCGAAGAGGACTTTTGTCCCTTCCGCTTCGTAAAAACCGTCCTTACGGTATTTCATTCGTTCGACGTCGGTCTTCCCCTCAAGATAGTACGAGATCAGCGGTCTTGAGTAGACGTGATGCGGCTCTTTCGAGATCACGGTGATCGTGCCGTCCACATCAATGCTCCTGATGCCCTCGATGCAGCCGACGGCAGCCGCGCCGTTTCCGATTATAACGTAGTTTTTCACTCCGCCTCGCTCCTCTCTTCGTAGACTATCGCTTTGTTCGGACACCCGGTAACACACGCCGGGGCTCCGCAGGTGTTTTCGAGGCAAAGCTCGCATTTCTGCATAGCGCCGTCCTCTCCGGGTGCGAGCGCGCCGTAGGGGCACACAAGCACGCAGGTGAGACATCCGATGCATTTCGTCTTGTCTATCTTCACAACGCCGTCCGATTTCGAGATCGCGCCGGCAATACAGCTCTTGACGCAGATCGGATCGGTGCAGTGACGGCACGAGACCGCAAACGTGATCTTATCGTCGCCTTCGACGTGGATGCGCGGAAAGATCTTCTTGCCTTTGAGCGCGGTCATGTATTTAAGTCCCGAGTTGGCGAACGCGCAGTTGTATTCGCAAAGGTGACACCCGAGACACCATTCTTCATTTACGTAAACCCGTTTCATCGTTTATTCCCCCGCGTGAGAGATACCGAGTATCTCAAGTTCTTTTTCGGTCATTCCGACGCCGCGGAGCATCAGACGGTTTCCGCGGAGCGCCTCGATCGAGTTGATTCCCATGCCGCCCATGATCTCCATTATCTCGTGGCGCCACGCTGTCATAAGATTGACGAGACGCGCCGTGCCGATATCGGGATTCAGACGCTTTACGAGATCGGGACGCTGTGTCGCGATGCCCCAGTTGCACTTGCCCGTCTGGCAGGTGCGGCAAAGGTGACAGCCGAGCGCGAGAAGTGCGGCTGTCGCAACGTAACAGGCGTCGGCGCCGAGCGCGACAGCCTTTACGACGTCAGCGGCGCTCCTGATGGAACCTCCGACGACGAGCGAGACGTTGTTTCTTATGCCCTCATCGCGCAGACGCTGGTCAACAGCGGCGAGCGCGAGTTCTATCGGGATTCCCACGTTGTCGCGGATCCTCGTAGGTGCGGCGCCCGTTCCGCCGCGGAAACCGTCTATCGCGATTATGTCGGCGCCGCTTCTGGCGATGCCGCTCGCGATAGCCGCGATATTGTGGACCGCCGCCACTTTGACGATTACCGGTTTTTTATATTCCGTAGCCTCTTTGAGCGAGAAGACGAGCTGACGCAGGTCTTCGATCGAATAAATGTCGTGGTGGGGCGCCGGAGAGATCGCGTCCGATCCTTCAGGGATCATTCTCGTTCGCGATACGTCGCCGACGATTTTTGCTCCGGGAAGATGCCCGCCGATGCCGGGCTTCGCGCCCTGTCCCATTTTTATCTCTATCGCTGCGCCCGCTTCAAGGTAGTCCTCGTGGACACCGAAACGACCGGAGGCGACCTGAACTATCGTGTTCGGTCCGTATTTGTAGAAATCCTCGTGAAGTCCGCCTTCTCCGGTGTTGTAGAGTAAACCGAGCTCTGTTGCGGCGCGGGCGAGAGAGGCGTGCGCGTTGTAGCTGATCGAACCGTAGCTCATCGCCGAGAACATGACCGGCATCGAGAGCGGGATCTGCGGCGACAGCTCGCACTTGATCTTCCCGTCGTCCCCGCGCTCGATCTTCGCCGGCTTCTTTCCGAGCGAGACTTTTGTCTCCATCGGTTCGCGTAGCGGGTCGATAGGCGGGTTGGTCACCTGAGACGCGTTGATCAGTATCCTGTCCCAGTAGACCGGGAGCGGCTTCGGGTTGCCCATGGAGGAGAGAAGCACTCCGCCGCTGTTCGCCTGCTTGTATATTTCTTTTATCGTGTCGTTCTGCCAGTTCGCGTTTTCGCGGAGAGTGCAGTCGCTCTTTACGATCTTGAGCGCTCTCGTCGGGCAGAGAGAAACGCATCTCTGACAGTTGACGCATTTTGTATCGTCGGAGATCATGACACCGCGTTCCGCGTCGAACGAGTGCACCTCGTTCGCACACTGCCTTTCGCACGCACGGCACGCTATGCAGCGGTTCTCGTTTCTGACCACTTCAAATTCGGGATAAATGAATTCGACTCCCATATCAGTAAGCACCTTCTTCTACTTTAACTATGACCGGCTCGCCGCCCGCGGGTGCGAAGATATGCTCCGCGTTCGGTTCCATCGCACGTATCGCCGCTTCCTCGCTCGCGATAAAAACTTTATCGTCCTTTTCGCCGACGACCATCGAGCGGAGCTTCAGTCTGTCGTTCAGCGCCATAAGCCCGCCGTCAAATCCGAGAATTATCGAGAACGGTCCGGTTATAAGCAGGCTCGGAAATACGGTGCGGAGATATTTCAGCTTTTCTTTTTCGTACGCATCCTTTTTGCTTGCTATCGTGCTCCAGAACGGAGCCGCGATCACGTTCGCCGCCTCTGCAAGCGTCAAACCCTGAACGCGCGTCAGATAGTCGAGAATGTAGGTTATGACTTCGGTGTCGGTCTGGAGCGTGCATTTGTATCCGAACATCTCGATAAACCTGCGGTTCGCGTCGTAAGAAGATATCTCGCCGTTGTGGACTATCGAGTAATCAAGCAGGGTAAACGGGTGGGCGCCGCCCCACCATCCGGGTGTATTCGTCGGGTATCTGCCGTGAGCAGTCCACGAATAACCCTCGTACTCGTCGAGACGGTAGAAGACGCCGACGTCCTCCGGAAAGCCGACCGCTTTGAATGTGCCCATATTCTTCCCGCTTGAAAAGACGTATGCGCCCTTCATCCCGGTGTTTATCTTCATCACGGTCCTCGCCACAAATTCTTTTTCATCGAGCTGGAGATCGGCGAGCACGGAGCGCAGCGGGGTTACGAAGTAACGCCAGATTATCGGCTCGTCTGTGATCTCGGGGATCTTTCTCGTCGGAATGATCTCGCCTCTGACGACTTCAAAACCTTCTTTCAGAAACGCTTCGCATTCTTTTCTCGTCGCGCGGCAATCGAAAAACATATGAAATGCGTAAAGATCTTTGTATTCGGGATAGATACCGTAGCCGGCGAAACCTCCGCCGAGCCCGTTCGAGCGGTCGTGCATCGGCTTCATCGCGTCTATGATCTTCTCAGCCGTCATCCTTTTTCCTTTTTTAGATATCACCGCTGCGACAGCGCACCCCGACGGGATCCTGACTTCTCCTTCTCTCATAAGAAAGCACATCCTTTCAAAACAGAAAAAGCGCTCGTTTTTACCCGGATCTCTCCGCGTAAAAATGAACGCCTTTGCTCATTGACTTGTATTATACTCGTGCTTTTTTTATTTGTCAATACTGTTTCAGCCGATTTTTGCATAATTTTTTTGAAAAATTGCAAAATTAGGGGTTGACAAATCGAAAACGGCGGTGTATAATACACATCGTTGAAAGGCAACGGCGTCTTTGAGTGAACACTCGGAGACGCCGCTTCTCGTTTTTCATGATCAAATCAATAATTGAATAATTAATAATGAAGGCAAAGGCGTCTTTCATGTTGTTCAACGTGGAAGGCGCCTCTCTCATTTGAAAAGGAGAACGAATTATGAAAACAGTATCTGAGTATTTCGGAAGCATGGTATTTGACGACAGAGTTATGAAAGCGATGTTGTCGGCAAAAGTTTACGCTTCTCTCAAGAAGACGATCGATGAGGGTGCGACTCTCGACATCGGCGTTGCCAACGCAGTCGCCGAGGCGATGAAGACCTGGGCGATCTCTAAGGGAGCCACCCACTTCACACACTGGTTCCAGCCGCTCACCGGCATCACCGCCGAGAAGCACGACAGCTTTATCTCCCCGTCGCCCGACGGAGGAGTCATAATGGAATTCTCCGGCAAGGAGCTCATCAAGGGCGAGCCTGACGCATCGAGCTTTCCGTCCGGCGGACTTCGCGCCACGTTTGAGGCGAGAGGATATACCGCGTGGGATCCCACGTCCTTCGCGTTCATAAAAGGGAAGACGCTCTGCATCCCGACGGCGTTCTGTTCGTACGGCGGCCACGCGCTTGACAAGAAGACGCCTCTGCTCCGTTCTATGGAAGCGCTGAACAAGCAGGCGCTCAGAATACTCAGACTTTTTGGAAACAACACCGCAAAGTGCGTTCGTTCCTCGGTCGGCCCCGAGCAGGAATACTTCCTCATCACAAAGGAAATGTACGACGCTCGTCCGGATCTCCGCTTCACCGGCAGAACGCTCTTCGGAGCAAAACCTGCCAAAGGACAGGAGATGGACGACCACTATTTCGGCGTCATCAAACCGCGCGTTGCGGCGTATATGGAGGAGCTCAACGAAGAGCTCTGGAAGCTCGGCATTATGGCTAAGACGGAGCACAACGAGGTCGCTCCCGCTCAGCACGAACTCGCTCCGATCTACACGACGACGAACGTCGCAACCGACCACAACCAGCTCACGATGGAGATAATGCAGAAGGTCGCATCGAAGCACGGTCTCGTCTGCCTGCTCCATGAAAAACCTTTCGCAGGAGTAAACGGAAGCGGTAAGCACAACAACTGGTCTATCGCGACCGACAGCGGACAAAACCTGCTCTCTCCCGGCGACACGCCGTATGAGAACGCTCAGTTCCTGCTCTTCCTCTGCGCCGTTATCAAAGCGGTAGACGATTATCAGGATCTGCTCCGGATCTCCGTTGCCACCGCCGGAAACGATCACCGTCTCGGCGCTAACGAGGCGCCGCCCGCAGTCGTTTCGATGTTCCTCGGCGACGAGTTGAACGCGGTGCTCGAAGCGATAGAGAACGACACGCCGTATCACGGAGCCGAAAAGACTCAGATGAAGCTCGGCGTCGACGTCCTTCCGAAGTTTAACCGCGATACGACGGACCGCAACCGTACATCCCCGTTCGCTTTCACCGGCAATAAATTCGAGTTCCGTATGCTCGGCTCGTCGAACAGCATCGCCTGCGCGAACATCATGCTGAACTCCGCCGTCGCCGAGAGCCTCAAGATCTACGCAGACCGCCTTGAAGGCGCAAAAGATTTTGAGACTGCTCTCCACGATATGATAAAGAAGACGATCAAGGATCACCGCCGTATCATATTTAACGGCAACGGATACGACGACGCATGGATCAAAGAGGCGACAGAGGTCCGCGGGCTTCTGAACTATCGCACGACCGCCGACTGCATGCCTCATCTGCTCGACAAAAAGAACGTCGATATGCTCACCGCTCACAAAGTGTTCTCCGTAGAAGAGCTCCGCTCGCGCTGCGACATCATGCTCGAGAACTACTGCAAGACGGTGACTATCGAAGCGAATACGATGATAGATATGGCGAAGACGCAGATCGCGCCCGCCGTCAGACATTTCGCCGCCGACACAGCAAGAGACGCATCTGCGAAGATCGCGCTCGACGCCTCGATCCCGTGCGGTTACGAGAAAAAACTCGTTGCGCGCCTTTCTGCTCTCGCCGAAGGCATCTCCGAGAAGGTCGCCGCCCTTGAGGATGCGATGGTGTCGATCCACGATGCAAAGGACGTTATCGAAGAATCGGCCATGATCCGCGACGAAGTCCTGCCTAAGATGTGCGAACTCCGTGTCGCTTGTGACGAAGCTGAAACGCTCACGGCTAAATCATACTGGCCTTTCCCGACGTACGGAGATATTCTGTTCAGCGTAAAATAAAGAAGGATAAATATGTGTTCAATCATTGGTTACTGCGGTGAAATTGCAAACAAGCCGGCGTTTGACGCCGGCTTTGCAAGGACAAAATCACGCGGTCCCGACGACAGCCGCGTCATTGATACGGGACGTGGTACTCTCGGGTTTCACAGACTTTCAATTATGGGGCTGACTCCCGAAGGGATGCAGCCCTTCAGCCTTGACGGAAGCTATGTCGTATGTAACGGCGAACTCTACGGTTTCGAGGCGGAGCGGGATAAACTGAAGGCAAAAGGGTACTCTTTCAAAAGCGATTCCGACTGTGAGATCATTCTCCCGATGTACTTTGAGTACGGCGTCGATATGTTCAAAAAACTCGACGCGGAGTTCGCAATGATCATCTACGACGGCAGAACGGACGAGTTCATCGCGGCGCGAGATCCGATCGGCATCAGACCGCTTTATTACGGGTACGACAAGAACGGAGTAATCGTTTTTGCGAGCGAAGCGAAGAACCTCGTAGGGTATTGCGATAAGATTATGCCGTTCCCGCCGGGACATTATTATAAAAACGGCGAATTTTTGTCATATTGTGACATTGCAAAAGTTGACACAGTGTGCTATGATAGTGTGGATGATGCGTGCGGGAAGATCAGGGAGAAACTGATCGCCGGAGTAGAGAAGAGACTCATCTCCGACGCGAAGGTCGGATTTCTTCTTTCCGGGGGCCTCGACTCTTCACTCGTTTGCGCAATCGCGGCGAAGAAGAGCTCCGCTCCGATAAAGACTTTTGCGATAGGAATGAGCGAAGACGCGATCGACCTGAAGTACGCGAGAACGGTCGCAGAACATATCGGGGCTGACCACACCGAAGTATTTATGACGCCGGATGACGTCATATCGAACCTCGAACGCGTCATCGAACTGCTCGGCACTTACGACATCACGACGATCCGCGCCAGCATGGGAATGTATCTCGTCTGTAAAGCAATACACGAGAAAACGGATATAAGAGTTCTTTTGACCGGCGAGATCTCGGACGAGCTTTTCGGGTACAAGTACACCGATTTCGCGCCGTCAGCCGAGGAATTCCAGACGGAAGCGGAGAAGAGAGTTCGTGAGCTCCATATGTACGACGTACTCCGTGCCGACAGATGTATCTCCGTAAACTCGCTCGAAGCGAGAGTTCCGTTCGGCGATCTCGATTTCGTGAAATACGTGATGTCGCTCGATCCGGAGATAAAAATGAATAAGTATGGGATGGGCAAGTATTTGCTTCGTCACGCGTTCGAGGGTACGGGTTACCTGCCCGACAGTATACTGTGGCGTGAAAAAGCGGCGTTTTCCGACGCCGTCGGCCACTCGATGGTGGATTATCTGAAAGAGTATGCCGAGAGCGTATACACCGACGAAGCATTCGAAACTTTTTGTGCGAAATACGACTGTCCGCGCCCATTCACAAAGGAATCACTGCTTTACCGCGAGATCTTCGAGAAATACTATCCCGGCCAGTCCGGTATGGTCGTTGACTACTGGATGCCGAACAAGTCGTGGGAAGGCTGTAACGTGAACGATCCTTCCGCGAGAGTTCTGTCAAACTACGGAAACAGCGGAAAATAATATATAAATATAAAGGAGACTGTATGAGCAACTGTGCGATTGTCGGAATAAACTGGGGCGACGAGGGCAAAGGCAGAATGGTCGATCTTCTCACTGAGGGGTACGACGTAGTAGTACGTTATCAGGGCGGCGGAAACGCCGGTCACACCGTGATCAACGAATACGGTAAATTCGCGCTGCATCTGCTCCCGTCGGGAGTTTTCAGAAAGGGCGTTGTCAACATTCTCGGAAACGGTGTTGCGCTCGACCCGGAAAATCTTATGAAGGAGATCGACGACGTCACGTCGAAGGGCGTGGCGATCACTCCGGAAAACCTCAAAATAAGCGATCGCGCATCGCTCCTTCTCCCGTGGCACCGTGAGCAGGACGAGCTCGAGGAAAAAAGGCTCGCCGACAAGAAATACGGTTCCACAAAGCAGGGAATAGCTCCTTTTTACTCGGATAAATACCAGAAAAAAACGGTCCTCGCCGGAGAACTTTTCTATCCCGACGAACTGTATTCGCACCTCTCGGATATCAAGGAGTGGAAGAACCTCACGCTGACAAAGATCTACGGCGCCGAGCCTTTCACCGACGATATGCTGAAGGAATGGGTGGAAAAATTCTGCGAGCGGATCAAGCCTTTTATCTGCGACACGGGCGAGTATCTCGCCGGGGCGGTAAAGGAAGGCAAAAACGTACTGTTTGAAGCCCAGCTCGGTGCGCTCCGCGACCTCGATATGGGTATATATCCGTACACTACGTCCTCGAACACTACAGCGGCGTTCGCTCCCGTCGGAGCGGGCGTACCGTCGGCAAGGATAGATGACGTCGTCGGCGTCGTCAAAGCCTATTCGACCTGCGTGGGAGAGGGACCGTTCGTCTGCGAGATGTTCGGAGATGAGGCGGAAAAACTGCGCGAGGCTGGCGCCGAGTACGGCGCTAAGACCGGAAGACCTCGCCGCGTTGGCCCGATAGATATAGTCGCTACAAAATACGGCGTCGAGGTCCAGGGTGCGACGGAGATCGCGCTGACTAAGCTCGACGTGCTGAGTTATATGAAAAAGATCCCCGTTTGCACGAAGTACGTCGTCAACGGGAAGGAAACGGACCGCTTTCCGTTTCCGGTCGCTCTCGCCGATGCGAAACCGGTCATAGAATATATTGACGGCTGGGGCGTCGACGTATCTGCGGCAAGACAGTTCGAGGATCTTCCGATCGAAGCGAGAAGGTACGTGGAATATATCGAGAAAGCCGTCGGCTGTCCGATAACCTATATCTCGGTCGGCGCGGAAAGAGACAGCATAATACTTCGCGGAAAGGAGACGGCAAGATGACGGACGTTTATGAATCGCCTCTCGCGTCCCGCTACGCGTCGGAGTATATGCTCGGACTGTTTTCAAAAAACAAAAGGTATACTACCTGGCGCCGCCTCTGGGTCTCGCTTGCAAAAGCGGAATCCGCGCTCGGTCTTCCGATAACGAAAGATCAGATCGCCGAACTCGAAGCTCATATTGACGACATCGATTATGACGTTGTGAGAGCGAGGGAAGAAGAGGTACGTCACGACGTTATGGCGCATATTTACGCCTACGGAAAAGCGGCTCCGTCAGCTGCCGGAATAATACACCTCGGCGCGACCAGCTGTTTCGTCACGGACAACGCCGACGTGATAATTTACAGAGACGCTTTGCGATATCTCCGCTCGGAGCTTTCGGGCGTTTTAACGGAGCTTTGCACTTTTGCCGATGAGTACAAGGCGCTGCCGACTCTCGGCTACACTCATTATCAGCCCGCACAGCCGGTGACGGTGGGAAAGCGTGCGACGCTCTGGATCCAGGATATAGTGTCCGATATCGACGAGATAGATTTTGCTCTGAAAAATATCAAATTTCTCGGCTGCCGCGGAACTACCGGCACGGAGGCGAGTTTTCTCGAGCTCTTCGGGGGAGACGAGGCGAAGATCGACGGGATGAACAGGATGATCGCCGCTGATTTCGGCTTTGACAAGTGTTTTGACGTGTGCGGACAGACTTATCCGAGAAAGCTTGATTCGAGGATAATGAACGCGCTCTCGTCTGTCGCCGAAAGCCTTTACAGAATGGCGAACGATATAAGGCTTCTCCAGCACGACAGACAGATAGAGGAGCCGTTTGAAAAGGACCAGGTCGGCTCGTCCGCTATGCCGTACAAGAGAAATCCGATGAGGTGCGAGAGAATATGCTCGCTCGCGAGATACCTTATGGCGGACGCCGCGAACGCTAAAGCGACCGCGTCGTCACAATGGCTTGAGAGAACTCTCGACGACTCCGCGAACCGCCGCATCTCGATCCCCGAGGGCTTCCTTTGTGCCGACGCGATAGCGCGGCTTGCAAAGAACGTTGTCACCGGGCTCGTTGTGAACGAAAAGGTGATCGAAAAGACGCTGAAGGATTATCTGCCGTTCATCGCTACGGAAAATCTTATGATGGAGAACGTTAAGCGCGGAGCCGACCGTCAAAAGACTCACGAGGCGATACGCCGCTGTTCTATGGCGGCAACTGCCGAGATGAAGGCCGGCAGAGAGTGCAACCTCACGGAGCTTCTCGAAAAAGAGCCCGAATTCAGACTCACGAAGAGCGAAATGGAATCGGTGCTCGATCCGTCTAAATACATCGGAAGATGCGAGACGCAAGTCTCATCTTATCTTGAAAGAATCAAGCCGTATCTCGAGGGCGCGTGCGACGCTGACGATACGATCAAACTTTAAGGAATTTATATCTATGGACAAGATTCTCGTTCTCGATTTCGGAGGGCAGTACGACCAGCTTATAGCAAGGCGCGTGCGTTCCGAAAAAGTCTATGCAAAGATAGTGCCGTACGGAAAGATCACCTGCGGCGAGATCATAGAAGAGGGCTTCAGCGGCATCATTTTCACCGGAGGCCCGAACAGCGTGAACGATCCGTCGTCGCCTCACTTTGATCCGGCGATACTTTCGCTCGGTATTCCGATACTCGGTATATGCTACGGTCACCAGCTGACAGCGTATATGGCGGGCGGAAAAGTTGCACCTGCGGAAGACGGGAGCGAATACGGAAAATCGATGCTCACCGCCGAGGATTGCGTTCTGTTCAAAGACGTGCCTCGCGAGAGCGTCTGCTGGATGAGCCACACGGACTACGTGAAGGAGATCCCGGAAGGCTTTTCTGTTATTGCGAAGACCGACAAGTGCCCGTCTGCCGCTATCTGCGACGAAAAAAGAAAAATATACGGCGTCCAGTTCCATCCCGAGGTGACACACACCGAATACGGCAAGCAGATCCTCCGTAACTTCATTTTCGGAGTTTGTAACTGCCGTGCGGACTGGCAGATGGACGATTTTATCGAAACTTCGGTCGAAAAATATAAAAAAGAGCTTGCCGGCAAAAGAGTTCTGCTCGCTCTGTCCGGAGGAGTTGACTCCTCCGTTGCGGCGGTCCTTCTACACCGCGCGATAGGCGACGGTCTCGTCTGCGTGTTCGTGGATCACGGCCTTATGAGAAAGGGCGAAGGCGATGCCATTGAGAACGTGATCGGCAAGAAGCTCGGCGTTAACGTCATAAGAATAGACGCCGAAAAGAGATTTCTCGACCGCCTTGCGGGCGTCACCGATCCGGAGACTAAACGCCGCATAATCGGCGAGGAATTTATCAGGACTTTTGAAGCGGAGTCCGACGCGCTCGGCAAGTGCGACCTTCTCGCGCAGGGAACGATATATCCCGACGTGATCGAGAGCGGCAAGGGCGATTCCGCAGTAATAAAGAGCCACCACAACGTAGGAGGACTTCCAAGCGTGATGTCCTTTGAGGGCATTGTGGAGCCGCTTCGCGATCTGTTCAAGGACGAGGTCCGAGAGGTCGGCGAAAAGCTCGGCCTTCCGCGCGAGCTCGTATGGCGCCAGCCGTTCCCCGGACCGGGACTTGCGGTCCGCATTATCGGCGAGATAACGAAAGAAAAGCTCGATATGCTCCGCGAAGCGGACGCTATATTCCGCGAGGAGACAGATAAAGCCGGCGTTACGCCGAACCAGTATTTCGCAGTCATCACCGACACTAAGAGCGTCGGCGTCATGGGTGACGCGAGGACTTACGGCTATACGGTCGCGCTCCGCGCCGTCACGACGGACGACTTTATGACGGCGGAATGGACGAGACTTCCTTACGAGCTTCTCGAAGCGGCGAGCGGAAGGATAACGAACGAGATAAAAGGGATCACGAGAGTGGTCTATGATATAACGTCAAAGCCCCCGGCAACGGTCGAATGGGAGTAGGAGGTTCATTATGACAAAATATATTTTTGTTACAGGAGGAGTTGTTTCGGGGCTCGGAAAAGGGATCACCGCGGCGTCGCTCGGACGCCTTCTCAAAGCGAGAGGACTCAAGGTAGCCGCACAGAAACTCGATCCGTATATCAACGTCGACCCCGGCACGATGAGCCCGTATCAGCACGGCGAAGTCTACGTCACCGAAGACGGCGCCGAGACAGACCTCGACCTCGGTCACTATGATAGATTCATCGACGAGGACCTGAATAAATACTCCAATCTCACTACCGGCAAAGTCTACTGGAACGTGCTGAACAAAGAGCGCCGCGGCGAATACCTCGGTTCGACGGTGCAGGTCATCCCTCACGTTACGAACGAGATAAAAGAGTTCGTTTACAACGTGGGACGTCACTCCGACGCTGACGTCGTCATCACCGAGATCGGCGGCACGATAGGCGACATCGAGTCACAGCCGTTCATCGAGGCGGTTCGTCAGATTTCGCTTGAAGTCGGCCGCGAGAACAGTCTCTTCATCCACGTCACCCTCGTACCGTATCTCCACGGCTCCGAAGAGCATAAAACAAAACCCACTCAGCACTCCGTCAAGGAACTGCAGGGAATGGGTGTAAACCCGAATATCATCGTACTCAGATGCGACGAGCCGCTCGAAGAGGAGATCTTCAGGAAAATATCCCTATTCTGCAACGTGAAGACGGATTGTGTCATAGAAAACATCACGCTCCCGAACCTCTACGAGGCGCCGCTGATGCTCGAAAAGGCGAACTTCTCGTCCGTCGTCTGCCGCGAACTCGGCATCGACGCACCCGAACCCGACCTCTCTGACTGGTCCGCGATGGTCGAACGTATCAAATCGCGTCCGTATACTGTGCAAATAGGACTCGTCGGTAAGTACGTCGCGCTCCACGACGCGTATCTTTCGGTCGCCGAAGCGCTTCGCCACGCGGGTTATCTGCACAACACGCACATCAAGATACACTGGATCGACTCCGAGGGCATCACGGAGAATAACTCTGACGAGATACTCGGAAGTCTTGACGGCATAATCGTTCCGGGAGGTTTCGGCAGCCGCGGCATCGAGGGAATGATCATCGCGGCAAAATACGCCCGCGAGAACAAAATACCGTATTTCGGCATTTGTCTTGGAATGCAGATCGCAGTGATAGAGTATGCGAGAAACGTGCTCGGGATCAAAGACGCGAACTCAGGCGAGTTCGACGACAAGTGTGAAAACAAGGTCATCGACTTTATGCCCGGTCAGAGCGACGAGATCGACAAGGGCGGCACGCTCCGTCTCGGCGCGTATCCCTGCGTGATAAAAGAGGGAACGACTATGGAGCGCTGCTACGGAAAGCGCGAGATCAGCGAACGTCACCGTCACCGTTACGAGTTCAACAACGACTACCGCGACGCGATGGTAAAGGGTGGGCTCACCCTGAGCGGTATCTCGCCCGACGGAACTCTCGTCGAGACGGTAGAACTTTCCGACCGTCCGTTCCACGTCGGCGTCCAGTACCATCCTGAATTCAAATCCCGTCCCAACAAGCCGCATCCGCTGTTTATCGGCTTTGTCGGCGCCGCGTTTGACAGGATAGACAAATAAACTGAAAATTTCGTAAACGAAAAGCCCGCATATCGCGGGCTTTTGATTTTGTCGTTTTACCGTTATATATCACTTTTTGCTTTTTTTCGAGATCGCGAATTCGCGGCTGATCGAGATCAGCTCCATCACGGTTTCGTCCGGAACGCCGTGATCGAACAGGATGCTCACCCAGTTTTTCTTTTGCATGTGATAGCTCGGAAAGACGTTCGGGATCTTCAGCGTTTCACTCATTCGCTCCTCTCCGACCTTGACGTTCATGACTTCAACTTCGGGGCTCGTCTCCGGGTCGTTTTTCGCCTCGCCGGTGAGTTGACGAAGGCGTATGTTCATTATGAGCCCGTACCATTTTCTGTTTCCCGGGTATCTGAAAACTCCGACTGTCGGGGAGTCAGCAAATGGAAAGTCGGGCGACTCGTTATACTTTTCATGTATCAGCGCGGCGATCTTATTTGCCTGGTCGAAAAGAAAGTATCTGTTCTCGAAGCACGAATCGGCGATCTTTTTCAGTATATCGGAGTACGCCTGCCTGACCGTGCCGACGTAAGCGCCGACGGCGGATTCAACGCGAAGAGGGAGATAATCCTCGTCAAGCGACAGATCGATCACGCGGCCTCGGACTGCACCGTCCGGCGCGATCTCGATCTCTGCCGAAAAGTCACCGTTCATAAAGGACTCGGAGTAACGGAAAACGCTGCCGTCCTTGACGAACCCGAATGGGACAAGCTTTTCGAATATTATCTTTTTTCTTTGAAAAATATTCTTCTCTATACTCACTGCCTTCCCGTCCTTTTCCGCAAAAAAACTATTCTGCGTCGAGAAACGCTTTTACGTCGTCGAGCCGCTTTGTCGCCTCGCTTCTTCCGAGCTGATAGATCCACTCCAGCTTCTCCGGATCGGATTCCGATCTTTTGATCCCGAGCGGTTCGGGCGGTCTTATGATGAGCGCCTCGCCGGAAGCCGCGCGGCGCTCGACTTCCTCAAGCTGACGGTTGTATCTTATGTGCCGCACTTCCATCTCTTTTACCACTTTCGGATATTTTCTGACGAATATCCGGATCAGAGGAAGGGTGCGGTCTTTCTTTTTCTGATAACCTTTGTGCTGAGTCAGTATTATGACGTTTCTGTTGTATCCGATCTTTTCCATATACTCGTACGGGATCGAGTCGATGACTCCGCCGTCGAGATATTTTTCGCCGCCGATCTCTACCGGTTTTGACGCGAGCGGAAGAGACGCCGACGCCTGCATCCAGAGCATATCCTCTTTGCCGCCGTCGGTACATTCGTGGTACTCCACGACTCCGCTCTCGACGTTCATCGCGCCGATGTAGAATTTCAGCGGATCTTTTGCAAAAGTCTCTTTGTCGAACGGATCGAGCACTTCGGGTATCTCTCTGTAACAGAAATCGACGCCGTACATCGAACCCGTTTTAATCAATGACTTTAAGCTGCAGAAACGCGGATCGCTCGCATATTTTTTAGAGTAGCGTATCGCTCTGCCGAGTTGATGCGATTTGTAGTTGATCCCGAAAACGGCTCCGGCGGAAATACCGCACGCCCCGTCGAATTTTATACCGTTTTCAAGGAACACGTCGAGTACGCCTGACGTGAACATGCAGCGCATTGCGCCGCCTTCCAGAACAAGACCTGTCATTTTCATTTGAGCCTCGTGATGATCTCGTATTCAAAGTCGGCAAACCTGCCGTCCGGTATTATCTCAATGCGTATGGAATCTTTGCCGTCGGTGAGGGGTGCGGGTATCTCGAAATCGCTGTCGCCGAAAGGTGCGTGATCGTTGAATTCGGGCATGGACCATACCCCGGTGTCGACTCCGTCGACTGTGACGCGCGCGCTCATCGGACCGCGCGAGAGGTCTGTCAGGACTCTGACGACGGCGCCGCGGTTTTCTCTTATTATTGCCGCGTTGAAAGATATTTTTCCTTCGTGCAGAATTCCGCGCCGTGAAAGCTTCGGCGAGCTTCTGTCTCCTTCGATCTTTCCTTCGAGAGTGTAGAGAAGACTGTCTGCCGCCTCGTTTGCGACCGGCTCGCCGTCTTTTCCGTACGCCGTGTAGCCGTGCATCGAGCGCGAAGCGGCGGAAGATACGTCGACGTAGTCCGTCTTCTTCGACGAAGCGAGCGGAAGCCTGTACGAGAAGCACGCGCTCGAATAGTAGGAGTAAGTCTGACCGACCGCGCCGTGCTGGATCGTCAGTTTGATGCCGTCTTCAAACGACAGCGGCATATCGTGGAAAAATCTGTAGTAACCGGCGTCGACGTCGGGTGCAAATTCCGCGCCGGGAGGCAGGATGTTGTTCGTGCATCCCGCGACGGGAGAATCGTATTTTTTGTTAGGCCAGTAACAGCCGAGGTAAAGGTCCTCGGTACCGGTTCCGTTTATGGACGGGGAGATCTCGCCGTCGATATAGAAATGCTCGTTTCCTTCGCACCACTGCCCGCCGCGGCAGGTCTGAACGAGCCCGACGACTTTTCCGCATCCGGAGAATTCGCCGAGACGCCAGTCTTCAAAGAGCTCCGTCGCGCCCTGCCTGTAATTGACGTAAAGGTGTCCCGTCGTCGCGGGGTCGTAATTGTTTTCTTCTACGCGCATCTTCAGCGTGATCTCGACAGGTTCGCCCTCAAAGCGTACGAGGCACATCGAGATGCGCTTCCAGTAAGGCATCGGAAGGAAACAGCGCATTTTTATCTTTCCGTTCTCCTTCGTCGTCACGGCGGCTATCGTATCGACTCCGCAGTATCCGAGCGGATCAGCGAAGAGATACTTCAGCGGACAGGCGACTTTTGATATCGGATCGTTGTCGAACGCGATGTCGATATAGACCTTTGAGATATCGACGTCCTCGTCGTACTCTATCGCAAGTTCCGTGACGACGCCGCATTCGTCTGCAATGTATCCGTCGGTGTAGCTCCGCTCGAGTTTCAGCGTTATTTCAAACGTGTATTTTTCCTCAGGATGGTGATAGATCCCGTTGAATGCGTCGACAAACGTATCGCTGACGCCGACTTCGCGCAGTTCGGGCGCCTTCTCGTCAGAAATGCGCTCGTAAAGAATATGATAATAGAAATTGAGGTTTTCTCCCGCGACCGTGATCTTTATCCCTTTTTCGTACGGGATCGGAATAAAGAAATTTCCGCAGAAACAGTCGCCATACTTCCATTGACCGCGCTCTAAAAATGTGTTTCCGACGCCGGAGAGCTCCGGTATCGCTCCGTTGAAAAATCCTCTTACGGTGCAAGTGTATCTCGGCTCGTCCTCGCCGTCAAAATATATTTTCATCAAGGCGTCGTCGGTCGTGACCGCCGCCCAGAAGCTTCTTATACATCCGGGCTTCGTCTCTTCAAGCATGACGTACGAACCGTCTTCGTCACGGTAAAGAAACTGCCCCCAGTCTCCGTTTTCCTCTTTGCGGTCGAAGCTTGAGACCTGCATCGCCCTTCTGCCTCTTTCGATCACGGGAAAATTCTTTAAGTCGTAATAATTCAGCATAGCGCCGCTCCTGTCTGGAATGAATGATCTGATATAATATTAGCATATCGCGAACTTCAAGTCAATAAAAAACGAGATCAAGAAGTCTCTTTTTGCTCCATTTATCTTGAATATTCGACAGCGTTATGATAGAATATGTTAGTATTGTATTGAGTATGATCTTTTGTGAAAAGGAAATGTCGCGTTATGGGTGTTCTGTACGTTCCGGGAGAAGGGTATACATACGGAGAAAAGACGGAAAAGCTCGTTGAAGAAAACGTTTTTATAGGCGCCGCGCGGGATACGAGAGAAGTCCCGACTTACGACGGATCAAAGGACGTTTTGCCGTATCCTTTCGTCGACGGCAGGGAAGACTTCAAAGAGTGTTACGACAAAGCGTGGCAGATAGCTTTTTCAAACCTGCGTACTCCGACTGAGGCGAGCGGGTTCTGCTCGAGATTCATCGACACCGCGTTCAACGGATTCCTCTTTATGTGGGATTCGTCGTTTATCGTGATGTTCGGAAAATACGGAGCGAGAGCGTTCGATTTTCAGGCGACTCTCGACAACTTTTACGCGCGACAGCACCCCGACGGGTTTATCTGCCGCGAGATCTGCGAGGCGGAGGGCGGAGACCAGTTTTTCCGTCACGATCCGTCGAGCACGGGACCGAACATTCTGCCCTGGGCGGAATGGCTTTATTATGAGAATTTCGGCGACGTTGAAAGAATAAAGCAGGTGTTTCCTCCGCTCCTTGCCTATCACAGATGGCTTCGCGAGCACAGAACGTGGCGAGACGGTTCGTACTGGACAACGGGCTGGGGATGCGGCATGGACAACTCTCCGAGGATAGAGCGCGGGCGCGATCCCGAGTTCTCACACGGACACATGGTGTGGATCGACGCCTGCTGTCAGATGATCCTCTCCGGGAAGATCCTCGGCAAAATGGCGTCTCTTATCGGCAGAGAAGACGACGCGAAGGACGTCGTCGCAGAGGCAAAATATCTCTCCGATTACGTCAACAGAAATATGTGGGACGAGAAAACTGGCTTTTACTACGATCTGCGGCGCGAAGGGCTAAGCGGCGTCAAAACTTTAGCGTCATACTGGGCGCTCGTCGCAGGTATCGTTCCGGAGGAAAGGGTAGAGCGATTTGTTTCGCATCTTTTGAATAAAGATGAATTTATGAGACCGCACGCACCCGCCACACTCTCGGCGGACGATCCGGACTATCATCCTTTCGGCGGCTATTGGAGGGGCTCGGTATGGGCGCCGACGTCGTATATGGTGCTGAAAGGGCTTGACCTCGCCGGTATGACGGACGCGGCACAGAAGATCGCGGAGAACCACTATTCCGCGGTTCTGAAAGTCTATAAAGATACGGGAACTTTCTGGGAAAACTACGCGCCGGACAAGATCGAGCGCGGAGAATCCGGAATGACCGACTTCGTCGGCTGGACGGGACTTCCGCCGATCGCGGTCTATCTTGAATATATTATAGGTATTAAGCCTGACGGCAAAGATCACAGCATTGAATGGAACGTGACACGCCTTGAGCGTCACGGAGTCCTTCGCTATCCTCTCGGCGCCGACTGCGACCTTGACCTCATTTGCGAGGCGAGGGAGAACGGGAACGAGCGCCCGATCGTCAAGGCAATATCGAAGCGCGGCGCGCCGGTCAGAATCAAAGTGAAGTGGCATGGCGGCGAATACGAGACAACAAGTGTCAGCATCGAGGCGAAATAAAATGAACGGTTTCAACAAACACGACATAAGAAGAGACGCCTGTCAGCTTTTCGGAGGGCAGGCAAAATGCGGGTACGACTGGTGGTGGCACTCTTTCACCGGATACAGCGAGGCGACCGGTGAGGCGAGACCTTTCTTCATAGAGTTCTTTCTCTGCAATCCCGCGTCGGGAGAGGAAAAACCGGTCTTCGGTCAGCTCCCCGAAAACAAAAAAGCGGGAAAGATCCCGTCGTATCTGATGGTAAAAGCCGGAGCGTGGGGCGACGGCGCCGCACAGATACACAACTTTTTCGGCTGGGAGAACGTTTCCGTCGATTTCGGCGTCCCGTTCTCTGTTAAGACCGACGGCTTTTTGCTGACAGAGAAGTTTACCGAGGGCGCTGTTTCGATAAGTGAGGACGACGCCGCGTCGCACCCCGAGTATATGAGCGGTGCGGGCGAGATATCGTGGAAGCTTAGTATAAACAAAAAGGTCGCTTTCAACGTCGGATACGGCGCGGGGACCCTCTTCCGGAAGATCCAGGCGTTCGAGATGTTCTGGCACGCAGAGGGTATGAAATGCGATTACGAGGGCGAGGTCGTGTGGAACGGAGAGAAGTACAGAGTTTCACCCGATGACTGTTACGGCTACGCGGACAAAAACTGGGGGCGTGATTTCACGTCACCGTGGGTATGGCTCTCGTCAAACAATATGACGAGCCGCGTCACCGGAAAGAAGCTCTGCAACAGCGTTTTCGATATCGGCGGCGGATGTCCGAAGGTTGGAAAAATCGCGCTGAAACGAAAACTTCTCTCCGCCTTCTGGTACGAGGGAAGACCGTTCGAATTCAATTTCTCAAAAATCTGGACGTTCACACGAACGAAATTTGAGTGCCGCGAGACTGAAGAGCAGATCGTATGGCACGTCGAGCAAAAGACGTGGCTGAACAAAATGGTTACAGACATCGTCTGTGACAAGCGGGATATGCTCCTCGTTAATTATGAGGCGCCGAACGGCAAAAAGCTCCACAACCGCCTTTGGAACGGAGGCAACGGACGCGGGACCGTAAAGCTGTACCGCCGCGGAAAACTGATCGACGATGTTGAATGTGAAAACGTCGGATGCGAGTACGGCGAATACTGCTGATGCGTCATTCAATATAGATTACTGACATAAACATTTTGAGAACCTGTCGGAGGGGTTTATGCATAACATAATACTCGGGCTTTTGATCCCGTTTATAGGTACTGCTGCGGGCGCCGCTTGCGTGCTCGTTATGAAGAAAGAGCTGAGCATCTCGGTTCAAAGAGCGCTGACCGGCTTTGCCGCGGGCGTCATGACGGCGGCTTCGATCTGGAGTCTTATAATCCCGTCGATGGAACAGTCCGCTTTTATGGGAAAATGGTCTTTCGTCCCCGCGTTCACCGGATTCTGGTTCGGCATCTTGTTCCTTCTCGTTCTCGACCGCGTTATCCCTCACCTTCACAGAAACGCGGAACGCGCCGAGGGCCCTAAGAACAGACTGACGAGAGATACTATGATGGTACTCGCGGTGACGCTTCACAATATTCCCGAGGGCATGACGCTCGGAGTCGTCTTCGCAGGACTTGCTACCGGCTCCGCCGAGATAACCGCGGGAGGCGCGCTCGCGCTGTCGATCGGTATCGCGATACAGAACTTCCCCGAAGGCGCGATAGTTTCAATGCCTCTCCATGCTGACGGCAAGGGCAAAGGACAGTCGTTCTTCTACGGCGTTCTGTCCGGAGTTGTCGAGCCGATCTTCGGAGGACTCACCGTTCTCGCCGCGGGGATAATCGTTCCCGCGATGCCCTATCTGCTTTCATTCGCGGCGGGCGCTATGATCTACGTCGTCGTAGAAGAGCTGATCCCCGAAATGTCGCAGGGCAAACACTCTAATATCGGCGTCGTCTCCTTCGCCGCCGGATTTACGACGATGATGGCGCTCGACGTCGCGCTCGGCTGATATGAGATACGTTGTCGATAACGACCTTCATATACATACTTATATTTCCCCGTGTTCCGCAGACCGTAGAATGACTCCGCAGACGATACTCGACTACGCTTCGGAGAATTCATTTACCGATATATGTCTGACCGATCACTTCTGGGACGAGACGGTACCCGGAGCGACGCCGTATATCGCCGACAATATGACGTACGGCTGTCTTGCTAAGGCGCTGCCGCTTCCGGCGGCCGACGGGATAAGATTCATGTTCGGATGCGAGACAGAGCTCGATATGCGCGGGACTCTCGCGATTTCAAGAAAAACGTTTGACAAATTCGATTTCGTCGTGATACCGATCAATCATTTCCACATGAACGGTTTTACGATAGCGGAAGAGGATTTCTGCAGACCGGACCGCATTGCCGCCCTCTGGGTCGAAAGATTTCTTTACGTTCTCGGTATGGATTTGCCGTTTTCAAAGATCGGATTTGCTCACCTTTCATGCGAGCTGATGGACGTCTCTTCGAGCACCGCGCACCTCGACGTCTGCGATCTTATTTCAGACGACGATCTGAAGCACTGTTTCAGCAGAGCGGCAGAACGCGGCGCCGGGATCGAACTAAACTTTGAGACGTTCTTCGACTATTCGAAGGGGGAGCTTGAAAGACTTCTCCGCATGTATCGCGTAGCAAAAGTCGAGGGCTGCAAGTTCTATTTCGGCAGCGACGCCCACCACCCCGAAGAGCTCACCCGCTCAAAGGAAAAATTCAACAGAGTCGTCGACCTGCTCGGCCTTACCGAAGACGATAAATACAGAGTACCGAAATAAAAATCTCAGCCGGATCGTAAACCGATCCGGCTTTTTAGTATCAAAAAATGCAAGCTGCGGTAACTCAGGTTTACAAGCCTGCCGGCACAACTTGCGTTAATGAAAGCATCGTATCCAGTGAATCAGAGGCACTAATCGCCAAAGATTATAGAAACGATGCTTCTGCAAATATTATATGCTATCATTCGTAGATTGTCAAGATGCAAAATAAAAAGTGTATCTATTGACAAAAAGTCACTATCCGTTGAAAATCAACGGCAGACGGTCAAAAGTGATACACTGAACATATTATACACATAAATATGATTTTGTCAATAATAAAAATCGAAGTTGTCTCGTGCACAGTTTTCAACCCTTTTGGAGGAAAACCGCGAAAAATACGCCTACAACTTCGATGAAATAACTGTATCACGATTTTGGTCATCTGTCAAGAGTGTGACGAAACTGATTATGTTTTTTCGTCATACTCATAGTTCTGTTCACGCAGATCATTTTAGAATGTCAATATCATCAATTCTTTTTCAAAACATATTAATAAAACCGTATGGAAAAAATCCGTCGAGTATGCTAAAATAATATCACCGTATATTTCAAAGGAAAGTATTATTTTATGAAAAACTTGCGCGACTTGAACGAAAAATACGTGTTTTCAGCCCGTATGAGACGGATATTCGACGCGATACCCGAGAGGGAGGTGCCGAACCGCCTCAAAGAGGAGACGTGGGTGAACACCGAGCTCGACGGAAAAACGCCGTTCTGCGACGTCTTTGAGGAGATGGCTGACAAGCCGTATCTCATAAAGCTTGCAAGCGCTATCGTCCGCTCGTGGCTCGTGACGAAGCCCGTGATATATCCGGGCGATATCGTAGTCGGCGTTGCGCGTCCGAGGCGCGAGGCAAACGAGCATTTCAGCTGGGGCATCGCCGGGCAGGTTTGGAACGACGAGATAAAAGAGAGCGCGGCGTACCGCGATCGCTACGAAGAGATATACAAAAGATTTGAAAAGCTCTATCTCTCCGAAGAGCAGACGATGCAGCAGGACGATTTTTCAAGGAAACTGATCCCGCGGCAGAACGAGATCTTCGGGGAAGATACGGAACTCGGCGGCTTGATGTGGGTCGGCGGCTATCAGGGGCACACCGTCCCGTCTTATCCGCTTCTTCTCTCGCTCGGCATCGGCGGCGCGAGAGAAAAGGTTAATCGTTATATGAAAGTCTATGAGGGAGATGAAAAAAAGCAGCTCCTTTACAGAGCCATGCTCATAATCCTCGACGGAATTCGCGACCACGCGCTCCTTTACGCCGACGAGGCGCGCCGCATGGCAAAAGAGCACCCCGAGGACAGAGAACAGTATCTTGAGATTGCCGCGAACTGCGAGGCGGTGTCGCAAAAAGCTCCCTCGACGCTCGGCGAAGCGGTGCAGCTCATGTGGTTCTACTGCCTTTGGGACTGGTGCGACTGCGTGGGAAGGGCGGATCAGTATCTCTTACCGTTTTACGAAAAATGCGTCGCGGAAGAGGGAAGTTTGCGCGCCGAAGAATATATCGCCGCGCTTTGGTTTAAAATGTTTGAGAACGGGATACACAACGTCACGCTCGCCGGGGTGAAGCCCGACGGCTCCGACGCGACGAACGAACTGACCTATCTCATGCTTCAGATCTGCCGCGCCGCGCATAAGACTCATCCGAGAGTGTCGGTCAGATTTCACGATGAGTCACCCAAAGAGCTGATGGATCTCGTCGTTAAAATGTGGTCGGAGGGTATGTCGGATCCGACGGTCGCCTCTGACGACAACGCGATCGCGGGGCTCGTCTCCTACGGCGTGCCGATCGAAGACGCGAGGGATTATACGATCCTCGGCTGCCAGGAGATAGAGATCCCCGGAAAGTCGAATTTCGGATGTGAGGACGGCTCTGTCAACCTCGCCAAGATATTTGAATACACGATAAACGACGGCTGCAACAGAAAAGGCCAGCGCATCGGTTTGCCGACCGGGTATCTCACCGATTATGATTCCGCCGAAGCGCTCTGGGAGGCGTACGAAAAACAGATAAAATTCTTCGTTCCGATCTGGGCGGAGCTCACAAATTACGGCGTCGACGTCAGAAACGCGAACTGCGCGAAGCTCGTAAAATCTATTTTCACCGAGGCGTGCGTGGAGCGCGGGCTTAACCTTGACGACGGCGGCTCGATCTATAATTACGGAGTCGTCGAGACCGCGGGTTCCGCCGCGGTAGGTGACAGCTTCGCGGCGATAGAGAAGGTCGTTTTTCGGGACAAGAAGATGACGATGGAGACTCTTCGCGCCGCGATAGACGCGAATTTTGAAGGGTACGAGGCGGAGAAAAAACTGCTCCGTGACGCGCCGAAATTCGGCAATGACGACGACAGCGCCGACTTCTGGTGCCGCCGCGTTCTCGATCTTTTCTGGAGCGAGGTCGGCAAATACAGAAGCCGCCGCGGAGACGTCTTTACCGGAGCGTGCTCATTACTTGAGGGCGGTATCGATATGGGCAAATGGACCTGGGCGATGCCCGATGGAAGGCGCGCGGGCGAACCGCTTTCAAATACGATAGGACCGCGCGAGGGCAACGATATTTCCGGCGTCACCGCGATGCTCTCGTCGGTCTGCAAGCTTCCGCTTGAAAAGGGAGTCGGCGGTACGACGCTGAACGTGCTTCTTCCGGCGGGGACCATGACGACGGACAGCGACCGACGCGCCGTCGCCGCGGCAATGCGCGCTTTTCTGAAGAACGGCGGACAGCTCGCTCAGATAACCACCGCAAGCCTTGAAGATATGAAGGACGCGCAACTTCGCCCCGAGTGTCACCGCGACCTGATCGTCAGGATCGGCGGCTTCAGCATCGAGTTCGTTCAGCTCAGTACCGAGACGCAGAACGAGGTCATCAGCAGGTACGGCGACAGATAAATTCAAATAAATGACAATAATCGACATTTTAACCAACAATTTTTCGTTCATTCATTGACATAATAGAAAAATAGTATTATACTAATATCGTTATTTACGAATTCATTGGCGGAGGAATGTTTGTGGAAGAGAATAAATATAAGTACAAAGTGATAACAATACCTAACATTCTCTCTTTTGTGAGGATCGCGCTGATCCCGGTCTTTGTATGGCTTTACAGCTTTGAAGACGCGCTTTTCTGGGCGATGTTCGTGCTCGGCGTCTCCGGCGTCACCGACGTTGTCGACGGCTTTATCGCAAGACGCTTCGGGATGATCAGCAACGTCGGCAGGATACTTGATCCGATAGCCGACAAGCTGACGCAGATCGCCGTACTCATCTGTCTGTGCGTCAGGTTCCCCCGTATGATAATCGTCGTCTCCGTTCTTGTCGTTAAAGAGATCGTGAACGGCATTATCGGACTCGTTATGATGAACATCAACCGCGACGCTCTCGACTCGAAGTGGCACGGCAAGCTCGCGACGGTCGTCATTTATTTCACCGGCGTGTTCCACCTTCTGTGGCCGACTATCCCCGACGTTCTGTCCTGGATCATGGTCGCTCTGTGCGTCATTACGATGGTATATTCTTTTATCAGATATACCGCGGGTCACATCAGAATAATCAAAGGAAACAAAAACAAAGAATGATCTTATCCGCGGCGGAATTTTCCGCCGCGGTCGTTTTAACGGAGAGTATTATGGAATCAGATCTGAAATTCAAAAGAGTCCTCGCCGTCGGTGACAGCATCACGTCGGACGGAAGATGGCAGAGAGAATTTGAAAGAGTCACCGGCGCCGAGGTCGCAACACACGCGAGAGGCGGCGTCGGTATTATAGATATGGTATTCGGGCTCGGAGTCGCCGATTCCGGAGGTATGAAGTACGATCCCTACACCGGGGCAAATCACGAACTTCCTCCGCTATCTGCCGGCGACGTCGCAGAGATAGATCTTCTGATCTTTTTCGGCGGCTACAACGAGAGACACATGGAATACGGGATCCGGGACGACGTTTACCCGCGCGACGATACGCTGTTCGGCAAGTTCAACGCGGTAATGACGCGAATATCTGATCTTCTGAGATCGGCGAAAAACGGGAATTGCCGCGTTATTATAGTATCACCTCATTGCGTAGGGAAATACGACTGGGTGAACGCCGACGGAACTGAAGAGTTTCCGGCGGGAAGCGGAAGGACGCTCGGCACGATGTCGGAGGTCGTAAGACAGGTCGCCGAAAAGTACGGCGCTCTCTTTTACGACGCGTATCATCTTTCGGGAATAGGTCCCGAAAACTGGTGCAGATACGCAAATTCTCCCGTTGCGATCCGTCCGGATTACGACGGGACGAAGACTTACGAGGCGCCGTATCCGATGTATGCGGACCAGGCGCACCTCAACGGTGATGGCTACGCGCTTCTCGGGCGGGGCATCGCGGAGTTTGCTCTTGAAAATTGTTAAAATCATCTTGAATAAATTAAATATCTATGATATAATTATATAAAATGACGGACTGTGTCCGTGTGTAATGAAATCAATATGATCTCTAAATACCGAAAGGAGTATAAAAATGGGACTTATTAAAGCAGGACTCGGAGCGCTCGGCGGAACTCTTGCCGATCAGTGGAAGGAATTTTTCTACTGCGAAGCGCTTGACAAGGACGTAATGGTGGTAAAAGGACAGAAACGCATCGGAAACCGTTCCTCCAACACCAAGGGAAGCGACAACATCATTTCAAACGGATCGGGCATCGCGATCGCCGACGGTCAGTGCATGATCATCGTCGAGCAGGGCAAGGTCGTTGAAGTTTGCGCTGAACCCGGCGAATTTACTTACGACACATCGAGTGAGCCTTCGATCTTTGCAGGCAGTCTCGGCGAGAGCATCAAGCAGTCGTTCAAAACGCTCGGCAGACGTTTTACATACGGCGGCGACACGGGCAAGGACCAGAGAGTTTACTATTTCAACCTCAAGGAACTCATCGACAACAAATTCGGCACGCCGAATCCGATCCCGTTCCGCGTGGTCGACTCGAAGATCAATCTCGACATCGACGTTTCCGTCAGATGCAGCGGTGTGTATTCATATAAAATAGTTGACCCGATACTGTTCTACACGAACGTATGCGGCAACGTGGAGCGCGAATACAACCGTTCCGAACTCGACACTCAGCTCAAGACGGAATTCATCAGCGCGCTTGCTCCCGCTTTCGCGCGTCTCTCCGATCTTGAGATCAGACCTAACCAGATAGCAAGCCACAATGCAGAGATAGAAGAAGCGATGAACGAAGTCCTCTCTCAGAAATGGGGAGAGCTCCGCGGACTCAAAGTCGTCTCCGTCGCGATGAACCCCGTCACACTTCCCGAGGAAGATGCGGCGGCGATCAAACAGGCGCAGAGAGCGGCTATCAACCGCGATCCTACAATGGCGGCGGCTCAGATCGTCGGCGCTCAGACCGACGCTATGAGGGACGCGGCAAAGAATCCGAACGGCGCTATGACCGGCTTTATGGGCATGGGAATGGCTATGAATTCCGGCGGAATGAACGCGCAAAATCTCTTCGCTATGGGTCAGCAGCAACAGCAGGCGGCTCCTCAGCAGGCAGCGCCCGCAGCTCCCAAAGCTCCCGCTGACGCGTGGACCTGTCCTTCTTGCGGCAAGCAGGCAACGGGCAAATTCTGCACCGAGTGCGGCACAAAGAAACCGGAAGACGGCTGGACCTGCCCCAAGTGCGGAAAAGTGAACAAGGGCAAATTCTGCATCGAGTGCGGCGCTAAGAAACCCGAAGGCGCTCCGCTTTACAGATGCGACAAGTGCGGATGGGAGCCGGAAGATCCTCACAACCCTCCGAGATTCTGCCCTGAGTGCGGCGACAAGTTCGACGAGAACGATATTCAGTAATAAACACGTTTCGGCGGCGCGCCATACTGCGCGCCGCCGTTTGATAATTTTATCTCCACCGAATAGGAGGAAAAATGGCATCACAACTTGAATATAAGTGCCCGTGCTGCGGAGGCGCGATAGCGTTCGACAGCAATCTGCAGAAAATGAAATGTCCGTACTGCGATACGGAGTTCGACGTCGAAACTCTGCGTCATTACGACGAGGAACTTAAAAACGACGCTCCGGACCAGATGGACTGGGACACCGCCGGCACGGAATGGCAATACGGCGAAACGGACGGAATGAGAGTTTACGTCTGCCGCTCATGCGGAGGCGAGATCGTCGGAGACGAGACTCTCGCGGCGACGAGCTGCCCTTACTGCGGCAATCCCGTCGTCCTGATGGGGCAGTTCACAGGTCAGCTCAAACCCGACCTTGTTATTCCGTTCAAACTCGACAAGAAAGCGGCTAAAGAAGGACTTGCCGCACATCTCACCGGAAAGAGACTTCTTCCGAAAGTCTTCAAATCGGAAAACCATCTCGACGAGGTCAAGGGACTTTACGTTCCTTTCTGGCTCTTTGACGCCGACGCCGACGCGAACATCAGATACAAGGCGACGAGAGTGCGTCACTGGAGCGACTCGAGATACAACTATACGGAGACTTCGTATTTCGCTCTGATAAGGGGCGGCAACATCTCGTTTGCCGCGGTCCCGGTCGACGGATCGTCCAAAATGGAGGACGACCTTATGGAGTCGATCGAACCGTTCGACCTCACTCAGGCGGTAGATTTCCAGACGGCATATCTTGCAGGCTATATCGCCGATAAATACGACGTTACGGCGGAGCAGAGCGTAGGCAGGGCAAACGAAAGAGTCAAACGCAGTACGGAAAACGCGTTTGCGTCGACCTGCGTCGGCTACACCGGAGTCATCCCGGAGAACAGCAACATCCGCCTTTTCAACGGCAAGGCGAAATACGCGCTCTTCCCGGTTTGGATACTCAACACCACCTGGAACGGACAGAATTACAGGTTCGCGATGAACGGTCAGACCGGCAAATTCGTCGGCAACCTTCCGACCGACAGAAAAGCATTTTTGAGATGGCTTTTCGGACTCGGACTCGGAATCGCCGCCGCGGTTTTCGGCATCCTGTTCCTGATATGGAAGCTAAGGGGGTGAGAGTATGAAAAAGATATTATCTGTATTCTTAACGTTATTCATGCTCGCATCTCTCGCTGTTATATTCGCTTTCAACTCTTCCGCGGCTGACGGAAAGGTATATCTCAAAGATATCTCCGGCGTTCTCACCGACTCGGAGTTTAGCGAAGCGAATAAAATGCTCTCCGATATGAGCGAAAAATACGGAGTTGATGTCGTTGTTTTCTTCGTTCCCGAAGACGTGACCGATGAAGAGGTCGAAGCGTTCTACGATGACGGAGGCTACGGCACAGGTGAGAAGCGTGACGGCATCATAACCGTCATTATAACGGATGACTACGTCACGTATAACACCGTCATCTCCCTTGCAGGGAATTTCTCCGAAAAGAGCGAGACCTCTGACGCTATTGCGGAATTTTCATACTCGTTCAAGCAGAAGATCAGAGATCACGACTACGTGGCCGTTGTCAAAGAGTGTGTTGAAGCCGAGTCGAGATATATTGAAAAATTCAATGAAGAGCACGCTTTTCATGTAGTGAAGAGCCTTTTGATCGCCGTCGTTGTCGGGTTTATAATCGCTTTGATAATAGTTCTTGTAATGAAGGGTAAACTTAAGAGCGTATCGAAGAAAAATCAGGCGGCAGATTACGTTATTCCAGGCAGTTTTTATCTCCGCGAGAGCCGCGATTTGTATTTGTACTCTCACGTATCGAGAACACCTCGCGCGGACAATTCTTCAAGAGGCGGAGGAGGTTCTCATACCTCGGCTGGAGGCGTGAGCCACAGCACGTCAAGATTCTGATATTATGCTAAAGAAAAGAAAGGATATATTATGAAGACATTCACGTTTGCAAAGCTCCCTCAGAACGTAGCTGAACTCCAGGCTATGCCGGAAGCACAGCTGAAGGATCCTTACGTCACGGCAGCACTCACGGCGGCGGTCCTCTGCCACTATGAAAAGAACGTCGACGAGACGATAGACATGCTGAATTTCCTCAAAGGACCTCAGCCTCTGTCGACTTACGAGAAGCAGTTCCTTCGCGACAGACTCGTCGGAAAAGGATACGTTCCGCGCTCTTATTTCGCCGGCACGTCTCCAGCGAACAACTACGAGCCCTCCGTTCCGTATACGATCACGGTGACGGAAACACCGTATTCGTTCAATGAAGACAAATACGCGCTTCTCTACATTAAATCGAGCGGCGCAGATTCGCCCCGTCAGGTCAAGATGAGAGCGAAGGGCGACACCTGGTATCTCTGGGAACAGTTCCTGCTTCCAGACATCAGAGTTCCCGCGTCCGATGATCCGTGGGCTTGATCAAATGATTCGAATTTAAGCAAGGCCGCGCGGCAAATTTGCCGCGCGGTCGATTAATTATTTGAATCAAAAATATCACAAAATAACTTTACATTTTTAAATATGTATGTTATACTGAAACATCAAAAATTCCGAAAGGAGAAAAAAATATGAAAATCGGATGCGTTAAAGAGATCAAAAACAATGAATTTCGTGTCGGACTTACACCGGACAATGTGAAGGTGTACGTAGCCGCAGGACATCATGTATATATGGAAAAGGGCGCGGGCGTCGGCTCGGGCTTTTCGGACAGCGAGTACGTAGCGGCGGGAGCGTCGCTTCTCGACGAACCGGCGGATATTTGGGGACACGTCGATATGATGGTGAAGGTAAAGGAGCCGCTTGAGTGCGAATATCCGCTTTTCAGAGACGGACTAATCCTTTACACATATCTCCACCTTGCCGCCGACAAACAGCAGACAGACGCGCTTCTGAAAGGAAAGGTCAATACGGTCGCGTATGAGACGCTTCGCGAAAAAGACGGACTTCTTCCGCTCCTCGCTCCGATGAGCCAGATCGCGGGACGTCTTTCAATACAGGAAGGCGCAAAGTATCTTGAAAAGAGATTCGGCGGAGAGGGAATACTTCTCGCCGGAGTTCCCGGCACGCCGAAGGCGAACGTCGTCATCCTCGGCGGCGGTACCGTCGGTATGAACGCCTGCAAGATCGCGGTCGGTATGGGGGCAAACGTAACGATACTCGATATCAGTCTCAAGAGACTTGAAGAGCTCGACAATATGTTCGGAGCTCACATTCAGACTCTCGTTTCGAACGACTCTAACGTCGAGAGAGCGCTCAAAGACGCCGACCTCGTCATCGGTTCCGTTCTTATCCCCGGAGGCGCGACACCGAAGCTCTTCAAGAAAAAGTATCTGCCCGAGATGAAAGACGGAGCGGTATTCGTCGACGTCGCGATAGACCAGGGCGGATGCGGTGAGTCGTCTCACGTCACGACACATGACGATCCCGTATTCATCGAGCAGGGAGTCGTTCACTATTGCGTCGGCAATATGCCCGGCGCTGTGCCGAGAACGTCTACCGTCGCGCTTACGAACGCCACGATAAAGTACGGTCTTGAGATCGCGTCGGAAGGGCTTGAAGCGGCGTGCCGCAAGAGTGAAGTCATCAGAAGCGGCGTCAACACCTACGAAGGCAAGCTCACGAACCGTAACGTCGCCGCGGCTCACGGTTATGAATACACTGAGCTTCTTGACGTACTGAAATGATCATTTGAAATATTTGCGCCCCGGGTGACCGGGGCGTATTTTTTTGAATAAAAACATTTGATCCGCCGCATAATAGGTTATCTTGGAAAAATGCGGAGTAAAAAATCATGAAAAAATCAAAGACAATCAGAATACTCGTTTCACTGTTTGCACTCGTCATCCTCACTTTCATTATGGCGGAGTATCTTCCGATAAGGGGAGAGGAGAAGATATATGAGGATATGATAAGGCTCCACGTCATAGCCGCGTCTGACAGCGACGAGGACCAGAAACTGAAACTGAAAGTCAGAGACGCGGTACTGGACGTGCTGTCGGGTATTTCAGTATCGGACAAGGCAGAAGCGGAGTCGGCGATAGTCGCTCATAAAACAGATATTAAAAACGCAGCGTTGGCGGCGCTCGAAGAGAACGGTTCGGATGATATCGTTGAAGTCTTCTTTGACGAGGAATATTATCCGGTAAGATACTATGAAGGCTTCACGCTTCCAGCGGGAAAATATACTTCGCTCCGCGTCGTCATCGGAGAGGGAGAGGGGCATAACTGGTGGTGCGTCCTGTTTCCTCCGCTTTGCAGATCAGCAGGTGAGAAGGAACAAAAAGAAGATTTTGTCGAGGCGGGTTTTACGAGTGAACAGTACCGTCTGATCAACAATAATTCGGGCTCGAAATACAAAGTCAGATTCAAAATACTCGAGATACTCTCGGAAGTCTTCGGGTTTGATTATTGACGGTAAAAAGACGGATTTTTGCAAAATAAAAAAATGATAAAAAAGTGTTGACAAAACACGATCGTCATGTTATAATAATCAAGCGTTCGGTTGACATTCCGGCGTTATGGCGGAATAGCTCAGTTGGCTAGAGCAATCGGTTCATACCCGATAGGTCGTGGGTTCAAGTCCAACTTCCGCTACCATTTGGCGAGGCGGAAGTATCTACCGAGCCAATTCCGGCCCGTTGGTCAAGCGGCTAAGACACCGCCCTTTCACGGCGGTAACGGGAGTTCGATTCTCCCACGGGTCACCAAAAAAGGGCATCGTAAGTACGATGCCCTTTTTGATTGTTCATCACTTCACACCGGTTCAAGGTCGGAAAGATCATAAATGACATTTTATTACATTTTGCGATCATTATTTTTATATAATAGTATAGACAAGCATAATTATCTACGATATAATATTTATGTCAATAATACGTCGGTTAATATTGCCAAAGATCGTCGATTATTAATACCGACTAAACGAATATAAGAAGACCGCATTTTTCGAGAGCGGTCTCAACCGACAATATTTAACCTGAGGGACAAAAAATGAATGGTTTCATAATCAGCGAAGTTCTCACGGCAATGCAGGCTATGCAGAGACGGGAACTAAAAGTGTATTATCAACCCAAAATTGATGCTACGACAAGTCGTATGAAATCTGCCGAAGCATTGATCCGATGGGTCAAAGAAGATGGCAGCATAGTATTGCCGAATCAATTTTTGTCTTCTATGGAACAGACAGGTGCCATTGCCATGCTGGATTGGTATGTAGTCGAGAAAGTGTGTTTGTTCCTCGAACGACTGAAAGAACTGAATATAGAACCCGTGCCGATATCAGTCAACTTCTCTCGCTGGCATCTTCGCGAAGAGGATATGCCGAAACACCTTGCCGAAATCGTAGATTCTCACCATCTTGATCATCGCCTGATCATAGTGGAGATCACGGAATCTACCATGATTCAGGAAGAAGAATTAATGAAAAAAACGGTCAAGGAGCTGCATGAAAACGGATTTGAATTTTCTGTCGACGATTTCGGCAGCGGTCTTTCTTCTTTGAGCTTGGTAGCAGATACTCTTCCGGATGAAATCAAAATCGATCGGTCTCTTCTGAAGAAAAACTGCGAGGATGAACGGGAACGCATTATTCTGGACAGTATATTCCTGTTCGCCAATCGTCTGAACATCCGTACCGTTGCAGAAGGCGTAGAGACAAAGGAGCAGCTTGGCTTTCTCCGCACGTGCAACTGTAATCTGATTCAGGGATTCTATTTTTTCCAGCCTATGACAGAGGACGATTTTATACAGTGCTTGAATAATCAGCGTGCCCATCTTGAAGAAGAGGACATTCTTCAAATTCAGTCCGAGACATCAGCCCTTCAGCTTTTGCTTCATGCGATCTATATGAGGTATCCGTTGATCATCTACGGCAATTTGACGCGCAACAGCTTTTATATGATGACATATGAAAACTTTACGTCAAAAAGCTGCCCGTCCACCGGCACTGTGGATGATCTGATAAGTCACGGTACCAGTACTATGCATCCGGAAGATCAGAAACGTTGGAGTGCTATGTTTTGCCGTGAAAACCAGCTCAAATTGTATAGAGAGGGAAAGAAAGAATTCCATATGATTACCAGGCAGATCGGCGACGACGGCATTTACCGCAAAGTGGAAACCAGCAACTATTTTGTGAAGAGTCCAATGACGGATGACGTTTTGGTGATTAGTCTGTGCAATAATTTTGTAAGCGGAGAAGAATAATAATATAAAGCACTGCGGCAGCAGTGCTTTTATTATGTCATATGCTTTTCTTATAAAGAAATGAATTACTTATTCCACATCTCCCGACGGATTGCCGGGGTTCTGTCCGTTGTCGTTTGATTTTTTGCCTTTCGCTTCTACGCCGATCTTGCGAAGAACGCCGATCATTGACAATCCTTCAATTATTAGCGCGACCCCGTGAAGTCTTGTGATGAACGAGGCGAATGACAGCGGGTTGATCAGTATGACGACGGCAAGCGCGGTGGTGACGATGGCGAAGATCAGTGAGAACAAGAACAGCGGTCCCTTTTCGCGGCGGAGAGTATACGCTTGCGCGAACATCAGGATAGCGCCGTAGATGAGGATGACGCCGGTTATGTACTGGAAAACGGAAATGAAGAAATCCGACTTGACGATAAGCGCAACACCGGCAGCGAGAAGGATTACTCCCATTAACAGATCGGTAGGGCTTTGATCTTTTTTCTTATCTACGAAAAACGCTATACATCTGACAAACCCCATCACTCCGATAATAATACCGGCAACTATGCAGATCGTCATAAGAGAGTTTTCCGGCCAGATCAGCATGACCAAGCCGAGAGCTATCAGGAGAAAGCCGTCGAATACGTAGCTTTTCAGCAAGTCAACAACTTTTTTCGATACGGTTTCCTGCTTTTTCTCCGGAACGGTTGCAGGCAATTTTTCAGACATGTGTTTTTCCTCCTGTTGGTTTGCTTTGTTATATTAATTATATCAATGGCGGCTATTTATGTCAATATGATTTTTCATTGAAACTTAGCATTTGATTTATCAGCTGCTATATTATCTATCCGCTTGACTTTATGATGGTATAACTATATAATGTAGATACAGCACAGCTTGAAAATTTTAGCTTGTGGGGCGGAGTGAAATGGAGCTTGAAAACGTTAAGAACGAAATATTCGAAGCGCTTAAGCTTCATTCCGCCGAAGATGCGGCGACGCGTTGTCTGACGGGCAATTTTCTTGTTAATACAAAGTATTTGACGTACTTTGCGCTCTTTGCCGGAACTGTCAAAAAGGAAACTCTCAATATCGTTTATATCAACGAGCGGGGAATAGTGAAAGGCAAGATATTTCTCAAAGGTTACGAGGTGGGCGAAGCCCTTAAAAAGCCCGGCGTTTTCCGGATTGTCGGTTCAAAGTGCGGGGCGAAACGTGCGGTGGTATGCTTATCAGCGGCGCGAAAGCTCAGCATAAAAAATGCTGCTGACTCCGCTGAGAAGATCCGGAATGCGCTTGGAAAAGTAGAACTATACGATTTCGTCCTGATAAATAACGGGGAGATGTATTCGTTCAGAGATGAATTCGTCGTGAGAAAAATGGATCGGGGTGAGGACGGTGACAGATAAAGAAGTGTGCGTTATAACCGGCGCGTCAAAGGGGATCGGGCGTGAGTGCGCGGAGTTGTTTTCGAATAATGGCTTTAAGGTATATAATCTCAGCCGAACACCTTCGGAGCTTGACGGAGTCACGGATATTTCGTGCGACGTGACGGATGAAGAGAGTGTGAAGTGCGCGCTTGGATCTGTCGATGAGGCGGAAGGAAGAATAGACGTCGTCATCGCCAACGCAGGGTTCGGTATCTCCGGCGCGGTCGAGTTTACGGATGATGCTGACGCAAGACGCCAGTTTGACGTCAATTTTTTCGGAGTATTCCATACAGTAAAGAACTCTGTACCGTATCTCAGAAAAACAAAGGGCAGAGTGATCGCGGTATCGTCCGCGGCGGCGATCTTTTCGATCCCGTTCCAGTCGTTTTATTCGGCGAGCAAATCCGCGGTCGCTTCATTGATGTGCGCTGCTGCCAATGAAGTAAGATCATTCGGTATACAGGCGGGATACGTTCAGCTCGGAGACGTCAAAACGTCTTTCACCTCGTCGAGAAAGAAGGACCACAAGGGAGACGACATATACGGCGGTGTGATCTCACGCAGCGTCGAAAAAATGGAGCGCGACGAACAGGGAGGAATGTCGCCCGTGACCGTCGCGAAAAGGATATACAGACTTGCAAAGAAGAGAAAAATGCCTTTGAAAACTACGGTCGGCGCATCGTATAAGTTTTTAGTGTTTCTTTCAAAGATACTCCCGCTCTCTCTCCAGAATTTCATTATCGGAAAAATGTATATGAAATAAGCGAAAACAGCCGAACGATTTGTTCGGCTTTTTTATTCGAATATGTTGAATTTTTATTGTCGTTATGATACACTTATATCGTCAAAAAGAATAAATCCTGCGGAGGTAAAAATGGTTTACGACAGCGGAACCGGCGAGTATAAAAACTGGATCGTCAAAGAGGAGTGCGTGCCTGAGGAGCACCCCGAAAAGACCGAGTCAATAATGTGTCTCGGCAACGGATATATGGGGCAGAGAGCCGCGAACGAAGACTATTATCACGAGAAATCGAGATTTAACCTTATCGCGGGTACATTCGACGTGATGGGCGGCGACGAGGCGACGGAGCTTCCGAACAACGCCGACGTCACGAACTGCGAGATAACCGTCGACGAAGAGCGCCTGACGCCCGAGGGCGGCTGCGAGGGATATGAAAAAACGCTGAACCTCAAAACGGGACTTCTTCGCCGTTCGTTCGTATGGACTTCCAAGACGGGGAAAAAGGTCAGCGCGGAGTTCCTTCGCGTTGTGTCGCTTTCTGACCGTCATCTTATGGCGTCGAAGATCAATCTGACCGCTGACGCGGACTGCGAAATAGCGATCAAATCGGGCATTGACGGAAACGTATGGCACAAGGATCATTTCGAGCCAATGGGCATTTCCGCTGTTTCGGATATTCTGAATATTACGACGAGAACAAAGGAATCGGGAATACTGTTTTCGACGATGACGACACACCGTTTCGAGCTTGACGGAGTAAAAGTCGACGCCTCTCCCTCCGTTGTCAGCGAGGACGATATGACGATAATGAACGAGGCGTCGTTCTCGATAAAGGCGGGGATGACTCTTACAGTCACGAAGATATCGAACGTGTTCACGAGCCGCGACCGCGAGCGTGACGGATGCGATATGGCGACTCTGAAGCGCGACGCGACCGCTCACATGAACGCCGCAAAGCGTCTCTCTTTTGAGAAGATAGCAAAGGCGTCCGCCGACGAATGGAAGACAAGGATCTGGGACGAGCGCGATATCACGATCGACAGTGAGAACGAGATCGATCAGCTCGCGATACGTTTCGCGATCTATCACCTGACCGTCATGGCTCCAGTCTTTGACAACAGAATGAACATCGGAGCAAAGGGGCTCTCCGGTCCCGGTTATCGCGGACACACATTCTGGGACACCGAGATATTCATGCTTCCGTACTTCATCTTTACCGCTCCAGACGAGGCGAAGAGCCTTATCGAATACAGATACAACGCTCTCGACGCCGCGCGCCGCCACGCTAAAGAACGCGGATTTGACGGCGCGATGTTCCCGTGGGAGGCCGCGTGGATCACCGACGGAGAAACGACCCCGCCGCAGTATCTGACGGGGCAGATCGAGTACCACATCACCGCCGACGTTGCGGTTGGGGTGTACGCGTATTACGTGATCACCGGCGACGATGATTTCATGGAGAAATACGGCTACGAGCTTCTCATTGAAACGGCGAAATTCTGGGCGTCCCGTCTCGAATGGTGTGATGCGCGCGGAAGATATGAGATCACGAACGTGATCGGACCGGACGAGTACAAGGAGCAGGTCGACAACAACGCTTATACTAACTATCTCGCGCAATACAATATACAGCTTGCTATCGAATACGCGGAAAAATTGAAGGCGGATGAGCCCGGAATTTTCTCGAGGCTCGATGAAAAGTGCGGTCTTGCGTCGTGGCTTGAGACGTTTAAGGAGCGCGTCGACAAGATATATCTTCCGAGAGAAAACGAAGACGGACTCGTTCCGCAGGACGACAAGTATCTGCATCTGACCGACATTATACCGCTGATCCCCGAGGGAAAGACGCTCTCGGATGATCCGCGCGAGTCGCACAATATCGCCTGGAAAGCGGGCGGTCTGCAGACCGTCATGATGTCGAAGCAGGCGGACGTTATGCTTCTCATGTATCTGTTCGAGGACCATTTTTCCGCTGCTGTAAAGAAAAAGAATTTCTATTTCTATGAGAGAAGATGTATCCACGATTCGTCGCTCTCGCTTTCCACGTATTCCGCTCTCGCCGCCGATCTCGGCGAAAAGGAGACGGCATACAGACTTTTCGGCAGAGCTGAGAGGATCGACCTCGGTCCCGTTATGTGGTCGAGCCACGAGGGTATCCATTCCGCGTCGCTCGGCGGCATCTGGCAGTGCGTCGTGTTCGGCTTTGCCGGCGTGCGCCGTTACGGAGAAGAGCTCCGCATTGAGCCGCATCTTCCCGACGAATGGAGAAGCGTGACCGTACATATTTTCTGGCACGGGGAGCGACTTGAGATCACGGCGACAAAGAGCGCACTCACCGTGAAAAACCTCACTGGAAATAAGGACGTTGCGATCCTTCACAAAGGTTCGCGTTACAACGTCGGCGAAAAGCTCGAGATAGCACTTTGAGGAGAGAAAAATGAAAACAAAAGCTATAATTTTCGACCTTGACGGCGTGATCGTTGATACCGCAAAATTTCACTTCCTCGCCTGGAAAACGCTCTCCGATGAGCTCGGATTCTTTTTCGACGAAAAAGTGAATGAAAGACTCAAAGGAGTCTCAAGAATGAGATCGTTTGAGATAATCCTTGAGGTCAACGGCGCGTCCGACAAGTTTTCTCCTGAGGAAAAAGAGGCGTTCACAAAGAAAAAGAACGAGCTTTATATCTCGTTCGTCAAAACTCTGAAACCAGAGGATATGCTTCCCGGGATCAGAGAATTCGTGGACCGCGCAAAAGAGAGCGGACTTAAGACGGCGGTCGCATCCGTCAGCAAAAACGCACCGCTCGTGCTGAAGTGCCTTGACGCGGAAGAAATGTTCGACTACGTCGCCGACGCCGCAAAGATAACTAAGTCGAAACCCGCTCCCGATATTTTTCTCAACTGTGCCGAATCGCTCGGTATCGCGCCTGAGAACTGTATCGGCATCGAGGATTCGCAGGCGGGCATCGAGGCGATAAAGGCGGCAGGGATGTTCTCTATAGGCATCAACGTCGACGTCACCTCCGTCGAGCCGGATCTTCATTTGAGATCCACCGCGGAGCTTGATTTTGATAAGATGGTGAAATAATAAAACAGCGCCCGACGAAAGTCGGGCGCATTTGTTTACGCTTCAAGCAGTTTTTTGAATTCCGCAAGGCATCTGTCGGCGTTCGCTCTCGCGTCGGCAAGAGTTTTGCCTTCGGTCAGGACGTAGATCTTTATCTTCGGCTCGGTTCCCGAAGGACGGATTATTATCGTTCCGCCGTCGTCTGTGACGAAAGAGAGCACGTTGGAGGAGGGAAGTCCTGTTTCTCCGGTCTTTCCGGTCACAAGCTCTGATACTTTGCCGGTGAGGTAATCGGAGACTTTGACAATCTTTTTGTCGCCTATAACGCTCGGAGAGTTCTCACGCAGACGCTGCATCGTCTTTGCCATTCTCTCTTTTCCGTCTGGCGTATCCATGATCACGTTTGTGACCGATTCAACGAAATATCCGTATCTCTCGAAGAGCTTTTCAAGCGCGTCGATAAGAGTCATTCCGCGCTCCTTGTAGTACGCCGCCATCTCGCATATCAGCATTGACGTCACCACCGCGTCTTTGTCTCTTGCGTACGTGCCTTTGAGGTAGCCGTAGCTCTCCTCAAAACCGAATATGAACGAACCCTCGCCGCTCTCCTCGTGGAGCTTTATTACTTCTCCGATGAATTTGAATCCGGTAAGAACGTTGTACATCTTCACGCCGTGAGAAGCGCAGATCTTAGTCGCCATCTCGGATGATACGATGCTCTTTACCGCGTAGGGAAGAGGCGGCATCGTCTTTGTGTTCTCGTAAGCGGTGATTATATAGTCGAGAAGGAGCGCGCCCATCTGATTTCCGGTTATGCACTTGAAAGTGCCGTCTTTTGCGCGCGCCATTACGCCGACGCGATCGGAATCGGGGTCGGTCGCGACTATCAGGTCGCTGTGCTCTCGCTCTGCAACGGGTATGCCCTCGTTGAATGCTTCGGGAAACTCGGGGTTGGGGAATTTAACCGTCGGAAAGCTGCCGTCGGGCGCCATCTGACTCTCGACCGGGAACAGTTTCTTTACTCCGGACCTTCTCAGAACTTCCGGCACCATTACGGCTCCGGCGCCGTGCAGAGGAGTGTAAACTATGACGAGGTCGTCGGCAACGGCAGGTATTGCGCCGGGGTTGACTCTCTGCTCAAGGACTCTCGCGAGGTACGCTTCGTCGAGATCGTGTCCGACCGTGACGATCAGTTTTTCATTTGCTTCATCGGGTGTCGGAACGTCGTCGAAGATATCGAGAGACGTCATATATCTCTGAACCGTGTCGGCGTCGTCGGGAGAGAGCTGCGCGCCGTCTTCAAAATACGCTTTGTAGCCGTTGTACTGCTTCGGGTTATGTGACGCGGTGACGTTGATGCCTGCGATACATCCGAGCTCTCTTATCGCAAACGAGAGAACCGGAGTCGGGCGAAGCGACTCGAAAATATACGTCTTGATGCCGAATGCGGACAGAACTTCCGCAGCGCGGCGCGAGAATTCCGGAGAGTTGTGCCTCGAATCGTATGCGATAACTACGCCGCGGCGCATCGCGTCTTCTCCGAGGTCTGTAATTAGCTTTGCAAGCGCAGCCGTCGCGTGGGCTACGGTGTAGACGTTCATAAACGCAGAGCCAACGCCCATTTCTGCTCGAAGTCCCGCGGTGCCGAACGTCATATACGACGAGAAACGGCGCTTTTTCTCCGCCTCGTCAAAGGACTTCAGTTCTTCCGCGACGTCATCTGAAATTTTGTCGCTTTCGAGCCATTTTATAAATTCTATCTCGTATTTCTCCATTTGTCCCTCTCCTCGTCTATCTATAGTTTAATTGATATTTCTCCTGAATTAAGAATCGTGATACTTCCGTCGTCGCGTATGCAGATCAGCTCACCGCGCTCGGTGACGTCGCTCGCGGTGCAGACCTCGCCGGTCTGAACAAGCGTTACTTTTTTGCCGAGCATTTTCAGATATTTTTTATATTCTGCAACTGTCTTTAATGTGCCTGCCGTTTCAAGCTTATCATATTCGTCAAGTATTGCCGCGACAAGCTCTTCGAGCGGCGGTATTTTTCCGCTTTCTCTGTCGAGAGACGTCGCGATGTCCTTAAGTTCATCCGGTATCGCCGATGCGAGGACGTTTATCCCGATGCCGATGACGCAGAAGTCGGTACCCGATACAGCCTCGGCGAGTATTCCGCAGACCTTTTTGCCGCCGAGCAGTACGTCGTTGACCCATTTGATCTCAGGCGTGAAACCGAACTTTGTCAGTGCAGATGCGACCGCGACTCCCGCCGCGACGGTGAGCGGAGCTTCGCCGTTTTTCTTTGATACGAAACTGAAATACAGACCGCCCGGAAGAGAAGAAAAACTCTTTCCGTGTCTTCCTCTGCCCGCACTTTGCGCGTCGGCAACTATCACGTCGCCGGGGGATGCTGTACCGCTTTTCAGTCGTTTAACAAGTTCGGCATTTGTAGAATCTATTGAATCAAAGTGTTCGATTTTTCTTTCCGGGCAAAGCGAAGCCGCGCGTCTGACGTCAAACCGCATCACAGAAGCGAGAGGATTCCGTAGCTGTCGGAAAGGAATCCGGACAACTCGTCAGCCGAAAGGCCTCTCTGGCTGATAAGGCTGAGGTAATAGATCTGCTTTGCGATCTTTACGGCTTTTTCTTTGTCCTCTTCCGATTCTATCTTTTTGATAAGCCCGTTTTCGGTGTTCAGAATGAGCGTTGCGTCGCTCGGAAATGATGATCCCGTGTCCTCTCCCGCCATGCGGTAAAGCCGCATCATTTCGTCCATACGGCGCGATTCTTCGCTCACGTTGAGCAGCGCGGGGATCTTTTCGTCTTTGAATTTTTCAAATTTCAGCTTTGTGGATTCCGGAACGATCTTCTTGAAGACTTCCGTGACCGCTTCGATCTCCTCGGCGTCGCCGTTCTTCAGAGCGTCGGCAACTTCAGAGTCGACACGGCAGAATTTGACGCCGCTCTCGTTTGCCTCGACCGCGTTGATGAACTGAGTGTCGACGAATTTGTCGAGCAGTACGCATTCAATCCCCTCGGCGTCGAGCATAGAGATATACGACGCCTGCTTTGCGGTGTCGACCGCGTAATAAACCTTGTTCTCGTGCTTCTCTTTTGCACCGTCAAGATACTCGGCGAGAGTAACGTACTTGTCCTTGCAAGTGCGGTAGATGATAGAGCCTTTGACCTTGTCGTAGAACTTGCTGTCGCGCATTGCACTGTATTCGACAAACGTCTTAATATCATTCCACATCTTCTCATAACTTTCGCGCTCCGTATCAAAGAGGGAATTCAGCTTGTCGGCGACTTTCTTAACTATGTGCGTCGAGATTTTTGTGACGTATCCGCTGTTCTGCAGATAGCTTCTCGAAACGTTCAGCGGAAGCTCGGGACAGTCGATGACACCCTTGAGCATCAAAAGATAATCGGGGATGATCTCTTTGATATTGTCGGAGACGAAGACCTGGTTATAGTAAAGTTTTACCTGGCCTTCAAGACTCTGAAATTCGCTTGTCAGCTTCGGAAAATACAGGATCCCTTTTACGTTGAACGGATAGTCTGTGCGAATGTGGATCCAGAACAGAGGCTCGCGGTAATCCTTGAACACCTTGCGGTAGAATTCTTTGTAATCGTCGTCCGAGCAGTCGGAAGGGGACCTCAGCCAAAGCGGATTCGTCTCGTTGATCGGCTTCGGAACTTTCTCTTCCTCTGAGTCGTCCTTCTTGTCGTCTTCAGAGCCGTCGTAGAAATAGATCTCTACGGGCATGAACGCACAGTATTTATCAAGGATCTCGCGGAGCTTGAACGAGTCGAGAAATTCTTTTCCCTCGTCGGAAATGTGCATTATGACCGCGGTGCCGCGCTCGTCGAAAAGTTCGTCGCAGTCGGGGTCGTCTTCCATCTCATAATCTCCAGCCTCGACGCAGCTCCATTTTACGGCGTCGCCGCCCGCGTAAGACTTCGTGATGACGTCAACGGACGACGACACCATGAACGCGGAATAGAATCCGAGACCGAAGTGACCGATAATACCGGACGCATCCCCGTTCTCTTTGCCCTCGTACTTTTCAATGAAATCAAGCGCGCCGGAAAGAGCGATCTGACAGATATATTTTTTCAGTTCTTCGACCGTCATTCCGATACCGTTGTCGACGACCGAGATCGTGCCGGCGTCGCGGTCGAGAGTGACCGTCACCTTGAAACTTCCGTCCTCAATGTCCTTCACCTCACCGAGTGAGATAAGACGGCGCAGCTTCGTCACCGCGTCGCAGGCGTTGGAGACGATCTCGCGGAGAAAGATCTCTTTGTCGGAATAGAGCCATTTTTTTATGATAGGAAATATCTGCGACGCTTCAACGCTGATACCGCCGCGTTCCGTTTTTATTTCTTCCATTTTAGTGTACCTCCAATGATAGAATCAATACCACATCTATATATTATAGTCCACTTATAACCGATAGTCAAGAATAGAAGACCTATAATTTTGCGCCGCGCAAAACTTTTTCCGATTTTGCTTGCAATTATAATAAAGCTGTGGTATAATTCTTTCGTTGAAACGGAGGTCGGTGTATGGAAACAGGTATCAAACACGTTGAGCGGCTCACAGTGACGGATGAACTCACCGCCCGCGCCGCCGGAAGCGGAACGCTTGAAGTCTTTTCCACCCCCTCTATGATCGCGCTTATCGAAAAGGCGTGCTATACCGCGGTACAGCCCGTGCTTGAAGAGGGAACGACTACCGTCGGAACGAAGCTCGACGTCGAGCACGTCGCCGCCACCCCTGTCGGCATGAAGGTCGAAGCGGAATGTGAGCTTGTCGAAGCCGACGGCAGAAGACTCGTCTTCAAAGTCGAAGCGAGGGACGAGCGCGGCGTCATCGGACGCGGCACCCACGAAAGATTTATCGTCAGGACCGGATCCTTCGTCGCCAAAACCTACGCAAAACTCGAAAAATAAAAAACTATGTCTCCGTAGCTCAGCAGGATAGAGCGACCGCCTCCTAAGGTGTTGCTCTATCTTGCCGACACGTCAGAAAACGCGAGGAAAGCCGCGAAAACGCGAGAAAACGCGTGCATTTTCTTCGGCGCGTCACCGCCTTTGCGAAATTGGCACCCGATTTGGCACCCTCGCTTTTGACATGTAAAGCGGTGAGCGTGAAATACAATTCAATATGTCCCCGTAGCTCAGCAGGATAGAGCGGTCGCCTCCTAAGCGACAGGCCGTTGGTTCGAATCCAATCGGGGACGCCAAAACGACCGGATTCCACTATGGTTTCCGGTAGTTTTTATTATACAAATCCGCCATTTTGCTGTCAACAGACTTCCCGAAAGATTTACAAATACCTGCTGAATGACGTCCGAAAGATCGATGAAAAGATTGCCTCTCCGGTGCAATAG
>JAFSUU010000065.1 GCA_017445115.1 Clostridia bacterium | reverse complement strand
GATCGCGTCGCATTCGAGCGTCGTGATGTCACCCTGCCAGAGATAGATCCCCTCTTCGACAGGTTTGAGATCGGCAAGGCGGGTGATCCCTTTCGCCTCCGTTTCCTCGCACAGATATTCGCTCTCGGCTTTGATATACTCATCCGAAATCGGCGCGGGCATACGAATGTTCATCAGCGAGCGGAGCAGATCTTTTTGTCCCTGCGTATCAGCCGGTATCTCGATATTCCGGTATCGCGGCTGTTCGGCGAGGAGCGTTTTTATCAAATATATTCTTTTATCTTCGTGCGTCATATCATCATCTTCTTTCCACCGCGCCGACGGGACAAACCTCGGCGCAGTTGCCGCAGCGCAGGCAGTGATCCTGCTCGATCACGGCGGGGGTGTTGCTGAAATCAATGCAGCTTTGCGGACATACAGAGCCGCAGGTCTCGCATCCTATACAGGCGTCCGTTATGAAATATCCTTCCTCCTTGCGCTTTGCCTCACCAAAGGTGAACGATGCTCTCTCTACCGGTTTCTTTGACAGATCGAACCATTCGCCGCCGCCCTCATAGATTTGAAAAGCCGTAAGCGCTTTCCTCGATTCCTGTGTGGGATAGATCTCTTTCATATACGGATTCTTGTCAATCAGCTTCGGGATAAGGTCATAACCGATCTCACGCACTTTGCCGCGCACGGAAACCGCAACGGAAGTCATCGTGTCCTCGCCCTTGATACCGGTCAGCGCAATATACTCCTGCTTTTTCAGCCGGTCATAAAATCCTTTGCCTTTTGCCGTCAGGAAATACAGACTGTTTTCATCGCAGTCCATCATATCGATGGCGGCGGTTACGGGCAGACCGTCGTCATCGATGGTTGCGACAATACAGGTATGTATTTCGTTTACGAGGTATTCTAAAAAATTTCCGTTATCCATATATGCTCACAACCATTCGGCGACCGTTTTCTTCGATTCTTTCGCTTTCGATCCTCTGATCGCCAGTCCGTTTTTCTGAACGTCCGCACCTTTGCACATCTTTTTAACGTCTGGGACCATGCTTGCGAGTCCAGAACCTTCGTGAGTGCTTATGACGCGAACTGTTTTTCCGGTAAAATCCAAGCCTTCAAGCGCCTTCTCAACCTCCGGAGCGTAGGTTCCCCAGTAGATCGGACTCATCACGAATATTGTATCATAAGCGGAAATATCCGTCAGCTTCTCCTTGATCGGTGCGTTTCCGATGCGTTTTTTTGCTTCTTTTATGCACGTCATGTAATCCTTTGCGTAGGGAACAAGCGGCTCGACCCTAAACATATCCGCGCCGGTCAGTTCCTGTACGTATTCCGCGACGATCTCAGTATTGCCTTTGTCGATGTATCCGACAGCATAGTTTTCGTCGGCTCTGCTGAAGTAAATGATCAGACTCTTTCCCATTCCTGTTTCTCCCGTATCATCTTATAAAATGCGTAGGCTGCCACGGCTCCTTTTCGGGAAGACCGTATTTTTCTTTGCCGAGCGCAATGGATTTTATCAGAAAAGACATATTGCGGGCAAGCGTTCTCACTGTCTGCAGCCCTTCGAGGTCCTGCTCCGCCTGTCCTTTTTCTCTGCCGTGGACGCTGTTCCAGTACTGGCTGGACGCGACCGGCATACCGCTTATCGTAAAATACTTGTTCAGTTCGTCAAAGGTCGCCGAGCATCCTCCGCGCCGTGCTACGACCACGCTCGCGCCTACCTTCATAGTCTTGTCAAAACCCGTGCTGTAGAACAGGCGGTCAAGACACGCGATCAGCGTCGCGTTTGCAGAGGCGAAGTATACAGGGGACGCGACGACAAGTCCGTCCGCCTCCTCAAACTTCGGAGCAAGCTCGTTTACCGCGTCACTGAATACGCACTTGCCGTTCTTTTTGCAGCTGCCGCAGGCGATGCACCCGCGGATATCCTTGTTTCCGATCTGCACGGCCTCGGTCTCGATGCCTTCCGCGCTGAAAATATTGACCATTTCCTTGAGCGCGATCGAGGTGTTGCCGCCCGGTCTCGGGCTTCCGTTGATAATAAGTACCTTCATTTGTTTATTCACTCCATTCAAGATATAGCGATACGAAAACGTCGCCGTCGCCAAGCGCGGCGAGCAGTTCCTCTTTGCTTGTATTTTCGATTTTTGCAAGGCGGGTAAAACTCCAGGAGTTTTCGTCATAGTATATGGTAATCTGATTACCCTGATAGAGAATGATATCCCCGGGCACCGTCGTTATATTCTCATCGTTCCGCGGAAGCTCCCACGGAAGAAAGCCTACCTTTTCAAAATTGCCGTAGTCGTGCATTTCCACAGTAACTGGCCCGGAATTCAGTTTTTCGATCAGCGCTTTTGCCGACGAATTGTCTTCAAGGTTTGCGTAGAATAGCTTTTCCCCGACTTCGATCACAAGCACGCAGGTATTTCTTACAGGTTTTGTATTTTCGTCTTTCATAATTTCTCCCGTCCAGTCGATGATCCCGCCGAATTCATATACGTGAGTATATCCCATATCAAACAGCTTCTGCGCCGCCTCTTTGCTTCTTCTGCCGCTGCGGCAATAAATGAGGATAATCTGGTCAAGATCGGGGAGTTCCGCCGGTCTTTCCGTATCTATGCTTTCGTTCGGAATCAGTATCGCGCCGGGAATATGTCCTTCGTCGTACTCGTCCTGACGGCGGACGTCGACGATTACGTGTCCGTCATCGCGTTTCATCATCTTTTTGGCTTCGTCCTGAGATATCTGCGTATATGACTCTTGCTTAGGCGTTGTTTCCTCCGGCGGATCGGAAGACAGACTGTCTTTCGGTAAAAACATGTCTCCGTCCTCAACGGCAACGTACATGAATTTACTCGAACCTTCCGCTATGAACGAAAGGCCGCCGTCTTTCACTTCAAAACGGAAGACGTTATCGTATCCGCTTGTTTCAGTCAGGGTAACAATACCGTTTTCCTCGGTCCACGTTCCCATCCCGATATAGCTGCTGAGGAAGCCGACGTAATACTGGTATTTGCCGTCTTTCTGCAGCGTTATGGTGAAGTCTCCGCCAAAGCCCGGTTTCTCCCAGACAAATGTTTTGCCTCTGATATCAGTATTCATTTTGCTCCCGCCTCCTTTTTCGCCGCATGCACTGAAAATCACAACGACTGAAAGCAGTATTAACAGTATGGCAAATAACCTCTTCATAAAAGCCCCTTTTCACTGGCAGCATCATTCAATCGAATTCTTGGCAAGGATATCCGGCTTGTATTTCATGCTGTCGGCTTCAGTGATCTCGCGTATGACTCTGCAAGGATTTCCCGCCGCAAAAGAGTTCGCCGGAATCGAACGTGTAACCACGCTCCCGGCTCCGATAACGCAGTTGTCTCCTATCGTTACACCCGGGCATACCACGACGTTGGCTCCAAACCAGCAGTCGTGTCCTATCGTAACCGGTTTCGCGTAGCAGAGGTGTTTCTTTTCACCTTTCTCGTTGAGCATTGTTCTTCTTTCGTCAGGAAGAAGCGGATGGACGGGTGTGACAATAGTTACGTTGGGGCCGAAGTTGCAGTCCGAGCCTATGGTAACCTTTGCGTCGTCCTGCACGGTGAAATTGAAATTGATAAAACAGTTGTCGCCGATCTCGGTATGGCATCCGTAATGAAACGTTATCGGGCCTTGAATAAATACACCGTTGCCGATCTTTCCAATCAGCTCATGAAGTAATCTTTCTCGTGCTTCCGTCTCGTCTTCGTAAAGCCTGTTGAAGTCTATATTCAGTTTGTGCGCCTTGAGTTTCAGCGCTTTCAGCTCCGGATCAGCCGGTGAAAACAGAATCCCGGCGTTGATTTTTTCTTCTTCTCTCATTGTCAACATTTCCTT
>JAFSUU010000064.1 GCA_017445115.1 Clostridia bacterium | reverse complement strand
GCCTTATCGAATTGGACTCTTTAAAAAGCTGAATTTGGATGCTATCTTTGCACAAAATGGAAAGCATGATGTTTTCTGATAAAAAACGGAAACGTTACGAAATTTAACGATAGCCCCGATTTTGTTAAAATCGCAATCTTTTCTCATAAACATAACCCGCCGTATGGCGGGTTTTGTTTATGCAGTATTGAATGTGGGGATCGAAGGGGAGCGGTAGTGAATTGACAGTCCGGGGGACTGTCAAGAGCCGCGGAAGACCGAGCCGCGCAGGTCGCGGCGAGACCGATCCCCCTATGGTCCACCACCGTTTTCGGACAAGAAATAACCTGCCTATTCAGAAGAATAGACAGGTTGTTTTATGTTTCTAATCTATTTCGAGGTGCATGAATGATAAAACAAAAAGTTAATAAAAATAGAATTGGTATCTTGTTTTTCAATGCGTGTGGTTTTAAAGAAATATCTTTTTTGATCCTTAACAATCTCAAAGTTATGGTATAAGCACGGATTGTAATGTGTTTTCCACCATTATTGTAAGGATGAAATACTCCTCGTCGGTGATCTTATCCGCGCTGAACTCTTTGTGATTCTCTCCGATAAGATAATACCTGCCGTTGTAAAACAGTACGTTCGTCCCGAATACGGGTTCCGTGTCGCTCACCGCGACACCGGTCTTGAAAACGTGGTTCGCGGTCTTGATATTGCCGTATCCGTGGTCAATGCCGATGATAAAAGTGCCTTTGTAATTTTTCATATTAAAATTCCTTTCTTCCGGTTTTTCCCAGACGTCAATTTAGATTTCGTTATGTCTTAATCCCGATGTCGTTGTTTGCTTTTCAGCCGGATACCCTCACAGGCATCACCTCCTAAAATTAAAAAATCTGCCCCGTTTTTTTCAAAAGTGGGGGCAGTTATTTATATTCAGAAACACAAAAAAGCACCGACCCTTTTATGGATCAGTGCTTTTGTATTGTCCGTTTTTCCAACCGTTACAGCATAAGGGTGTATATGTCGATAGTTATAATCTCAGTTTTTCAGCGCTGTGATCGGTACAACAAATACACCATCCTGGCGTTGATACGCAGCATTAGACATCCCGCAGATAACACACAATACGGCGGGCGGAACACCGTCTTTTTCTTTTGCAATATCATCACGAATAGCTATCAGTTCTTTGGCGGCTCCATCGATCTGGTTTGCCCCGAGTTTAATCTCAAAGGCGCACCAAGTACCGTCATCAAGTTCAATAACCGCATCGATCTCTCGATTCAGATAGTCTTGATAATGGAACAGATTCGCGCCGAATGATTCGGCATAAATCTTCAAGTCGCGCTCGCACAAAGCTTCAAACATAAAACCAAACGTATTAAGATCCCCAAGCAGTTTTTCCGGTGTAGCTTTCAACAGCGCACAGGCAAGCGCGGGATCGCAAAAATGGCGTTTTTCCGCTTGCTTCACTCTCACGGACGATCTTATATTGCTTGAAAACGGAGGTTGATTATCTAAAAGAAACATTCTTGAAAACACGTCAAGATACTGAGAAACCGTGTTTCGGTCAATATGCTCATCATCGTAATCTTTTATGTCGGAAAGCAGTTTGCTTTGTGCAGCCGTCGTACTTTCGTTTCTCGCAAGAGAACGCAGCAAAAGCTGCATTTTATCCTTGTCGTATTTTATATCGTCAATTCTCTGAGCGTCATCGTCAATAATTGCGTTAATATATGACGTAGGCAGCATCTGCGCATCTTCTTCGGAAACGCCGAGGTTGCCGGGCCAACCGCCCCGCACCACGTAGTAAATCAAATCACGAAGATTTACTTCTCCCGTCAAAGACTGCGACATCTTCCCGGAGCATAATTCTTTCAACGAAACTTTACCCGAAGAGTCTCCGGATTCGAACAAGGACATTGTTCTCATACGAAGTTTTCCTATCCTTCCGGCGCCGCTGTGTAAAACGCCTTTTTTATTCGGCGTTGATGAACCGGTCAAAACGAACTGCGACTTCTTGCCTCTTTGGTCAACAGTATAACGAACGGCGTCCCAGATCGGAGGAACTTCCTGCCATTCATCGATCAGTCGCGGCGTTTCACCTTCCAAAACGATCGCAGGAGAAACTTCTGCAAGCTGCCTGTTCTGAAAATTATTTCTTGGATCGCCGATAAGGAATTCACTTTTGCTGTGAAATGAAGAAGTCCATGTTTTACCGCACCATTTCGGGCCTTCAATACAGACAGCTCCGAAGTTTTTTAAATATCGTTCAACTTGAGCGTCGATAATTCTTTGTTTGTATTTTTCTTTATTTGCTATGCTCATAATCACATTTCCCTTCAAATTTCACTGCCATTATATCACATTCAGCAAGATTTTGCAATACCATTCAGCATGATTTATGTAAAATATTCCGCAGCTTTTCGACATTTGCAGCAATAAATTAGCAAACAAAACGACGGAAGAAACGAAAAATCGATATATAAAAGGGGACACAATAGCATCAATAACAGCAAGTTTTATCAAAAGTGGGGGCAGTTAAGGCGGTATTATTTGTATTCATCGGCTGTTTCATAAATATGAAAATCTCCTCATTGTTTTTTTACAGCGCGGCAAGCTCGCTTGCTTTGCGGAGGGTCTCGGCGTAAAGCTCCTTATAATCCCCGGGGGTTTTATTGCGTAGAAGCTCTGTCAGCTCGCAAAGCGGAGCGGCGATCGGCGAGAGCGCCAGATTTGTTACGCCGCCCTTGAGTTTATGCGCAAGCTCAAACGCCCGGTCAAGATCGCCCGCCGAAAGCGCTTCGCCCAGCGCTCCGGAGGAAAACTCTTTAATCATTACTCCGACAAGACGGATATACAGCTTCTCGTTGTTCGCGCAGCGCGACAGCCCGAGGTCAACGTCCGCGCCGTATTCCTTCAGTTTTTCAAGGGTCAGCATAAGACTCCCTCCGTTTCACGCGATTTTATGATAAGCTTTTCAAATTCATCAGCGGGAAGCGGACGGGAGAAATAGTAACCCTGTATGATATCGCAGCCCATCGCTTTCAGCGCCGCGAACTGCTCGTCCGTTTCCACGCCTTCTGCGATCGTCGGGACCTCGAAGGAATCGGCAAGCCCGATCATCGCCTCGAGAAGTCTGGTATCCGTTTGCTCCTTGAACGCGCTGCGTATGAACTGTATATCCAGCTTCAGCGCGTCTATCGGCATCTTTGAAAGCATACTGAGCGAAGAATACCCGGAGCCGAAATCGTCCATTTCGATACGGAATCCGATCGCGCGCAGTTTTTTCACCGTCGTTATGATCTGTTCGGTTTTTTCCGTATACGCCGATTCGGTGATCTCAAGCAAAAGGTCTTCCGGTGCAAGTCCGTTGGTTTTAGCGATAGTCAGAAGCTTGTCCGTCAGGTCCGGATCGTACAGGTCGATGCGCGACACGTTCACCGAGACCGGCAGAGAGACTTTCAGCCGCTCCTTCCAGTCTTTGATTTGCGACGCGGCCTGCGACCAGACGTAATGGTCGAGCTCCTGTATCAATCCGTTTTTCTCAAACAGAGGAATAAACGTACCGGGGCTTACAAGACCGAGCGTCGGGTGACGCCAGCGCACGAGCGCTTCGGCGCTGTTCAGAACGGGCTTTTCCGCTTTCACGTTATACTTGGGCTGATAAAAGACGGTGAACTGTTTCTCGCGGATCGCCGTTTGAAAATCATCGATCAGCTGTTCGTCAAGGATCTCCGCCTCGCGCATCGAATGGTCGAAGAAGGCGATGGGGGCGGCCAAATTGTCACGTGCAGTATCCGCCGCCATTTTCGCGCGGTCGAACCTGCGTTCGATGTCGATGGTTTTATCCGCGTTAACGTAAACGCCCATTCTCAGACGGACGCGGTTTTCGCCGAAGCTGACGTCAAGATCTGCAGACAGACGGTCAAGCAGCGTCTCGTAATCGTCAACGTGCCGACAGTACAGCATAAAGGTATCCGCAGCGCTGCGGCAGACGATCCCGCCGGATTCTTTCACGTAAGTCATGGCGTTATATGCGATCCGTTTCAACAGCTCGTTGCCCCTTGCTTTTCCGTAACGGTCGTTATACGTGTGGAAACGGTTGACGTCAAACAGGATTGCGTCCGTCGGCTCGTCCTTGTGATACAGATCGAGCTGGGCGGCGTAGCGGTAAAAGAATTCCTTGTTATATAATCCGGTCAAATGATCTCTCTCCGTAAAACGAAGGGTCTCGCGGTCCTCCGACAGCTCGACCGTTCGCAGTATGCGGGCGAGGATCACTTTGGAAGCCGGGTACGGCTTCGGTATGAAGTCTATCGCTCCGAGCGTAAGGCATTCCACCTCCGCCTCGTTGTCCGAAGTCATAACGATAACGGGCAGCCGGGAATAATCCGGATCGCTTTTGATCCTGCTCAGTACGTCCGTCCCTTTTATGCCGGGAAGATTCAAATCGAGCAGCACCATGCTCAGTGTGTCGTACTGAGCGCGTATGATGCCGAGGGCTTCCTCACCTGATTCTGCGATCACGACGTCATACGTATCTCCGATGCTTTCTTTCATCATCTCCTGACAGATAATGTCGTCTTCTATTAAAAGTATCCGTCGTCTTTCTTCGGAAATACGGAATGATTTGTTATCGGTCATAAACGTTTCTCCTTTTTTACTCAAAGCTTCCGTACGCTGCAACGGCTTCGTCAACGGTTATTTCGCCTTTTCCCACACGGAACGCCGCGATGCGGATCTGAACCGCGAGAGGGTCGGTAATGCCGAGCACTTCCGGAGATATGGTGCGTTCGGACGGCACTTTGCCGAAAGGAGCGTAAACCGCATCAAAAGACAGATCCGTGGTAGGCGTAACCAGACGCTTCACGGAAGCCATTTCATTCAGTTCGTTTTTCGTGATCAAAAACCGCATGAACTCGTTTGTCATATCAAGATTGTCGCAGTCCTTATTGACGGAGAACTGCACGGAAGGACTGTCGATGAAATATCCGCCCTTCTCGGTCAGCGGGATCGGTGCGAACGAATAATCAAAAGGCGAAGCGGTGAACGCCTCGGACTGGCTTTCGCGTTTCTTGGTTCCGGACACGGTATCTCCCGCGCAGATCATCATAGGCACGTCGCCTTCAAAGAAGCGCAGGATCACTTTGGTATAGTTATCCTCGATTTTATCGCACTCGCTAAGATCGATACAGCCGTTTTTGATAAGCGTATCGACCGCCGTAAGCGCCGTGCGCATGTATTCTCCCGCCGCGGGATCAAGCTTATTTGCAAGTGCAAGCGCATCCGGATCCTCGTTAAGCGCTGCTACGAACAGCGGGTAAGCGACGGTGTTCATCAAACAGCTTGACGATTTCAGGCTGTATCCCATCATGGGGCTGGCGTAACCTTTGCCGCGAAACGCCTCGCAGGCGGACAGAAGCTCATCCCACGTGGTCGGGACGTCGACCCCTTCCTTCTTGAAGAGGTCGTTGTTCACCAGCATGCCGTAGGTTCTGGAGAAAACCGGCACCATCAGCACCCGTCCTTCAGCGTCTTTATGGATCAGACCGGGGCGGATGCAACTAAGATCCAGCTTCAGAGCGGGGTCCGAAAGATCCTCCATGTGGGCAAATACGGAATCGTATTTGCCGTCTCCGTTCATCGAAGCGTTTGAGAAGAAAATATTCGGTCTATCATTGCTTCCCAGCGCCGTACCCAGCGTGTTGTAATAGTCATCCAGCTTCACGTAACTGAGCTTCACGTTCGGATAATACTCGTTGAATCTGTCAAATTCGGCTTCCAGCGCCTCGAAATTGTCGTAGCTTCCGGCAACGGTGATGCTGCAGCTTGTCCCCGTATCGAGCGCGGGCTTGAATTCTGCGGCGGTTTCTTCCTGAGTATTGCCGCACGCCGAAAGCGAAACGAGCATACATGTGATCAAAACCATACAGAGCAGCTTTTTCATTTCTTCTTTTCCTCCTTGATTTTGCGGATTTCTTTGATAACAAGATGAATATCTACGGGTTTTGCAAGGTGACCGTTCATGCCTGCGTTCAGACATTCCGCGACGTTTTCCGAAAACGCGTCCGCCGTCATGGCGATGATCGGGATGGAAGACGCCCACGGATCATCCAGCCTTCGGATAGTCCTTGTGGCGTCAAGCCCGTTCATCTCCGGCATCTGAACGTCCATAAAGATCAGATCGTAGTCTCCTTCTTTTGCCTGTTTCATTTTTTCCACACAGACGCGTCCGTTTTCGGCGCGCTCGGAAGTGATCCCGTACATTCCGAGGAGTTCCGAAATGACTTCCCAGTTGACTTCAAAGTCCTCCGCGACCAGAACGTTTATTCCCGCAAGATCGGAATAGTCCTCCTCCGGATCAACGGACTTTGCCTCGGTCCCCAGGATCTCGTTGATTTTATCGTAAAGCGTGGAGCGGAACAGAGGCTTGCTGATGAAGCCGTTTGCTCCGGCTTTTTTCGCCGCGTCTTCAATATCCGTCGTGTCATAAGCGGAAATCAGCAAAACGGGAATATTCGGATCCACTTCCTGCCGGATCCGGCGGATCGTTTCAACGCCGTCAACGCCGGGCATCTTCCAGTCGAGGATCACGATCCTGTAATCCGAGCCCGTTTCATGCCGACGCGTGATCATGCCGAGCGCTTCCGGTCCGCTTCCCGCGCGGTCTGCCGTTACGCCGAGAGACTGCAGCGTTTCGATCGCAGTTAAAAGAAGCACTTCATCGTCGTCAACGATCAGAACGTCCATCGGCTCGAGCATCATATTCTCCCTCTGCCGATCCGCGACGGGGAGATCCAGTTTAACGGTAAACGTCGTTCCTTTTCCCTGCTCACTCCGGCAATCGATGGTTCCGCCCATCAGATCGACCATCCGCTTTGTGATCGCAAGTCCGAGCCCGGTCCCCTGGATGCTGTTCACCCGGCTGTCCGTCTGGCGTGAAAACGGCTGATACATATTTGCCATATACTCCGGGCTCATCCCGATGCCGGTATCGGATACGATATAGGTCAGTCTCACGCAGCCGGGCTTCCCGCTTTCTTCCTCGTGCATATCCACGCTGACGCTGCCGCGCGGCTCCGTGTATTTGACGGCGTTGGAGAGAATGTTGATATAGATCTGATTCAGCCTGAGCTGGTCGGCAAAGATATACTCCGTTTCCATCCGGCTTACACGGAAGTTAAAATCTATATTCTTCTCCTTTATCATCGGCTGGGACAGATTCACGAGATTTTCCACGGTCTCGATGACAGAGAAGGAATGCGGGTTGAGGGTCAGTTTTCCGCTCTCGACCTTGGAAATATCCAGAATCTCATTGATCAGGGTGAGCAGATGGTTGCTGGCAAGCGTGATTTTCCGCAGGTTTTCTTTCACTGTTTCCGTGTCGGAAAGATTCTTTTCCGTGATCGTCGTAAGCCCTATGATCGCGTTCATCGGCGTGCGGATATCATGAGACATGGTTGAGAGAAAGTCGGTCTTTGCCTTGTTCGCCGAAGCCGCTTCCTTTGCCGCCTCCTGAAGTTTTTTATTGAATATCTGCATGACGACCAGATCGAATACGAACAGGATCAGAAGACCCGCAGAAACAAAGCCGACAAGCAGCCAGTTTTCCGTATCAGCGTTCAATTCCTCCATCGGCATAAAACTGAGGAGCGTCCATCCCTCTGTCGCGGCGACCGGGGTATAGGCGAGGATGCATTTCTCGCCGCGGGAGTTGCTCATTGTAAACGAGCCGGTCGATGAAGTGATTTTCCCGAAGAGCTCCTGCGCGGCGGCGGAATCGACTTTGTTGTAAGATTTGTAGAATTCAAAGAAACTCGAGTTTTTGAAGGAATGCCCCTTGATGATATAATTCCCGCTTGCGTCGATCATGGAAAGCTCGGCGTCCTCAAACTCTTCATGCGGGAAGACCCATTTCTGCTCCAGCTCCGATACCGGCAAAACACGCAGCAGTACGGCGTCGCGGTGATTGCCTGTTTCGGGATCATGCATGGTAATGAAATTACAGAAAGCCAAAGACTGCTCGCCGTTGACCGGATTTGTATATGCGCGGGAAACGTTGACGGCTTCCCCTATATCGGCGATCCAACTCACGTCGCCGAGAAGATTCATCCGTTCATAAGAAACCGTATAATCATCCGGGGCGTCCTGCCTTGCTTTCGTAGTGAGACCTGACAGCGTGTCAAGATACACGATATGTGCGGAAGCGTTCGGCAGCACGTGAGAAATCCTGATAAAAGATGCCGCTTCCTCGATGGTCATGTCCTTACTGTTGATATAGCGCGCCCACACGTCACAGATGCGCTGTTCACCCTCTAAATAATTCTCGGTGACGTGCTCCATGGAGACCGTGGCTTTTTCAAAATGCTCCACCTGCCTTTGTGCTGTATCCCTGCTTTGAATGGTTGAATACAGAATCACAAAGCCCAGCATGGAAATCATAATAAGCACGTTGACAATAAGCACCCATACTTTTTTCATAGCGAATTTCGCTCCCATGCAATCATAATTTCGCGCAAACCGGAAACGGCGGATCAATCGCCAAAAGGCGTTTCATCAGGGATAAACTCCATAATATCGTCCGCTTTGACGTCCAGTGCCGCGCAGATCTTGCCGACGATATCCGTCGTAACGTCTTCGCCGCGCGCGAGCTTGTTCATCTGATACTGCGTCAGGTTGGCTTTGGCTTGCAGTTCCTTCTTTTTCATGTTGCGGTCCACAAGGATATGCCAAAGCTTTTTATAACTCGTAGCCATTTCGATCCCCCTGAAATCATCTTGAAATAATTATAAATCATCATCTTACATTATAACACCCGATTTTACATTAGTCAATAATATTTTTGAAATTTCAATATTATTTTACAATAAACGAGAGAGATTAAAACTGCCCTCACCTTCAAAAGTGGGGGCAACTTTTGTAATCAGAATTTTTTCCTTGCTTTTGCTTCGATCATCCCTTCGCTTCGACCATCAACCGGACGCCAAGCCGGAATCCGTAGGAGAACGCTTCGACTTCGGCGAGGGAGTGCATTTCATTGACCGCAGAGTCATACTTTTCAATCGTTTCCGATTGTTTGTCGGTTATCGTTTCGTTCAGTTCATCCCGGGTTTCTTGCCATCCGGGACAGCAAATGTTTGTAACGCTTACTGTCGGTCAGGATTGCCTCGTGCGGGTCGATATTACCATACCAAAGGTCTTCCAGTATCGTCATACGCAGATCACCTCCCGCTGCACAATCTCCATAGCTCGGGCGCGGATGTTGTTCTTCCGCTGGTCTCGGCTGCCGCCTCGGTCGGTGCTTCTGCCTTTGGCAGAGGTCTCCACCGGAGACCCGCACCCCATGCCATCTGATCCTGCCGTTTCAGCGTTTCGGTCACGCCTTCGTTCTTCGCCATCTCGGTTTCCAACCGGGCAAGCATCTCCTCGGCGTCTGTGTTGACAGCTTCGAGATGCTGTCTCAGCGTACCTTTCATCCGCATCACGTTGACGACCGACGGCTTGTTTTCCTTCAGATACCGATAGTGCATCTGACCGTAAACTCCGATTTTACTGATGAATTCATCTTTCATAGCATTTCGCCTCCTTTCGCCTACATTGTAGCGCAGAGCGCCGAAAAAGACGAATGTGTGAAAGGCAGAAGGGATAATAGTTAACAAAATCCGAATTGATAATAGATTGTGTGTGAGTATAATCGAATCAGAAGCAGGGCGATTTTGGGGGTGTGTAATCGTGCCTCTTGGGAGAGCGCAAGGTTCGCAATCTTGAGGTCAGGGGTTCGATCCCCACATGGTCCACCATAAAGAGAAACCGCCGGACAGGCGGTTTCTCTTTATGCGATGCGAAATCGTGGGGATCGAAAAGGAGGGAGCGCGAAGCGCGGAAGAAAAACAGTCCGGGGGACTGTTTTTCGCCGACGAGGGCGTGTAGAACGCGGCAGCGTTCGTAGCGATCCCCCTATGGTCCACCAAGCAAAAAGAGCATCCGTGAGGATGCTCTTTTTGCAATGATATCCGTTCCTCTCGGAACGGGTGATATACCTTCGGTATGATATATCATTTTTAACATCAATAACTATCGCAATCAATTTGACGAGAAAAGCCATGCTTTTTGCGATATTATTCATTGTTCCGATTATTCTAAGATGATGGTTATGTAACCGAATAATTGCCCCCACTTTTGAAAACCCAGTCAAAAGTAGAGGGTAATCTTTATCAACCGTTCCAGCGCTTTACCGATAAGCGACGAACGTCAGCGCGACGTAGAACGCGATCAGTCCTAAAAGTATCAGCGCCTGTTTTACACGATGATTCGTCAGCAAACCGACGAATTCACGCACAGCCGCGTTAGGCCAAAAATACCATTTTGTTTTTGCGCCCATGCCCACCGCGCGCATTTTGACGCGCCTTGCGAAGAGTCCGCTTCGGAAAACGTGATAATTGGTCGTCGAAAAGGCGATTTTGGCGTCCGGATCGATCTTTGTGATAATTTCTTTTGAAAACTTCATATTTTCAAAAGTATCGGTCGAACGGTCTTCTTCGATTATGCGTTTCTCCGGAACATCATGTTCGATAAGGTACCGTTTCATAGCGGCGCTTTCAGACGTCGCCTCGTCCGGACCTTTTCCGCCTGACGTTATAAACGTCGGCGCTTTGCCGGTTTCACTTATCTGCTTATTTGCAAAAGACACGGCGCGTTCGATTCGCCCTTTGAGAAGCGGAGTCGGAGTTCCGTCTTTACGCAGACCGCAGCCGAGTATGATAATAAAGTCCTTGTTCTTCTCCGGCTCGTGCCTTGCGGTGATCGCGTCGGCGACGATCGTGCCGATGAGCATACATTCAAAGTAAAGAAACACCGCCGATGCCGTATTGGTTATCAGGTCGTGGATCATTACGTCATTCTGACTGCCGGTCACGTTATAGTCAAAGAAGAATAAGAAGAGAACTCCGCCGATTATAAGGAGCGACAGAACGATACCGAGCAGATTCACGAAGCGTCTTCCTTCGTGCCGTATCAGCGAAATATTGGAAAAACAAAGCGCAGCTGAAAACACGAACAGAAACGGCGATGACAGGAGAATATAGTTTTTCGCCGAACCGAGAAGCGCGTATATGATCTGATATGCATCGTTGGCTTCGGGATTATTGAAGATCCTGACCGCGAGTACGATATGCGTGATCATTACAAACAGAATGAACAAGGCGAATCCGAAGTAAATGATCGTGTTGTAGGAATAAGGATTATATTTTATCTGTTCACGGAAAGCGTACAGAAGCATTAAGATCGCCGCAAAGCAGTACGCTGCAAACGTGATGCAGGCGGCGCCTGCGTTGCCGAGCGGATCGAAAATGATCAGCATAGCGATAACGGCGGCAACAACGATCGACAAAGCCATAAGCGCATACAGTTTCGGCTTCTTGTCTCTTGTGTCAAAGGCAAATAACTTCATTTATCAAAACGCTCCAAAACGGATTTCTTCCGCTATTTTTTCAGATATTCCGATGAAACGGGAAACTCGAAATACGTGTCCGGATAAGGCTCGTTTTCAAGCGAAAAATGCCACCATTCGCAGTCGAGCGGCTTAAAACCGTTTCTCACCATAGCTTTTTGCAAAAACATCCTGTTTTCATGCTGTTCATCAGAAACCTTGTCCGAACCGGGATGTGATATCTCTCCGAACAGATCGAACGGGCTTCCCATATCGACTTCCTTGCCGGTCCGCATATCAAGCAGCGTAAGATCGACCGCGCTTCCGCGGCTGTGAGAAGACAGTTTTGCGATATATCCCTGCTTGAAAAGCTCTTGTTTTTCTAGACCCGGATAAAAGTACGGTTTCATACGGAGATCGAGATCCTCGATGCCCCACAAAACGAAGTGCCGCACCGCGCACGCAGGACGGTAAGCGTCGAAGATTTTTAAGCGATAGCCCTGAGCGTTGACCTCTCCCGCAACGGCTTTGAGCGCCCTTGCCGCCTCTTTTGTAAGCAGAGCGACGGGCTCTTCATATCCGTCGATCTTATCTCCGATAAAATTGTACGTGGAATAATAACGTATCTCCTGCACTATTCCCGGAACATAGTCTGATAGCAGAACAAATCCGGACGGATCAGCCGTCACGATTTTTTGATAGTCCATGAAATCTTTCCTCCTATATCAGAAAGCGCAGTATACGTTCTTTGAAATCCGGTGCAGTATCGTAAAGCGCGTGACCGTATCCGTTGTATTCGTACAGTTCGGCATCCGGATTATTCTTCATGCGTTCATAGATCGCGCGCGCCGCGCCGCCGCCGAATATCCTGTCGCCTTTATCTCCTATGACAAGTGTAGGGCACATTATGTTTTCAAGTTCGCGCGATGCGTCGAAGTCCTTTGCGGCGCAGGCAAGGGCGACGAATCGCGACAGCTCCTCCCGCGTTACGTTCTTTGCGGCTTCGGAAAGAGATCCGCGCAAACATTCGAATACGGTCTGCGGATAGATCGCCTCTCCGAAGGAGAGATACAGTTTCTCGGCGTCTCCTTTTTCTGCAAGCTCGATCCATTTTTCAATAACAGTGGAATTCTCGTCTGTTACCCGCTTTACAGCTGACGCCAGTACCAGCTTTTCCGCCGATTCGGGGCGACGTGCGGCGATCTTCATCGCGATCATAGCGCCTTGAGAAACGCCTGATATGCACGCTCTCCCTATCCCGGCGGCAGCGATCGCCGATGCCGTATCATCCGCCATGTCTTCGATCGAATAAACAGGCGGAAGTTCACGCCGCCGGTCAAAGACGAAAACCGTAAAGTCGTTTGCAAGCGGCTCATACGCTTTTTTGATCGCGGCGGCGGACAACATCACGCTCTGTACGCTGAGCCCGGGAAGGATGACCAGCGTCCTTTTTCCGTCCCCGAACTTGAAATAGTCCATACTGAACGTATCTGTTTTTGCAGTTTCGATCTTCATCATTACGTATTACGCCGCTTTGTCGGTGTCCTCATTCTGGACCTCGGCGGGAACGTACTGCTGTTCCGCCTTAGTGATGCCATCCGGATAGATCTTTGCAAAATCGGTTTTCATTGAGATCGGGATAAAGCCTTTTGCCGTGTAGTCGGCAGACTTTGCCTCCCAGTCCTGTGTGCCCCATTCGCGCTCGTTGTCGTCGGCGACGATCATATACGCCTGCGCTTTATGGGGATTTCTTTCGTCGAGGGCGTAGTTCATCATACTGGTGTCGCTTCCGCTGTTGCCGAAGGCGAGGACCGGACGTTTGCCGATCTCCCGTTCGACGTAGATGGACTTATTTGCGTTGAGGTTCTTCTGAACGAAGCCGCCGGTCAGAACGAGCTCGTCGCCGTTCTCGTATTTGTAGTTCATATTGGAAGGCTCGTCCTCGTGACCCTTTTGCTTGACTTCAAAGTCTGTGCCGATAACGTGCTCGGGTTCAACGTAATCTTTGATCGGAGAGTTGGCGACGATGGCGCGTGTGGTCGTGCGCTCGGTCCCGCTGATGACCCAAATCTCAAATTCGTTTTCGTAGAGGTATTTCACAAGTTCCACCATCGGCAGATAGAAGTTGTCGATATAGCGCATATTGTCAAAGCTTGCCGTCTTCTTCTGCCCGAACTGAACAGCGTAGTTATAAAATTCCTCGACAGTCAGCCCCGCGAATGCTTTTGCGAAGTTTCGCGCCAGCGTCTCGTCCGCGACGTAACCGGGTTTGATCGACGCGGCGACTTCCTTGAGTTCGTCAGAGACGCGCTCGGGATGATCGTACAGGCAGTATTCGATGAACATCATCGTGTCGTAGTATGTATAAAAGGTCTCGCACGCAAGTGTGCCGTCCATATCGAAAACGGCGATGCGGTCTTCAACGGGGATAAAGTCCTCGCCGCCTTCCATGGTGACCGAGCTGACGTAATCGATCAGACTTTTCTTTGCGCCGGTTCCGTCGTTCCAGAGAGAAAGCGCCTTGTTTCCGTCAACAGCCGGAGCGGCGCTTTTATATCCCACGCCGCAGGCATAAAGAATGCTGACCGTAAGCAGCGCGCACAGGGCAATGATTGCGACGATCCGCCAGATTTTCAGTTGTTTCGTTGAATTATTCATAATGACTCTTCTTTCTTAAAATTTTTATCTATTATCCATCAATACTAAAAGAATAATAACCCAGTATATGTATATAATACCATATAAACTTTGAAAATTCAAGTTATTCCATACCGATATTTGTTTGATTTCGAAAAGTCTCATAAAAGCATGGAAGAAATAAAACCTGTTACATTGCTTTGAACGCGGGCGTTTGAAAGTGCAAAACTCAAAGAAAGGTTATATTGACAGAACCGATCCGAAATGCTATAATCACAATATGTAAATGCTCTGTTTTACAGGAGGAAAATCAAATGAAAAAAGTTATATGCTGCCTTGTTTTGTTCATCACGTTGTTTGCGCTTATCTCTTGTGCGGGGACTAAAAACGGTATAGATTATCTTGTTCTCGTCAACAAAGAGAATAAGCTTCCCGACGATTGGGAACAGAATCTTGAGACAACGACGGTCAAGAATTCTCTCGGCGACGACGTTGAGGTCGAAAAGGAAGCTTACGACGCTTATCTCAAACTGAAAGCCGCTCTCGAAGCCGAAGACGTTTACGTCGATCTTGATTCCGCTCGAAGAAGCGTTGCGGAACAACAGAGGATCTGGGACGATTTTATGAAAGAATACGGCGAAGTCTATACTAAACGTACAGTTGCGACGCCCGGATATTCCGAACATCACACCGGTCTGGCGCTTGATCTGTATCTGATCATCGACGGAGAAGACGTTTACCTCAACGAAGATATGATAGAATACACCGACGTGTGGGCTAAGATCCATGCTAAACTCGCGGAATACGGCTTTATTCTCCGCTATCTTGAAGGAAAAGAAGACATCACGGGTTACGGCTACGAGCCGTGGCATATCAGATACGTAGGTTCAACCGAAATCGCAAAGGAGATAACCGGAAAAGGTATAACCCTTGAGGAATACCTGAACAAGCTTCCCGTCGGCAACGTCGCGCCCTCGAAAGACGAGTAAACGATAAAACAGACTGACTGAAAAACCGCCATCACTTTGATGAACAAATCCAGTAAAAACGGACAATAGAAAAAAAGAACCCTCCTATGGTACAATTAGAGAAAGATACCGTAGGAGGGATTTTTTGTGGCAAGAGAATATCGTCATATTAAAGAGTACGAAAAAGAAATATTGCAAATGAGACAGATAGGAGATCGGAGAAACACTTGGTTTTACGAAGAAGCAAATCAAAGGATTCATTAACCGCTACAACAGAAAGCAGCGAAAGATAGCAGCGGGGATCGCAATTAAGAGAAAAGGGCGTCCACCAAAAGAGTATCAGGTAAAAGAAGATATAATTACACAGCTTCGCTACGCCTACAGGCGTATGAAGAAACGGATATTACATCATACAATCGCGATGCGCCGACTTCATTTCTTTATTCTAATTCAACGATCTTCGTAGCGATGTTTTCCTGGAATCTGACGTCGTGCTCGGCGAAGATCATCGTCGGATGGTACTTCAGAATGAGGTTCTCGATCTGCTCGCGGGAGAAGATGTCGATAAAGTTCAGCGGTTCATCCCAGATATAAAGGTGAGCGGAAGAACAAAGGCTCGCCGCGGTCAGCACCTTCTTCTTCTGTCCGTCGGAGAACTCGGAAATGTCCTTCTCGAACTGGACCCGACCGAACCCCATCTGAAACAGGATCGTGCAGAACTGACTGCGGTCTATCCCCGCGTCCGTACAGAAAGCGGCGACGTCGCCTTTTAGAGATGAGGTGTCCTGATTGATATACGACACCGTAAGCCCCGGGCCGATTCGTATGACGCCCCTTTCGGTGAATGAGAGCGCCTTGTTGATCCCGAGGCCGTACAAGATACGCTTGAATATAGTGGACTTTCCGCTGCCGTTCGCACCGCGGAGCATCACGCGCTCGCCGCGTCTCACGTCGAACGATACGTTCTTCACCGCATCCTGATCCACACCATCATACCTGAAGGAATAGTCCTTGAATTCTATAAGTACCTCCTTGCGGTAATCAAGCGGATAAAGTTTCAGGTCCCTCACGTTTTCTACATCCTCGAGGAGCCCTTCCTTCTCTTCTATCTCGCGTTCTATCCTGCCGTGAACGGCGGCGGCTCTCTTCTGCATCTTCTTCGTCTTTGAGCCGATGTACGTTCTCGCGTTCTTGAGCCGGTCGCTTTTTTCCCGTTCTGAAACGCCGATTTTTATGTTCTCGCTTTTATCCGCCCAGTTCGACATGCGACGCGCCGCCTGACGAAGATCCTTTATTTCTTTTTCATGTTTCTCGTTCTCCGCCTCCGCGAAAGCATCGCGACGCTGTTTGTTCTCCCACCAGACGGAATAGTTGCCCTTCATCACCTCAATATTCTTCTTGTTGAGCGAGAGAATGTGGTCCGTGCAGTGATCGAGCAGATCACGGTCGTGAGACACGAGGATGAAGCCGCTCTTTGCGGCGAGGTAATCCTTCACCATTTCTCTCGCCTCGGCGTCGAGGTGGTTCGTCGGCTCGTCTATAAGAAAGAATCCGTTATCTTTGGAGAACAGTATCGCCAGCTCGAGCTTAACCCGCTGTCCGGGGCTGAGGTGACACAGCCGCTTTGAGAGTGTCTCCTCTTCTTCACCGAGGAGCGAAAGCTCGCATATTACTCTCCAGAGTTCGTTGCTCGGGTACAGCTCTTCGAGCAGTTCGTATCCGGTGAGGGAGAGCTGCCTTTCGTCGAGCGAAATCGGGAAATACTCAAACGACACCGAAGCCGATATAGTCCCGCTGTACGTATATTCTCCGAGAAGAAGCTTCAGAAAGGTCGTCTTTCCCTTGCCGTTCCGCCCGATGAAACCGAGACGCCAGTCGGTGTCGACCGTAAACGATACGTCCTTAAATATATCGTCATAGCTCCCGTCGTAACGGAAGCTTAAATCCATTACTTTTATCTGTCCCATTATTCCTCCTGAAAAAAACGGAGCCGTCTGTCATCGGACGGCTCCTTTCATCTTCATTTACCCTCGGGAAGGCGCGAAAAAAGAGGGGATGATGAGGATATGATCCGCTTTCGACAACATAACAAAGCCATATGCCTGACATACAGCTCCGGAATTGTTATGAAATCAAAATCAGATCATATTCTCATCTTTTCACCCCTCTCGCGGTTCCTTATATTATTACTATATCACACTGAACGCATTATGTCAACCGCCCGAGAGGGAGCGTGAAGCGCGTAAGAAAACAGTCCAGGGGACTTTTTGCCGAAGAGTGCGCACAGCAATCCCCGCATTGCCCACAAAGAAGTCCAAGCCGATCGGCTTGGACTTCTTATCTGTTATGAAATCAAACGCATCTATCTGAGCAATTAATAATTCTTATTTAACTGCTTTGTTAGTATTATTCGCGTCGGCACCCCGTTTCACCTTTGCATTGAGCACGACGGCAAGTACGTCAAGCGCCGCTCCTGCAAGGAACGATGCCGCGACGACCAAATACATCAGCGACGATTCTTTGAAAGTGCCGATCATGACCGCGATCCCGATACCCATCGCTGCGAGCGCGCCGAGAAGCGCTATCACCGGCGCGGGCGTTTTCGCGTTCTTGGAATCCGTATATGACTTTGCCTTGTAAATTCCCGAGATCAAAAGCATAGCGCCGTAAATGATCGCGATATACTCTATAAGATCGCGCACGATGATACGGGAAAAGGCGACGCTCGGAACTCCGACGATCACTGCAGAAAGCGCTATCGTCATTGTCAGACTGCTGACGCCGTCGTTCTTGTCGCGCAGAACTCTTGCGAGATACAGCGCTCCGATCAGAACGAGCGCCGATCCGAAGATGATTATTACCGCTCTCGGAAATGATTCCGGATCAATCAGAAGAAGCGTTCCCGCTGCGATCTCAAAGGCAGCGAGAACTATCAGCGGTATATTGTTTTTGAACGGCGTTATTTTATAATTCATTATCGACACCTCCGTTCCCGAACATACTACCGGGGATATACTTTTATTATCTTATCACATTTTTCTCCGATTGTTAAGCCTTTTCCTCAAAATCGTTGACAAATTCGGATCAAAACAATATAATCTTTATGAAAAGAAGAGGCGTGGAGAAGATAGATGAAAAAATACTTTGAAGAGGTTTTGCCGGAGAATTATGAGGCGGCAAAAACAGTAGATGCTTCAAACAAAAAGACGGGACTTGCGCTTAACGCCGCCGCGCTCGCCGTAATGGCGGCGGGCATACTGCTGTCCTCGCTGATCATCAGACCTCAGGACTTTTTTCATAAAATAGACGGAATAGTTATGTTGATATTCTGCGGCGTTATGATCGCATATCTCGTTTTGCACGAGCTTGTTCACGGCATTGTTTACAAGATACTTACCAAGAAAAAATTAAAATTCGGTATCGTTCCGAACGCCGCGTTCTGCGGGGTGCCGGATATTTACGTTTACCGCAACACCGCGCTTTTGTCCCTCGCCGCCCCGCTTGCCGTGTTTTCTGCGGTGTTCATCGCTGCGGCGCTGATATTTGAAAACGAGTGGTATAAGTTTTTATCCGCTGCAGCGCTTTCCGTTCATCTGGGCGGATGCGCGGGGGACATTTATGATATCGTTTTGTATCTCACAAAATTTCGCGACCCCGCAACGCTGATGCGCGACACGGGGCCGAAGCAGACGTTTTACGTCAAAAAATAAGAAAAATTTTCGGCGGGCTTGTTAAAGCCCGCCGTTTTATGATCAGCTCATTCTACGGATTCACCTGCTACCAGTCTTTTCAGCAGAGAAAGGTCCTGAGTATTGACTTTTCCGTCGTTGTTGATGTCTGAAGCGGCAAAGAAAATGTCTGAATTCGTCACGACACTTGCTATATATTTTTTGAGAAGTGAAATATCTCTTGAATTGATCTTCACGTCTCCGTTCACGTCGCCCGGAACAGGATCGAGTATCGGTACAGACTCTGTATCTGTCGCGCCGCAAACAGTACAGGTGTAGGTCTTTACTCCCTGCTCGGTATAAGTCGGCTGAAGAGTGATCTTTCCCTCATCCCACATGTGTGAAAGCTTCGGGATCTGCTCCGTATATGTTGTGCCGCAAGCGGTGCATGTATAAGTTTTCACTCCGTTGGCTTTACATGTGGCCGGAGTCGTAACGGTTCCTGCGTTCCACGTGTGAGCAAGCTTTGGTATCTGTTCCGTATAAGTCTCGCCGCAGCCGGTACACGTGTATGTTTTCACTCCGTATGCCTTACATGTCGCCGGAGTCGTGACGACGCCGGAGTTCCACGAATGGGTATGAGGAGGCGTGACGCCCTCGCCGGCGTGAGGAAGCGCGATACAAGTGTAGTAGAAACATTCTGTGCCGCCTGAAGATCCTTCGAACATAAGCGGAACGTAGCCGTCTCTGACGGAATAATTGCGCGAGTTGCCGATAATGAATTTACCTGTGCCTACAGTGCTTCCTACCGGAGTCTGAAGAGTAGTCGCAGTCGATAATTTTGAGAAATGCAATCCGTCGGTCGACGGGGAGCTCCACAGCTGGAGAGTGGCGGCTGATGACGACGCGAATTCGCATAAGACGTAGTAAGTTCCGTCTGTGTCCTGAGTCATGGCGTATGACTTCGGTGTCGGAGACCGCCCGTTGCTGGGAACGAGCGTGGTCGACAGAGTTTCCTTGAAGAGTTCGTTGCCGACAAGGTCGTAGACCGCGTGATAAACGGTCGTTTTTCTGGTGTTACCGATCTTGTGAGAATAGATGACGTGAAGCCTGTTCTGATCGTCGAGATACGTGCATCCGCTGTTGCCGTAATGAGATACGGTATCGGGATCGTTCTTGCCCGTATTATTTCGCCCTTCTTCCGTATACTGCGCTACTGCGATCTCGGTATCGGTGAACGAGTTGACGTTCGGATTTGCAAAATGCATCAGATACAGTCCGTCCCACACGTAGCTGTTATCGCCCAGTGAAAACTGAACTCCGAGAGCCTGCTTGAGAGCTCTTATCGGAGCGCATCGTTCAATAATTATCGTGAAGCCTCCGTTGCCGTCGGCGTATCCGTTGATATAACAACGTCTTGTAAACAGCTGAACCGTGTGACACGTTGAGTTCCATCTGTCTGTCTTGAGGTCATAGATCCACCACGCGAGATATCCCGGCGCTTCGCCTCCGCAAGTGAGAGCGTACATTTTACCGTTCTTGAAATCGAAGATCGGCTGAGTGTAGCCGTATCCGTGGTCGTCTGTCGGACTCGTTGTGTGACGGTATTTCTGAGTGCCGCCGGGGAGCGTCACGGTGTCGGTCGCGGTGTCGATCTTATATACCTGGAGCCAGACACCGTTGCAATACTCGGATTGTCTGCGGTCTTTGTCATCCGCGATGATTACGACGTAAATGATCCCGTTTTCTCCCTGCACTATGTTCGGCGTGCAGCTTCCGAGCGCCTGCGGATATTCTGCGGTGAAGATCGGCTCAAATCCGGTCGCGGTGACTTTTATAATCTGAAAAGTCGCGACGCCGCAGTTCCAGCCCGGATGAGCGGACGTCGCTTCTCCGGTCGCGTCGGTAATAAACGCCGCATAAGTTCCGTATTCGGTGCGGACTATTCTCGTTTCGTACGCGCCGTGCGCGCCGACTCCCGCACCAACCGGGATCACGCTGCCGTCGGAGTACTCGAAGCATCTTGTATATGAGACTTTTACGCCCGAGTACGTCCTGACTATACCGATATTATCCGGAACAGGATCTTCACCCTGTCCGTTAGCTGCCGACGCGAATTGCGGAATATAAAAAACCGAGGTTGATATAATAACAAGAACGACTAAAAGAGAGAGCAATTTTACGATATGTTTTTTCATTTCCGATCCTTTCTCTCCGCATAAATGATTAACTGTTCTAATCAATTATATCACCGGATTTGTTATTTTGCAATATATATATTTGATATTAAAGTAATTTCTCATTGACTTTGACGGACTTAAATGATATCATTGTATTAGAAAATGAATACTCCGGAGGATAAATATGGAACTATTCAAAAATATAGGAAATATTCCTTTCGAGGGGGCACAGAGCCGCAACCCTCTTGCTTTTAAGTTTTACGACAAGGAACGCGTTATTCTCGGCAAGAAAATGAGCGAGCACCTACCGTTTGCAATGGCTTGGTGGCACAATCTCGGCGCCGCCGGAACGGATATGTTCGGAAGAGACACTGCGGACAAGTCTTTCGGCGCCACACGCGGAACGATGGAGCACGCAAAAGCGAAAGTCGACGCGGGATTTGAGTTCATGCAAAAGGTCGGTGTGGAATATTTCTGCTTCCACGACGTCGACCTCGTCCCAGAAGCGGACGACATAAAAGAGACGAACCGCCGTCTCGACGAGATAGCGGACTACATAGAAGCAAAGATGAAGGAGACCGGCAAGAAGTGCCTGTGGGGCACCGCCAATATGTTCTCGAACCCGAGATTTATGAACGGCGCCGGATCAACAAACAGCGTTGACGTGTACTGCTTTGCCGCCGCACAAATTAAGAAAGCGCTCGATCTTACCGTTCGCTTCGGCGGGCGCGGATACGTTTTCTGGGGCGGACGCGAAGGCTACGAAACGCTCCTCAACACAGATGTAAAATTCGAACAGGAAAACATAGCGTCACTCATGAGAATGGCGGTGGAATACGGACGTTCGATCGGTTTCAAGGGCGATTTTTACATCGAACCGAAGCCGAAGGAACCGATGAAGCATCAATACGATTTCGACGCCGCGACAGCGATCGGATTTCTCCGTCAGTACGGGCTTGACCGCGATTTCAAACTCAACATAGAGGCAAATCACGCGACGCTCGCCGGACATACGTTCGAGCACGATCTTCGCATCTCGGCGATAAACGGTATGCTCGGTTCGATCGACGCAAACCAGGGCGACTATCTTCTCGGCTGGGACACGGACGAATTTCCTTTCGACGTGTATACCTCGACGATGTGTATGCTTGAAGTTATCAAAGCCGGAGGACTGACCGGAGGCTTTAACTTCGATGCAAAGTGCCGCCGTCCTTCGTACACGTATGAAGATATGTTCATCTCCTACATCCTCGGAATGGATACTTTCGCGCTCGGACTTATAAACGCCGCGAAAATTATCGAAGACGGAAGGATAGATTCTTTCATAAAAGAGAAGTATTCAAGCTTTGACGGAGAACTCGGTCAGAGAATAAGGAAAGGAGAGGCAACTCTCGCCGAACTTGCAGCAAAGGCGGATGAACTCGGCGTGCCGGCGCTTCCCGGAAGCGGACGGCAGGAATATCTTGAATCCATAGTGAACCAAATACTCTTCGGTAAATGATATGGAAAAAAACTATTACATAGGAATAGACCTCGGCACGAGCTCTCTCAAAGGCATACTGGCGGACAGGACCGGCAGAATATATAAAGAGTCAAGCCGGAATTATCCCGTACTGGTCCCGCACGAAGGATGGACCGAACAGGATCCCGCCGAATGGCTGAGGGCGGCGCGCGAGGTCATAAAAGAGCTTTCGCGCAATATTGAAAGCGAAGTCCGCGGGCTTTCGGTCGCGGGACAAATGCACGGACTTGTGACTCTCGATGATGAAGACCGCGTGATCCGTCCTTGCATCTTGTGGAACGACGGAAGATGCGAGCGTCAGACTTCGTATCTGAACGAAGTGATCGGAAAAGAGCGCCTTCGCGAGATGACCGGAAACATTGCGTTCGCCGGATTCACTGCGCCGAAATTGCTTTGGATGTACGACGAAGAACCGGAAAACTTCGCGAGGATCTCGAAGATAATGCTTCCGAAAGATTACCTCACGTATATGCTCACCGGGGCGCACGTTACGGACTATTCCGACGCGTCGGGAATGCTCCTTGTCGACGTGAAGAACAAAAAATATTCGGACGGTATGCTTGAGATCTGCCGCGTTAAGAGCGAATGGCTGCCGAAGCTACACGAAAGCTTTGACGTCGTCGGAAAAGTCAAGCCGGAGTTCGGACTTCCGGACTGTATCGTCACCGCGGGAGCGGGAGACAACGCGGCTGCGGCGCTCGGCACCGGTGCCGTCACGGCGGGGAGCTGCAACGTTTCGCTCGGTACGAGCGGCACCGTATTCATCCCGCAGGACACGTTCTCCGTCGACGAAAAATGCGCGCTCCACTCATTCGCCCACGCGAACGGAAAATGGCACCTGATGGGCTGTATACTGACCGCGGCTTCCGCGAGAAAGTGGTGGCTTGAAGATATAATCAAAGACGCAGATTACGGTATCGACGAAGAAGCGGCAAAAGAGGGAAGGGGCGACGTTATTTTTCTTCCCTATCTTTCGGGCGAGCGCAGCCCTCACAACGACGTCAGGGCGAGAGGCGCGTTTATCGGTCTGTCCTCAACTTCAACGAGAGGCGAGATGAGCCGTGCGATAATGGAGGGCGTGACCTTCGCGCTGAAGGACTGCTTTGAAGTCGCAAAATCGAACGGCGTCGTACCGCTTCGGGCAACTCTCTGCGGAGGCGGCGCAAAAAGCGCGCTCTGGAGAAAGATCGCCGCAGACGTGTTTGAGATGCCGATAGACATCCTCGAGACAGAGCAGGGCCCTTCGATGGGCGGCGCTATCCTCGCAATGGTCGGCGCCGGAGAATACGCAACTGTCGAGGAGGCGTCAAAGAGTACTGTGAAAATAAAAGAGACGGTTCTCCCCGATCCCGGAAACTACGATTATTATGAGCGCAAATACAATGTCTTCCGCCGGCTGTACCCTGCGATTAAGGGCGCGACGAAAAATGTTTGACCGAAAAAATAATTTATAAGGAGATAAAAGAATGACTGTTACGAACGATATCAGATACGTCGGTGTGAACGACAGAAAGATCGACCTCTTCGAGGGACAGTACGTCGTACCGAACGGAATGGCGTACAACTCATACGTGATCCTTGACAATAAGATCGCGGTAATGGACACGGTCGACCGCAATTTCACGCACGAATGGCTCGACAACGTCGCAAAAGCTCTCGCGGGACGTGAACCCGACTACCTCGTGGTTCAGCACATGGAACCCGACCACTCGGCAAATATCGCGAATTTCCTCTCCAACTATCCGAAGGCTACAGTTGTTTCATCAGCTAAAGCGTTTGCTATGATGAAAAACTTTTTCGGCACGGAGTTTGAGGACCGCCGTATCGTCGTCGGCGAAGGTGATACGCTCGTGCTCGGACGTCACACGCTGAATTTCGTCACGGCGGCAATGGTACACTGGCCGGAAGTCATTATGACTTACGACTCGACCGACAAAGTGCTCTTCTCCGCGGACGGCTTCGGCAAATTCGGTGCTGCCGACGCTGACGAAGACTGGGCATGCGAGGCAAGGCGCTACTATTTCGGTATCGTCGGAAAATACGGTGCGCAGGTCCAGGCGGTACTTAAAAAAGCAGCAAATCTTGACATCGAGATCATCTGCCCGCTCCACGGACCGGTACTCAAAGAGGATCTCGGCTATTATCTCAATCTCTATAACATCTGGTCTTCATACGGCGTTGAGAGCGAAGGCATAATGATCGCCTACACCTCCGTCTACGGCAACACCAAGAAAGCGGTAGAACTGCTCGCCGACAAGCTCAAGGCGAAAGGCTGTCCGAAGGTGGTCGTCTGCGACCTTGCAAGAGAGGATATGGCAGAAGCGGTGGAGGACGCATTCCGCTACGGACGTCTCGTACTCGCGACGACAACTTATAACGCGGACATCTTCCCGTTCATGAGAACATTCATCGAACACCTGACCGAGCGCGGATATCAGAACCGCACCGTCGCGCTGATCGAGAACGGAAGCTGGGCGCCTCAGGCGGCAAAGGTCATGAGATCGATGTTTGAAAAATCAAAGAACATCACGTTCTGCGAAAACACCGTGAAGATAACCTCCGCACTTAACGAAACGTCGACTGCGGCTGTCGAAGCGCTTGCGGAAGAGCTCTGCCGCGACTACCTCGCACAGCACGACGAGACCGCAAACAAGAACGACCTCACGGCGCTCTTCAAGATTGGATACGGTCTTTACGTCGTCACGTCTCAGGACGAAAACGGACGCGACAACGGACTTATCGTCAACACGGTCACCCAGGTCACGAACTCTCCGAACAGAGTCGCGGTCTGCATCAACAAACAGAACTATTCTCACCATATAATCAAGCAGACCGGCAAGATGAACGTCAACTGCCTCTCGATCGACGCGCCGTTCTCCGTCTTTGAGTCTTACGGATTCAGAAGCGGAAGGAACACCGACAAATTCGAAGGCGTCGAAGTTCTCCGCTCCGACAACGGACTCGTCTTCCTGCCGAAATATATCAACGCGTTCATGTCGCTGAAGGTCGAGAATTACGTCGACCTCGACACCCACGGAATGTTTATCTGCACCGTGACTGAAGCAAGAGTCATTTCTACACTCGATACGATGACTTATACCTACTATCAGTCGAACGTCAAGCCGAAGCCCCAGACCGAAGGCAAAAAAGGCTGGGTCTGCAAGGTTTGCGGTTACGTATATGAAGGCGAAGAGCTGCCCGAGGACATCGTCTGCCCGCTGTGCAAACACGGCGCCGCCGATTTTGAACCGATACAATAATTATAAATATATCTTACGAAAGGAGATATCAATATGAAATACGTTTGTGACGCATGCGGCTGGGAATACGACGAGGAGCTCGGCGATCCCGAAAACGGCATTGCTCCCGGCACGAAATTCGAGGATCTTCCGGAAGACTTCGAGTGTCCCGTCTGCGGAGTCGGCAAGGATATGTTCTCCGAGGCGTAATTTCAATAATTGAGTGATTGATCTGCTGCCGACAATCAACAAAAGCCCCCTCAGGTCTGATACTTAACGAGCGTTACCGCTCGCTTAATATGTGAAAAACACATATTATCAGAATTCCTGAAGGGGCTATTGTTTTTCGATCGTTACGTTAAAACGCAAGATCACGACCTTTTGAATAATCTTTTAATTGCGTGATATGGTTTTCTTAATACCGCTTTTATAGCCCGGGTCAACTTGATCGTCATCCGAACCAGAATATTCTGATTTTTCTCGAAGTTTTCCAAGGCTTTTGCCAGAGTGACGCGGTTATTGAGATCAAGCGCTTCATAAATGCTCAATTCATACAGTTTTCCGTACACTTCAATTTTTGAGACACCACTTTCAACGCCCTTTACGATATACGACGGATCGTCAATGTAAAACACGTCGTAACCGTTATGGCTGATATACTGCCCGTCGCCGTAGTTCTTTTTGTTTAGCTCAAAATCCAGTTTTTTGCCGTCAGCTTCAATTCCGTCGATTTTTATTTTTGCGCAGAATTCGCACGGATCAAAGCGAATGCCGACCAACCCTTTTTTGTTTATAAAAGGGGCGATATCCGTAAACTCTACATAATAATTCCCGGCCGCATCTGTTATCACGTCGTTGACTGAAAAATTGTCTTCGCTGAAACCGTCGCCGTAATCATAATACAGCTTTGCATTGCATACGCTCAAACTGTTGCTCCAGCATTTTAACACATACGGAGAATTGTTTGTTTCGTCGATCTTATAACTGACGTCGTCGTATTGATACAAACGAAGGATCTGTTCTCTGCTTTCTTTTGAATTTATCAGTTCAAAAAGCTTGTTCAATCCGAGTGTTTTGGCAGCAGGGATCTCCAGTTCCAAAAGCAGTTTTGACAGAGCAAATTTAATATTGATCTCTCCGTTAACCGTATATTGCGACGCTTCTTTGAAAACCAAAGGGAAATCATCCTCGGTAATTTCATAAAACAAATTGTATATCTGATAAAGCTCGTTACTTCCGCGCAATACGCTGGAAAGATTTCCGGGACCGCTGATATTGTGTTTATGCATTCTGAATCTGATCAGTCGATCATCCAATATGTAAATCTCGTGCTTTATGCATAGCCGGATCCATTTATATAAGTCGGGTCCTTGCCACATCCCTCTGACTTTCATATTGCATTCTTCATATGCTTCTCTTCTGATGAGAATGGAAGGATGGCACAAACAGTTGCCTTTATAGAAGAAGTGATTGAGCCATTCCTGACGGCTTCTGTTTTTGACTTCAAAAATCGATCTCGCCGGATCTGAACCGATCGGGCTGAAATCGCCGTTTTCGTCAATGATGCTGGCTCTTGTAAACACGGCGGTATATTCCGGGTGACTGTCAAGAAATCTGACCTGCTTTTCGAGTTTGTCTTTCTCCCATACGTTATCGGAATCTGCGATAGCTACGTATTCACAATTAGCCGTATTATGCAGAATTTCAAATGCGTATTCCGGTCCGTTGTTTTTGACATTTCTTATCGCAGTAATCCTTTTATCATTTATACTTTCTATAATGTCAAAAGAAGAATCGACGGAATGGTCGTCGACTATCAGCAGTTCAAAGTCGTCAAAAGTCTGCGCTAAAACGCTCTCAACGCTTTCTTTTATATATTTCTCATGATTGTAAGAAGTCAAAAGAATAGAGACTCTCGGCATGGCGATTACCCTTTCTTGGGTTTATTGATTATTCTGTAAATGCGTTTCGGAAGTTTTTTTATCCGTTCACTGCGGCTTATTTCGTTATAAGCATTCTGCAATAATTCTTGAGCAAAACCCGTTTTTTCAAGATATAAAAACCAAACGTCTGCCATTGTTATCGAAGAGTCGTTCCACGGCTTTTTATGTGTCGCAAAATGGAGCTGAATGGGCTTATTCAATGCGCATTTGATTTGCTTTGCAGAATAATTCATGTCCGATTTCAGCGATTTTTTCGTGTTGAATACGTCATAACAATAACTGCAGACAAGATTATTCAGAGGCAGGTAGTAAATGTTTTTTTCAGTGCAGCAAAAATTCATCGTATCCTGCTCGGGCTGCAGTAATCTGTGAGAATTATCCGCAAGATAATCGACAAACATTTTTTCCGCATTATCTCTACGCATATTTTTCAGATCCATTACAATGTATCCGGCGCAAATCTTCAATTTGTCCACCGCGCCTTCGCCAAACTTCTCGTCATAGCTTTTATAGTACTGAGCAAGCCAGCTGTTTGCGGGCAAAACATGTTTTATGCCGCTGAAATAAATATCGTCATCATTCGGGTCGATGGAAAAATAACTTTCGGAAATATCGCCGAGGAAAACAACGTCAACGTCAGTTACAATGATTTTGTCGTAGCTCGGAAAAATAGACGGGGTCAACAATTTATAAAACATTTCTTTTGAATAATGACACTTGCTGTCAAGAACGTTCCATATATCATTGAACCGGTTTTCCATATTGATAAACTCTATTGAAGCGTTAGTGAAACTGTCGACAAGATCTTTTAATTTATTTTGATTTTCCTCCGTGATATCCGTATGTAAAACATATAGTTTATAATTAAATTCAGGCGAGGCATTTTCAAGCATTGAGTAAAAAGAAACTGCGGCAGGAACGACGTAATTATTGTCGAAACAATGCATAATCGGTATCGTAATATTCGCAGTATCAGCATAAGGATAGCTGATCTTTTTACGGCGTTTTTTTATTTCTCTTTTTGTCAACGTGCTTCACCTCTTACTTCGGTGATGATATCGCAAACCTTTTCGACATCTTCCGTTCTGATTGCGCCAAATAAAGGCAGGCACAGAACTCTGTCTGATACGTAATTTGCGGTATCGACTTCCGCTTTCAAGTTACTGTAAACGCTTATATTGCTGATTAGTGGATAAAAATATTTACGCGGAAATACATTATATCCGGTCAATTTTTCATACAATTGATCCCTTGTCAAACCGAATTCTTTTTCATCGATTAATACAGGCATATAAGCATAATTATACTTTACGTTCGGGTTTAACACGGACAACTTCATTCCGGGGAGCTCAGACAGTCTATCGTAATACACCTCAACGGCCTTTTTCCTGTTTTCGATGTTTTTATCTGTTTGCTTTAGATTTTCAATTCCCATCGCTGCCTGAAATTCATTCATTTTGGCGTTCAATCCGAAAGAGTCGATCTCTTCTGCATTCACGATGCCGAAGTTTTTCATATTGTCAAACACTTTTTTGAGCTTATCATCGCCAAAACTCAGCATACCGCCTTCAATTGTATTGAATACTTTCGTAGCATGAAAAGAAAACATTGAAATATCCCCGAATTTTCCTATCGGTACGCCGTTTATCTCTTCGCCGAAAGCATGAGCGGCATCATAGATCACCTTGAGGCCGTGTTTATTTGCGATCTCGTTTATTTTTGAAACATTGCACGGATATCCGTAAACGTGGGTCGTGACGATTGCCACTGTTTTATCGGTTATCAATTGTTCGATCTTATCTTCGTCAATGGTATAATCCGTTGATTTTATATCACAGAATACAGGCGTGAATCCGTTCATTGATATAGCATGCGTCGTAGAAACGAAAGTAAACGGAGTAGTTATTATCTCTCCGCCGCCGTATGTATGGTATAAGTATTTAACAGCGCAATCAAGCGCCAGATGACCGTTGCAGAAAAGCGTTATATTGTCAAGTCCCAAATACTCTTTCAGTTCTCGTTCCAGTTCATTGTGGAGCGGTCCCTGATTGGTGATCCACTTGGTTTCCCATACTGTTTTTATTCTTTCAATATAGTTTTTGTAATCGGGCAATGAAGCCTGCGTCACCAGCAAGGGCTCTTCAAATTTCTCTGTCATTTTTGTTTCTCCGCGATATTTTTTAAAAACTCATTTTCCAGATCCAACAGTTTTTTGCTTCGCTTTTTGATCTTTTTGCATGGGATCCCGGCATAAATCGACCATGGTTCGGTCTTTGATTTTACAAGGCTGAATGCTCCGTATGAAGAACCTTCCGCTAAAACCGCACCGGGAAGAACAACACTGTTTGAGCCTATGATAACATGCTTTTCGAGTACGGTTTTTTTATGTTCAACGTTTTTATATTCATCGGGTATCAAAGGGCTTGTCATAGATTCTCCGGAATAATCATCGCTCAAAGCGTAAATCGTAACTCTTGAAGAAATGTTGCAAAAGTCACAGATCACAACTCCTTCGATCCCTCCGAACAAAGCGGAATAAGCTGCAATATGTACGTAGCTGCCAACGCTGATCTTTCCGCTCAAAATGCAAAAGTCATCTATTCTTACATTGTCACCCAACGTGATGTTTTCCGGCGAATAAAAGCTTGCTTTTTTACTGATCAACACATTTTTGCCAATGCATTTGAACCCGACCTGATCTATTTCCTCAGGCGTCATAAAGCTTGACATACTCTCGCTCCCTTTTTGATATACTTCTTATCTACAAAAGCACATATTCTCAGACAAATAACGATAATTATAGCTTTTCATATTATTATATCACATTTACTGTCATATTGTCTACAATATAATATCTAAAAATATGAAGAAATAATCAATAATAAGCTAAACTTTGACAAAAGCACCTTTGTTTTTTTACATAAAAACCGTGTGTTTTCGGCTCACGGTATCATACTGTGAACTGAAAACACACTTTGTTTAACAGTTAAATGTTGTTGAGAAAATAGTACAGATCCGAAAACGTCAGTTCAACTTTTTTATCACTATATTTTTCTATAACATACTTAAGATACTTGTCAAGCAGCAGCTGACGTTCGGCAGAAACGTTTGTATCGCACGGAACTTTGTAGATCGAAGTGGTGTCGTTAACATAATTGAAGCGATATTTTTCAGAAAATCTTATCCAAAGATCCCAGTCTTCAAGAGCGTCCATATTCTCATCGAACCCGCCGCACTCTTCATAGACTTTTCTGCTGAACATTACTGTTTGAATAGGAAAAATATTGTTTGTATAGAGCCTCATTTTGTTATACCTGCTGAAGCCTCTGATCGTCATAAACAATACGTCATATTCATACGGATCCGTTGACCTTACATTGGCCTGAGCTTCAAACGCGGTATCGTACACAATGTCATATCCGTGTTTTACGGCTTCATTGACGAGAACTTCGACGTGATCAAAATAGAAGAGATCGTCGTCGTCAAGAAAATTGAAATAATCTCCGGTTGCAAGCGACAACGCAATGTTGCCTGCTTTGCTTCTGCCGACGTGTTCGCCGGTAGCCTGATACTTAAGATTTAGATCGCCGAACTCCTCTTTTACCACTTGTTCGGACTTATTCTCCCCGTCTTCGACCACCACGATTTCAAGATTAGGATACGACTGATTCCGGAGCGACTTCAGCGTTTCTCTCAACACGGCCGGTCTTCCGCAAGTGCGAACGATCACGCTGACAGTCACATCATTATCAATGCGATCGCTTTGAGGAGACCTATATAAATTCACTTTGTTCAATTCATAATCGAACTCATTTACAAATTTTGGGGCAAATTCAGGAGCCGCTTTATGGGTATGCTTGTAAATCCTTGCACCGATATACTTGAAAAACATTCCGAAAAACGTCTTGCGGATTTTGCGTTTTATTCTGTTGTTTTCTTTTTTTGTCAAGCTCGGATTCGGGCAGCGCACCATTCCGCGCACCGTAAGATAAGCGCCTTTCAATGCATTCTTCAAAGTGCCGTATTTGCACCTCAAATACAAGTTGTTCACATGTCCGTAAACATATGAGATCCACTTGAACTGTCCGGGATTCTGATACGAATAGTGATTAATACCCAGATCAAACAGGTATTTAATTCTACACCCGCTATTTCGGGCTCTCCAGCAAATCTCAACGTCCTCGCTGTACATAAACAGGTTTTTATCAAAACCGCCTGTCTTCTCGTATACTTCGCGCTTGAATACCAGACAGGCGCCGCTCGCCCACGAAGTTTCTCCGGTCACCGGATCATAGTATTTCGGGTGTTCATACGGCTCCTGGCGGAGTTCAAACACGGAGAAGACGTCCTCGTTCGCCTTAATTCTCTTTTCAAGCCCTGAAAGCGTATCAGGCTTGATCTCCGTGTCAGTGTTCAAAAAGAAAACGTATTCGGAGTGACCGCACCTTGCCGCTTTGTCGTTTCCGTAGCCAAATCCTTTGTTTTTATTGCCGCGGATAACGGTAAACTCAGCAAAACAATCGCCGTATTCCGCTTTGAGTGCGTCAAGCTCCGCAAGCGTATCGTCAGTCGATTTATTGTCGTAATAGAAAAGGGATACTTCAGACTTAAGATCATAATCCGACTTTATAATGCTCTCAAGATTTCCCCTAAGCCATTTCTTAGAATTATAAGTAACAAATATAATATCAAATTTCATCTGAAAACTGTCCTTTTCGGTTGAAAAATACGTTCGGATACTGATCCCTCCGGCTGACATTTAATATATCATAAATCATATTCATTGTCAATATTATACGTCCTCTCTCCGGAAATACACGGTCAATATTTCCGCCGTAAACGTCATATTTGTTAAAATGCGCTTGTCATATTGAATAAAACCGAATATAATATAAAAAATGCCCGGAGGTACGAGATGAAAATACTTATGATTAACGGTTCTCCGCACGAAAGCGGGGTTTGCGCGACGGCGCTTGGTGAAATGAAAAGCGTATTTGACGAAGAAGGGATAGAGTGCGAGATCATCCATATAGGAAACCGGTCTGTCCGCGGATGCGTCGATTGCAGAGCGTGCGATAAGCTCGGACGGTGCGCGTTCGACGACGCGGTGAACGAGATCGCGCCGAAATTCAAGGAGGCTGACGGTCTTGTTGTTGCGTCCCCCGTATACTACGCCTCGGCGAACGCGACGCTCGTCGCGTTTCTCGACCGGCTCTTTTTCAGCACCGGTTTTTCAAAGCGCATGAAGGTCGGTGCGGCAGTCGTCAGCGCAAGGCGCGGCGGACTTTCTTCGACCTTCGACGAGCTGAACAAGTATTTTGCGATCAGCGGAATGCCGATAGCAACGTCGACTTACTGGAACAGCATCCACGGCAACACTGCCAAAGAGGCCAAGCGGGACGATGAGGGACTCCGGACGATGAGAAACCTTGCAAAGAATATGGCGTTCCTCGTAAAATCGATCTCGCTCGGAAAAGAGACGCTCGGCTTACCGGAGTATTGATCTCTTATAAATCAAAAACGCCTGTTTATATGCCGACTGTCCTTAAGAACAGTCGGCAAAACAGGCGTTTTTTGCAGTTTCAGACTGCGCTTATTCTTCGCCGCAATGAGCGCAGCTTTCGCAGTCGGGGAACAGAGTATGATCGTACTCTATTCCGTTTTTATCGTAGTAATCTTTCAGCGCTTTTTTGATCGCTTCTTCCGCGAGGACAGAGCAGTGCATTTTGTACGCCGGAAGTCCGTCAAGTGCCTCGGCAACGGCTTTGTTTGTAAGTGTCAGCGCTTCGGATACCGGCTTGCCTTTTATGAGCTCGGTCGCCATAGAACTTGAAGCGATGGCGGAACCGCACCCGAAAGTCTCGAATTTGACGTCAACTATCATATCATTTTCTATCTTCAGATAGATCTTCATTATGTCGCCGCATTTTGCGTTGCCGACTTCACCGACGCCGTCAGCATCTTCAATAACGCCGACGTTTCTCGGATTTCTGAAATGATCCATCACTTTTTCACTGTAAAGAGCCATATTTTCACCTCATTTAATTATATAATCTCTTTTGCCGCTCACAAGGTCACGCCAAACGGGGGACATATTTCTGAGATATTCAACTACTTCTCCGACCGCCTTGACTGTGTAATCTATCTCTTCGTCCGTGTTGTCTTCGGAAAGCGAAAGACGAAGCGAACCGTGCGCTATCTCGTGAGGTCTGCCGATCGCAAGAAGCACGTGGCTCGGATCGAGAGAACCGGACGTGCAGGCGGAGCCGGATGAAGCGCAAACTCCTTTGTCGTCAAGAAGAAGCAGCAGCGACTCTCCCTCTATTCCCTCAAAGCAGAAATTGACGTTTCCGGGGAGTCTGCTGTTTTTATCTCCGTTGAGGATAGAGTGCGGTATCTTTGAAAGCTCATTAATAAGCTTGTCCCGCATCGAAATAAGTTTTGCGGCGTTCACGTCGATCTTTGCGCACGCTTCTTCAAGCGCCGCAGCCATGCCCATGATAGCGGGAATATTTTCTGTGCCGGCGCGTTTTCCGCGCTCCTGCGCCCCGCCTTCGATTATATTTGAAAGGCGCGTTCCGTTTTTTGCGTAAAGAAATCCGATCCCTTTCGGGCCGTGAAACTTATGAGCCGATACCGACAGCATATCGATATTCTGATCTGCGACGTCAACGCGTATATGTCCCGCCGCCTGTACGGCGTCTGTGTGGAACGGTACTCCCGCCTCGCGGCATATCGCTCCGATCTCTTTTATAGGCTGTATCGTTCCGATCTCGTTATTTGCAAACATAACCGTAACGAGGCAGGTGTCGTCGCGTATCGCCTGTTTTACCTGCTCGGGCTTGACGATGCCGTATTCGCCGACGTCGAGCAGCGTGATCTCAAATCCCTCTTTTTCAAGTTTTTTCAGCGTATGAAGGACGGCGTGATGTTCTATCGCGGTGGAAATAATGTGCTTTTTGCCTTTGCGTTCTCCGTTCTTTGCCGCGGAGACGATCGCCTGATTGTCCGCTTCGCTTCCGCCCGACGTAAATGTGATCTCGCGCGCCGCGGCGCCGATACATTTTGCGATGCGTTCTCTTGCGTCGAAAAGCGCTTCAGCCGCCTTCTGTCCAACCGAATGAAGGCTTGACGGGTTTCCGTATATCGAATCAAAGTACGGCGTCATCGCATTTATCGCCGTTTTGCTCATTTTGGTTGTTGCCGCATTGTCAAGGTATATTGTTTTTCCGTTCATTTATTTATATTCTCCGAAAACAGTTGAAAATTTCATATCACATAATCGTTCCCGCCGTCGTATTCGGCTTTACGGTCGAGAACGTCCTGAAGTGTGATGCCGTCAAGATATTCGTTGATCACGTCGTCAAGGCCTTTCCAGATCGGCAACACGGCGCAATATGAACTGCGCGCGCACGACGCCTGATCGTTTTCGAGACATGCGACCGGGGAGAGTGTGCCCTCAGCCGCGCGAAGCACGTCGCCTACGGTGTATTCGCGGGGAGCTTTTGCGAGACGGTACCCGCCGTTTTTACCGCCTTTTGCTTCAAGCATTTTTGAAACGCCCGGGATCGTCACTATCTGTTCGAGATATTTTTTTGAGATCTCCTGCCTCTCTGCCGAGTCTTTCAGAGAAACATATCCCTCGCTCTGATACTCCGCTATGTCGAGCATTATGCGCAAAGCGTATCTTCCCCGTGTCGAAATCATCATAATTATAATGCACCTTTCTTAATTGTCAGCCGCATATTAATGGCATAAAACCTATCGGTTCAGTATGTAAATATTATAAGCCATAAAACCTACTTTGTCAATAGGTAATTGCGCTTAAAAAATTTTTGATTTTTTTGCATTTGGGTATTGACATTTGACAGAGTCTGTGGTAGAATACCTACAAATCCGATAGGTTAAGTAGGTGAATGACCGACGGAAAGAAAGGAAAACCTATGAAAAGCAGAATTTCAGCTCTTGTAAAAACCGGGCTTAAGAACGGACGAATGTGCCGATGTTGAACGTAACAAAAACATTCAATATATTAAAGAGAGGTAATTACAATGAGTAACTATAAATTTGAAACGCTTCAGCTCCACGTAGGTCAGGAGCAGGCAGATCCCGCTACCGACTCGAGAGCGGTACCGATATATCAGACGACTTCCTATGTATTTCATAACAGCGCACACGCAGCGGCACGCTTCGGGCTCGCCGATCCGGGAAACATTTACGGAAGACTTACGAACTCCACTCAGGACGTTCTTGAAAAAAGAGTCGCGGCGCTTGAAAGCGGCGTCGCAGCGCTTGCCCTCGCATCCGGCGCAGCCGCGATAACCTATACTATCGAAGCACTGGCGCAGAAAGGCGAACACATCGTCGCTCAGAAAACGATCTACGGCGGAAGCTACAATTTGCTCGCCCACACTCTTCCTCAATACGGCATCGAGACGACCTTCGTCGACATACATGATCTTAATGAAGTAAAAGCGGCGATAAAGCCGAACACTAAAGCGGTCTTCATCGAAACGCTCGGCAATCCGAACAGCGATATTCCCGATATCGACGCAATCTCGGAAATTGCTCACGCAAACGGTATTCCGGTAGTGATCGACAACACGTTCGGCACACCGTACCTCATCCGTCCCATCGAGCACGGAGCGGACATCGTCGTTCACTCGGCGACAAAATTCCTCGGCGGCCACGGTACGACGCTTGGCGGTGTCATAGTTGATTCCGGCAAATTCGACTGGAAGGCGAGCGCCGATAAGTACGCGCCGATCGCAAAACCGAATCCGAGTTACCACGGCGTATCTTTCGCAGACGCGGTCGGTCCCGCGGCATTCGTTACTTACATCCGCGCGATCCTGCTCCGCGACACCGGCGCTGCGATCTCGCCGTTCAACGCGTTCCTGCTTCTTCAGGGAGTCGAGACTCTCTCGCTTCGCCTTGAACGTCATGCCGAGAATACTAAAAAGGTCGTCGAATATCTCGCAAATCATCCTCTCGTCGAAAAGGTCAATCATCCGTCTCTCCCCGATCATCCTCAGCACGCGCTATACAAAAAATATTTTCCGAACGGCGGCGGATCGATCTTTACCTTTGATATAAAAGGCGGGCGTGAGGAAGCCTGGAAATTCATTGACGGGCTGAAGATATTTTCACTTCTCGCAAACGTAGCGGATGTAAAATCCCTCGTGATACATCCGGCATCTACCACTCACTCTCAGCTTTCGGAAGAAGAGCTTGACAGTCAGAACATCCATCAGAACACAATTCGGCTTTCGATAGGCACAGAGCATATCGACGACATAATAGCCGATCTCGAAGCGGGCTTTGCTGCGCTGAACTGACCGGTACACACATTACTTAATAATTTAACAAGGAGATAATTATCATGGCTAAGATTTATAAAGGAACACTCGGACTTATAGGAAACACCCCCCTCGTTGAGACTGTAAATATCGAAAAAGAACTCGGACTTGAAGCTACGCTGCTCGTAAAACTCGAGTATTTCAATCCGGCAGGAAGCGTCAAAGACAGGATCGCGAAAGCGATGATCGAGGACGCAGAGGAAAAAGGACTTCTCAAGGAAGGCTCCGTCATCATTGAGCCGACTTCCGGCAATACCGGTATCGGACTTGCCGCTATCGCCGCTGCAAAGGGATACCGCACCATCCTTACGATGCCCGAGACGATGAGCGTTGAGAGAAGAAACATTCTGAGAGCTTACGGCGCCGAGATCGTCCTCACAGAGGGCGCAAAGGGCATGAAGGGCGCTATCGCAAAAGCAGAAGAGCTCGCCGCGGAGATCCCGAACAGCTTTATCCCCGGCCAGTTCGTCAACCCTGCAAACCCGGCTATCCACAAGGCTACCACCGGTCCCGAGATCTGGAACGACACTGACGGCAAGGTCGATATATTCGTTGCGGGCGTCGGAACGGGCGGAACGGTAACCGGTACCGGTGAATTTCTTAAAGAACAGAATCCTGCCGTCAAGGTCGTCGCGATCGAGCCGGAGAGCTCTCCCGTCCTTTCCGAAGGCAGATCCGGTCCTCACAAGATCCAGGGAATCGGTGCGGGATTCGTACCCGACGTTCTGAATACCTCGGTTTATGACGAGGTGTTCAAAGTCGCAAACGAAGACGCTTTCGCGACTTCAAAACTCCTCGCAAAGAAAGAGGGGATCTCGGTAGGAATTTCCTCCGGAGCGGCGCTTTTCGCTGCGGTTTCGCTTGCAAAGCGTCCGGAAAACAAGGGAAAAGTCATCGTCGCGCTTCTCCCCGACAGCGGCGACAGATATTATTCCACGCCTCTCTTTACCGAGTAATCGGAAATATAATATGCACTCCGGTTCATTTCAAATGAGCCGGAGTTTTTTATCTGAGTTGATGAGAAAACAATACCATCAGTATAAAAAGTATTATCTTTCCGGTATCATTAGTGTATTGATTTGTACAGATTGTTGAGGTATAATATTGGTGAAAAACGAAGGAGAATACTGTTATGAAACTGACGCTTAATGAGAATATCCGAAGGTTTCGCAAAGAACGAAAGATGACGCAGGAAAAACTTGCCGAGGTGCTCGGAGTGACTGTCGGCGCCGTACATAAATGGGAGACCGGTATGTCGCTGCCGGAGCTTGAACTGATAGTAGAGATGGCGGATTTTTTCGATACGTCGGTCGACGTACTGCTCGGCTACGAAATGAAGGACAACCGCCCGGATCTTATGCTGGAGAGGGTCTGTTCGTACTGTAAGACGTTTAATCCTGCCGCGATCGCCGAAGCGGAAAAGGCGCTCGGAAAGTATCCGAATTCTTTTGACGTGGTGTACACCTGCGCCGGGATCTTCCTCGCATACGGCTCCGGAAATCACGACGCCGGGCAGTTGAGACGCGCGCTCGATCTTTACGAACATGCGATAGTCTTGCTCCCGCAGAATACCGATCCCCGAATCAACAAATCGACGATCAGCGGGGAAATGTCGCTCGTTATGTTCCTTCTTGATGAACGCGAGAAGAGTTTGGAACTGCTGAAGGAAAACAACGCCGGAGGAGTTTTCAACGAGCAGATAGGAACGTATCTTGCGGCTTATATGGGCCGTACCGAAGAAGCTGTGCCGTTTCTGTCGAAGGCGCTGGCAGGCGGAGTGTCGACGATCCTTTCTGCCGTATTCGATTACGTTTTCGTCTTTCGCGAAAGAAACGATATAACTTCCGCACTTGACATCACGGAGTGGGGGGTGAAGCTTTTGAACGGGCTGAAAACGGGGTCCGAAAAGCCGGACGTGATGGATAAGACTCAGGCGCAAATACTCGCTCTGCTGGCATACGTTCAGAAAATGGCGGGACTTCTTGATGAATCATCGGCGTCGCTGAGGAGCGCTGCGGACGCCGCGATGCGCTTCGACTCCGATCCGGATTACTCTTTGAAACAGTTGAGGTTTGCCGACAAGGGAAAACAAACCGTGATTTTTGACGTTTTCGGTATATCCGCCGCCGACAGCGTCGCCACTATGATCGACCTTCTTGACGACAAAGAATTATCTGAAAGGTGGAAGGAGATCGTCGGAAATGAGCGGTAAAATCCGGGGAGACAACGTATTTTTCAATCGGAACTTTCGTCTCGTATTTTTAGGAGCGCTGGTGTCGGAGCTCGGCGCGCTGCTCTACAGTTTTGCCGTCAGCTTTTATATCCTTGAGATCAGCGGCAACAGCGCGTTTCTGCAAGGACTCTATCTCGCGCTTTGCGGCGTCGCGATGCTCGTTTTCACGCCGGTCGGCGGTGTGCTCGGAGACAGATTCAACAAAGCGAAGATAATGTACGTCTGCGATTACATAAAAGGCGGTCTTATCATTCTGGCAACCGTGCTTATGCTGCTGTTTCACGGCTCGACCGCTCATATTGTGATCCTGTTTGCACTCGGGATTCTCGGCAACGCCGTAAGCGGGATCTTCAATCCCGCGTCGGGCGCGCTTTTTCCTCATATCGTTAAAGAGGAAAAGCTTCAGCAGGCGAACTCGTATTTCGCGATCAAAAACTCGTTTGAAAGCATATTAGGCGTTATTCTTGCGGGAGTCTTGTACGCTTCTCTGAATATATACGTTCTTTTCTTCTTCGTCGGAATATGTTTCGTGGCTTCCGGGATCTCCGAAATGCTGATACGCTACGATCACACTCCGTCAGCGGAACGCCTGACGCTTAAGCTGGCGGTACGTGATATGAGGGACGGTATCGTTTACATAAAAACGAAAAAGGCGCTTCTGGCACTTTTGGTTGCGGTACTTTTCATCAATTTCTTCGTCACGCCTTTTACGGGTAATTTTATCCCTTATTTCGTAAAGACGGATCTCGCGTCCGCACCGTCATACCTGTTTGACAAAGTTCTGAAGCCGGAGCTTTGGTCTTCCGTTTTCAGCGTGTGTTTCGGGATAAGCTCCCTGATCGGAGCGGCGATCCTCAGCGCGCGCCGTCAGGAGGAAAAATGCGGGCGGAAGGTTGCACTCAGGCTTCTTGCTTTCGCCGGAGTAATGATCGCTCTGACGGTCTGCTATTGGCAGTTTGTATCCCGGGGCGTGCTGCTGAACGGATTTCTTGCAGCGCTCTGCACGGGAGCGCTCGCAATGGGACTTCTTATCTCCTATATCAATATCCCGATAAACACCTCTATAATGCGCATCGTGGACAAGGACAAACTGAGCAAAGTTAACAGCATCACGAGTATAGGTTCGCATGGAATAACCCCGCTTGCGTCGGTGCTCGCGGGGGTGATCCTTGAGACGTCCGGCAGCACGCTGCTGCTTGCAGTTTGTTCCGTCGGTTTCACAGTCACCGCGGTGCTGATGCTTATCAGCAAACACATCAAAGAGCTGTAAATGAATATAAACAGTAAATTTTTCAACGGTTCGTCGTCGGCGAACCGTTGATTTTATTTACAAAATAATACAAGATGGTAAAAAATAATTAAATAACTTGATTTTATAATATTAATGATGTAAAATGATATCATAGTTTTATAATGGACAAATATATAATATGGAGGACCGTATTATGGCGGATAGAGATAATTCGATTTTCAGAGAGAAGAGTATGGACAAGGTTTCAAGCCCCGAGTCTCTGAACGATTACATAAAGGTTACCACGCCTTCCGTCTGGCTCGTCCTGATCGCTCTCGTGGTGCTGCTTCTCGGAATACTTGCGTGGAGCATTTTCGGAAGAGTCGAAACGCATAACGCGGACGGCAGCACGGAAGAAGTCGCTCCGATAACTTACGTAACGAACTGACAGTAGTTTTTTGCATTGAACAGTTTATTATTGTGAGGATATTATGGCGGCTAAAAATATAAAACAGCCTGTCACAAAAGGCAGAGCCAAAGTACCTGTGATCATGCAGATGGAAGCGCTCGAATGCGGAGCGGCTTGTCTGTGTATGATCATGGCTTACTACAGTAAATGGGTGCCTCTCGAACAAGTCCGGCGCGACTGCGGCGTCTCGCGTGACGGAAGCAAAGCCGGCAATATTCTGAAAGCGGCACGCAATTACGGATTTACGGCAAAAGGATTCCGCTATGAGCCGGAAACGCTGCGCGAAAAGGGAAAGTTCCCGTGCATCATCCACTGGGATTTCAATCATTTCGTCGTATGCAACGGATTCAAAGGGGATAAAGTATATCTGAATGACCCGGCAAAGGGCGACTATGCGGTTTCTTACGAAACGTTCGACGAGAGCTTTACGGGCATTTGTCTGATGATTGAGCCCGGGGAAGATTTTGAACCGAGCGGAAAACCGAAGAGCATTGCGGGCTTCGCAAAGAAGAGGCTGAAAGGCGCCGGCGCGGCGTTCGTATTTGTGGTGATCACCACCGTTATCTCTTCGCTCGTCGGGATCATCAGCGCCGGTTTCTCCCGTGTTTTCCTTGACGAACTTCTGAGCGGAAAAGAACCGGGATGGTTCATTCCGTTCGTGATATGTTTTTCGGCGATCATTTTCATCAATCTTGCCGCGTCATGGATAAAGGCGATATACTCGCTTCGTCTCGACGGCAAGATGGCGGTCGTCGGAAACAGCACGTATATGTGGAAAGTTCTCCGCATGCCGATGGAATTCTTCTCTCAGCGTATGGCGGGAGATATCCAGATGCGCAAAGAATCCAACGCGGGCATCGCCGGAGAAATAGTGACCACGCTTGCGCCTTTGGTGCTGAATACTATTATGATGGTGTTCTATCTCGTGGTCATGCTCAGGTATTCGTGGATACTCACCGTGGTCGGACTCGTCTCCGTGTTCGCGCAGATATTCATTTCGCGTTATATTTCCAAAAAGCGCGTAAATATCACGCGCGTTATGATGAGGGACAGCGGTAAACTTGCTGCGTCGACCGTATCCGGCATAGAAATGATCGAAACGATCAAAGCGAGCGGTGCCGAGAACGGATTTTTTGAAAAGTGGTCCGGATATCAGGCTTCGGTAAATACTCAGAACGTCAGATTCCAGAGAATAAATCAGTATCTCGGACTTGTACCGAGTATCATTTCCGAGGTCATGAGCATAACCGTACTCATCCTCGGCGTATGGCTCACTATGCGCGGAGATTTTACGATAGGTATGGTGTTCGCGTTTCAGGGATTTCTCACGGCTTTCATCGCGCCGGCGGGCGAACTTATCACTTCCGGTCAGACGATGCAGGAGATGCGCACGAATATGGAACGCATCGAGGACGTTATGGAATATCCCGAAGACCCGGTATTTTCCGAACAAGAAAAAGCTTCTGCTGAAGCCGAGGCGTCCGGGGAAGGATTCGATAAGCTTTCGGGAAATCTGGTGATTAAAAACGTAACGTTCGGATATTCAAAACTTGCGCCGCCTCTCATTGAAGATTTCAGCCTTGAACTCAAGCAGGGACAGCGGGTTGCGTTTGTCGGAACTTCCGGGTGCGGAAAGTCCACTCTTTCAAAGCTTATCTCCGGGCTTTATCAGCCGTGGAGCGGAGAGATACTGTTCGACGGAAAGCCGATCGAGAAGATCGACAGAAGCGTGTTCACGGGATCCGTGGCAGTCGTCGACCAGGATATAACGCTGTTTGAAGATACTATCGCAAATAATATAAAAATGTGGGACAATTCCATCGAGGACTTCGAGGTGATCATGGCGGCTCGCGACGCGCAGATCCACGAGGATATCATGCAGCGCGAGGGCGGTTATCAGTACAAGATCACCGAGGGCGGCAAGGATTTCTCAGGCGGACAGCGTCAGCGTATGGAGATAGCCAGAGTTCTTGCTCAGGACCCGACGATAATCATAATGGACGAGGCAACGAGCGCGCTCGACGCCAAGACGGAATATGAAGTCGTCAAGTCGATCAAGGACCGCGGTATCTCCTGCATCGTGATCGCCCACCGTCTTTCCACCATCCGCGACTGCGACGAGATCATTGTTTTGGAGCGCGGTAAAGTTATCGAACGCGGAACTCACGATCAGTTAATGGCGCTTGACGGAGCGTATAAAGCGCTCGTCACGTCGGAGTGAGGGGGTGACTTGAATGGGATGGTTTGACGAACAGATCCGGGCGAGAAAAGAAGCGGATCAGGCGGTATACGAGGAATCGTTCGAACAGATGGCGAACGCCGTAATGGGACGCCGTATGAACGACGCTCTTAACAGCGACCGCGAGATCACAGCCGACGCTATCGGAGAAATATTAAAATTCTATCATGTAAAGCCGCAGGAAGTCCCCGAAAAAATCAAGGATATGAACGAGGTACTTGAGTACCTGCTCCGTCCCTCGGGCTTTATGAGGCGAACCGTTAATCTTGAAAAGGGATGGTATCACGATGCGATCGGAGCCATGCTCGGGACGCGGAGCGACGACGGAAGCGTGGTCGCGCTTATACCGTCGGGGCTTAACGGTTACCGCTTCTATGACAGAAAAACCGGGAAAACCGTGAGGGTGAACCGCAGGAATCAGAATATGATTCTGAAAGAGGCGATCGCTTTCTATAAACCTTTTCCTCTTGAGAAGATGACGATAAAGAGTCTTCTTAAATACATATTCCAGCAGATCTCCGCGGCGGATCTGATACTTGTTTTTGCCGCGATGGTCGCAGTGACCGGTATCGGAATGTTGACGCCGTGGCTCAACAATATTCTGTTTTCGGACGTTATTGCATCCGGAAGCGTCAAAGTGCTGCTCGGAGTCGCGGCGTTTATGATATCTGCGGCTGTCAGCGTTCTTCTGTTCACTTCGGTGCGTACTCTGCTGATCGCAAGGATAGGAACAAAGCTCAATTTGTCGGTCGAAGCCGCCACCATGATGAGGGTGCTTTCGCTTCCTGCAAGCTTTTTCAAGGATTACAGCGCGGGCGAACTTTCAAATCGCGCAGGGTATATCAACGGCCTGTGCAGTCAAATGGTGGAAATGATCCTGACTACCGGGATGGCGTCGGTCCTTTCGCTCGCATACGTATCGCAGATATTCATTTACGCGCCGGCACTCGTGCTTCCGGCGATCATGATAACGCTCTCAACTCTGGTCGTAACCTTTATCCAGGTCATCGTTCAGATGAGGATAACCAGGCAGAAGATGCTCAAGATCAGTAAAGAAAACGGTATGAGCTATCAGCTGATCTCCGGAATTCAGAAGATCAAGCTCGCCGGAGCCGAGCAAAGAGCGTTCGCAAAATGGGGCAAGCTTTACGCCGAGGGCGCAAAGCTCGAGTACGATCCGCCGATGTTTCTCAAGATAGGATCGGTCATAACGCTCGCCATATCTCTTATCGGCACTCTGATCATGTATATCGCCGCTGTAAAAAGCAACGTTTCCGTCGCGGAATACTATGCGTTTAACTCGGCGTACGGTATGGTCAGCAGCGCGTTCGCCGCGCTGACGGGCATCGCGGTCGGCATCGCGCAGATCAAGCCGATACTCGAGATGGCAAAGCCGATCATGGAAGCATTGCCCGAGGTATCCGAGGATAAGCAGGTGGTAACGCGTCTGTCCGGTACGATAGAGCTCAATAACGTCACATTCAGATACACGGACGATATGCCGCCGGTCCTCGACGACCTGTCGCTTAAGATCCGCCCGGGGCAGTACGTTGCAATCGTAGGAAAAACCGGATGCGGCAAATCGACGTTGATGCGTATTATGCTCGGATTCGAAACGCCTCAAAAGGGCGCGGTGTATTATGACGGCCACGATCTCAAAAAACTCGATCTGAAATCGCTTCGCCGCAAGATCGGAGCGGTCATGCAGAACGGCAAGATGTTCACCGGTGATATTTTCTCGAACATCACCATCTCGGCGCCGTGGCTCACGCTTGATGACGCATGGGAAGCGGCGGAGGTCGCGGGGCTTGACGAAGACATAAACGCTATGCCTATGGGAATGCATACTTTGATCTCGGAAGGTCAGGGAGGCATCTCGGGCGGTCAGCGTCAGCGCCTTCTCATCGCGCGCGCCGTGGCTCCCAAGCCGAGGATACTTATGTTCGACGAAGCGACGAGCGCTCTCGACAATATCACTCAGAAACAGGTGTCCGAAGCGCTCGACAAAATGAAATGCACGCGTATCGTGATCGCGCACAGGCTTTCCACTATCCGCCAGTGCGACCGCATAATAGTTCTCGACAAAGGCAAGATCGTCGAAGACGGAAGCTTTGACGAGCTAATAGCAAAGAACGGATTCTTCGCAGAGCTCGTTGCGAGACAGCGGCTTGACGATACCGAGAAGAAATGAATCAAAAAAATTAAAAATTGCTGCCATCCGGAAAAATTCATCGTATAAAGAGATGTAAGACAAAACGGCGGCGGCAAAGAATCAAAAATTTTTTCAAAAAAGTATTAAAATCCGCTGCCATCCGGAAAAACACATCGTATAAACGAGTGTAAGACAAAATGACAGCGGAAGGGGGTATGTCGATGGTTGAGAAGCAACTGTATCAGGCGTTTGACCACCAGCGCTTTGCGGAAAACAGCCGCTTGCAGGCAGTGATCGACGCGGTGCACAGACGCACGGCGGATCGCGAACTGAGCGACGATGAGCTGGATATGGTTGCGGCGGCAGGCGTGAAAGAGCCGGCAAAGAAGCCAAAGGAGAATTCGAAATGACGGCGGCGGAAAAAGAACGATTGTATAAAGATTACCGCGACAAGGTGTTCGGCTACATACGTTCCAGAGTCAACAGCCGCGAGGACGCAGAGGACCTTTGCGAGGACGTGTTCCTGAAAGCGTACCGCTCAGCCGACGAATACGACGGAGAACGGGCGTCACTCGGAACGTGGATCTACTCGATCACGAGAAACACCGTGATCGACTACTACCGCAGATCGCGTCCGGCGGAAGAACTTCCCGAGGATCTGTCGGATGACGATTCTCCCGAAGACGGAGTGCTGGGCAGCGAGATGCTTGAAGAGCTTGCGTCTGCGCTCGAGAGTTTGCCGACGGAACTTACGGACATAATAGTCCTTCACTATTACGACCGGATCTCACTCACGGATATCGCCGCAAAGCTCGGAATTAGTTACGGAGCGGTCAAGCTCAGACATCAGAAAGCTTTGATGATGCTGAGGATCGCGCTTGAAAAAAGAATATGAGCATAAGAGCTATGAGGAAAAACGAAATGGAAGAGAATAAGGATCAGAAAGAAGAGATCGCTGAAGAAAAACTCGACGAAGTCTCCGGCGGAGGAGCAAGAAAGCGTACGTGCCAGAAATGCGGCGCAGATCTGACTTACGGTTATTACACTTTTTGCAAGAGCTGCAGCGATGAAATGAAATCCCCGTACAACGATAAGATACTTTGACGCTGAACAGCGTTGGTATAAATTCAAAATTTAAAAATTTTATAATTATTTTAAAAGGAGAAAATCACAATGGCAGAAAACAAGAAATACGAAGCAGAACTTTCCGATGAGGAACTCGATCAGGCGGCAGGCGGAATCCAGACAGGCGTCTCCATGAATCGCGGACTCGCTGATGCGGGCGTACGTTCAAAAACCGGCGTATCGCTTTCCGAAAGAGCTAAGACAGAAGGACTCGAAGGCGGCGCAATGGCAGCAGCGGGTATATTCTCTGCTGAAGGAGCAGTTGTTGCAGGAGCTGCAGGAAGCGTCAACGGCATGGCAGCAAACGTACAGCAGGATGCAGCGAAAGTCAACTCGATGAAGCTCGACAACAAATAATTGTCAAAGCGCGCATTTTAACCGTCTTTCAGAATTGAAAGATTATCCGGATATTGCCGGCGGATCTTTATGCTCCGCCGGCATGCGCGGTTATAAAACGGCAAGGAATTAGTTTGAAAATTACTGAAACGAACTGAATTTGAACACTTTGACCGATCGTCAAAGACGATATTTGAATGATGAAACCCGGCGAACGGACAGTTATAAATGCCGGTATTTCGGACTGATTTTATTTTATTAATCTGCAAATTAATCCTGTTTCGAAAGGATATCTGATACTATGACAATCAATAAGAATCTCGATGGAAGTAAACTGACTGTCGCACTTGAAGGGCGGCTTGATACCACAACTTCGCCTCAGCTTGAGACGGAGCTTCGCGACTCTGCGGACGGGATCACGGAGCTCATATTTGATCTCGCAGATCTCGACTACATATCTTCTGCCGGACTTCGCGTGCTTCTTTCCGCGCAGAAAGTCATGAATAAGCAGGGCGAGATGAAGATCGTGAACGTGAAGCCCGAAATTATGGAGATCTTCGACGTCACGGGATTTGTAGACATTTTGAACATTGAGTAATTACTCCCCCTGTGGCTCACTCCCCGGATCGGAGAAAATGAACGGATGAAAAAAGAATGAGATACATATTGAATGAAAGGTACGCTCTTCGCGGTTGGGAAAAGCTCCCGTATGCGGTTGCCGATCTGAAGACAGGACACGCTTTCTTCATCTCCTCGGATGAGATGGAAGCGCTCAAGCTGTGCAACGGAAAAATCGAAACAGATCTGCCTCTGATACCACAGAAGATCCGGGATATGCTGCCGTTAATCGAAAAGAACGGGATCATCCGGCAGGCAAAGGACGGCGAAGAGATCCGCCCGAAGCAGGAATACCGCAAGTATCCGGCAAGATATATCCGAACGGCTCACTGGTCTGTCACAGGCAGATGCAACTACCGCTGCAAGCACTGTTATATGTCCGCGCCGGACGCAAAATTCGGCGAACTGAGTCATGAGCAGATTATGCGTATGGCAGAGGAGCTTGGGGAGTGCGGCGTGATGAACGTGTCCCTCACCGGAGGAGAGCCTTTGGTGCGCCGGGATTTTCTGGACATCGTTGACGCACTGATCGAGCGGAACATACGTATCACTCAGATCTATTCGAACGGAGCGCTTGTGAAAAAGGATCTGCTCAAAGCGCTGGATGACCGCGGCATACACCCGGAATTCAATATGAGCTACGACGGCGTAGGTTGGCACGACTGGCTGCGCGGTGTTCCCGGAGCTGAGGAAGCTGTTGACAAGGCGTTTCTGCTGTGCCGGGAGATGGGATTCCCCACAGGCGCGGAGATGTGTATTCACAGCGGCAACAAGCACCTGGTCCGGGAATCTATCAATCATCTGCACGACGTGGGCTGCGGCAATCTGAAGACGAATCCGATCTCCAGCGTTGGCGAGTGGCAGAAAAACGGATACGGCGAGTCGATCCCGACGGATGAGCTGTTTCAGATATATCTTGATTACATTCCGCATTATTACGAAGACGGTATGCCGCTCTCTCTGATGCTGGGCGGGTTTTTCACAGCCAATCCGTCAAAACCGGATCACTGGGACATTCCTCTTTACCACTATCCGCAGGATCCTGCGAAGTGCTGCGTGTGCAATCATGCGCGGATGGTCATGTATATTTCTCCGGAGGGCCGAGCGCTTCCTTGTATGAGCGTTTCCGGTATGGATATTCAGGAAAAATTCCCCCTGATCACGGAACTCGGACTGTCCAAGTGCATCACCGATTCCTTTTACATGGACTTTATCAACACACGCGCGGACAAGGTGCTGGAGCACAATCCCGAGTGTGCGGACTGTATTTGGCGCAGCTGGTGTCTGGGAGGCTGCCGTGCAAGCGGACTTGACGGCTCCGGACAGACAGATCTGCTGTATAAAGATCCCGCATGCTGCGCGCTTTTCAGCGACGGTTGGGTCGGTCGGATCGTGAAACTTATGAAAAAGATCAGACCCGAAGCGTCGGGACCCGTGACCAAAGACGAAGCACTTAATAAATTATTGAAATAGGAGGCTCTTATCATGACGGAAAACATGAAAAAGTTTCTGGAGGAGGCTTCCCGTGACAGAGAATTCTCGGAAAAGCTTTCAAGGGCACAATCTCCCGAGGAAGTGATCGCTCTGGCGAAGGAAAAAGGTTTTACTATCACGATGGAAGAGCTTGCGGTAAAACCGGCGTTCGGAGAGCTGGACGAAGACGAGCAGAACGCTGTTTCCGGCGGGACCGGCTGCGGATGTTTTGTCGGTGGCGGCGGCGGAGACGGTTGCGTATGCGTTTTCGGAGGCATGAGCGATACGCCTGCCGGAGGCGGAACTTTCCCGGACAAATGTTTCTGCTTCCTTGTCGGCGGCGGGAGCAAATAAAATGAATTTAGAACGGAGAATAATTATATGACAGAGAATATGAAAAAATTTCTGGAGGAAGCTTCCAGAGATAAAGAATTTACCGAAAAGCTGAACAAGGCGGATACGTTGGATGCCGTCGTCGCTCTTGCGGCGGAAAAGGGATTTACGCTGACGGAAGAAGATCTTAAAGGCGGCAGCGCCGAGGGCGAGTTTTCCGGCAAAGAGCTTGACGCCGTTGCCGGCGGAGTCGGAGGCCAAACATGCGTATGCGTGCTCGGAGGCGGCGGACTGGGCGGCGGCGACGATGACAAATGCGTTTGCGTTTTCGGAGGCGGCGGAACAGGTACCGAACATATCGGCTACTTTCATATCACAGGCAGCGTCCGTTGTTTTTGTGCCGCAGGCGGCGGCGGAGAAGGCTTCAAAGAGAATTAAGATATTTGCAGTTGCGAATGGAGAATAAACTATGACAGATAATATGAAGAGATTTCTGGAGGCAGTCTCCGGGGATAAAGAATTTGCCGAAAAGCTCGCGAAAGCCGAAACTCCTGAAAGCGTGATCGCGATTGCTGCGGAAAACGGTTTTACGCTTACGGCAGAGGACCTTGAGCCTTCAAAGGTTACGGACGGCGAGATCTCCGACGCGGAAATGGATGCAGTTGCCGGCGGTAAGGATTGCTATTGCTTCCTCGGCGGCGGCGGTACGGGATCATCTACTCAGAAAACTTGCGCTTGCGTCGCCGACGGGTTCGGATTTATGGAATGCGACGATATGCGCTGCGCATGTTTCGGCTTCGGTATCGGCGGCGACGGTAAGTTTACCCCGCCACGCATCGTGTGATAATTCGTATCGTTGAAGATCATATTTCAATTCTGTTAAACGCGTATATTATTAAATATGAAATAAATTCTGTACGGAAAGGGCATCTGACAATGACAATCAACAAGAATCTCGATGGAAGCAAATTGACTGTCGCTCTTGAGGGGCGGCTCGACACCACAACTTCGCCTCAGCTTGAGACGGAGCTTCGCAACTCTGTGGACGGGATCACGGAGCTCATATTTGATCTCGCAGATCTCGACTACATATCCTCTGCCGGACTTCGCGTACTTCTTTCCGCGCAGAAAGTCATGAATAAGCAGGGCGAAATGAAGATCGTGAACGTGAAGCCCGAGATTTTGGAGATCTTCGACGTCACGGGATTTGTGGATATTCTGAATATCGTATAAAAAATCTCAGTCGGAAAATCTGATCAGGAAGCCATTTATTTTCTACCCGGAGGATACGACATTGACGTCCGACATTTCCAATACACCCCCACTCGTTTTCTCCCCGATCACATTGCAGCAAATGGATCGGGTGGAAGCGATACGTTCCGCCTCGGGAAGCACTCTGTACGTTTATTCGTTTGCGTCGCTGTTTTCCTGGCAGGAACAAGAACAGTACGGTATACATATCTCCGACGACGCTTTTCTGGTAAAATACGGGATCCGCGGTGAGAACGTATATCTGTTTCCCTGCGGTTCGGACGCCGGAAAGCGGCGGCTGATCGACGCGCTTATGGCAGAAGGCTCGCCTTCATTTTCATACGTTACCGACGAAGACAGGGCGTTTTTGGAAAACGAGTATCCGGGAAAGTTCTCCTTTATCGACTGCCGCGACGATTATCCTTATCTGTATGACAAGGACGAGCAGATCGCTCTTGCCGGAAAAGATTTCAAACATCTGCGTCATCAGGTCAATCTCGGCCGCGCCGTCGCAAATGAGTGGTCGTCGGAAATACTTACCGCCGAGAATGTCGAAAGGGCGATGACGATCAATCGCAAATGGGCAGATGCCCACTCCGACGGAGGCCCTGCCGATACGGCGGCCGCCGAGGCGGCGCTTCGCCATTTTTCGCTTCTTCGCTTATACGGAGTCCTGTTTCAGGCGGACGGTGATGACGTGGCGTACGTCGCGGGTATTTTCGTCACCCCGGAAATATTTGATATCAGCTTTTGCAAAGTGCTTGATAAACAGTGCGACTGCTATATCAAATGGGCGCTGTACTGCGCTCTCCCTCCCGAAGTAAAAATAATAGATTCGGAAGAAGACATGGGGCTTGAAGGCCTTAGGACGCACAAACTGCTGCGCCGGCCGAAAGAGCTGGTCCGTATCTGGAAAGGAATTGCGCTATGAGGGATATCCCATCAGACGCAGTAAAGAATAAATCGTTTACAGACCGTATGTTCCGCCGGCTGCTCTGGCCGACGCTTATCTCTGCGTTCGGACTTGCGTTAGGGGATATTGCAGACGCACTGTTTGTCGGTATCCGCATCGGAAAGGTCGGACTTGCGACGATGTCTCTCGTCGCCCCGGTCTATATGATCTATAACGTGCTTGATATCGGGATAGCCGTCGGCTCGTCCGTACATTATACAAGAGCGCTCGGCAAGGGCAAGGCTAAACAGGGTATCAATATCTTTTCGCAGATGCTGATGTTCGCCACGGCCGTGAGCGTTCTTATTGCCGCTGCCGGTCTTCTTCTGATGCCGTATATTCTTCGGGTGCTCGGCGCGGGAGATGAGGGAAGTGAACTGTGGAACTATACGAAGGAATATCTGCAGATCATGTTTCTCGGAGCGCCGTTGACATTCGTGTATTTTTTACTGTACTATTGCGTTCGCTGTGACGACAATGAAAAGCTCGCCAGCGTCGGTTACGTCACAGGCTATCTTACCGATATCGTCGGCAGCGCGTTGTTCGTACTCGTTTTCAAAATGGACGTGCGCGGCGCGATCATTGCCACCGTGCTGGGGAAAGCAGTCGGTATTTGCATTTTTCTGCTTCACTTCACACGGAAATGGGCGATACTTCGTTTCCGCCCTTCAAAGCCGGATGTAAAGCTGATCTTTTCGGTGCTGAAAACGGGAATGTCGTCTTCATTCGGATATATCGGTCAGTTCGCGGCGCTGTTGATCGTGAACAATATTTTGATGCGCCTCGGCGGTGAAAGCGCGCTCGCGCAGATGAATATAGTACAAAACGTATCCTATATTGCGCTGGCGATCTATACAGCGCTCGGAGATACCGTTCAGCCTTTGTGCGGAACGTTTTTCGCCGAGCATAATAAAGACGCGATAAAGCGTGTTATGGTCCTTGCGATTGTCGTCGGATCCGTATTCGGCGGTGTGACTGCCGCGCTGTTCGCGATTTTCGCGCCATCGGTCTGTTCCGCATTCGGCTTGACCGGAGACGCGGCTTCCGGAGGTGCGTTTGCCGTGCGGATGTTTTGCCTCTCGGTGATCCCCGCAGGGCTGAGTATAGTGTGGAGCTCGTGCTTCCAATCGATCGGAAGAGAAAAAGCGGTTTTCTTTATCAATCAGCTGCGAAAGTTCGCTTGTTTCATTCTGTTTGCGTTGATTCTTTCCGCGTTTGACCTGAAGTGGTTCTGGCTGGTATTTCTTGCCGCCGAGCTCTGTGCGCTTGCCGTCTGGGCTCCGATATGCAAGAAGAAAAAGCGAAGTGTTTCGGACGTTGTATTTACGTATCTGCTTGACACCAATTCCACGGATATTTCGGAGCTTACGGGAAAGACCGAGGCGTTCTGCGAAGAAAACGGCGCAACTCCCAAGCAGATATACTACGTTACCGTTTGTGTGGAGGAAGTCTGTCAGGCGATCATTGAGAATGCTTTCACGCAAAACGGAGACGAATACATACAGCTTACGATATGCATTGAAAAAGACGGAACGACCGTGCTTCACATGCGTGACAATGCAGTAAACTTCAATCCTTTCGCAATGAAAACAGGACGCGATTATGAAGACGAGGACAATTTAGCGTCGCTCGGTATTCAGATCGTAAAAGCGAAATCCAAGCTGTTTTTCTACCGGCGGTACGCCGGCTTCAACACTCTGACCGTGGAGGTGTGAGCCTTTGAACAACGGAATACGTCTCGCTGAGGAGAGGGATATCCCCGAGCTTTGCGAGATATGGAAAGTCTGTTTTTGCGACAACGAAGACTACGTCCGCTTTTTTTACCGTGAGAACCGCGGTCACGTTACGACGACGGTGTATACGGTAGACGACCGTCCCGTGAGCATGCTTCACTGGTTTGACGTGACTTTCGTTAACGGCTCCGAGAGGCGGATGGCGAAATATCTTTACGCCGGCGGGTCGCTTCCCGAACACCGCAAAAACGGTTATTACGGCACCCTTATCCGATACGTTGAAGACTATGCGAAAGAGAACGGGTTGATCCTTTTCGGAAAACCCGCCATGCAATCTCTGATACCGTACTACGGTACGTTCGATTTTGTTCCAGACGCCTGTTTCAGACTTGTTACCGTAAGTCCTGAAAAACAGGTCCCTGTAAACGTTTATCCGCTTTCGCCGGAAGAATACAATAAAATGCGAAATCTTGCTTTCCGCGCCCACCCGCACGCCGAATGGCCGGACCGGTACGTGAAATACTGCGTCGCCGAAAACGGGTTTCTCGGCGGAAAGACTATAGCTATAGAGCTTGACGGTACAGATTATTTTTTGATGGGCGCGCCGAAGGATGGGACGCTCCTCGTCACCGAAACGAATCTTTCGCTGTCTCAGCTGAGAAAGATCGGAGGCGCGCTGTGCGCTATGTTTGATGCGGACCGAATAAAAGCGTATCTTCCCGATTACTCCTGCAGCGAAGGAGAAATAATAGTATCATCAGTAACGTTTAACGCTCCATCCTGGAATACTTACGTCAATTTACTCCTGATTTGAAAGGAATGAATAAAATGGCAAATAAAGCGGGCAAAAAGAAATTCAGACTGGTTTCTCTGCGGTTCAAAACAGTTGCGGTCATCATACTCGCGGCGCTGATACTGTCCGCCATCGCGGTCACGATCAGTTACAGTGTCTACAGCTCTACAATGGACGATCACTATAAAAAGCTGACGTCCAATCTTGCTAAAACTGCCGCCACTCAGCTTGATGCGGAAGATCTTCTCCGTTATTACAACGCCGTCAAAGAGATCGGAGAATACGACGACGATAAATACTGGTCGGACGAAACCTACCGGGCCGAATACGACGCAAAAGCTGATGCTCTTAAGGACGACCGCTATTACGAGCTGCTTGATATCCTGTTCGATATCAAAGACAGCAACGGAATAAAGTTTCTTTATGTGCAGAAGATAGATGGCGATCAGAGCACCTACATTATGGATGCCGATACGGAAGAACCGTGTCAGCTGGGGATAACTCATTCGATCGACGATTCCGTGAAACAGATCGAAAACCCGGAATACGGAATACCCACATATATCTATAACGGATATTACGGGTGGTTATGTACCACCGGCGAACCGGTATTTGACGACGAGGGGAAACCGGTCGCGCTTGTTGGCGTCGATATTTCGATGGACGACATCATGCAGGATCGCTCCGATTATCTGCGCAACATCATGCTGTTTATGGGTATCGCAGTCATCGTGATCATCGCAGTCATCCTTGTCGGAATTGCAAAAGCTCTGATCAAACCGATCAATATGCTGTCAGACGCCGCGCGCACGTTCGTGCAGGACCGCAGCGAAGAGAAAAAAGACGATTCCGCGATCTCCCGCTTGAATATACGTACCGGCGACGAGGTGGAGACACTTTGCGACTCCGTAAAACAGATGGAGCGTGATATCAACAGATATATCACCAACCTTACAGCCGTTACGGCAGAAAAAGAGCGTATCAGCGCGGAACTCAACGTCGCGTCTCAGATCCAGGCGGATATGCTTCCGCGTATATTCCCGGCATTCCCCGAACGTACCGAACTTGATATTTACGCTTCCATGACTCCCGCAAAAGAAGTCGGAGGAGACTTTTACGATTTCTTCTTCGTTGACGACGATCATATCGCGCTCGTTATGGCGGACGTATCCGGTAAAGGTATTCCCGCCGCGCTGTTCATGGTCATCGCAAAAACGCTGATCAAGAACCACGCTCTGTTGGGAGAGACTCCTGCCGAAATTTTGAATCACGTAAACGAACAGCTTTGCGAAGGAAACGAGGCGGAGCTTTTCGTAACCGTATGGCTTGCCGTGATCGATATCTCGACCGGCAAGGGACTTGCCGCTAACGCAGGACACGAACATCCTACGATTCGCCGCGCCGACGGTTCATACGAACTTGTAGTTTACCGCCATTCTCCCGCAGTCGCTACGATGGAAGGAATGAAATTCAGAGAACACGAGTTCGAGCTTCATCCCGGCGACAGTTTGTTCGTATACACGGACGGCGTTGCGGAAGCGACGAATTCCTCAGGTGAGCTTTTCGGCACGGACAGAATGCTCGCAGCGCTCAATCGCGACGCTTTAGCATCACCGAAAGATCTTTTGAAGAACGTTCGCGACGACATTGACGCTTTTGTCGGAGACGCGCCTCAGTTTGATGATATTACCATGATGTGCTTCCAGCTTAAAGAAAAATCAAATGACGATGAGCTGACGGTTCCCGCGGAAACCGATAATCTCGATAAAGTGCTTGAATTCGTCGACAGCCGTCTTGAAAAACTTGAATGCTCTGTAAAAGCGCAGATGCAGATCGACGTCGCGATAGAAGAGCTGTTCGTCAACATTGCTCACTATGCTTACGGAGAGGGTAAAGGACTTGCCACTATTCGTTTTGAAAAAGAAGATGATCCGCTCAGCGCGGTGATCACTCTGATAGACGAAGGCGTTCCGTATAATCCGCTCGAAAAGCCCGACCCGGACATCACGTTATCAGCCGAAGAACGCCCCATTGGCGGTCTCGGGATCTTCATGGTGAAGAAGAGCATGGATTCGATGGATTACGAGTACCGTGACGGAAAGAATATTCTCCGTATTAAAAAATCGGTTATCTGAGTTATGATCGATCTTAAAGCCCGCCGCAACGGCTTTGCCGTTCCGGCGGGTTTTGTGCGCGTCGGTAATGACGGCGCGAAAATGCATTTTAAGCTTGCAATAGCGGACATACTTTGATATACTGATATTGAACGGCTATTGAATTGACACTGAGCCTTAAAGGATAAATATAATGCTGCAAACAAATATAAATGAAGAATATCTCCGCGCCATGCACATGGGGCAAAAGGAGAAAAAACGGCTCGAGACCGCGGGAAAAGATCCGTACCCCGCAGTGCTGAACGAGCAATATCCGGAGGCGTCTTTGCTCTCCGCGGTCGAACTTCCGGTACAGGATATCCCTGCCGATCGCATAATCGGTACTAAGACAAAAGGAAGGATCAGCGCTTTTTCCGCTTCATTCTTGCCTTTGCCCGATATTGAAAGCGAATTTGCCATGAAGTGGATGGCACTTTGCGAAGCGCACCTTTCCGATACCGGCATCAGAGATCCTATCGAATGTTATGAGTATCTCGGCGATTTCTACGTCCAGGAAGGAAATAAACGCGCGAGCGTGCTTAAATACTTCGGCGCGGTAAGGATACCCGCAAGGGTATTCCGGATCCTCCCGACTGATATGTCGGATCCGAGAGTCGTCGCGTATTACGAGTTTGTGGACTTCCATAAGGCGACCGGGATATATGACGTTCAGTTCAGAAAGCCGGGGGATTATGCAAAACTGTATTCCGGGATAGGAAAGAAGCAGAACGAGGAGTGGAGCGAGGATGAAAAACACCGTTTTGCCTCGTGCTACCATCTCTTCAAGCAAGCGTTCACAGAGCTCGGAGGAAGAGAGAAAGAGCTTCTGCCCGAGGATGCGCTTCTCTTGTTTCTTAAAGTATATCCGTACGAACAGCTTTGCGAAATGACGCAGACCGAGCTGAAATCAGCGCTGTCTACGCTCTGGGGAGACGTACAGGCGTCTTCCGAGCCTTCCGCCATAACGGTCAAAACGATACCGAACGAGGAAGAGAAAAAAGGAGTCATCAGCAAACTGATAGCCGGAGGACCGAAGCATCTCAACGTCGCGTTCGTCTATCAGCAGGACGAGGAAAAAAGCCCCTGGACGAAAGGCCACGCAAAGGGCGCGTCCCATCTTGCGTCAACTCTTCCGGATTCGGTGGGCGTCAAAAACTATTATCACGCGGATTCGCCCGATGAGGCGCAGGTATTGCTTGATGAAGCGGTATCTGACGGCGCGGATCTTGTCTTTACTACCACTCCGCTTCTTCTCGGACCGACTCTGAAGGCGGCGGTCAAATATCAGAAGGTCAAATTTTTCAACTGTTCTGCTTGCCAGCCGCTGTCAAGCGTGAGAAGCTATTACTGCCGGACGTATGAGGGCAAGTTTATCACCGGATTGATCGCCGGCGCGCTCGCCGACAATAATCTTGTAGGATATGTCGGCTCCTATCCCATACTCGGGGTACCGGCGTCGATAAACGCTTTTGCGCTCGGCGTACGGATGACGAATCCGCGCGCAAAGGTATATCTTGAGTGGAGCAGTATGTCCGGAGATCCGGTAAGATCGCTTCAGGACAGAGGAGTCCGGGTTATCTCAAATCGGGACGTTCCGGTCCCCAGAGTGAGATATCTCGAGCGCGGATACGGCACGTTTTATATCAATTCCAAGGACGAGTTTATCCCCATTGCATCTCCGTGCTGGGTATGGGGAAAGCTCTATGAAAAAATAGTCCGTACGATCCTTGCCGGGACCATTGAGAAAAAAGATCTTTCGGAAGCGGTGAATTATTGGTGGGGCATGGACAGCGGCGTCATCGACGTGACTGTATCCGACCTTGTTCCGTACGGCGTAAAATATCTCGCGGATACACTGATAAACGATCTTCGAGCGGGAACGTTCGATCCGTTTTCGATAAAGATGACAGCTCAGGACGGAAGCTTGATCTCTGACGGCGAAAATCCGCTGTCGTCCCTTGAAATACTTCAGATGGACCGCCTCTCCGACGCTGTCGAAGGACGCATACCGAAATATGACGAACTGCTTCCCATGTCGAGGCCCCTTGTACGCGAACTCGGAGCGCATCTCGTCGATATCCCTGCCGAAACGGAGGATTGACGCATGAAGATACTTGCCGTATCTGACGAGGAAAGTCAGGCCCTTTGGGATTATTACCAACCGGGCAGACTTGACGACTACGACCTTATTCTTTCCTGCGGAGACCTGAAAGCGTCATATCTCACGTTCCTCGTCACGATGGGGCGGGGAAGGCTTCTCTATGTTCACGGCAATCACGACGGAAGTTATGATTCATATCCTCCCGAAGGCTGCGACGACATCGACGGGCATCTCGTAGTATTCAACGGCGTGAGAATCCTCGGGCTCGGCGGATGTATGTGGTATCATCCCGGTCCGCATCAGTACACCGAAGCGCAGATGCAGCGCCGCGTTAATTCGCTTCGCCGCGCGATAAAGAAGTGCGGAGGTGTCGACATTATCATCGCCCACGCTCCTCCGAGAGGGTACGGCGATCTTGATGACACAGCGCACAGAGGCTTTGAAGCGTTTGTAAAACTAATTGAAGAGTACCGCCCCGCGTATTTTCTTCACGGACATACACATTTGCGGTACAGTGTGTCCTCAAAACGCGAATGTGAACTGAACGGTACCCGCATAATCAACGTTTCCGAAAGGTATACGTTTGAAATTCCGGAGGCTGATTATCCTACGGAAAAGCGAGGCGATCTCATTCGCGTCACACGGTACAAGGAGCGCGATGATTCCTGGGGTTCGTACAGCGATAAGTGATTATAAATTGTCCCGTTTCATTTGAAACGGGATTATGTTTTCACAGATTCAAACAGATATCGCCTTGATTTACCAGGCGGTATTGTGATAGAATATAAATGATGTTACAGGTTGTGCAATAACAGCGGCAAAGAAAGAGAGAACGATGTATAAAATAGTATTTTGCGATATAGACGGAACGCTCCTTAATTCGAAACTTGTTGTTACGCCGAAGACGAGGGAGAGCGTTCTCGCTCTGCAGGAGAAAGGCGTGAAGTTTGTGATAGCGTCCGGAAGAAGTCCGTCGGGTATCTATCCGATCATGGATAAGAACGGTTTTCATTTTCCGATGGTAACGTGCAGCGGCGCTTTGATCCTTGATGAGAACAGAAAGACCGTTTACGAAAACGGGATCGATATTTCGACTGTCAGGAGGCTGATAAACTATATTGAGTCGGAACGTCTTAAGGCGACGTGGTGCATTTATACCGGAGACGAATGGTACGTCAAGGACAAGAGCGATCCTAAAGTCATACGCGAAGAAGAAATAATCGAATCGTACGCACTTGAAGGCACGGTCGATTCCGTAGGAGGAGCGACGGTGCACAAACTGCTCTGTATCTGCGATCCGGGCGGTAGCGCCGAGGTAGATAAAAAGACCAGCGCGGCTTTTCCGGAAGTCAACGCCGTCAGATCGTCCGATATCCTCGTGGAAATAATGAACAGAGGAGTAAACAAAGCGGAGTCGGTAAAACTGTTCTGCCGCCATTTGGGCATCGCGCCCGAAGAGGCCGTCGCTATCGGAGACAATTATAATGATATCGAAATGCTCGAAGCGGTCGGACTCGGCGTCGTGATGGGAAACGCTCCGGAGGAAATCAAACGCAGATTCTCGTTCATTACGGATGATTTCGACCATGACGGAGTAGCGTCGGCGCTTGAAAAGCTTATTTGAACTCTCATTTTGAGAATACTCTTCCGAATGCATTAATATAATGATATAAAAATGCGTTTGGAGGTAAAATACTTATGAATACAGGCGGAACAGACAACATCTCCGTCATCAGGTTTGATACTTCGTTCGGGAGCGACGTCTCGAATGACTTTACGCTCCCGGATTATATGCCGGAGATAAAGAGGCTGCTGTACGTCACCGCGTCCGCGCTTCCGGAGGGCAAATTTCTGAACGGCGGCGCGCTTGAACTTGACGGCACTCTCTCATATAACGTCGTGTATGCGGGAGATGACGGCGCGCTGTCATCTGCGCCGCTTGTCGCGGAATATTCCGCCGATACTGCGCTTTCATCGCCTGCAAACGGAACGGACGGGATCTTTGTCGACACTCAGCTCGAGGGTGTGACGTGCCGTGCAACGGGGCCGAGGAGCCTCAATATCAAGAGCAAACTAAGATTTCACGTGACCGGAGACGATACCGTCGAACACGACGATACGGTCCTCGACAAAGATGGAAGAGTCGTTTCCGATTCAGGTCTCGGGATCGAGCGCTTGACGGAGGAGATCTCGTGCGTCGTAAGGCGACGCGGCAGTACAACGGAGAGCGTATCGGGAGAAATGACGGCAAAAGACGGCGCAAAAGCGATCCTTTGCGACGGCACTCTTAACGTCACCGGCGCTTCAGTTACAGACGGAGGCGTAAGAGTGACGGGAACGGTCAACGTAAAATGCGTATTTTCCACAGAGGACGGTTACTCGAGAGGAACGTGCGCTATTCCGTTTGAAACCGTGGTCCCGGTTGAAAGCGACGTTCCCTTGACAGACGCTTGCGCATGGGGAAGGGTGGCTTCGGTGAGTGTCACTCCGTCAGACTCGGACGGCGGAAAATTCAACGTCAGCGTCGAATATGACCTCGAAGCGGAAGCGAGTGCGAGCGACGACTCAAGCGTCTGCACCGATGCGTATTCGACCGATTATGAATCTGAAAACGAATACCGAGATCTGGAAGTCCCGGAGATGATCGCGTTCGGCGTCAAACGAGTTGATGTCGAGGGTTCCGCGGAGCTGAAAGTACAGTCCGGGGACGCGGTCCTTCTCGACGTGTCTCCGGCATCATGCCAGTCTTCGCTGTCGATAATCGACGGAGAGCTCGCGGCGGCGGGTACGGTGAAAGTCAGAGCTCTTATGAATTCTGGCGGCGAGATCTTTGCTCAGGAGATCGAAATGCCGCTTCGCGTAGAAATTGCCGAGGCTCCGGAGGGTATCTCGGTGCAGGATATTCGCGGAATGGTCACCTGCTCGCCGGGAGACGCGGCGGTGAAGATCTCAGGCAACGTCATCGAGGCGTCGTGCCCTGTGACAGTAACTTATTCGCTCTGCAAAAAACGCAAGGTCAAAATGCTTTCGACTATAAAACTCGGCGAATCGACTGCCGACGGTGCGTCCCCCTGCATAAAGGTATATTATCCGGAAAAGGACGAAGACGTATGGAACGTCTCAAAAAAATACCGTGCCGACCGTGTGAAGCTTTATAAGAACAATTCTTTCGACGGCGATACGGCTGAAAAGGGGAAACCTGTGATAATAGTATGACAAACGGAAAAGACGCTGTTTTAACAGCGCCTTTTTTACATTGCTGCCTTCCGTATTTTTGCCGATCGTTTTACTGACGGTCACGCACGTTTCCAAAGAGTGATAATAGTTTTTATAAAAAATGCTTTTGACGCTTGAATTTTTTGTAAATATATGATAAAATAATTATATATTTGTTTGCAAAATGGTGCGAATTGTCAAAACTTTGCATAAGGAGAGACCAGGACTAATGCTGCAAGTTGACCTTTTCGATAATTACAATATCGCGGGCGACGTTGGCGTTATCGCCATTTGCGCGGTCATCGTTATTCTGCTTTCGACGGCTTACGTTGTCAGGACACGCAGTTTTCACGTTTTTCTCAACGTGATCGCTTCTTTGACGGTCGCCGCGCTGGTCAATATCCTCTATCATTTTCTGCTTGCAAAAGGTGATTCTTCACCTGTTGCTCTGATATATGTGCTTCGCGTTGTATATCAGATGCTTTTGCTCGACGTTCTGTTTCTGTTCGCACTGTATACGACTCAGGCCTCAGGTATGGAACATAAAAAAGCGAGAGCCGTTGCAATCATCGCCGTCACGCTGTTTACCGTGACCGTCGGTATCGACGTTATCCTTTCGTTGACCGGCACGGGCTTCCGTATCGCCGAAGACGGAACGGTCACAGGCAGAAGTAATGTATTCGTGATCGGTTATATTCTGTTCATCGCTTTGCTTGCGATCCTTATGACTCAGATCAGACATCTTGTTTACAAGCGTATCCTTTACGGCTTTTACGGGACAATGATCGTTTCCGTAGCAATTCGTTTCATACAGCTGGCTCTGAATCAGTCTTCGCTGACGACGATGACGTTCGTCTTCCCTACGATCGCCATGCTGTATATCATGCATTCCAATCCGTACAGCGTAACGCTCGGGACTGTCGACATCAGGGCGATGGAAGAAATGGTGCGGAATATGTACGGTAAAAAGTCGGAGTTCGTTTTCCTCAGCCTTCTTCTGCCGGATTTCGATGAAGAAGGAAAAGAGTTTCCCGAGGAACTAAGCCGGCTCGCCAGAAAATTTTCCGCAAAATATTTCAAAAAAGGCGTCTTGTTCCAGCTGAGCAACGGTCACGTGGTACTGGTAGCTCCGAAACAGTACAATCCCGATTATGAAAAGCGGATCGAAAGGATACTTGCAAACTTTGAAGAGCAGTATCAAAGGCTTCATCTGCCGTACAAAATAGTAGTCGGCGAGTCTAATGATGAGATAAGCCGCAGAAACGAATATGCCAGCCTCATTAAGAGCGTTGTAAACTCTCAGCCGGAAAATACCGTCTGCAGAGTGAGCTCTGAGAACATTGAGCGTTACAACAGAGAAGAGTATATCCTTCGCGAACTGACGGATATTTTCAAGAAGTGTGACGTGGACGATCCGCGTGTGCTCGCATTCTGTCAGCCGGTGTTCAATCTCAAAGCCTTCAAGTTTGACACCGCGGAAGCTCTTATGCGTCTTGACCTTGAGAGGACGGGAATAGTATATCCGGACGAGTTCATACCGCTTGCGGAAAGCCACGGATTTATCCACGTGCTGACGGAGATCATACTCAACAAGACCTGCCGCGAGATACGAAAGCTTATCGAGGAAGGATACAGTATCGAACGTATAAGCGTGAACGTTTCGGCACTTGAACTCAAGGACAAAGATTTTTGCGAAGATATCACAAAGATAATCGACGGCAACAGCATATCCGGCGATAAGATCGCGATAGAACTCACGGAGTCCAGCAGCGAAGCGGACTTTATGATAATGAAGGAAAAGGTCGAGGAGCTTCGCGACAAAGGCATCCAGTTCTATCTTGACGACTTCGGGACAGGCTATTCCAATATGCAGAAGATAATGGAGCTGCCCTTCGACATCATCAAGTTCGACAGATCTCTCGTGATCGCGAGCGGAACGGGCGACCGTGCGGGAAGGATCGTCGAAAATCTGGCGCATATCTTCAAGGATATGGAATATTCCATCCTGTATGAAGGCGTTGAAACAGACGTGGACGAAAAGCGCTGTCAGGATATGTCCGCTTCGTATCTGCAGGGATACAAGTATTCGCGCCCCGTGCCGATAGAACAGCTCAGGGAATTTCTGCAGAAGGCGGAATAACGAAATATAAAGAATATCAAAAGGCACTGCGAAAAGCAGTGCCTTGTTTTTTATACGAGCGCCTTTGCGGCTCTTATCGAAAGCTCGGTCTTCTTTGTCGGGTGGATATATCCGCTCTCGCACACGTCTTTCGATACAATGAGCGAGGCGTTCGCGTCTCTTCCGACCGCGCGCTCTTGTGCCGCCTGGATCGACGTCCAGCCGTCCGGGTCGTCTTCGCGCCTTCCGTCGTAATCGGCGATCTGTATGACGGCGAAGGGAAGAGCCGGGTCGAAAACGCCTTCTCTGACAGTTTTTATAAAACGGAGAAGCTCTTCGTCGTAGATCTCGCCCTCATACGTCGTCGTGTCGCTCTCGCCCTGATACCAGATAACGCCGTTCAAAGAAAACGGAAACAGTTTTGAGAGCATTTCGTCAAATATCACGCCGTCCTTGTTCCACGCGGAATACTCGGGGTCGAAATGGTCCGCCATAAGCTTTTCTTTGCTAAGCGTAAATACACGTGCGGCGTCGCGCGGCAGCCAGGATTCGATTATCGACGCGCCTTGCGCGCAGGTGATGACGCCGACTGCTTTGTTTGTAAGGCGTCGCGTCTCGCGTCCCGCAAGATACGCTATCGCCGACCAGGCGCCGACTGAGCCTGTTTTTGCCGGAAGCCACCCCTCACCGGGATCGAACGGATCGCCCTCAAACCACGGGCGCCGGACAAAGAAGTTCCGAAGCAGACCGTCGTCTTTATAATCCGATTTCGGTTCGCTCGAGGAATTAAGTTGAAACTCGGCGTTCGACTGACCGGCGACGAGATATACTTTTCCGATATAAACGTCTTTTATGATCTCAGTCACGCCGCCGCAGGTCACTTCAAGCTCGTAAGGTCCGCCCGCGCTCATCGGGGGAAGCTCGGCGACCCAGCGCCCGTTACTGCTTGCGGCTTCCGCTTCGGCGCCGCAAAGCCTGACTGCAACTTTCTCTTCGCCTTCGCCGAAAACGCGCACCGGCTTTTCTTCCGCAAAAACGATCCCGTCGCAAAATAATTTGTCAAGTTTCATACCGGTATTGCGGTGACGCGCCGCGCTCCTTTCGTTATTGATAAGATAATTATACCTTAAAGACGTGACGATTTCAATAACCATTGCTTTCGCAATGGATAAAAAATACGTCGGCTATTGCCGACGGATTTTTTGGTCGGAGTGACTGGATTATTTCGCCGATAAAGCCCGTGGTTATAGGATTTTCAAAATCGAGTATACCAATAGTATACCAACGGATATTTTGAAAATAGATACGCCGCTCCGGATTTTGGAGCGGCGCGAAGTGCTCAAGCGGTCTTGCAATTCGGCTTTTTTTCTTCCTTCTTGGCGTTCAGCGATATACCTATACTGTTGAAATATTCATCTGCTTTGAAAATATTATCAGTTTCAAACATTTCAAATACATCGCCGTAAATGTTATAAGTGATTTGAATATCAGTGTGACCGAGGCGATGCTGAAGGACTTTAGCTTGCATACCACTTTCGATGCATCTTGTAGCATAGGTATGACGAAGAGAATGGAGAGTCACTTTCTTTCCGTTTATCTTTGTCAGTACATCATACTTCTTTACTGCTGACGAGAATTGAATATTAACGCTGCAAGTACTTATTAAACTACCTTTGTTGGTAAACAGATAATCGTTGTTCGTTTTATCTCCTATGCAAGTACGCAAGAATGAGCATATCTCTTCGCCAACTCTCAGATCTCTCATACCGGCATCGGTCTTTGTCTGGAGATTAACAAAAGGATTTCCTTTTTCATCTCTTGAAATGGTTTTGCAGATGTGAATGACTTTCGTTCTGAAATCAATATCGCATACTTGGAGAGCGAGGACTTCTCCCATTCTCATCCCGGTATACAGTGAGAGCAGCATCGGCTCCGAATATCGTATATCTTCATGAAGAAGTACATCGACAAGCTTTTTCTGTTCATCAACGGTCAACGCTCTGACTTCAATTTTGGGTTGTGAAGAGCGTGGGAGTTTTACACTAAGCATCGGGTTTTTAGATATTATCTCGAGCGCCAACGCTTCACGGAACACCCTTCCGAGCATTTGATATATCTTTTTTATGATTGAGTTAGAGTAAGATCTTTGAGATACAAGAAAATTCTTTAATTGGAGTGGAGTTGCTTTCGATACCAGTGTATTGCCGATCGGAGCAAGCCGTTTTATCGTTTCAATATCTCTTGCGTAGCTCTGTTTCTGTATTGTTCCGTCATTTAACTTATCTTTGCATATCGTTTTTGCAAGCTGAGTTATTGTAATATCTTCGGCAGAGCAGGGAGTTCCGGTTTCGTAATAGTTTATCTTTTCTTGCGCTTTCTTTCTGCACTCACTCTGAGTTTTTCCGTAAACAGCAATCCTTACCGGCTTTCCATTTTCATCGTACTTTCCAGACAGCGTGATTTTATACATCCATTTCTGCTTGCTTTCAATCCACGAGAAGCTCCCGTCTCCATTGAGACGTTTATTCTTTTTTGACATATCATTTATTCCTTTCGTAAAAATATTTCGGCACGGCTATTTTGACGAATAGCCGTGCCGTTTGCGAATGTGTTCTCAGACTCTTCTTACCGACGCCCACTTGATAAATTCAGATTTCATTACCTTGAGATTTTTACCGCACATAACAAGAGGAAAGTCCTTTCTTCTCATTATCTGTCTTGCCACCGGAACCGAACAGCCCATAAGTTCGGCGATCTCCTTTGTTCCGATAAACTGCATCATATTCTTATCTTCTTCAGTCATAATCAACACCACACCTCCTTACCTTTCATTTTCTCTTTCTCTTTGTTTGATCAAAAACCTGTGATAATACTCTAGAGCTTTCACAACGTAGTCCTCCGCTTCCTTTGAATCAAATTCAAAAGGAACGATCTTTCTGATACGCTCAAACGGGATCTTCATGGTCATCTTTTGATTTGCTTTCTCTTCCTGCAGTATTTCTTGGATCTCATCGGGGTTTATGCTTTCCGCTCTTGCCGCTTTGTGCATACGGACCGCCTGAGAATAGGAAGGAGTGCAGTCATTCATTCTCATAGACTCCAATACGTCGTACTGATGTTTCTCGTCAAGAAAAGACAGTTCAACACCTACTGAAAAGGCGATCTTTCCTTCATCCATCATATCAAGCAGTTCAGGTATCAAATTGGTTAGACGGATATAGCGGTAAACGGTATCACGGCTTTCGCCCGATTCACTGCCGACTTCAGCGGCGGTATCTAACTTTGTCGCAACTTGCGACGAAGTTAGGTCGGAGCGTTTTCCTTGTGATTTCAAAGCTTCATATTTCAACTTATAAGCAAACGCTTTCTCCGACGGTAATATCCTCTCGCGGTGAAGATTGCTGTCCACGAGCATTATCGCCGCCTCGTCACGGCTGACGACACGAATAAAGGCAGGGACTTCGGTGAGCCCTGCCTTTTGTGCCGCACGGTAGCGGCGGTGTCCGGATATTATCTCGTAATTCTCTGTGTTTTCAAGAGGACGCACGGTAAGCGGCTCCAGAATGCCGCTTTCCTGTACGCATTCTGTAAGCTCATTCATGCTGTCGTCATCCAGTACCTTGTAAGGGTGTCCCTCAAAGGGAACGATATTATCAACCGGTATGATGACCGGCGCCTTGGGTTTTGCTGTTTTCATTTTTTCGTATTACCTTCATTCTTCTATCTTGAGTATTCTTTTGAACGCTCTCTTGCCTCAATTTCGAGGGCGCGTTCCTGTCTTAGCAGTTCATATAGATGAGGGGACTCTTCCAATATCCGTTTGGCGCGCTTGAGATCTTTGCGAAGCGGCTCTATATGCTCTTTCGTTATTTCAGAACGGGCTGCTTTGTTTTCTTCAAGAACCTTTGGATCGCGCTCTCTGCGGACCTTGTTGCGAAGCAAATTCCTCTTGTGTTCAAGTTCGGTGATCTGTGTTTGTGTATCTGAGATATACTTTTCGAGTTCTGTTACGGTGTGAAGGTCGTTCTTCTGCATAAAACGGTAGTCGAAGACGTACTGCTTCAAATCACTCTCCAAATGACGAGCTTCCGGAGATAGCAGGATTGCGTTTTTCATCACGGTATCTAAAAGGTCGTAAACGGCGATGATGATATACAATATGGCGTCGACAAGTACAGTCGCGGTGTCATAACTGTGAGAGATTGAAAAATCCAGTTGATTCAAAACGCTGAGAAGCGGGTATCTTGTCGGCTTGTAAGGGCGGTGTCCGCGAACGACGATATAGAAATTGCCGTTCTTTTGGTTTTGACGCAATTCTTCGTTTATACGTTCTGTGGTATAACCGATAGAGGAGAGACGGACGCTTCGCTGCCAACCTTTTGCGCGAACGGACATACGGGTGCGGTCGAAGGAGTATCCTAATCCTTTCAGCTGTTCGATAAACATTTCAGGTGAGTTTGAATATCGCAGGCAGTATTTAACGTTCGCCCTCAGCATACTTCGGTGAGTTTCCTTACCACGCTTTTCAGCCCAGTAATCGTCTCTGCTCTTTCCGCCGTAGAAATTGCTGTTTTCAAGAACGGATTTCCCGTGCTCACGGCAGACCTCGTCGGAGATTTCGCGCAGACGGCGGTGATTGTAGATCTTATTCTGAAAGCGGCTGCCGTCTTTGAATGAGATCGGGTTTACAACGAAGTGACAGTGAAGGTTGTCCGTGTTCAGGTGAACGGTTACGACGACCTGATATTTGTCTCCCCACATTCGACGAGCGGTCTCCTTGCCGATCTCAAACGCTTCTTCGGGTGTTACCTCACCAGTGACAAAGCTCTGAAAACCATGCCAGGCGACCGTTCCTCCGATTTTCCCGTATCGCCTTTTCACTGCCATCATCGCTTCATACGCCCTCTGTTTAGGACAGTTGATACCCGTAACGAATAACCTCTTATCTGTCTTTTCATCTTTTTCTGCATACTTCAAAACAGTAGAGAGATCGTCGTCAAGATATTTGGGATCGGTCGTCTTATCCGGGTTCTCGGCGTAATCGATCACCTCCTTCAGCCGACATTTTACGGGCCAGAGTCCGACGGTAGCGATACGACG
>JAFSUU010000063.1 GCA_017445115.1 Clostridia bacterium | reverse complement strand
ATATGAGACCGTCGTCGCAAGCGAGCTTGCCGCCCATGGGCACGCTTTGTTCTACTATGACAATCGATCAAAGGGCGAAGTGGATTATTTGATCGACGATTATGACAGTCTGTCCGCGGTACCGATCGAGGTCAAGTCAGGCAAGGATTATACCATTCACAGCGCGCTGAATGCTTTTACACGCAACGAGGATTATCACGTAAAGAAAGCGTACGTCGTCTCGAACGAGCGCACAATTACCACCGTCGGCAAGATCACATATCTGCCGATTTATTACGTGATATTTATTTGAGAGACGATCGATGACATACGAAGAACTCAACATGAAATACCAGGCGTTGCTTTCGAAAGTTGTTCATTTGAGAAAAGAAAACTCTGAGTTGAAAAAACGTCTTGGAATTCCGAATCCGGAGGAAACCACGGGAGACGCCGAGAGAGCAGCAGAGCAAGTATCGCCTTCTACTGTCAACAAATACAGCCCATCCTCCGAAAAAATCGCGTTGTTCAGATCGCTTTTTGCCGGTCGTGACGACGTTTTCGCGCGCCGATGGTATAGTAAGACCACAGGCAAAAGCGGCTATCAACCTGTGTGCGCTAATGAATGGGATCCTGGGTTGTGTGACAAGCACACCTATAAATGCGCCGCCTGTCCCAACAGGCAGTTGGTTCCATTTAATGATGAGGTGATCTTTTCGCATCTTGCGGGTAAGGACGAATACGGCAGAGACGTTGTCGGCATATATCCGATGCTGACCGGCGAGACCTGCCGTTTTTTGGCTGCAGATTTCGACGGAAAAACTTTTGTTGAAGACGTATTTGCGTTTCGAAGCATCTGCTATGAATGGAACGTTCCTGTTTCAATCGAACGTTCACGCTCCGGAAACGGCGCTCACGCATGGATTATCTTTGATGAACCGATCCCGGCGGTAACCGCACGAAAGCTTGGCACTGCAATACTTACCGCCGCAATGGAAAAACGCGGAGAGTTATCTTTTAAATCATATGATCGGTTGTTCCCAAATCAAGATACTATGCCGTCAGGAGGCTTCGGTAATCTTATCGCCCTGCCGCTTCAAGGGCAGGCTCGCAAAAGCGGCAACAGCGTGTTCGTCGACGAGAGTTTTGAACCATATCCCGACCAGTGGGCGTATCTGTCAAGCGTAAAAAAGATATCCAAAGAATCAGTCGATGATATCCTCGCTCGGTACGGCAAAAAAGAACTCGGTACGTTGATCAAAGACTCCGATGAAAAGCCTTGGGAACCGGTGAAAAAGCCAAGCCTTGACAGATTCGATTTTCCGCAAGAGTTAAAGATAGTTCGCGCTGATAAACTGTACGTCCCACGCGATGATCTGTCGCAATCGGCGATTAACGCTCTTAAGAGACTCGCCGCGTTCAAAAATCCCGATTTTTACAGAGCGCAGGCGATGAGAATGCCGATCTACGATAAACCCAGGATCATTTGCTGCGCTGATCTGGGCGATAAATTTCTTGCCTTGCCTCGCGGGTGCGAAGAGGCGTTTCGCGATCTTCTTGACAAGATCGACGTAACGTATGTTTTTACAGATCAAAGGAATGCGGGACAAACCATCCCCGTGAGCTTTAACGGCGCTTTGCGCGAGGAGCAAAAAGCAGCAGCGGAAGCGTTACTTTCAAACGACATCGGAGTACTGTCCGCGACAACCGCATTCGGCAAGACTGTCGTAGCTGCTTATCTTATCGGACAAATAAAAACGAACACGCTGGTTTTGGTGCACACACAAGCGCTTTTATCGCAATGGAAAAAAACACTGGAAACCTTTCTTGGATTCGACGTCGATCCACCCGAGGTCAATAAAGGACGCGGCAGAAAGGCAGTATGGTCGCCCGTCGGAACGCTCGGAGCAAACAAAAACACGCTTCACGGGATCGTGGACGTAGCGATCATCCAGTCGGCGCTGTCCGACGGAGAAGCGAAAGAGTTTGTCAAAGATTACGGAATGGTGATAGTTGATGAATGCCATCACGTTTCGGCGGTCAATTTCGAGAAGGTTTTGCGCGAGACAAATGCTAAATACGTATACGGTCTGACAGCGACGCCAACGCGTCATGACGGTCATCATCCAATTATATTTATGCAATGCGGGCCGATACGCTATCGGGTAGACGCCAAAGAGCAGGCGGAAAAACGCCCGTTTGATCACGTTCTGATACCGAGATTCACTACCTTCAGAACAGTTACGGAGAGAACAATAACGACTTTATATAAAGAATTGTCTGAAAACGTTATGCGAAACAAACAAATCGTAACTGACGTTTGTTTTGCACTTAACAGCGGAAGGACGCCTATCGTACTGACCGAGAGACGCGAGCACGTTGAAACATTGAAAGACCTGCTTTCCGTACATTGCAAGAATATAATCACGCTTGTCGGAACGTCGTCTGTCAAAGAGAGGCGTGAAACAATGGAACGGCTTAATACGATCTCAGAGGACGAGCAGCTCATCATAATAGCGACAGGAAGATACGTCGGCGAGGGGCTCGATTATCCGCGACTCGATACGCTGTTTCTTGCGCTGCCGATCGCGTGGAAAGGCAAAGTCGCTCAATATGCAGGGCGTCTGCACCGTATTTACAGCGGGAAAACCGAAGCGCAGATTTACGACTACGTTGATATTCACGTACCTATGCTTGAACGGATGTATCAGAAACGCGTGAAAGGCTATGCGGCTATCGGATACAAAACGCGTTCGGATGTGAAAGCGCCCGCTTCGCCGGATATTATTTATGACGGAAGGACGTTCTATCCTATCTATTTATCCGATATCTCCGGTTCGGAAAAAGAGATACTTATCGTGAGTCCGTTTATGCGTAAAAACCGAATTATCCAGATGATAAAAGCACTTGCTCCGCGAATAGTAAACGGAATTGAAGTGACCGTCGTTACCCGTCCTCCGGAAGATTTCAAGGAAAGTGAACGCGAGACGATAAAACAAAACGCGGAGCTTCTCGAAAACTGTGGGATCCACATCAAGTATAAGTCAGATTTTCATCAAAAGTTTACGATAATCGACGGGCTGACCGTCTGGTACGGCAGTATAAACTTTCTCTCTTTTGGAACGCACGATGAGAGTATTATGCGTTTTCTGAATGCCGAGATCGCAGGTGCATTGATAGATACGATTATTTAGTATATAGGAACTGGAATCCAATTAAACCATATTATAATTGCCCCCACTATTACATAGCATAGAACAAGACCGACGAGCGATCGCCGGTCTTTTTTTATGCTCAAAATATTGCCGAAAAGCAGAAAGGAGACGACGTAAATGATCTGACAGCGACTCAAAGGAAAGCGCGGGCGGCTCTCCACGAAGAAACGAACGAAATGAATACGTCGCAGTAAACTGAACGCCTTGGCCGCACGAGTTGAACAGTTGCGACGCTGAAAATTGAACACCTTCGTCGCTCGAAACTGAACAGTCGCGGCGGAGCGGTTGAACAGTTAAAACATAAGCGGTAAAATGTTGTGACACGCGAGAGCGTGAATACAACATAAGGAGGTCATGACTATGACCAATTACCGCGAGATTCTGAGACTGTATAGTCTCGGACTCAACAAATCACGGATAGCGCAGAGCTTAGACTGCTCCCGAACGACGGTCATTCAGGTGCTGAATATCGCCGAAGAAAAAGGGATCAGTTATCCTCCGCCGGAAGACCTGTCCGACAGAAAGCTGTCGGAACTGCTGTTCCCGAGCGAGCGCGCAAACCCGGAATACAAAATGCCGGATTATGAGTACGTTCACAAGGAACTGCAGAAAAGCGGCGTGGAGGTGTTTTTTCGGCGGCAAACGCATTTGCTCCCATCCGAGACTTTACGGCAGATCGAATCAGTACAGCGCGGTAGAAGCGCATATGCCGCCGAATCATCAGCAGTACGTTCAATGGAACGGTGCCCGCTTCCGTAAATGGGATGCAAAGATCGGCGTAAATACGAATACCGTCATAGACGCTCTTCTTTCCGGCTACAAGGTAGAACAGCAGAGATACAAACCGGCGCTGCTCATCCTGGACGAGTGGCTGCTTTACCCGCTCAAGGAGACCGAAGCAAGAGATCTTCTCGAAATCGCCGAGGCGAGATACAAGAAGGCGTCTACGATATTCTGCTCTCAGTTTGACGCCCCCGGCTGGCGGGAAAAGATCGGCGATCCGATCTTTGCCGACGCCATCTGCGACCGTATCGTTTACGATTCATACAGCATCGTCATTGACTGCAAGGAATCGATGCGTAAACGGAAAGGTGTCAAAGAAAACGATGCGTAAGGAGCCTTCGGCTCATCGGGCTCTGCCCGAACCCGAGGTTTAACGCATTTAAGGTTTTCCGGGAAGAGTGATGTTGTATGTCAAAGCAAAAAAAGAAGAGCGACCCTCTGCCGTGTCCGGCTTACGGTATCACTCTTCCCGCTAAACCCCATATCGGGCGCTCGGGTCGCT
>JAFSUU010000062.1 GCA_017445115.1 Clostridia bacterium | reverse complement strand
TGATGAATTAAAGAATTATATCCACTACTACAACAACGAGAGAATCTCTACTAAACTAAAAGAAATGAGCCCGGTTCAATTCCGAACTCATTCACTAATAACTTAATATTTGATTCTGTCTAAACTTTCGGGGTCACATCACACTCATATTTGTGTGATCGAATGTCATTTTTGTTTCAGTTCATTTTTATTCTCGTACATACTGCGGTCGGCGCGGTCAAATACGGTGGCGACGCAGCTGTCGTTCTCATACTCCGCATATCCGCAGGCGATCACGATGCCGCCGGTGCGCTTTGCTTCCGAATTATGCCTTTCAACTTTTTCGAGCAGCGCGCCAATAAGCCTGTAGTCCTCTCCCTGCACTATCACGGCGAATTCATCGCCGCCGACACGGAACACGGGGCTGGCTTTGAAGATACCGCTGATGATCGCGCTGGCGTCGCGGAGATACTGGTCGCCCGCCTGGTGTCCTTCGGTGTCGTTGACCTTTTTGAGATCGTTCACGTCAAAGATCACGACGGCGAACGGAGGCTGACGGCGATCCGCTATCTGGCGGTCGATCTGAGTTTCAGCAACGATATAGGCGTGCTTGTTGTTGACTCCGGTGAGAGCGTCCATGCTCGCCATAGACTGCGCCTGCGCCAGACGCTGTTCCAGTCCTTCCTCCTGACGCACCTGCGCATCGATATTGTTGAGTCCGACGATAAGACGCGGCCCTTCCTTCTCTTCCACCATGGCGGCCTTCATCTGTACGTAGGTGGGCTTGCCTTCCATCATAAATCTGTAGCCCAGAGTGAAAATACCGTTTTGCTCGACCTCGGACAAAACGTTTTCTTTGGTGAACGCAGTATAGAACTTGTCGAGGTCCTCCGGACAGTTGAATTCGGCGGCGACTTCGCGGACCTTGGTGAAGAAGTCCTCGCCCACCTTCGCCTGCGCGAAGCTCTTCTCGTAATCGTTGGTGGCGCTGAACTCGCGGTAGCGGTTCGTCTCGGGGTCGACAACGTAAACGACGATGAAGTTACCGGTCAGTGCGTGGAGACGGGCATAGATTATCCGCTCTTCCTGGATTCTCTCTTCCGCGCGGCGCTTGCGCATAAGCTCGTCAACGTCGGAAATGGACAGAACGATGAAGCGGTCGTCGTCCTCCATGCGCGAGATCTTCATCTGCACGTAGTACGGTGCGCCCTTTTCTATTCTGCGGAACGTCAGCTCGAGCTCGTTTTTATTGTTCAGCGTTTTTCTGATGTATTCGCGGTCCAGAGTCTTGAGATACTCTTCTCTGTCGTCCTCATAAATGTAGTGCACCGCCTCGGTCTTGCTGCGTTCGAAGAAGTCCGTACCCCTTCTCGCCTCGCTGAGGACGCCCTTCTCGTCGTCGGTGTGGAAAGCGATGAACTCATCGCTGTCCATATTGACGTAGTACAGGTCCGTACAGCCGCGCGCCAGAGCGTGGGCGATGTGAGTATAGATAGCGACGTTTTCGCTCGCAGTCTTATACGCCCTCTCGAGTTTGCGCCTGTATTCCTCCTCGTCGTTGGTTATGCCGAGGATGATCTTCTCCTCTTCGCCTTCCCGGATAAGCGTTGCGCGGAGGCTGACCGGGATGCGCTTGCCGTCCGTGATCATGCGGTAATTGTGGATCAGGAAACCGTTCTTCTGTATTTCGGAAATGAGGTTTTCCTTTGAGAGGACGCGAAGGTGTCTTTCAAGATCCTCCGGCGCGATGGCCTTCGGAGAATCCTTCGCCACGTCGGCAAAGAAATTCTCACCGCGGGTCGCGAGTCCGAAGCCCTCATATTCTTTCGACGCGTTGTACTGCGTGTAATTGCCGGTCTCGGGATCGATTGTATAAAGGACGAGATAGTCGGGCGACAGTGCGGCGATCCTTCCGAGAGACGCCCTGTCCTGACGGAGCTGTTTTTCTTCCTCCTGCTGCTTCATCTGCGCGTCGATCATGCTGACGCCCATGATGAGGCGGCTGCCGTTCTTTGTCCGGCTGGCCTTCATATTGACGTACACGGGCACGCCCGTATCGATCATCCGGTAGGTCATCGTGAACGCGCCCTGCGTGTCCACGTCGCGGAAAACGTTTTCTTTTGTGAAAAGCGTAAGGAAATATTCCCTGTCCTCGCTGTAGATAATATTCAACGCGTTGCGGCGGGAAGTTCCGAAGAAATCGGAACCCTGCTGATATTCGGAAAGTTCATCGTCGCCGGCGCGTGATGAGTATCCGATGTATTCGTCGGTATCCGGGTCGATGACGAAGATCCAGACGTAGTCGGCGGCGAGCGTTTTTGCGATATCCTCGTAGGTCGTGCTGTCGTCGGGCGGCGTCACGGAAAGAACCGCCATAGCGAACGAGTCCTTGCCGCTCACCGGGTTCCTTACGATCCGGCGAAGGAATGAATGGACGACGGATCCGTCCTCAAGCTCTTCGTCAATGAACGCGCGGTTCTCATTGCTGCGGCACTCCTCGATGGCTTTCATAATATCGGAACCGTGGCCGTCTTTCAGCACCGAGTACTCCTGCTCGGAATCGGAAACGTCAAGTCCGAAGGCGCGTTTCATAAATTCGCGGAAGGTCTGGTTGCTCCTGACGTATCTTACCTTGTCGCCCTCGCGGTTGACCTCCATAATGCCCATCGGGACGGTGTCGAAAGTGTTCTTTATGACGCTGTCGTCCTTGTTTGCAAGGAAGGAAAGGTCGTAAAGGTTGACCTTGCCCATGGTGTCGTAATAAGCTGACTGGCGAGAATCCTCGATGCCGTCGACTATGTCGACCGTGTATCTTTTGATGACCTCTTCCTTCGGCGAAGGTTTCATGAAATAGTATCCCTGAAGCTTGGAACATCCTATTTCCTGAAGGAACTTTAATTGCTCCTCTGTCTCAACGCCCTCGCAGATCGTGTCGACGCCGAGAGAGGTCGCCATCTTCATCAGCTCGGTGAGGATTATCTTTCCGCTGTCCCCTTCGTCGAGCCTCCTCATAAAGGCCATATCGAACTTTATCAGGTCGAACTTTATGCTCTGAAGGACGTCAAGTGAAGAATATCCGCTGCCGAAGTCGTCCATCCAGACCTGGAATCCTTTTGCGCGGAAGCGTTCCACCTGTTCTTTCATATACTCGAAATCGCTTCCGACGATGCTCTCGGTGATCTCGATATGAAGCAGATTCCGGTCGACATGCGCTTCGTCGACCATAGTGCAGATCTCATTTACGAGATCGCAGGAGTCAAAGTCCGCGCGTGAAAAGTTGATCGAGACCGGTATGTTCATGATCCCTTTTTCGTCGTTGTCGTGCATGGTATCAAGGACCTGACGCACCACGCACAGATCGAGCTTGGTGATGAGCTTATTGTTTTCAAGGACCGGGATAAACGACGAAGGAAACAGAAGTCCGCGGACGGGATCGTCCCAGCGCGCCAGCGCTTCCACCTCGCACACCTTGCCGTTCAGCGAGCGGACGATCGGCTGAAAGTACACCTTGATCCAGCCTTCTTCAATGGCTTTGTCGAGGCTTTCGATTATCTCCTGGCGGTTTTTCTCCTCCGCCATCATATTTAGATCATAGTACAAATAATATGATTCTTTGCTCCATTTGCGGTAATCTGCCGCAAGTCTCGCGCGGTCGCACGCCGTTCCGATCTCAACCTCTTCGACACGGTCGGGATAAACGCCTATCCTTATCGGGAGAGTTTTGCCTTCGTTGACGGCGGCGACGTCGGCGATGACCGCTTCAAGGCGCTCATTCAGTCCCTCTTCCGGCGCAAACGCGGCGAAATGGTCCTGGGCAAATCTCGCGCAGTTTTCGTTGCTGAAATGCTTTGACAGAACGGACGCGACGGCGCGAATAAGGCGGTCGCCTTCGCTGAAGCCGTATCTTTCGTTAAAACGTTTAAGATCGGTCAGATCGAAGAAGATGACGGCGGTATCCTTGTTCTCCCCGCGGATCCTCCCCCGTCCGGCTTCCGCAAGTTCGTAAAAATGCGCCATATTCGGCAGACCGGTCATATAGTCGAAGTACGTGCCGCGGTACTGGCTCTCTTCCGACAAAAACCGGCTCATAACCTGATTGAGGACGCACTCTTGACCTTCTTCGCCCGGCGCATACTGTCCTTCATGGGCGTACCATGCAAGGCAAAGGCGCACCCCGGGTTCGGGACAGATGCTCTTGCCGTAAGCGTGAAGTATGATATAGTCGGGATCCTTCAGCGTTTTTGTGCGGTAAACGACGTCGAACGGTTCGTCGAACGCGGCAAAACGGTATGCGGCGTCCGCGACGCGGTTCTTATCATCCGCGTGCGTAGCGCGATACATATCGTTGTCCATGACGTAGTAAGCCTGCTCGCGGCTTTTGAATCCGAATTCATCGCAAAAGCCCTGTGACAGAACGATCGTCACCACCCGCTGGTCGATGAACTGATATACGGCAAGCGGTATCGCCATATTTTCAAGAAATTCCTGCGTTTTCGGGTCAAAGCTGTATTTTTCCGTGCTGTTCAAAACATATCCTCCTGATCGCAAAAACGTAATGTCCGGTCAAAAAGCGGGAAACCAGCGTGAAAATTATATTAATTCAGTATATTATAACATAAAAATACAGTTAATGCAAGCCAAAATTACACATTTTGACGAAAATGTGTTAAAATCAAGGGGGAGCATTTGAAAATGCTCCCCCCTTCACCCCCTCGAAACTTCTCGGAAGAAGTTTCAAGGCGAACAGAGATATAGTACACGAAAACGATAATTTCCACCTCATCCACCGCTCCGCGGTCCCCCTTCCCCTCTTTCGGGGTCCTCAAAAATCGTCAGATTTTTGGGGTTCGCGGAAGCAGGCGAGACGGAAGGAGCCCGCCGTTAATAATCTCGTTCATACCGCCGGCTCCCTCAGTCAGCTCCGCTGACAGCGTCTCGCCTGCTGGCTCGGTCAGGTCGCGGCTCTGACAGTCCCCCGGACTGTCATTCACTACCGCGCCCCCGCTACGCTACCTCCCGGAGGGAGCCTTGGTACGGGCGCTTTGCTTTTTGTTTGCAAACAGAGATTATATACTCAATTATCGACAGAAAATAGACGAAAAAGTACCCCGCCGACCCCGTAGGGAACGGCTCGTACCAAGCCTTCCCCTAAGACGCGAACCCCAAAACTCGTTTTGCGAGTTTTGAGGACCCCGACGGTCGGGGAAGGTGTCGAGCTTGCCTCGACGGATGAGGTGTAGCTTGCGCAGCAAGCGTTACGGTTTTTCGTGTACGAAATAACTGAAAGTGAACAAACAAAACTGTCATCCTCGAACGGAGTGGAGCAAAGCGCAACGAAGTGAAGGATCTCCCATACACAGAGTAACATTATGCTAAGGAGATCCCTCACTGCGTTCAGGATAACAGCGTTGGGAGTTTTCGGATAGAGGTTTTTTTGCAATAACCTGTCGCGCAGAAAATGATATATTTCAAATCTTACGCTTTGAAATATGATATACCGGCAGCGTGGCTGCCGGTATGATATCTGCCCTGCGGTCAGATGATATCCGACGCGTTGCGCCGGATGAGGAATATCGTCAACATAATAAAAAACCCTTCCAAAGATTTTTTGAAAATGGCGCGGGGAGGACTTTTTTTGGAAAAAGTCCTCCCCGCATCAATTCTTTCGTTATTTAACCCCGATCACTTCGTATACGCCCACAGCCCGGCGATCATGGCGATCTTATACACGCCGAGTGAGACGAGGAAAGTGACGATGTATCCGTCGGCGACGAGCACTTCTGACGAGCTCATAATAAGCCATGCGAGCGCGGCGACCGCGATGAAGGACAGTGCCGTGAAAACGACGACCGAGCGGCCGGGACGCGCGATCTTTCCGCTTGCCGCCTCGGGAAGCGAATAGATCAGCTTGACCTGCTTGAAAAGGGCGACCGCCTCGAATCCGACGAAAAGCGCGAAGACGAGGAATATCTCGGTCATGTGGAGTATCGCCAGAACGATAAAGACGATGAACGTAAAGAGATTGAACGTGTCGTTGAGTATGCGCGCTACAGAGGCGCAGGTCTTGAGCGTCGCGGACTTCGGCTCGTTATCCGTCAGCGAAAAGTAGAGAAACGCCCACGTCGCGATCCTGAACACGAAAGAGACAGCGAAGACGATCAGCGCAATGCGGTACGTACCGGAAAAGAGCTGCCTCGTCACTAAAAGGAGGATCGTCGAGACGAGGCAGTAAGCCGCTGCGACGACCGTAAGGATAAAGAGACCGCGTCTGACGCGGGGATCAAACACATTATTTTTTTCGTCCATTATATTATCCTCCGTTGACAATAGTGATCCGTTTTATTTGAGGAAGCCGGAGATTATCTGCTCCTCGGCTTCTTTTTCTGTCAGCCCGAGAGTCATCAGCTTCGTGAGCTGTTCGCCCGCGATCTTCCCTATCGCCGCCTCGTGGATCAGTGTTGCGTCGACCGACGCGGCGACGACCTGCGGTATAGCGGAAACCTTCGCTTCATCCATGATAATGGCGTCGCATTCCGTGTGACCGTAACATTTATTATTACCGCGAACGTTCGTCTTGAGTACTTGCGTTGAAGAATCCTTTGCGACGGAGCGCGAGGTGACTTTGCAGGAGCAGTCCTCGCCGTCGAGGTCGACCTCGAAATCGGTGTCTGAGTGCTGAGAGCCATGCGTCATGACCTTTTCTTTTATGATGAGAGTCGAGCGGTCGGCGAGTTTCGCCGAGGTACGTCTTTCGGTCGAGGTGATCCCCTTGATCTGCGTGGTCTCGAGTTCCATATAGGCGTCCTCGGCAAGATAGATGAGCGTCGTGGGATTCATTATCCTGTTGCCGGAGCCTTCTCCCTCCCCGTAGTGCTTCTCGATATATTTCACCTTTGCTCCGCGTCCGACGTGGAACGAGTGGATGCCGTCGTGAGCGGTCTCGTCGGCGCCCGCGTTGTGTATCCCGCACCCCGCGACGATGACGACGTCCGCGCCCTCTCCGACGTAAAAGTCGTTGCAGACCATGTCGTGGAGTCCGGTCTCCGAGATGACGACGGGGATGTGGACGGACTCGTTTTTAGTTCCGGGTGCAATAGTTATATCGATGCCGGGCTTGTCCTCTTTCGTCGTGATGACGATGTTCGCGGTGGACGCTCTGCCGGCGGCTTTTCCGTTCGCTCTGATGTTATAGGCTCCGAGCGGAGTTCCGTGTATATCCGCGACCTTCTCGAGAAGGTCCTGCTGTATCTTATCCATCTATCCCGCCCTCTCTTATGAAAACTTTTCTTCTATCGTCGGGCAGAATTTGTCGCCCGAGAGCAGCGTCGGCATGATCTCGTCCGGCGTACCGTCACCGGTGACCTCGCCCGCGGTGAGGACGATTATCCTCTCGGCGATGCTGAGGATCCTCTCCTGATGGGAGATAATTATGATCGAGCCGCCGATCTTTTTCTGCAAATTCTCGAAGACTTTGATGAGGTTGTTGAAGCTCCAGAGGTCGATGCCGGCTTCCGGCTCGTCGAAAATCGAGAGTTTCGTCCCTCTCGCCATGACAGTTGCGATCTCGATGCGCTTGAGCTCGCCGCCCGAGAGCGACGCGTTGACCTCGCGGTCGACGTAATCCTTGGCGCAAAGTCCGACCTCGGAGAGGTACGAGCACGCTCTCGCGAACGACACTTCCCCGCCCGCGGCGATCGAGATGAGGTCGCGCACCGTGATGCCCTTGAATTTTACCGGCTGCTGGAACGCGAAGGAGACTCCGCGTTTCGCGCGATCTGTGACGGACAGGTCCGTTATGTCCTCGCCGTCGAAGAATATTCTGCCGCCCGTCGGCGTATAGATCCCCGCGGCGAGCTTGGCGAAGGTGGATTTGCCGCCTCCGTTCGGCCCCGTGATCGCCGTGAATCTGTCGTCGATCTTAAGGCTGACGTTCTTTAATATATCTTTGTCCGCGCCGCCGTCCTCTACCGAGAACGTGACGTTTCTGAATTCAAGCATAGCGCCTCCGTATTGACATTATATCTCATAATATTATATCCCTTATTGCGATAAAAGTCAATCTGAAAAAAATCTTTATCGGGTATTGAAAAAAGGATCGTTATTTGATATAATATCGTAGTGTAAAATGAGTAAATATGTGCGAAAAACGTCGGAAAGGAGGTTCGTGCCGTGAAATACGTCGTTTTCGACATGGAATGGAATCAGACATACGGGCGCGAGCTGCCTCTTTCCTACGGTCGCTCGCTGACCGGCGAGATCATTGAGATCGGCGCCGTACGTCTCTCCGAAAACTTCAAGTACGAGGCGGTTTTCAAGACCTACGTGCGACCGAAGTTCTACAAAAAGCTCCACTCGATGGTGAAGCGTCTGACCGGCATCACCCCGGAGACACTCGAGGACGCCCCCTCTTTCCCGGAGGCTCTCGCGGCGTTCCGCGAGTTCTGCACCGACGACTTCGTGACGATGACGTGGGGCGACTCCGATATGCCGACGCTGCGCGAGAACATTGAGGCGTGGCGCTTGCCGAAGTGGACCGAGCAGAATTACAATCTTCAGAACATATACATGAAATCCGCGGGACTCAAAAATTGCATCGCGCTTGAAAATGCCGCCGAAAATCTCGGGATAAACGCCGAGAACGTACAGTACCACGACGCCGCCTGCGACGCCGCGGTGACCGCGGAGATCTCCCGCCACATCGACACGAGAAGCGGTATTGCGGAATACAAGGCGCCCGTCGGCGAGCTCTCAGACGCGGATATCGTGGGTTACGAGAAGATCGGCGGTGTCGTCAACATGCAGAAGCTCCGCGCAGACCCGAGGATAAGGTTCACTCCCTGCCCCGTTTGCAGTGAAAAGATAGAGGCGGAGCGCATCATCCCGATGAGGAGCGGCAAGAAGATCGCCGTCATCGAGTGCCCCGAGCACGGAAAGTTCCTCGTAAGGTTCCGGACCGTGCACGTGGAGGGCGAGACCTTCAACGTTTTCAAGACGGTCTACTGCTGGAACGAAAACGTTGAGACGCTCTACTCCGAACGACTTGCCGATGCCAACGAGAAAAAAGAAAAATTCCTCGCGCGCGTCCGCGCTCCGGGCAAGCCCCGCCGCAGAAGACGGAAGAAGAAAGAGGAAAAAGAAGATAAGAAAGAAAAGAAAGAAACAAATGAGAAGGATTAAGGAGTCTTTATATAAAGGCTCCTTTTTTGTAAAAATTTTCAAATATTATGCTTTATGTCTTGACAGTCACGATTAATTACTGTAAACTAATTTATGGATAATAGACCGAATTAACCCGGCGAATTATCCGAAAAATAATCTAAAATAATACAGGCACGTTTCTATGTCTTGACGAAGAATAAAGCTACGGCATAAGATGCGGAGAGAGCTTTTTGAAAAAAGCTCCCCCCGCATAAAACAGGTGTCGGTTCTATGTCTTAATTTTATTTGCCATGACATAGAACCGACCCCTGTCTTTCAATATTTCCAAACCTAAAAGACCATCTGTTTGGAATTATTCAAATAGATGCTGTGGAGGTCCAGTATTAGTTGAACCATAAAAAGGAGAAATGAAAAATGAGAATAACATCAAAAAATATGAAAGTGTTATTTTTGATTTTTTATGCTGTATATTTTACAGCGGTTGGGGTAGTGATCGATTGGCGTTCGTTAAGTATATTTTATCTGATATTTTTGATACCGTTAGTTGCTTTATTTTTATGCAATATTTCTTCCTGCAGGACGTTTGAATTGTCTAAATCAGGATGTATGGTCAAGTTTGGATTTATTAAGCGTCATTATACTTGGGATGATTTCAAAACGAAAATAATATGTGATGAAAGCGGCAGAGGTAGTCTTGTAGAGACATCGGAAAAGATAGTGTTATTATCCCCAAAAAGCAATAACAGCAAAAGATTATTAGAATTATTCGGTGTTATGCAATATTCAGCTTTTTTTCATCCGTTTTCATTCATTTACTTCTATTTGATAAAAAGCGAGAATTATTCAGATAGAATAAAGTTTTCATTTGGAATATATCCGGTTGAAGAGCGAACGTTTTTATCTTTGATGTCAGAGTTTAACATAACATTTGAAAAAAGACAGAATAATAAGACAGGGGACGGTTCTATGTCTTGATAAATAATCAAGGCACAGAATTCCTGACTTACTCACCTAACTACATAATTATACACGTACGGAAACAGCAGAAGACACAGAACCGTCCCCTGTCTTATTATGACAAAATATCAGGCGAAATCTATATTCTTCGGAAAGGAGCAAAGGCTGTCATGGGAATTGAGACCGGCTATCGTATTATAAAATGAAAAAAGATTACGGTATCGCTATTGAATTGATTTTGTGGACCAAAGAACCTTCTGTTGATATTAACAAAATAGTCTCATTAATTGGGCTTGAGCCATTTGAAATAGAGTCAATTGGAGACACAATTGAATATGGTCGGGAAAATAAGCACACACGAATAGCGCAAGTCTCGAGTGTAATTTATCGGACAAATAAAATCAAAACAGAAGAAGTTGAATCTGCGATTGACAGTTTTATGAATCAAATTAAGCCAAAAAAGGACGTTATAGTTAAAACTGTTAAAGAGAATAATTTGAATGCGAGAGTGTGCGTATGGATAGATTTGGAGAATAAACCTCTAATTTCTCTTCCTAAACCCTTTGTCAAATACGCTTCAGATTTAGAATCAGACATTGAATTTGATATGTATATTTCCGGTAGCGATTAAGACAGAAGGCAGGGGAAGACATAGAACCGTCCCCTGTCTTAAACATCACATTTATTATTTCAAACAAAGCGCCGTGACGGAAATCTCCGCCCCGGCGCTGTATTTTTCATAACAGCTCACTCTATCTCAGTCTCTACTCCGTCGCGCTCGACGATGATCCGGGATCCGGAATATGTTTCGTCAGCATAATGCTTTGCTTCTTTAAAAACGTATAAAATCTTTTCTGAATACTCTTTGTTGATTTTTTCAATATCCTGATAATTCTTCAAACGGATCTCGACATACCTATATACTATATCCGTCAAACAATCCCATAGTGCGTCAAGGTTTTCACCATAGTATTCCGGAAGTTTCAATCCGTCTTTCAATGCTTTGTGTATATCCAAATAATATTGAGCGCCGATAAAGTCTACCGTAAAGGTATTAATAGTCTGTTCCATAATAGTCTCCTATTACTTGATTTCATAAAAAGTTTTATAGTGATCGTATGTAACAAAAATCAGCCCGTCCGATGAATAAAGGATGCGGGAGTCATTTCTATATCCCGATGAATAATCAAAGTCAGCCTCGTGCCAAACCCTTGCTTTATCTTTCGGAAGTTTTCCGTCAATATTCCTGTATAGTGATCCGCCAATGACTTTGCCCGGTAAAGTGTCTGCTAAATTCCCTTTTTCAGGTATCCATCCATGTTTTGTCGCAAACTCTTTTGAAATATAGTTTGCTGGAAGTGCACCGATATACTTAAGGTATATGTCAACTCCCGCTTCTTTGGCCATTGTTGCTTTTCCCGCAGGTATACACCTCATTGGAACAAGCTCGCAATAACAGTGTTCATGCAAAGGTACAAAAGGCGTATTATAAGGATATATTGATCCGTGCTTTTTCATACATGGAACGCAAGTAGTAGGGGTAAACATACACATCCAGTTTTTCCACTTTGTGCTGTTTCCCCTGATTTGTCTTTCTCCGTATAAACTCAAGTTTAACCTCCTATATTTTATCATATAGCCGTCTATAAATCAACCGGGTTTTCAGAACGGTGCCACTGTAAGGATGCGATCCCTCTCTTGTCATCCTGTTATGAAACGATAAAGTGGTGAGCGTTTTGGCGACAGTGGTATCATTCCGTTATTGATTATTGCTTTTGTCGATATATTTCAAAGCAGAAGCTTTGAAATTCGATATACGCCGCTTTGCGACGTTCGATATGCTGTATGCATCCTCGCTAAAGGCGAGATATGTATAAAGCTCGATATGCAAGGCTGACGCCTTGCAAGAGAAGGTTAGAAGTTTTTAAAAGGGGTATGGGGAGAACTTTTTGAAAAAAAGTTCTCCCCAATTTATATCATTTCACCTTCACCACATACTTCTTATCGACGGCGCCGGTAACGGCGCCGGTCTTTTGCGTGGAGACGACGATGCGGTTGCCCGACGTCTCGCGGACGTAGAGCGTCGCGTCGTACACCCACGGAAAGAATTTCGTATCCGTACCGTAGACGACGGCGTCGGGTTTGAGCTTGACCTTGTCGCCGACTTTGAGTACCGTGTCGGTATCGGGCTTCGACGACGATTTAAGACCGTTCAGTCCTTTAGCCGCGATCATCGCCGGAAAGTCGCGAAGGCTGTAATCCTGGTCGCAAACGACGCCCGCGACCTTGTTGTCGCGGATGAGGTTGACCGAGCCGCCGAACTGCCACATCTGACAGTCGTCCGTCGCCTCGTTCTTTCCCCAGAAAGCGAGCCAGAACGAATACCTCGCGGCGAGACGCTCGCCGTTCAGGTGATTCCGGTACCAGTCGAGATTCGTGTAGAACCCCGCCCAGTACCCCGCGTCTTCGAGCGCGTTGCAGAACGCCGAGACGACGCTTGAAAGTTCGTCCTTTGACAGCGACGTCAGCTTCGAGTACTCCACGTCGACGAAGACGGGATACTCGAACACCCTGCCTTTAAGACAGTTATCTATCATAAATCTCGCCTCGTGCCGCGCCTCGTCAACACTCGTGCCGTGAAGAAAATGGTAGCATCCGACGCCGAGTCCCGCCTTCTTTGCCGCTCCGTAGTTATTCACGAACTCCGGGTCGACGAAAGTGTCCTCACTCGCCTTGACGATGACGAACTTCACTCCTTCGGAAGCCGCCTTCGAAAAGTCAAAACCTTTCTGATAAAGAGATACGTCGATTCCGAAAACTCTGTCTGCCATATTTTTCTGTCCTCAATCTGTTTCGATTTCTGCGACGGAGTCCGGAGACGGACGGCTCTTTTCGGGAAGATTCATCACCGCCGCGATACCGCACGCCGCGGCGGACGCAACGAGCCCTATCAGCACGCGCTTGAACGCCGTGCCGTCGTCAAAGTTTACCAGCGCGGCATTCGCCGCAAAATAACCTATTGCCGCCTGGAAAAACGTCCTCACGGCGCGGCGAAAGGTCTCTTTTAAGCCCTCGCCCGTTTTGTTTTCATTTCCTTTCATTTTCATACCGTCCTTCTCACAGGTTTAATTCCGTCGCGGGGCGACGTGTCCACGATCAATTTCTCCTCGAGGACAGTCACCCTCTTGTCAAATATATTCAGCTCGCTGTAGAAGTGTTCGTTCTTCGTACCCTGCCGCTCCATGTAAGTCCTCAGCTGGCGGACCGTCTCCTCGAGCGAGATCAGCGAGCGGTTGACCTTGACCACCACGTTCATTATGGATATCACGGCGCCCAGCAGCACCGTAAATCCGGTTATTATCTCCCAGGTCATGTCGTCAGTTTGCGGAAGAAGTAGTCGAACTGTTCCTTCTGCGTCTGCGTGACGTTCGTGTCCGTACCGACGACTATCTTGTACCACCCGTTGTCATAGTACATAAAGTTCTGCGGCAGCCACATGTTTTTGGACATTGTCGAATTGTAGCCGAACGGCATCATTCTGTTTGAGTCGCCCATCTGTTTCGTGCAGAAGATCGTCGTCACGGAACCGTATTTTGACCTGTAAAGAGCAGTACCGACAGCGGTGACACTCGGTTGGTTCTTTTTCGTCCACGTGAAATTAATATCTATGTTGATGTCTTTAGTCTCGTCAGTCAATCCCGATTTGACTGCGTACGTGCCCGCCTCGATGACGAAGCTCTGCGTGTAGACCGCATAGAGCGGATCTGCGGAAGTGACGGACGTCACCGTATTGCCGTTCTGATCCTCCCAGCGCACGAATCCCCATCCCGATTTTGACGGAACGTACGAGGGCATCGAGCCATATCTGACGTTTTCGGTCGAGAGGAGAGTCGTGCCGTCGTCGTCATACATTTCAACGTCGAAATACTTGTAGAACGTGACGGAATTGCTCGCCGCGCTGTCTTCAAAATCATTGCCGACGGCTTTGACTCTCACCGGCGCCGTGTTGACGGAGAGCCCCGACAGATCGTAGGTCGTGTTCTGCGTCGTGTACGTTTCAACTCCGCTGACGAGGATCTTGTATCCCGTCACGAAATTCCCGTTCGTCGCGGGGTTCGTGACCGTCAGAGTGTACTTGTCGGTAAGCGTGACCGACGGCGCGTTCAGCTGCGGTTTGCTTCCGCCTCCCGAAACTGAAACGGAAACGGAGTTGTAAAGCGTCCCGCTCGGCGCGCTGTATGTGCCGTTCTGTGAGACGGAAAGCGCCGTTTTTTTCGTTCCGAAAGCGACAGCGCTCTTCGCGACGACGATGTCCATGATCGCCCTCAGAGCGGGCATGACGTCTGACATCGCTACAGTGACGGAGGATGACGGCGAATATGATGCGATCTGCCAGCCCGCCGAAGTCACGCCGTAAGACGGGACCGACGTCGTCGAATAGACGGGGACGACGTTTGTTCCGTCGTTCCATACGAGAGCGTAGTCGCCGTTCGTCAAGTCGACCGCATAGAAATATCCGAGCCCGAGAGCGCAGACGTCAAGTCCCGTGACCGGGTCCGTGCCGGGGTATGAGAGCGCGGCGAGATAAGGCGAGAGCGAAAGCTCCGTGTTGAAGTAAAACGTCGATACCGTGCTGCCGTCCGAGATAAGGTAGGACGGCTTTGATACCGTGCCGCCTCCGGATGAGACGATCACAGGATTGCCGACTATCATCCCGCCACCTCCGTTCTCGTGTACTGAAATAGAAACGCCACCGTCGGAGCGGCGCCGACCGCGATCGCCGCCAGAGCGCCCGAATTGTTGGTGATATAAAGCGCCTTTACCCCGTCCGCCTCAAGTCTGTTTATCAGAGAGGCCGTCGGCTGAACGTCTATCTTGCTGTGACTCGTAGCGCCGGTGATACTGATCGTCTGGCTGTACGTTCCGTCGTTGTTGTCCGTCCACGAAGACGATAGCGCGGCGTTGCCCGTGACCGGTCTTGCGTCGGAGATCTTTCCCGTCACGTAATCGGCGATGCTCGACTGAGACGCGCCGCTGTCGCTGTTTGCGACGAACGTGCCGGTGTTGATGATCGGCGCTTCCCACTCGCTGTACGCTCCTACCGTTGTCCCGGAGATCTCTTTGCAGACATATCCGTCCCCTTTCGTAAAGATGCTCCCGACGCATCCCGCGCCGAAACAGACCGCTGGAAAATAGAACGGCGCGTCGTGTATCAGAACGTTGAACTGCCCGGGAGTCGCCGCGGCGATCTGCGTCATGACCGCGACGTTGGCGGCGATATCGGACTCGGACGGCGAATCGCCGAGCCACTCAAGGACGAATGCCTGCACCGTGCCGGCCGAGCCCGCCGGACCCTGAGGTCCCTGAGGTCCGGTCGCGCCGGTGTCGCCCCGGTCGCCCTTATCTCCTTTGTCGCCTTTGGCGCCGGGCTCTCCGGTATCACCCTTGTCCCCCTTGTCGCCTTTGTCGCCTTTAGCTCCGGTTTCTCCTGCCGCACCCGTGTCACCTTTATCGCCTTTGGCGCCCGGGTCGCCCTTGTCTCCTTTGTCTCCCTTGTCGCCTTTTGCTCCGGTATCTCCCTTGGGACCGACGACAGAGCCGAGCGAGAACTCGGTGCCGTCGGTCAGAGTGAGCGTCAGTACGCCGCCGTCAAGAGAAACGGAGTCGACGCCGCGCTGAAAATAGCCGTTCAGCTCAACGCCGATATTATTTATCTGACTCATATCTTAAAAGAATCTCCTTTCTATCTGACGATCACAGGCGCGTCGTCGCAGACTGTCGAGCATTTTCCCGACGGATCCGTGAGCGATACGTCAAAGCGGTATCTGCCGCGGCGGAATTTTGCGCTTACGGATTCCGTAAATTCAAGCGTGACGACTCTCGACGCGCCGCCCTGAAGCGTGAACGTGTGGACCGGGGCTCCGCCCGCGTCGTAAAACCTCACGTCGACGGCGTAACCCGTCAGATCGGAGACCTCGCTTCCGAGCGCGGTCAGCGAGAGGCAGAGAAACATATCGAAAACGTCTCCCTCACACCAGACGAGCGTGCCGTTTCTGATCTGCGGTGACAGAGTTGACGGTAATTTTGCCATACTGTCACACCTCCGTTCCTATCCCGCGCACGATCTCCATTATCGCGTTGTATTCCTCCGCGCTTATGCTCCCCGCGTTTTTCGCCTTTTTGACTCTTTCGACGAACTCGAGGCTGACAGTGCCGTCCGAGGAGATCGCCCCTGCCGAAAGCTCTCCGACGAGCTTTTTGCCCGCGATGCTCGTCACCGCATCACCGTCGCCGGACGTCTTCGCGCCGGACTTTCCGGTGTTCTCCGCCTTTTCGGTCTTTACCGCTGACTCGTCGCTCTTTGAAGACGCGGCGCTCCTGTTATATGCCGCGGCGGCGTTTGTCGCCGAGGCGTTCGCTTTGATGAGATCTATCGCGAGCTGTTTTGCCTTCTGCTCGTCCGTCGCGGCGTCGCGGCTCGCTTTGTATGCGGCGTCGGCGTCGTACTCGTACACCGCTCTCTCGTAGTCGCGGTCCTTTTGCCAGTCGGAAAGCGCCGCTTTGTACAGGTCGAGGTCGCTCTTTGACGAAGCGTCATATCTGTCCGCAAGATAATCGCGGTACTTTGCCCGGTCCGAGACCTCGTCGCGGTACTTCGAGTAGTCGTCCTTTTCGAGAGCACGAACTGCTTCAAGCCTTTCAAGCTCGGCGCGCCTTGCGTCGCTCCACCTCTTGTAAGCCGCGTCGACGAGAGACGGTATCATCGAGCGGAGAGAATCGTAGCTCTTCGCGGATGCCTCTCCCGCCGCCGTCACGCCGTAGGAATTCGCATACCCGCCGGTAAGAGCGGCGGCGTTCGATGCGGCGTCCGACGCGGCGCGGCGGCGTTCGATCTCCGATTGTTCCCTCGCCGCCATATAAGACGGATCGGTGGAGTAGTTATACGAAAAGCCCTCGTCTTTCAGAATCCTGTCCGCGAGCGCCGAGATCGCGTTGGCGTATTTCGACTCGTAGTCGGGAGATGCTTCGTATGCATCGAGCGCAGCCTTCGCAGCAAGCGTCTCCTCGCTCACCGTCCTTTCGGGCTTTTCTTTTTTTCGTGTTTCATTGTCTGTCATTTATAATGTCCTTTCTGTGTTGTCACACCGCGCTTCTCCACACGCCTCTTACAAGATACGACACCTCGCACGAGACGGCGTTTCCGGACTCGAAATAGATCCTGACGGTGGGGGAGGACGACGAAGTTCCGTCGCCGCGTTCGGATGCAAGCCCGCGCTCAGCCGAGACGATCGCCGTCGGCCTCGAGAGGAAAAGTCCCGGGGGATAGCTCTTCGGAGCGACGTCCGCGGCGTAAAGCCCTCCGGATGCGGCGGGAAAAAGATTTTCCGTCGAGGCGCCGAAGCACTCCGCGCGCCCGGAATAGTATTTCACTACCGTCCACATCCCGTCGGTATACGTCGACGTCACGAAGTCGGCGACCGCGTCGTCCCCGACCGACAGCGAGGAATTGAAGCGTGCCGGATAATCGCACTCGAACCCCGCCCTCTCACAGTACCCGCCGAATCTGATCTTTCCTCTTTTGACGTGGAGATCCACGAACGAGGTCGGAACAACGATCCGCTTCACGGTGCTCTGCCCCGCCGTATCGGTCACCGTTATCTCGGCGACGTACGACGAAGTGTGCGAGAACGATCCGCCGACGACGGCGGGAGTTCCGGAGACAATGCTCCACGTTCCGAGCGCGGCGCCGCCCCTCGTCTTTACAGTCAGCGTCATCGACGCCGAATTGACGCCGCCGAGATCGGAGCAGACAGAGTCCGCAAAGACTTTGAAATACGTCCCCTCGCCGTCGTCCGCTCCTGCTGAATCACATTTTGTCACGGCGGCGTTTTCAGCTCTCGGCGCGCCGTAAGGCATCACCGTGACGGAGCCGCTTTTCGTCGTCGAGTACCCTCTCGAATCGGTGACCGTCGCGGAATATGTAAAATCTCCCGCCGTCAGTTTTCCGACTTCAAGCGTCGCACCGGAGACGCTCTTCGTCCCGTAAGTCACCCTGACCGACGAGACTGTCGCCGAGTGCGCAGCCGCAGCGTTCGTCACCGTTACCGTACCCTCGGTTATGTCAGCGCATACTAACGAGTGCACCGTCACGAAAGCGGAGTCCGACGACGGGATAAAATTCAGCGTGAAGTCCGGCAGAAACGGCGCGCTCTGTGGAATTCTGACGGTGACGTTTTTTGTCGTCTCGCCTATCTTCACGTTCCCCTTGTAAGTCTCGACCTTTACCGTGCCGCTGCCTGACGAAGACGATGTTATCCCGTCGGCGAGGGAGGCGGGAGGCGTCACGGTGAGCGACGTGCCCGACGAGACGTTCCCTGTCCATGAAGCGCCGCCCGCGGCGATTATGACGCGGTGAGTGAAAGACAGCGACGCGGGACGGACGGTTAGTTCAAACGGCTCGCCGACGGTAAGAGTTCCGGGGCACGAAAATTCGCTCGCACGATCTATCTTGTCGAGAACCGCGTCGCCCGAGACCTCGAGCGTCCCGATATAGTGACCGTTGTAAGTGCCGTTGAACACCCAGCCCGCCGCTATCTTCACCGTCTTTTTGCCGTCGGCGCCGTGCGCGGCCGAAAATGTCTCGTCCGCGATATACGTCTTCTGATGCGAAGTGTCGGACGATGAGACCGCGGCGGTAAAGTACGCCGTTCTGTCCCCGACCGAAACGTAACTGCCGGAGAGCGCTGCGCAATATATGTCGTAATGTGTAATGTAAACTTTAGCGCGTACCGACGATGAGTTGTCCTGCACCGACGGCACGGACGTCCACTCGACGCCTATTTCAAGATTCGTCCCGGTCGCGCTTTCAAAATATCCGCTTGCCATCTTTTAATCTCCCGCATATTTGAATATAAGCCCGTCGGCTGTAGAAATCTCATAATCCCCGAGCGTGAGTCTGCCCGAGACCGAGGCTGACGTCACGACGAGAGAATCGTCCGACATATAAGCGACCTCGTCGGATCCGCAAAGGAACGACAAGCGCTCTCCGGTGAGCCTGACCTTGAAAGGCGAGGTGCCTGCGGCGTCGCCAATCTCAACGCCTATCACTCCTCCGTCGAGGACTCCGCATCTGACGTAGCCCGAGAGCTCGTCGACCTCGCCCGCGACCGAGCGGACGAGTCTGAAGAACTGATCTATCCCGAGCCCGTCCGCCTCGTAGGTCGCAACGGCGCGCTCCGTATACTCCCCGATATCTGAGATCGCGGCGTACTCGTTCCTCATTGTCGCGCTGAGCTTTTCCTCCGTGCGCTTGATCAGCGTCGCGGTGCGTACCACCGCGTCTTTCAGCGCATCGATATCCTTTTCATTTTTTACGGAGGCGGTGAGCGCCTTCGCCGCGCGCGGCGAAAGATTATCCTCGTCGATCGCCGAGAGCGCCGCGGAGATCTGCTCCGCCATTCTTCCGAGATACGCTCTGATGCGGAGCGCGTCGGCAGAAACTTCAGGCGAGAGCCTCGGAAGTTCAAAATCGAGTTCCATATCAAACCCTCCTACGTACGCTCAACGAATTTCGAAATACTGTAAACGACGCACTGTCCCGCGCCCGAGATGCGAAGGCGGCATCTTCTGTGGCGCGGCGTGATGACGGGCACCGTGAAAGTTCTCCTGACAGAGGGGGAAAGCGTCACGACGGGCATCGCCTCGTCCTCCCCGGTTATCAGCTCGACCGTAAGATGCCCGCCCTCCGGCACGGCGCAGGTGAGTTCTATCTTGTCGACGTACATATCGTCACGCTCCGCGGTGAGCTCCCCGGTCTCGAAGCGCCAAGACGTCACGTCCGCGTCTCCCGAGTCATCCCCGAGAAACGCCCCTGCCGACGCGCCGGCATCCTTTGAGTCGAGGTTTATATACTCCTCCGGCGTCGCCGCGAGTATCCCGGACGGCGCACGGCACGTCGCCTCGATACCACTCTCTCCGTACCTGTGCCAGACGGAGAGCATCGCGTCGTAGACGTAAAGACCGGAGCGCGTTCCGCCCGGAATGAAAAGGTATACCCTGCCGTCGCAAACGCAGCTGACAGCGCCCGACGGGGCAAGCTCTCCGAGCGTGTTTGATATTTGCTGCGGATACGAACCGTCGTACTGCATGAAGCCGCTCTTTGAGAGATAGTACAGCGATCCGCAGCATTCTGCGACCGACCTTGAAGCGCCTCGCGCCACGCCGTCGCATGACGACGCGACGATCCTGAAGTTCGACGGCCTTGTGCCGTAGACCTTGTGGACGCAGCCCTCCTTGAAAAACGAAGGGGTGCCGAGATATACGGCGCAGCCGGTGAAAACTCCGTCAGTGCCGACGGAAGCCGCATAACTGTCGGAGACGAGCCCGGAAAACGCGTTCCAGTTGAAAGGATCTCCGAGCTTTGACGCGTATATCTCATTGACGTACTCCCCGTCGCGCGAGAGCCCCGAGCGGCAAGCCCAGAGTCTGTTGTTGTGCTCGACGCAAAAGTCGATCTCGGGCGCCGCGCGCGTCACCGAAAACGGCGTGTCCTGAGTTGTCGACGAGGAAATGATACCGGGTACTAAGATAAAATCGTCTCCCGCGTCCTCTATCACCGCCGCGCCGTCAAGCGTGTTCTGCGACGAGCCGGAGAGCGTTACTCCGTCGCCCGCCCTGAATCTCTGTCCGATGCCGGGGGAAGATATTTTGACAAACGTAGAATTTATCTCTGCCCAGGTGTCGGACGATTCCGAATACCTGTAAAGCACGTTCGGCGTCACGGAAGTATCGCACCATGCCGCGCCGTCCGCGGGTGACTCCGGCGCCGTCGGAGAGGCGTCGTATTCGTACTCGCCGCCGAAAGGATCGGAGAGCGCGAACGATACGGAAACGCCCGACTGCGACGTGAAAGACGCGTCGAGAGAGCCGTAAGTTCCGTCTTTCGTGTCGTACCACACCTTGTCCGGGAAAATAATAACCTTCGTCCCCATCGACACAGTCTGCTTCTCGCCCGGAGTCATAAGAAGACCTGTCTCCTGCCCGGCGTAATAAAGTCTGCAATATTCACCGCCGGGAGTCTCGATAATCGAGACGAGCTGATCCTTCGGGATCAGCGCGCGGCACGTTCCTCCCTCCCTTTCAAATCTTACGGCGTCCTGCCTCGGCGCGAGGAACGGGAAGAGGCGGCTCGAGACGTTCTCCTCGTCGCGGCTCTCCCCCTGCTTTGCGGACGGCATCACGTTGAGCCCGAAAAACGTGCGTATCTCCTCGCGCTCCGGTTCTCTCATTCTGATGTCCGGGATCCTCATTCGGTACCTCCGGAAGTCTTCAGATTGTCCGCTTTGCAAAGCGGCGCGTGAGTTCTGTTGTACCAGTCGCCGAAATCGCCGTAAGACGCCGAAAACGTCGCGCTCGAGATACTGTACTTGTTGACGTCGCCGAATGTGAGGTCGCGCTTCATTGCGAGATAATCGGCATAGACCTTCGAAAATGGCTCGGGGGCAAAGAGCGTGTCGTCGTATCCCGACGTGAGAGTTATGTCGGGAGGCGTCACGTCCCCGCCGCCCTCGTGCGTCAGGATGATATAGTAATAGATATTGCCTTCAAGCTCGTTTATCCACGCCGCGAGAGTATCCTCACTTATCGGGACACGGGAGGCGTCGCGAAACGCCTCCACTGCTTCTCTCGCCGTCATACCGCGCTTGAGTACTCGGAGATCTTGCGTTCCGACTCATCTCTCTGCGAGACGGAGTTGAAGTAGACCTCCGCGATCTCGGGCGCGACCTCGACGTCGACGCCCGTCTTCACGAGCACGCGGCGTCCGTTGCAGGCGATAAAGCGCTCGTCGTCGCCGCGCCATCTCTTCGGAATGTTTATCGTGACTTTATTCTTTTTCTGCATTTGTCTCATATCATTTCCCTCCGGAATTTAACTCAGTTTGCTTCCGCAGCCGCGGAGTAGGATGAGCCGGACTCGATCCTGACGATGTACTCGTCGACGAGGATCTCGGCGCAGCCGAGCGCCTTCCAGCCGATAGAACTTCTCTGATTCAAGGGGTCGTTGCCGTAGCCCTTCTGCTTTACGATGTGCTCGATACCGCCGTTCGCAACGTCGGTCACGCCGAACGCGTCGGCGCCGAGAACGATCGTCGAGAAGACCGCGGAGCCGTCAGAGCCCGCGCCCTTGCCGCAGATCATGTCTCCAACGGCGCAGGTCGTCGCTGTCGCAACTGTAAGAGTCGTCGCGCCGTTTGAGGTCGTGATCGCGGTTACCGTGTTTTCTACGCCGTCGATATAGACGGGGATCGAAACGGACGCGGCGGAAGTCAGCACCTCGTCGATCGCGATCGAGGTAGAAGCCGATGCGTTCGCGGTCTTGACCGTAAGACGGCACTTACCGTCGGAGATCTCCTTCGGCGCGAAGATCTTTGCCTCGCTTGACTCGACGAAGCGTATGCCCGCAAGTCTGCCGATCTCTCCGGTGAGAATGTTCTCGGGAGAGACGTACTTCGCAGCGTCGATCCACTCGTCGCCCGCCTCCTGCATGAGGTCGTACGCGACGTACGGGTGAATGATCGCGGCGAAACATCCGTCGATCTTCGGCGCGTTCATCGCCTTGAGTTCGGCGGCGGCGCGGAATACGTCGCGCACCGTCAGCTTGCAGTTCTCGTCAAGATCCGCGCGGCTCGTCACGTCGCTGTACGTGCCGGACGTATTCTTTCTCGAATAGAGCACGTTCGTGCCCGCGTTGATGACCTCGCGGACGATCGTGTCGATAGTCTTGCCCGCCTGGTCCGCGAGCTTTTTCGTCGTCTCGACGATCGTGTTGTCAACGGCGGTCAGCTCGAGAAGGTCTGTCTGCTCAACGTAGTCGCCGTACTGCTCCACCGTCGCCGTCACCGGAGTTACGGAGAGCTTGTTGCCCGCGGGCGTGACGCCCTCCGTGATCGGGGTGAGCGCCTTGGGCAAAGACGAGAAGCGGCGGAACTCTACGGTCTTTCCGGATCCCGCGGGGATCGGTCTTTTCTGACCGAACTGCTCGTGAACGAGATTTGCGCCCGCGAGAGTGATGAGAGTCTTGTCGTAAAACGTCTTCATCTCGGGCGAAAGTCCGCCCTCGCCGTAGCTCTCTGACGTTCCGTTGTTTGCGTTGATGTACGCGGCGGTACCCATTACGTTGTCACCCGCCGCAAAGATCTGAAGATCAAATTCGTTGTCGTTCATTGATGTCATTTTTCTCCTTTTGTTCTTTAATTCGGAAAAACGGATCATTTTCAATTTTCAATTTTCCACTTTCCACTTTCCACTTGTTCAGAACCTTATAACTTCCCCGTTCTCCGCGCGCTTGAGTATGCGCCTGACGTCATCGGCGCTCATCGTGCGCACGTCGGGACGGGGATCGGCAGCCGTCGTAGGCAGTGACGCACCCTCTCCGGGGCGGGAAGCCGGTAAAACGGCGCCGCGCCTTGCCGCGTCGGCGACGCGCTTTGCGGCGAGCATCATCGCGCCCGCGACGATAGAATCGTGGTGGAGCGCCTCGTAAGCCGCTTTGATACCCACGCCAGAGGCGACGAGCTTTGAGAAGAGCGGGTTTTCCGCCTCCTTCGCGACGTCGAACGACGGATAGAGCTTCTTCACCTCATCCGCCTCCGCCATCAACCTGCCGTACTCGTCCGCAACACCTATCGCGGTGCGCGCAGTGTCGTCGCGGGACTCCGGGGTGCGCCCCGCCTTTACGGCGGATACGACGTCCTCCGTCACGTCCGCGACGCCGTAAACCTCGGCGGCGGTGCGCCTCAGATTTTCAAGCTCCTTGACTTCGCGGAACCGGCGGTTTATCATGCTCTGCGTCCGCTTGGCGTACGCGTTCTTATACTTGCCTTTTATAAGCTTTCCGAACTCTTCGTCGAGCGCTGCGTCTTCGTCCCCGCTCCCGGCGTCGGCAGCTTCATCGCCCGTTTTGAGGACTTCGTCAGCGTTCTCTCCGGTCACCTCGACCGGAACGTTTTCGTTTTCTTCCATAGTATCGTTTTCTCCGTTTCGCGCTTATAGCGTGTAAAATCTATATCGACGGCATGAGCCGTAAATATGCGTAAGAATAGAAAATAGAAAAATGA
>JAFSUU010000061.1 GCA_017445115.1 Clostridia bacterium | reverse complement strand
GTCATTGCGTTTGCAAAGACGGGCTGACCCCTGTGCTTGATGCGATTCGTGAATCTGACGGACTGATCATAGGCTCGCCGAATTATCTTTCGGAGATGACCGCGTCCTTCCGGGCGCTGTACGAGCGGCTGATCTTTCAGAATCTGACTTATAATCTTGAAAAACCGTGCTGCAACGAGCACCCGATCCCGGTGCTGCTCATCATGACGAGCAACGCGCCCGACACGATGTACCGGGAACTACTCAGAGAATATCGGCAAACGCTGAACCGTTTCGTCGGTCCGACCGAGGTTTTTGTCAGCGGCGACACGCTGCAACTCAAGGATTACGGTAAAACCGACTGGGAATGGACGATGTTCGACCCGGCGGCAAAAATGGAAAGACACGAGAACGTCTTCCCGAAAGAGCGTCAAAAAGCGTTTGAGATGGGCGTTACGCTTGCGGTGCGATAGGGGTCAAATCATCTGACACACAAGTTTCCGTTTACAGAAATAAAAAAATATAATTAACAGAAATCCTCCTCTGCGGTAAACGCTGCCGCAAAGGAGGATTCTGTTTGGAAAAAGCGAGGGAATTACTGAAAGCCGCTGTTTTATTGTTTGACCCCGCGCGACCTTAAATAGATATCAATGTAGTAATTTGGGTTGATCCACTGAGGGTTAAACATGTGATTGTAATAATACATTTTTCTCTTGTATGATATAGTCGAGGCTACATCATATGGGGATCAGTAGAGAAGATTGACAACAGATAGAATAATTGACAACAGATAGAATAAATGATACAATCGTGTTAAATTTAATTATTGGGAGAAGTGAATGAACGCTATGGACACCGTTATCTCCGAAGAAACAAAATCATTAGTCGAAGAATATCTTGACGCCGCAAGCAATCTTTATGGGATAGCGCCGTTATCAAAGATATTGTCCATATATAACTCGCAGAATGAACCGCTGTCGGAGGATGACTTTCTTTCGATCGTTGACAATATCATGAAAAAACACAAGTTTTTCAGCATAGTCGCCGAAGATGAATTCTATGACGACGTTGGAAAGACCAAACCGATAGACCGCGAGTTGGTGGCGGAATACGTTCTGACGGTCGACGATGACGACTATTATTATCTGAAGGGCGAGCAATACGGCAAGCCGTACTACGTTCCGGATAAGGCGCAGTTTCTGAAGTATAAGGATGAATACTATCACGAGAAGACGTTATCTTTCATCAGTCTTCGGGCGTTCCTCAGGAACCGTTCCGGCTTTTCAAAAGAAGACGCGGACTATCTGGCGGAGGATCTGTACGGCATGGCGGACGTATACGAGGGGGACGTCGGAGAGGCTGTCAATTACATTCAGCAAAGAACCAAGGACCACTTTCCCGAGAACGACGTAAAGGCTTTCATTCCGCTGTTTATAGATATGTTCAACGATACGCGTTTGCAGGTCAATCGGGGATTCACGGCGAATGAGATAAAGGCGTTTTAGTTAAAACTGAAAAACACAACGCGGCGTCGGTCTTTTCCGGTCGTCGCCGCGTTGTGCCCTCTTATTCTTTTTTATACGATTTCATACTTTGGATGATACGCTCTATTTACAAGTTTATATCCGAGATCGACGGAATTGAACGATCCGTATTTGTCCTCAGGCTTAACGCAGGGGGTCTGGACGTCGTCGAAGGGGAGAGCGCCCTTTTCAAGAACTGCGTTGGTGACGAATTTGAAAGCGTAGCGGTAGATCGTGTCGTCCTTATATTTTTCGTTTGCAAGATCGGTATATATGCAGTTGTTCAGCGTAAAACCGTTTGCGTACTGCAGTCCTCCGTAGCTCAGACCGATCAGTTCGTTTTCCGTAAAGATCCCGAAGATCATTTCCGACATTTCGTCGCTTTTCAGAACGTCGCGCTTGTACAGTTCATTCCTGTAGAATTCGATCTTAGGCGAATCGCTCCCTTTTTTGATGTGATACGCCTTGATCAGATCAAAGTCGTCGTAACGCAGTTCTCTCATTATGATCCCGTCCGGAGCGGAAAACTCGTAGGGTTTTCCGGTATATACGCACTCGTCGTAACTATCGACCTCGTTGATCTTTATCCCGTGTTTGAGAAGATCAGAGGATACGGTGCCCGCGTCCTTCAATGAGAAGAAAGAAGTCTCAAAGCGATCGTCCGAGAACAGTTGCAGATATTCGGCAATAAGCGCAAGATCTTCGCAAATCACGTCTACCCATATCTTATCGTCGATCTCGTAAGCCCAGACGAAACCGTCCCGGAAGTCGTCGCCTGAATATAGCCCCGCGCCACCGTTGACCTTGGTCGTCACCGCCATATATCCCCATTTCAGCGCGTCCTTTTCAAGCAGATATTCGCGTATTTCATCGGGATCGGCCGCCTTTAATTGTTTGAACTCGTGCAGCAGCCTTGCTCCCACCGTATCGTTATTGAATTCGCCGTACCAGAGCTCGGATTTCTCGTGCATTTTGCGATAGTTCGTGGGTGATACGCCAAACTGCTTTTTAAAAGCGCGGGTAAAGCTCTCGTGCGTTTCATACCCACAATCCAGAGCGATATCGATCACGCTCCGTTCGGACGTCCGCAAAGAGACGGCGGCGGATTTCAGACGCGTGAAACGTATATATTCCATCACGTTGAAGCCGGTATGCTCAAAGAATATGCGGTTAAAATAGTTGGTCGAAAAACCGGCGTTGACAGCGACGTCCTCAATGGACATTTCGCTGTTCCTTTTTTCATTGTTGATGTAACGTATAGCTTTTGTTATCAGTTCGCTGTTTTCCATAAATACATTCCTCCGTATCATACAAACATACGGCCGTTTGTTTGTAGCTTTATTATACAACGCTCGCCGCCCTTTGTCTTGACAGAAATAAAGGAGTTGAAAAAGTCCTGCGTTTCTGTTGCAAAACGTAACGCTGTATGATATAATAAACTCGCAGGCGGGGACGGCACCCATCGAAAAAAACTGAACTGCAGATCATATACGGCAAGGGGGCGACACCCATCGAAAAAAACGTGATTGTTGTAGATGAACAAGGAAACGAAT
>JAFSUU010000060.1 GCA_017445115.1 Clostridia bacterium | reverse complement strand
GATTTGTGAGTGGTGAGTAAGTGCGCCCTTCGGGAAAAAGAAAAGGCGACCCAAGCGGATCGCCCATCGGTCATACGTTTAACGTAGTCTGCAAATACGATTCCAGTGCGGATAAGTCCATCGTCTGTGCCTGCGGCAGGAGTTTTTCCAGAATCGCTCCTTCTTGGATCAGCCTGCGGGTACGCTCTTTGCGTTCCTTTTCGCGGCTGCGGGCTTCGGCTTCCTCCAGACGGTGCTTTGCCTGAAGCAGTTTCTTCTCGTCTTCAGTCATATTGAATTCACCTCTTTTCTCTGCTGAAATGTTGATCGATACTGCTGAACGACGGCAAAAACGGCAGCATCAGAGGAACACGGCGCAAATCGCTGTATTCCCGATATCGCCGAATGCCGGTTCTGATACTGATTTGCTGCTGAAATCATGGGCTTCTGCTGCTAAAAGCCGTTTGCGAAATCCAACGCCGCGGAAATATCTTCCTCGGTGTTTTCCTCTGGTGGGGGCGGCGGCTGGGAAACCGTCTGGCGCAATAGCTGCAACAACCCGCCAACGGCGGAGTACCCGGAAAGCGCGTTCCGGATCGTTTCTTTTACCGACCGAAGAAAGGCGTCTTCCTTTTCCCGCGTTTCCAGATATGGGTCGTTTTTCAGCCGTTCCAGCCTGTCAAAGTATTCGTTGACGGCGATCACGACCGTTTTACTGTAGGATCTGTACTTTTCCCGGTCCCGGCTTTGCAGATAGTCCCAAGCTTTCCGATCCGCTTCCTTGTCGAGATCCAGCCGCAGCGTGGTTTCTTTGATATTGCTCATACAAGCTCACCGCTGCGCTCCAGCTTCATGCGGGCCAGATACTCGTAGCCCTTTGCAGTGGCGCAGATATCGTCGATCACGGTAACGCGGTCCTTGTCGTAAACGCCGAAATTCCTGATGAGGCAGCCGCCTCCTCCCACGATATACTGCCGCATCAGGTCGGGATGGTATTCATGCTCCCGCAGGCTTCTGAATATACCTTCCACGTACTGCCGCGCCGTCTGTGTGATCGTGAACAGGAAACGGTCGGCGATATCTGCCTTGCCGTTGCGAAGCACCTCTTCGATCACCGAATCGTCCACGGCAACGTTGTATTTACGCATCAGGACTTCCTTTGCGGCAAGCATACACTGATTTGTGCCGTATTTCTCGGTGAAGCACTTTGTGCCGTCCGGCTTCTGGTTGTTGATATACATCACGTTCATGGTGCCGTTGCCGATATCGCAGAGCATATTCGTCCCCTTGAATTCGTGAAGCCGATCCGCGACGGCGGAAAAGCCCTGCGGAAAAATATCCGCGCCGACAAAATCCACGCTGTAATCCACGCCCCGGAAACGGAATTCCACGTGGTCGTTCTGCAAAAGATACGCCTTGAACTGTTCCTTCTGTTCGCTCACCCACGTCAGCGGCAAGCCTGCGGCGAGATAGACCTTCGCCTCGGTCAACCCTCGCTCGGACAATTCCATCCCAACGGCGGCGAGCGTGAACAGATAGAAGTCGGCGTCGCTTTGCTTTCTGGGGAGAAATTCCTTGTGCCCCTCGCCGACGGTGTAATATTTGCCCTCATACTCCAGCACATTGTTCATGAATACGGGTTCCTTGTCGTGTCTGATCAGTCCCGTGGAGAAACAGCAGTGCGAGGTCTTTACGTTGCCGTAGCCGTGGTCGATGGGGATGATTTCGGTTTTGTTTTTGAATAACATTTTTATTACCTCATTTCCTAATTTTTTTGCATAGAAAAACAGCCCGCGCTTTTCGCGCGGACTGCATAGTGATACATTGTGTTTTTTATCTGTCGTCTCTGTCGCTTCTGTGATGTTTTTTCGGATGCGGCGCATCCGTTTCCAAAACGTCGTTGCAGAATTTCAGCAGTGCCGGAATGTCATTTGATACGGTTTCCCAAAGGATCGATTCATCGACTTCTCCGTAAGCGTGGGCAAGCCAATTGCGTGTTCCCCGGATATCTTTCCAGACGATTTTATCTTTAGTCGATTCTCTGAACTCCTCAGAGAGCGCGTTCGCAAGTTCTCCGATCTGAAGAACGCTCATGGAAACGGCGTTGAAATACGCTCTGTCCGTAATAAACGTATTAAAATCATTTCCGAAGCGTTTTACGAAATCTTTGATGTCCTCGCAATACATTTTGATATGCTGAATTCTCTGTAAGTCGCCTTTATTCATAGATTTTCACCCTTTCCGAATAGAGATTTTCCACAAATAACGGCGTGCGCTGCAGGGTGCTGGTCTGTTCCAGCGTCTGCGTGGTTACAAGATCGATGTCTTTGCCGATGCTTTCCTGCAAATCGCTGTATAGACCGCCCATGTCAAACATACCTCGGATTTTTGAGCCGGTTCTGTCGATCAGGATATCTACGTCGCTTTCGTCCGTCGCTTCATTACGGGCATAGGAGCCGAACAGATATACCGCTCTAAGCCCGTATTTTTTCGCAATCGGGGATATTCTTGTTTTCAGTTCATCCAAAGTGAATATCATGTCAGCACCTTCCTTCTGATATTAGTATATCACAATCTTTTGGAAATTGAAATACGCACGCCGAAAATATTTGCAGTTACGTCGGAATTACAGAAAGCTCACCGTTCTCCGCCTGCCGCCGGACTTCTTCCCGCGCGGCGGCGACGCGCTCTTCATGTTTCTTCGCCTCTGCTTCCGCCTGCGCTGCCAGTTCTTTTTCCTTTTGCTTCTTTCTGCGGGCGAGCTCATAGTCGCGGCGGTTCCAGTAACGGTCCTGCCAATACTGTTTCGTTTTCATTTCTTCCAGTTCTTCCGGCGTGGGCTC
>JAFSUU010000059.1 GCA_017445115.1 Clostridia bacterium | reverse complement strand
GCGAATGCGATATGATATTTGCCCTCGTTCGCGAAGCGAACATATCGCGTGCCGAAGGCACATATCGAACACCGAAGGTGTATATCGCTTGCCCAAAGGGCAAATATCGCTGCCGACTGTCCTTTAGAACAGTCGGCATCGGGATGACCTTTTTTCTTTTCAGATCGCTATTTCAGATTTCTCTTTCAAACAGTTCCCACGAGCGCTCCGACATTTCATCGCCGAGGCTGTTATCGATCGCAACGAAACCGTTGTTTTCTTCGGACAAAAGACCGCGAAGCTCGAGCTGTCTTGCGGTCTCGTTCGCGGTTCCGACGGCTCCGTCGTAAAAATCGACGTCGCCGAAGACCTTTGATATCGCTTCCTTCAAAAACGGAAAATGTGTGCAGCCGAGCACAACGGACGCTATCCTGCTGCCTTTATAGGGTAAAAGCAGTTCTTTCAGATACTCTTCTACCGCCTCTCCGCCGTATTCTCCGTTCTCAACGAATTCCACGAGTTTCGGAGCCGGCATGAGTATAATCTTTTTTTCTTCTTTGAAGCGTTCGAGCAGAGCGCTGAATTTTTCTCCCGAAAGCGTCACCGGAGTCGCCATGACCACAACGGCGCCTTCCCTGCCGCTCTCGACCGCGATCTTCAGCGCGGGTTCAAGTCCGATCACGGGAATATCCGGGTATCTCTCACGAAGAGTTTTTACGGCGACGCTCGTCGCGGTATTGCACGCAACAACAAGGGCTTTTATTCCTTCAGAAATAAAGTTCTCCGCGATCTCGATACTTCTTGACAGTATCCATTCACGGCTCTTTTCTCCGTAAGGAGCGTACTTTGAATCGCCGAAGTATATGAATTTTTCACTCGGGAGTTTCCGGCAGAGACGCTTCAGCACCGAGATACCGCCGAGCCCCGAATCGAACACTGCGATCGGAAGTTCTCTTTTGTCCATTTTTAACTCCGTTTATCTTCGAGGATTTAGGCTTTACCGCCGCGTCGGGCGGCGGGCGGCGATTTCTTTTTCTTTTTTGCGACGGAAAATCCGAACTTTCCGAGGCTTTTACCGAGAGCGAAATACTCGCCGTGTGAATACGCGGCAAGGGACGCGCGTTCAAGGTGAAGTCTTCCGTTTTTGTCGATCAGTTCTTCGTCGACGTCGACCGCGACGATCTCCGAAAGAAACATATCGTGGCTTCCGAGACGGATAACGTCTTTAACTGTACATTCGAGCGCCAGCGGGCTTTCTGCGATTATCGGACATGAGATCTTTTGCGAAGCCTCTTTCGTCAGTCCGCTTTTTTTGAATTTATCGATCTTCCTTCCGGTGTGAACGCCGAGAAAATCGGTCCACTTCGTCATTTGAACGGTGGTAAGATTGATCGCAAACTCACCGCGCTCTTTTATGATCCCGTACGAGTATCTCTCCGGGCGAACGGAAATATAGGTCATCGGAGGATCACTGCACGTGATGCCGGTCCAGGCGACGGTAATGATATTCGATTTTTCCATATCTCCGCAAGTCACCATGACAGCGGGTACCGGAGCGAGAAGCGTTCCGCCCTTCCACAATACCTTGCTCATTTCGCGTCTCCTTTTTCCGACAAGTCAAGCTTTGACACTCTCTTTTTGATTTTCAAAACGTCTTTCACCATTTTTATGCTGTCACGGATCACGCTGACTGACGACGAGCCGTGATTTACTATTGTCACCGGCAATCCGGAAATCTTCTTGCCGAGTTTTTCCGCGATCATCAAAACCTCATAATCGAAAGCGAACCCGTCGCAAGTGCAAAGAGAAAAGATCATCCTCGCGCCGTCTCCGTCGAACGCTTTGAATCCGCACTGAGAATCGGAGACGTGAAGCCCCCCCAATACCGAAAGAACTTTGATATAGATCTTTGACGCGAATCTTCGGAGCGCGCTGTATTCCCCGTAACCGCCTTTAGTCAGGTTGCGCGAACCCGCCGCAACGTCAGCACCGCCTTTTACCGCGCCGACCGCCTTTTCGATCACGTCAACGCCGTAAGCGAGGTCACAATCCGTAAAAATAACGACGTCGCCGACGGAACTCTTAACCGCTTCTCTCACCGCAGATCCTTTTCCGTGGTTTTGGGGATACCCGACAAGCCGTATTTCCGGCTTATCCGAGGAAAACTCCGTCAGCGCGGCAAAGCTGTCGTCTGTCGATCCGTCGTCGCAGAATATCAGTTCAAAATCCCATGCTTCACGTTCACGAAGCGCGTTCATTTTTTCGTAGAGAACACTCGCGCACTTTACAAGTCTTTCACCTTCGTTGTACGCGGGTATACATACCGAAACGGTCATGATCAAATCACCTTTTCAAATACCGTGAGTTTCACCTCGACGGTGACGTCGAGCGTGTCGACCGACAGCAGTTTTTCTGCGTCGCTCTTTGAAGTCTTATAGCAAAACGGAGTCATATAGAACAGATTTTTCACGTCTTCGTTTTTGAGCAGTGAAACCGGGTAGGAGAAGATCTCCTGCTCAACCACGCTGAAAAATTCGGGATTATTCACTTCTCCGGATGCGGTCCTCGGCTCGTCATAAAGGACCTTTCTGAGCTCGTATAAATGACGCTCGCCGGACGAGGCGACTATGAGATACCCGTCGTCCTTCAATACCCTTTTCATTTCATCCCAGGCAACCGGAGCAAAGATACTGAGCGCAAAATCAAGCGCCGAATCCTTGACGGGAAGCGAAAAAATATTGGCTGCCGCAAAAAACGCTCTTTCCGAAAGTTTTGCCCTTGAGGCGCGCCGCACGCCGTAGGAGACGCCGTATTTTGACGCGTCAAAAGCAAGAGCTGACGACAGCACGCTGTTTTCTGCAGTTGTCTTTAATATGTTGCAGGTGTGATACCCTTCTCCGCAAGCGCAATCGGCGAAAAGAACTTCAGATTTCCCTTGATTTTCTGCAAGCGTAGAAATAAGTCTTCCTATCCTTTGCGACAGAGCGTTGTAAAACCCTCCGTCAAGAAATCTTGCTCTTGCCGAGATCATCGCTTTGTCGTCGCCGCTTCGCGCGTTTTTGCCTTTGCCGGGAGACAGCAGGTTGACGTATCCGTCCGACGAAAAGTCAAACAGATGACGCTTTGCCCCGCCGACGCAGCACAGACTCTTTTCGTCCCGCTCAACGTCATTTCCGCAGACCGGGCACCTGATGTATTCTGTCAGATCCATATCAGCCGCCGATGAATTCCACGAGCTTCGCGTGAAGGGAGTATCTGTCCTTGCTTACGACTCCGGTACCGGTGCACGTGGACAGAGTTATCATCGTATCGCCGTACCCGATCGAAATATCCGACCAGATCTGGCTGTTTGATTTCATCTCCGCTGCAAATGACAGAAACTCTCCGACAGACGAAAACACCGTTTGGATATAGTTGTAATCGCTTCTCGTCTGATAGATCGAGAAAGGCTGATAGACGTATATTCCGTCGAGAGTATAAATATATATTTTCGTTTTGAAAAATTCGGGATCGAGGAACTTCATAACGTCGTGGAACATCGCGCCGTTGACAACGTTATGCCCGTAGATCAGAGTATTGTAGTTATTGTCAAGCTTTACGTCGCAGTTTGAGACCATAAAGATCGATCCTACGGCGAGATACTCTCCGTTTGCCGCGTGATCGAGATAATACTCGTCATTGCCGCTGGAGCTTCGCAAAAGCGGATAGTTGATCTTCGTATTCTCGACCGAGATCCAGCCTACGACGTCGCTGTTTATCTCTTTTAACTTACTGATGCTCGCTCTGATGTTGGTCATGTCGTAAGCAGATCCGCTCTGCTCTTCTTTGCCGCCTTCATCGTCAAGCTGACCGTTGATATTGTCTTCTATCTTATTCGGCGCGTCGTCTCCTGACGTCCGGTCTTCCCCGGCGTCAACAGTGACGGGAGCGAACATATCGGCGAGATCGTCATATATCTCCTCGCCGCGTTTCTTGTCAAGAAGGTTGTTGACTATCATTACGATGCAAACGACGAGCACCGCAGCGCAGACAACAATAAACGACGTCATCGCGATATTGACGATCCTTCTCTTTTTGTTTTTCCTCGACGCCTCGGGAGACAGTTTTATGTCTTCATCAGAGCCGGAAAGAGATTTTTTGAATTCTCCGGCATCCGAAGAGCCTATCGGTATTCCGACAGCAGCTTTTTTTGACACGTTTATCCCTCCTTTGCGTAATTCAACGCATATATTATATATTATTTTCACCTAAAATTCAAGAGGTAAGCATTGTTTTGGCTTTATATCCGAAAAATATGATAATAGAACTTGCGCGATAGAAAAAAATATGATATCATAATCAAGAAAGTGAGTTTACAAGGAGGATGAGATATTGGCGAGCATTTTCGACCTTTTCAAGAAAATCGAAAAGCGGCGCGACGACGTTTCCGGTCCGCCCGAGTATCTCATCGCAGGTCTCGGGAACCCCGGCAGAGATTACGTATACACAAGGCACAACGCCGGATTTTGCGCCGCAGATTTCATCTGCAAAAAATACGGAGTTGAATGTACCGAAACGAAATTCAAAGCGTTCGGTACGAGATGTACGATCGCCGGAAAGAACGTTTTGATAATCAAGCCGACGACGTTCATGAACCTTTCGGGCGACGCGGTCCGCGACGCTTCCGCCTTCTACAAGATCCCGCCGGAGAAGATAATCGTCTTCTGCGACGACGTAAACTTTGACGCCGGAAAAATGAGGATCCGCGAAAAGGGTTCCGACGGCGGTCACAACGGCTTAAAAAACATAATAGAGCGGCTGTCGAGCGATGCTTTTCCGAGAGTGCGCATCGGCGTCGGAAAAAAGCCCGAGGAATATGACTTAGCAGATTGGGTACTCGGCAAAATACCCGAGGAAGATCTCATAAAAATGACAAAATGCTTCGAAGCTGCGCCGGATATATGCGAAAAGATAATATCCGGCAACATCGGAGACGCAATGAGTCAATACAACAAGCGGTGACGGAATGAATTACGAACTGCTATGCGACGTCCTTCGCTCCTCCAGAGAATACAAACTGTTTCTGAAGGCGCTTATGACGCCGTACGGAAAGGACACTTTCCGCCCTTCCCTCGCCGAAGGACTTGCCGACGGCGCGTTCCAGTTTTTTTTGCTGACTCTGGCAAAGGATCTCGAGCGCGGCAAACACGGCAGAGGACGGCTCCTCGCAATATGTCCCGATGAAAAAGAGGCATCGCGCCTTTCCGACTTTTTGAGGGATTGCGGTGCGTCATCCGTCTTCTTCCCGGCGAAGGACATCAATTTCAATAACGTAACAGCCTCCCATGACGTCGAGCATGAGAGGCTTTCCGTGCTTTCCGCGCTTCTTCTCACAGACGCGCCTCTCGTAGTTTGCGCCACCGCCGAGGCAGCGCTTCAGGCGACGATCCCGGAGAACGTTCTCGATGAACACTCCGTCCAGCTTTCGATCAATTCGGAAGCTGCCCTCGAAGAGCTTACCGTCACTCTGTCCGAAGCGGGCTACGCACGTGTCGAACTTGTCGACGGCATCGGACAGTTCGCGGTTCGCGGGGGAGTTCTCGACGTCTTTCCGCCGGCGGAATCTCCCGTAAGAATTGAATTCTTCGGCGATGAGATCGACAGAATGGGTTACTTCGACGTAATGACGCAAAGGATGACGGAAAACGTCGACGCTGTCGTTTTTCCTCCGGTGCGCGAGCTTATAGTCGACAAACCGACGAAGGAAAGGATCAGATCGGCGGTAAAAAGAACACTCGCATCCGCGAAAGACGAACGGATAAAAGAGCTTCTTCAAAAAGAGCTGACCGACCTCGACAACGCTTCTTCGATAGATTTCGGAGACAAATATATCGGTGAGATATACGGAAAGCCGTCGTGTCTTGCAAACTATTTCGACGGCGTGATTGCGGTGCGGGATTCCGTAAACTGTTCCGAGAGGCTGAAGGCCTGCGCCGCTCTTCTCGAGGATTCGGTAAAAGATATGCTTCTCTCCGGCGAGATCGGCCCGAAGTCCGCCGGCGCGACAAGACTGTTTGAATTTGAAACTGTCACGGAGAAGATGAAGTCGTCTCCGTCTTTCTTCGCCGACGTTTTCACGCGAAGTTACAACGGGATTCCGACCGGCGAGATATTCGACTTTTTCTCGCAGAGCAAGACGTCTTATTCGTCGAACGTATCGAGTCTTCTCGAAGACCTCTCATTCTATAAAGACAGCGGATACATGAACGTGGTTGTGTGCGCCGCCGAAACTGAAGAAAAAAATCTTTTCAAAATACTGTTTGACGCCGGATTTATGCCGGTGATCGCCGACGAAGGAAAGATCACACCCGACGCTGACGCCGACATCGGCGGTGTGTTCCGGTCGAAGAGCAAGACGAAACAGCCGACCGCTCTCGTCTGCGGAACGGTCCCATGCGGTTTCGATCTCACGCGCGCCAAATTCGCCGTGTTCGATTTTTCGACGGAAACGACCGCAAAAAGGGCTCTTTCAAGGGCGGCGGCAAGGCGAAAGAAACACCGCGCCGGAGAGGCGATACTCAGTTATCACGACCTCGTTCCGGGCGACCTCGTCGTCCACGAGGCGTACGGTATCGGCCTTTACGAGGGTATAGAAAACCTCACTATCGACGGAGTCTCCCGCGACTACGTCCACATCAGATACGCGGGAAAGGACAAACTGTTTCTTCCCGTCGATCAGCTCGATCTCGTCTCGAAATACGTCGGAAACAGTGAAGACGGCGCGGTAAAGCTCTCAAAAATGGGCGGCGCGGACTGGAACCGGAGCAAAGCAAAGGCAAAGGGCGCGGCTCGCGATATGGCAAAGGAGCTGATCGAGCTTTACGCAAAACGGCGCCGCACGCCCGGTATAGCGTTTGACGGCGACGACGCGATGAGCGCGGATTTTGCCGAGGCTTTCGAATACGAAGAGACCGATAGCCAGACGATGGCGATAGACGACGTTTCCCGCGATATGGAAAAGAGCTATCCTATGGATCGCGTAATTTGCGGCGACGTCGGATACGGCAAGACCGAGGTCGCGATGCGCGCCGCTTTCAAAGCGGTGTCGTCGGGTTATCAGGTCGCGGTCCTCGTACCGACTACGATACTCGCCTACCAGCATTTCCAGACGTTTTCTGCGAGATTCCGCGGTTTCCCGGTATCGATCGATATGCTGTCCCGTTTCAGAACGCCGTCTCAGCGCGCGCTTTCCGTCAGAAAGCTGAAGCGCGGAGAAACAGATATCATTATCGGCACGCACAGACTTATCTCGAACGACGTCGAGTTCTCCAAGCTCGGACTCATCGTAGTCGACGAGGAACAGCGCTTCGGCGTGGCGCAAAAGGAAAAGCTCAAAAAGCTCGCGGTCAACGCCGACGTACTTACATTAAGCGCAACTCCGATCCCCCGCACGCTCAATATGGCGATAGGCGGAATCCTCGATATGTCGCTTCTCGACGACGTTCCGGGGCTCCGTTCTCCGGTACAGACTTACGTCATGGAGCACGACGACGAGATACTTTTCGAAGCGATGAGACGCGAACTTCGCCGCGGCGGTCAGGTCTTTTATCTTCACAACCGGATCGAGAGCATCTATCACGTTGCTGACAAGATATCGAAAGCGATACCCGACGCAAAAGTCGCCGTCGGTCACGGACGGCTCGAGCGTTCCGAGATCGAGGATATATGGTCGGCTCTCGTTCGCGGAGAAATAGATATTCTCGTTTCCACGACGATAATCGAAACCGGTATCGATGTGCCGAATGCGAACACACTCATAATCGACAACGCCGACCGCTACGGTCTTTCTCAGCTTCACCAGATACGCGGACGCGTCGGAAGAAGCTCGAGAAAAGCCTACGCTTATTTCACATATCCGAAGTCCAAACTGTTATCGGAAGTCTCCGAAAAACGCCTTCGCGCGATAAAAGAATACGCCTCCTTCGGCGCGGGCCTCAAGATCGCGATGAGGGATATGGAGATACGAGGCGCGGGAAATCTGCTCGGCGCGGAACAGCACGGGCACATCGAGAGCGTCGGATATGATATGTATATGAAACTGCTCTCCGAAGCCGTGCTCGAAGAAGAAGGAAAAGTCGTCGAGCCGCCGAAGGAGTGTTCGGTAACGCTGAACGCCGACGCATTCATACCGAAAAAGTATATATCCGATCCCGGTCAGAGAATGGAGATGTACAAAAAGATCGCGCGTATCGCAAGCGAAGCGGATCTCGACGACGTGATCGACGAGTTCTGCGACAGATTCGGAGATATACCCTCTCCCGTCACGGCGCTCTGCTCCGCTTCTTACGTCAGAGCTCTCGGCGTTGCGTGCGAGGTGACAAAGATAGAACAGCAGGACAGAACGCTGAAGATATATCCCGAAAAGCCGGATCCGTATATGTTGACGGATCTTGTCTCGAGATTCCCGAGAGGATCTGCGGCAATACACATTACCGGCGTATGCACAGTCGAATTCAAGATACCGAAGGGCGATCGTCCGACCGACTTCGCGCAAAAGGTGATGAAAGAATACGATTCAGCTTACAAAGCTTCAAAAGAGGCGTCTGGCGGCAAGGAGGAGAACTGATATGAAACGGTCGATCAAATACATCTGTCTGCTGATCGCTGCGGTCATGATCCTCTCTCTTTCATCGTGCGCGGTAAATCGAGGAACTCCCGTCATGACGCTCGGCGAGGTATACGTCACGGACCACATGTTCGAGTACTGGATGGACAGCTACAAGGCGGCACTGTTATCAGCTTACCCGGACGCAAAGGACACCGAATCTTTCTGGAACATGAAGCTCGCGAGCGGATCAACCGCGGAGGACTTCTTCTACGATTCGATCTACAACTACATTGAATCCCGCCTTGTCGCAATGTATTTGTTCGACGAGTTCGGACTTGAGATCGAGAAAGAGGACGTCGCCACGGCAGAGGAAATCGTAAGCGAACTCGAAGAGTACTACTCGGGCGGAAACCGCAACGATTTCAACCGCGAGCTGGCAGTTTACGGCGTAAACGCGGAACTCCTCAAAGAGATCTTTCTCGAGGAAGTCAAATCGACGTATCTCTACAACTATATATTTGAAAACAGCCTTCTCACAGTCGGCGACGACGAAAAGAACGAATACTTGAGGGACAATTATTCGCGGATAAGGCAGATATATATCAACGACGAATATGATCCCGAGGCATCGTACTACGACAGCAACGGATATTTTGTCATGGTTCCGCTTTCCGACGAAGCGAAAGCCGAAAAGACGGCAAAGACCGGGGAAGCGCGCGCGCTGCTTGCTGCCGGTGAAGACTTTGACAAGGTATATTCCGAGTATTCGGAGGAGACGGCGTACCCGAACGGATATTATCTTTCCGTTTCAACACAGGGATTGCCGAACGAGCTGATAACCAACGCGTTTCTGATAGACGCGGGCGAAACCGCGGATTTCAGGAGCGATTACGGTACTCACATCATAAAACGTCTTGAAATGGACGACGGAGCGTACGCAAACGACGCGAACAAAGACTTTTTCGGCACTTTCACGGCGGAAGTCTATGAGGCGGTATACAACAAGTACATCGCGACTTATTACGACAAGATAACGGTCGACAAATCGGCGATAGAAAAATACACCGTCAGAAGCGCCCCGGCAAACTATTATTTCAAATATTAATCCCGACACGATCAAAAGCGGTACGGATCTCTCCGTACCGCTTCACTATTATTTGTCTTTATCTTCCGGATCGTCTTCCGGTTTTTCTTCGGGTTTATCTTCGGGCTCGTCATCCGGTTCGTTGTCGGAATTGTCTGCCGGATATTCCTTCGGTTCTTCGACTTTGAATTTTGCAAGGAACGGAGGAAGGTCGTCCGTATCGACGGGGCCGTCTTTCTCACGGCGGAGCTTTTCTTCGCGCTCGCGCTCTTTTGCGCGGCGTTTTTCGTTTTCTTCGACGACTTTACGACGGTGTTCGTTTTCCTCCTCGCTTCTCTTCTTCTTCTCGGCAACCATTCCGTCGAGGTCTTCGTAAGTGACGGTTTCCTCTTCCATGACTTTTTTGAACTGATCGCCGTCCATCACTTCGCAGCGGAGCAGATATCCGGCTATGAAATGAAGCTTGTCGATGTTTTCATTCAGAAGTTTAAGAGCGGTTTCGTACGCGCCTTTGATGATCTTGTGGATCTCGCTGTCGATCTTCGAGGCGATCTCCTCGGAATAGTTTCTGCCTGTTGAGAAATCTCTGCCGAGGAAGACTTCGCTTTGACCCGTACCGAACATTATCGGACCGAGCTCGTCGCTCATACCGAGCTGCATGACCATCTTGTGAGCGATTTCGGTGGCTCTTTGTATATCGTTCGCGGCGCCGCCGGAAATATCGTCGAATATGATCTTTTCAGCCGCTCTGCCGCCGAGGAGCATCGTGATCTTCTCGATCAGCTCCTGTTTGTAAACGCTGTATTTGTCCTCTTCCGGCACGTTCAGCGTGTAGCCGAGCGCGCTTCCCGCGGGAACGATGGAGATCTGATGAACAGGATCCATCAGCGGGAGAACGTGGGACAGTATCGCGTGACCGGCTTCGTGGTATGCGGTCTTGCGCTTGTCGGATTCTTTGATCCTGAGAGACTTCTTCTGAGGCCCCGCGATGACTTTCGTAAACGCCTCCTCGATATCGTACATACCGATCAGCGATTTGTCTTTTCTCGCCGCGAGAAGCGCCGCCTCGTTGAGGAGGTTCGCAAGGTCTGCTCCGGTGAATCCGGACGTCGTCTTGGCGATCGTCTCGAAATTGACGTCCGCTTCAAAATGCTTGTTTCTCGCGTGGACTTTCAGTATCTCTTCGCGTCCCTTGATGTCGGGATAGTTGACCGTTATCTGTCTGTCGAATCTTCCGGGTCTGAGAAGCGCGGGGTCAAGGATGTCCGGGCGGTTGGTCGCCGCCATAACGATGACGCCCTCGTTTGAGCCGAAACCGTCCATCTCAACAAGGAGCTGGTTGAGCGTCTGCTCTCTCTCGTCGTGTCCGCCGCCGAGACCTGCGCCGCGGTGACGTCCGACAGCATCTATCTCATCTATGAAAACGATCGAAGCGGGATGCTTCTTTGCAGTCTCAAACAGGTCTCTGACTCTCGATGCGCCGACGCCGACGTACATTTCCACAAAGTCGGAACCGGAGATCGAATAGAAAGGAACGCCCGCCTCGCCTGCGACCGCTTTCGCAAGCAGAGTTTTACCCGTTCCGGGAGGGCCTACGAGCAGGACGCCGTGAGGTATCCTTGCGCCGAGCTTGGTGAACTTATCGGGAGAACGCAGAAATTCGACGATCTCCTCAAGTTCCTCTTTTTCCTCATCGGCACCGGCAACGTCTGTAAAATACTTTTTGTTCTTGTCATCCTGAGCCTGTTTAACTCTCGCTCTGCCGAAAGAATTCAGCTTGGAGCCGCGTCCGCCTTCCGCCTGTCTCAGGATGTACCAGAACAGGAATATCGCGACGCCGATCATAATGACGTACGGCAGATAGCTGACCCAAACGGGGATCTCGGTGAGCGCGGGCATATCGTACGCTTTGATAATACCGCTCTCGTGCTGCTGCTGAATCAGTTCGTTAAGATCTGTGTAGAATAGTTCGAAACTTCTGAGTTTATACGTTACCTCGACGAGCGCTCCGGTAGGTTTTCCGCTTGCGTCGAGCTGTTTTACCAACATGGTCAGAGTCGTTTTATCTACTTCGAACTCCTGAACCCTCTCCGCTCTGAACAGATCAATGACGTCGCTGTACGAGAGTTTGTCGGGAGTCGTTCTGAACCATAGAAAATATACGATAGCGATCACCGTCGCAAAAACAACGAGATATATTATCGCCTGCTTTACAATTTTCTTCATCTGTATCCTCCGATAAGGGACTTGACTTTGCCGCATTAATCAATAAACGCGGCAAGGGGCAGTATTTCGCTCAGTTTTCAGGAGAGTAAACGCTCTTCTTTAATATTCCGACGAAAGGAAGAGTTCTGTATCTCTCGTCGTAGTCGAGGCCGTAGCCGATCACGAACGCGTCCGGGATCTCTCTCCCTACGTAATCGGGAACGAATTCGACGACGCGGCGCGAAGGCTTGTCGAGCAACGTGCAGGTCTTGACGTTCTTCGCTCCGTTGAGGCGGAGATACTCGCAAAGATAGCTGAGCGTCCTTCCGCTGTCGATTATATCCTCAACTATGATGATAGTCGAATTTGAAATATCCGCGCGGTTGAGGTCGAGCTTTATCTCGATCCTTCCGGTGGACTCTGTGCCTTTATATGAAGAGACTTTCATAAAGTCTATCTCCACCGGGCTCTTTATTTTTTTCATAAGGTCAGCCATAAATACGACGCTTCCCTTAAGTATACCCACGAGGATCGTCTTTCCGTCGCTTTTCGAAATGTCGCGATCGATCTCCTCTGCGATACGCGTCGTTGTTTTGTCGATCTCTTCGGGACTCATCAGGATCTCTTCAACGTCAGATCCGTAAGCTTCGATCAAATCAGCCATGTCAGTCTTCCTTTCCTAATTTTCTTGAATTGAAATACGTTATCAAAACGCGAGTCTCATCATTATCTTTCGCAAGAAGTCCGTCGCGAGGGGGAAATCCCGGGACCCAAACGATCCCCTCCTCATCATATACCACGGGCAAAAGGTTTCTTTCCCAGACCGGTACGCCCGAGTCACAAAGGAGCTTCTTCAGCCTTCTGTGGTGGGAACGGATGTAATACACGTCTCCGTCGCGCCTGTTCCTGAAGAAAAGGTTATCTTTTATTTTATCATTTATTGCTATTTTATATATTAACTGATTGTAAATTTCATCCCCGAGAGTTCTTTTTGCGTCTTCTTCGCCGTCAAAAAATCCTATGGAAAAACCGAACTTTTCAAAGGTGTTCAGTCCTCTTTTCGCCTCGAAGCAAAACTCCGCCGTCGCGTTTTTATCGGATTCGACTGCAAATCTCAGTATTTTTCCGTAGTATGCGGTCACACCGCCGGGAAGATGAAGCTTACCCGTATTGCTGCTTCTTAACGCCGATAATACCGCATCAACGCCTTCTTTATCGAGAGATATACCTGCGACACGGCGATAGAGAATCCGCACAGCTCTTGACATTATCGGCTTCGACAGTTTCAAGAGCTTTTCCGATTCAATAGAATCGGCGGCTTTCCCGAGCGCGGCAAGCGCTTCGCCTTCGAGATGGTCTTCGTCATCCGAGATAAGCGCGCAGGTGTCGAGCACTCCGGCGCGCACGTCCTGATTGATCTTTTCAAGTTCCGGAATTACGGCGCTTCTTATGCGGTTTCTCGTGTAGACCTCTTCGAGGTTGGTCGAGTCGACAACGTAATCGATTCCGTTCTCTTTGCAGTGATCTCTTATCTCTTTTGAAGAGAGCGCAAGTATCGGTCTGATATACACACCGTCTCTTATCGCGGGAATTCCGCGAAGTCCGCGAAGTCCCGTCCCTCTTGCAAGGTTGAAAAGCACGGTTTCAAGATTGTCGTCTGCGTTGTGGGCGGTCGCGACGAGAACTTCAGACCCGCCGCACGAAAGCTCTTTTGCAAGTTCTTTTCTGCATTTGTCAAAAAACTTGTATCTCTCGTCCCTGCCGGCTTCCTCGGCGCTCTTTCCTTCCACAGCGGAGATCTTCGGAACGTCGGCTTCGCCCTCGAAAAACCTTATGCCGTGCGAGCGGCAGAACTCTCTGCAAAAAGCAAGATCGCGTTCCGCCTCTTTGCCGCGTATCTTATGATTCAGATGAGCCGCGGCGATCTTTACGTCCGGAAACAGCTGCGGCAAAACGGACAGAAGAAACGTTGAATCGGCGCCGCCGGAAAACCCGACGACGACTGCGCGACTGTTGTTTATAAGCTTCGAAATACCGCGTTCTTCGCAGAACGACGCGACTCTGTTTAACTCGTTCAACGCTCTTCCCTCCATTGTATTTTTATGTACCGTTTTTCAGAAGATATGACGCCGCGGCGGCGCCAAGCGCCGTCAAAGCAAACCCCGCTATAAGCGCCTCTATCATTTCGGGAACGTCGTGGAAATTGCCGACGAGCACCCGCGACATCTCCGTTTCTCCGTGTTCCGACACCGCTGATAAAAGAAGCAAAGCCGCACCGATCAGCAATATATAGATAAATCTGAAAAACGCGCTGAATTTTTCCTCCATCTTCCACCGCCGTTTTTTATTTTATTATATAGTGCGGTGCGATTTCGGTCAACGAACACTTTTAACCTGATCTGTCAAAACTTATCTTTAGAAAAATCAGCAAAGTCATTATACATTCGTTTGACCGCTCTGTCAAGCAAATAGACGTCCTATTCAGCCAAGTTCACACAACTTTCAGAAAACTCACACCGTTTATTCTTGACTTAAAGAAAGAAAAGAAGTATAATTACTGAAAAAAGAACCGAAAGGAGGCGCAGATATGAAAAGGACTGTCAAGATACTTCTTATCGCCGCGATAGTGTTCTCACTCATCGCATCGTCCGTATTTCTGATAGTCAATTCACACCACAGATGCCATGCGGGCGAAAAGTGTACGGTCTGCGTCGGGATCGAACACGCTTTCGGTTTGCTGAAAGGCGCATTTTTCGCAGCGCTCGTTTTTGCGCTGATCCTTCTTGCTCATGCCGCGTGTAAGGTTGCATCTTCAGGATCGGATCACAGCAGACGACCCAATCTCACGCCGACCGCGCTAAAAGTCAGGCTCAATAATTGATCGATCTCCCTTCGCTGCATTGATTTTTGATTTCGCCGCAAGATGCGGCACGGGAGGTAAATAATGATAAAAACAGAAAACCTCGTCAAACGGTTCGACGGGGACACAGTCATAAAATATAAAGACGTCGTTTTCGAAGACGGTAAAAGCTACGTTCTGCTCGGAGCTTCCGGCTGCGGAAAATCGACGCTTCTGAACATGGTCGCCGGCGTCATCACGCCGAGCGAGGGTTTGATATATTTCGACGGCAAAGAAATGAGCCGTCAAAGCCAGAAAAACAAAGACAAATTCAGAATAAAAAAGATCGGTTACATCTTCCAGGATTTCAAACTCATAGAAGAAATGACCGTTGAAGACAACATCAACGTTCTTAAACTCGAAGGCGTTAAGACCTCCGGGATGGACGCCGTGCTCGATTCTCTCGGGATACTTTCCAAGAAGAAAAAGAAGGTAAGACAGCTCTCCGGCGGCGAACGTCAGAGAGTGGCGATCGCGAGAGCGTTCGTAAAAGCTCCCGACATCATCCTTGCCGACGAACCGACAGGAAACCTCAACTACGAGATCGGCAGATCGGTCGTTGAAGAGATGCTGAAGATCGCAAAGGGCAAAACTCTCGTAGCGGTCACTCACGACGACAGACTCGCAAACCTTTTCGACTGCATAATCGATATGAACGACATAGCGTCGTCATACTCGGAAAGCGAGGTGACGGAAAATGCTTAAGTTCGCTCTTAAGAATATGCTCACCAAAAAGGTGAAGATGATCCTTATCATTCTCTCCATCGTTATTTCAGCTTCCGTCGCGATACTCGCGTACAACGTCGCCGAGCAGGTCAACGACGGACTCATCAACACTACTTCATCTTACGATATGATCGTCGGTCCCGCGGGAAGCTCGACGCAGCTCGCAATGAACACCCTGTTCTTCACGGACAAGCCGCTCGGCACGATTTCATACGAATACGTAGAACAGCTTCAGAACGACAGCCGCGTGAACATGGCGATACCGTTCGCGATGGGCGACAGTTACAACTCCGCGAAGATTGTCGGCACAAAGCCGGAATTCCTCGCGGGCAAAGAACTCGCAGATGGCGAAATGTTCTCCGAAAAGTTTGAGGCGGTCGTCGGTTCAGCCGTCGCGAAGAAGTTCGGACTCAAAATCGGCGACGAGCTTATCACGTCCCACGGACTTTCCGAAAACGGTGAAAAGCACACTGCATCTCCGCTGAAGCTTGTCGGTATCCTCGAAGAAACTTCTACAGCATACGACAACGCGGTGTTCACCGACATCGAGACGGTCTGGGCTGTCCACGAACATCATCACGACGAGGATGAAGACGAAGATCACGATCACGAACACGAAGAAGAAGACCACGATCACGAAGATGAACACGAAGGTCATACCATAGAAGACGAAGATCACGACCATGAGGAAGAGGAGCACGACCACGCCGAGGAAGGTACGGTCTGCGCGATCCTCGTCAGATCGAAGACTCTCGCTTACTCGGAAGAACTGAAATCCGAATTTGCGGAAAACTCCGAAATACTGACGATAACTCCCGCAGAGGTCATCCGCGAGATCATCAGCAACGTCGACCTGAGCCGAAAGATCGTTTACATCCTCTGCGTGATAATCATGGTGATGAACGTATTTGTCATCTCCACTATCACGATACTGAATATGTACGATTCGCAAAAGGATATCGCGCTGATGCGCCTTATCGGTATAGGGACCGGCAAGGTCAATATGCTTTTCCTGATACAGAATGCCGTGATAGGACTTATTTCCACCGCGATATCGTTCTGCATCTCGCGGCTCTGTCTCTCAGCCATGAGCGGATTCGTCGCGTCGATGGGCATTGTACTTGACGCTTCGAAGGTATACCCGCTCGAGTGGCTCATAATGGCGGTCGTATTCGTCATCAGCGTACTTCCCACGCTGATCTGCGCCGCGCACATATCCCGCAAGGATATAATCAGAAACTGAGGAATTCGATAATATGAAAAAAGCCATAGCTATATTACTCGCGCTGATCTGTCTGTCGTTCACCGCCTGCGCGTCGAACGAAGGTACGGATACGAAAGACACGTCCGGCGGTAATGAGATAACCGAGACCGGCAACGTGCGTCTCACGTTTGCCGAGTCTATCAATATGGATAAGATAAAAGAGCTGTCCGGCAGAACGGTGGAAATGGTAGGTTACATGGCGACGATATCTCCCGTCAACGGCGAATATCTCTACCTTATGAATCTTCCTTACCAGAGCTGTCCGTACTGCGTTCCGAACACGCAGCAGCTTTCCAACACGATCGCGGTTTACGCGAAAGACGGCGACAGATTTGATTTCACCGACGGTCCGATAAACGTCATAGGTATTCTTGAGACCGGCAACTTTGAAGACGAATACGGCTACACGTACAACTACCGTATCAAAGACGCGATCTACACGGAAGTCAATTCGACCGAAGCGTCGGAAAAGCTCGCTCTGTGGGAACGCATCACTAACGCGAATATCGCGTCCGACGTGTATTCGATGTACGACTTCATCTCCTTCGAGTGCAACTGGCCGAACTATATCGGTCACTTCCAGGAGGGCGACGCGTATCTCTATCCCGCCGACGTCGAGTACTTTCAGAAGAATCAGTACAAGGTCGAGAGCATTTCGGCATATTTCGACAACCTCGTAAAAGAGATACAGACGATAGATGACGACGTTATGGACGAACTTGTAGTGATAGTCCGTGATGCGGAAAAGCTTGTCAACATCGCTGTTGAAGAGCGGAACAACAAGAATTACACATACAGCTCTGAAGAAGACAAATACACTCTCCTCGCGGGAGAAGAGCTTATGGCTAAAGCGCAGGAATCGTACAACAAGTATGCCTACTGGCTTGAGAATTTCTCACTTTCAAAATAAAACCCAAAACAAAACTAAAAGCAGACTGACGTAAAAATCAGTCTGCTTTTTCTTATTCATCAGCGAAGCGTCTTCATTTATCACGCCAGTCCGGGAGGACAAGGTCTTCCCTTTTTCTTTCTGTCGTTCCGGTAAAGCTCCTCTGTGGCGAGCGCCATTTTAGTGACTGCAAAATCGCAGTCGTGAGGATATATGTACCAGGTGTCTTCAAGCGTATTGAGGTCGACGCAATCGCCGTGCTTTCCGAGATATTCGTATTCAATGTGGCAGGAATAAAGGCTCGGAACGGATTTTATCATTTCAAAAGGATCTCCGTCGACGTCTGTGCCGCGGACGGTAAAGCCGTTCATGTCATGGACCATCGTGCCCTCTCCGAGTCTGATGAAACGCTTGGCGTTGGGAAGTGAATCAACGGTGACCGGCATCTCTCCTGTCGTGTAAGTTCCCTCTTCGACCTCGCGGCGTACGTTTGCTCTTTCCCATTCGTACCAATCGGGTATATGCGAAAACTCCGTATCGCCGGTATCAGCCGAGAGTTCGCCGAGCTCGGACATCGTCCAGCTCTTTCCGCACGCCCTGCAGAACAGTTTTGTTCCCTCGGACGCCATTTTGTATTCAGCGCCGCACGAAGCACACTGATATAGAACTTTGTGAAGTCCTTCCGCTCTCCCCTCGTACGGAGTTTTTATACGGCGCTCCTTCTGCCACGCAAAATCGTCGTACTGAAATGCGTCGACGATTTTTTCGTTGATCTCGTCGACCGACGCAGTCTCAAGCTCTTCCGGAGTGTAAAGCAGCGTCATTTCCGCCTCTGTCGGCTTCACGCCTTTGTCGTGAAGATTCCAGAACGGAGAGTTCACGTGATGACCGTGACAAATGAAAGATACTACGGGAGTATTGAGCGTTTTGCAAAGCCTTCCGAGAGATGACGGCAGAACAGCGGTAGTACCGCAGAGAGAATACCTCGCCTCCGGGTACAGTATTGCTATATCGCCGTTCTCGATCACCCTTTTCAGCTGTTTCACAAGAGTGATGTCGTTTGTGAATTTTCTCTTGCAGATGCCGCCGACGTTGCGTAGCAGTTTTTCTCTGCCGATGAATCCGTCTATTGCGACGACGTAATTCGCGCGGGAAGGCCATATCGCCTTTGTCGCCGCTTTGAAATCCATAAACGCGTTGTGATTGCAAAGAAGCAGATACGGCGGTTTCAGCCCTTCCGTACCGTTCTTCGTTATTTTGAGGCCGTGTTTTTTCACGTCCGGGGCACATAGAATATAAGTCAGCGGACGAAGGTACCACTTCGTCCTCACCGGAGGAGCTTTCATATCAAATCTTTTGAATTCCCGCTTCATACCGGAGTTCCTTCTTTCAAAACCAATTTCATATACAGTTTACCATCAAAGATGATCAAAGTCAATCGGAGAGGTTCTCTACGACGACGCCCTCACCATTTGACGACACCGTATTGCCGGATATTTCGGCCGTCTTCGCGTCCTTCACTATGATGCCGTGCTCACATTCCGGACAATCTATCAAATTGTTCTCTAACGTTACCGAGCTGTGTATCGCAGCGGGGCTCTTTGCCTCGTCGTAAACTTCGATACCGCCGCAGCGGCGCGTTACCCGCCCGCAGAAAAGAGTGCCGCAGTTTCTGAAGACGCATCCTCTGACCGTGATATCCTCAGTGTTCACGCCCTCGTGCCACGACCACTCCGGCGCAGCTTTGACGGCAAGTTCAAACACGTTCTCGACGAGGCAGTTTTCGATCAGGCAGCGCCTTGATTTTATAAGCATCGCACGAGCGAAATGATCTCTGAACACTGAATTTTTGATCGTGACGTCGGGCGTTTCGTCCGGATCGGCAAGGTATAATCCCGACATATCGCCGGGGAGCGATCCGTCGAGCTCAACTGTGCAGGAGCGGTCTTCCTCATCGATCGACGAAGATATGACTTTGAAAGCGGAAAGCGGAGCCAGAGATTCTCTGTCTATGAGCTCGAGCGTATCGCCGGGCAAAGGACAGGCGGTCTTCTGCGTGTGAGTCCACGTCGGGGACATAACTTTAAGTTTCGCGCCTGTCGCGTTATTTTCTACAGCTGTATAATAATATGTGTGGACGTTGATCCCGTCGTCTCCCTGCCCTTCAAACAAACACCCGTCGAGCACGAGTTTTCCGCGGCATGAAGAAAAGTGAGTGGCGTCGGTATTGGTCGAAAAATGTTCTCCTGCGGAAGGTCTCACACTGAAGCGTTCAAGTGTGACGTTCTTGCTGTGAAAAGCAGTCAGTCCCATGCCCGCGTGAGATCTCACCGTGACGTCCTTGATATGAGTGTTCACGGCGTTTTCTATAAGTATTGAAGGTCTGAAATGATACGTATGGCAGAGATAGATCTCGTCGCCGATTTCGACCTTGATCCCGTTCAGATCGAGCGTTCCCGACGCTCCGGAAGAGCTAAGAAGTCTCACCTTGTCGGTGAACTCCGGTACGAGCCTTCCCTCCTTCACAGAATAAACTCCGCTTCTCAGTATCGGAGCTGAAACGTCAAGCGAAAAAGCAAATTCTACGTTTGCCGTTTTTATGCCGTCCACTTCCGTGATTCCGGTGACAGTCGCTTTCGTGTACGGCTTGCGTGCAACGTCGATATCAAAGCCTTTGACTGTCACGTTTTCGCAGTCGCGTACCGACAGATCTTCCATAAATCCGTCGACGACGATCTTCGCTCCGTACGCTTCGACGCACGTTCCGCGGTGCCCCGAAAAATCAAGACCGCGATCGTATGCAAAATCGGGCGAGAACATCACGGGCTCGGGATTTTTTCCGTATTCTCCGTTCATCACGGACGCCTGAATCTCTCTTGCGCGCTCGCTCGTGATATGATATATTCCGGGCTCTACGACCAGAGTGGATCCCGGTTTTTCCTTTGCCGCTTCAAGAGCTGCGGAAAACCTTGCCCTGTCGTCTTTTCCTTTGAATTCGGATAGATAAAAAGTCGCCATAATAATTCCTTTTGAATAATGATCGATGGTGAGCCATAGAAGAATCGAACTTACCGCATTTATTATCTCATACCCGGCGCCGTGTGTCAAGTTATCCGTATAATTAAATTGTCCGAATATGTTGTGAATGCTTTAGAATCAGACGATAAAGCAGATAAAATGTAAATTATTGCCTTGTTATGTATGGCAAGTTACATTTCTATGAAAAACATTGGCTTATTTTACAGTTGATGATATTATATAATAAATAGAGTCGAATAACAGCCGGTTTCGAGCTGTATCATTTTATAAATTATCGGGAAGGACGGGCTGAAAAAATGAAAAAGCGGATGATCGTCGGTTTGGTTTCTGTCGCGTTAGCTTTTGCGCTCGTCTTCTCCTTTAACTCCTGCGGAAATGACGAGTCAGAGAATACCCTCACCGTCGGTTTCGTATACGACAACGACGAAACGACGCCATATTCATATAATTTCTTCCTGGCGCAGGAAGCGGTACAGGAAACGTATAAAGGTGACGTGCGCATCCTCGTCACCAGCAATATACTCGATGAAGATATGAACGACGAGGTCAAAAAGCTCGCCGAGGCGGGATGCAGGATCATTTTCACGAACAGCTACGGCGACATAAGGGGTGCCGCCGCGGAATATCCCGACGTACAGTTCTGTCAGGCGTCCGGATCTCCATATCCGGAAAACGAAGCCCGCGACAATTATCACACGTTCAAAGGCGAAGCGTACCAGGCGCGTTATCTCAGCGGCGTCGTTGCAGGACTCAAGCTTGAGGAAATGATAAATGACGGACGTCTTGACGCGAAAGACGCAAAGCTCGGATTTATCGCAGCGTATCCTTACGCGGAAGTCATTTCCGGATTCACCGCGTTCTTGCTCGGCGCGCGTTCGGTGGTTCCGGAGGCGACGCTGTCGGTAAAATATACGCACATCTGGAGCAGCTACACGCTTGAAAAAGCATGTGCCGAAGAACTTCTCGACGAAGGATGCGTCATAATCTCGCAGCATTCGGACACTGTAGGTCCCGCTATCGCCTGCGAGGATCATTATGCGAGCGAATGTTATCACGTCGGATACAATATCGATATGACGGAAGACGCGCCGAATACTTCGCTGACCAGCGCGAGGATCAACTGGACTCCGTATATTCTCGGAGCTGTTAAAGCCGTTCTGGACGGCAAACCGATTGAGGAAACGGTCAAAGGAACGGTCCATCCGTTGAACGACATGAGCGCCGGATTTGAAGACGGTTGGGTCACCCTGACCGATCTCAACGAAAAACTGATGCCCGAAGGCGCCGCGAAGCATATCGAAACTGTACGCGAAGAACTGGCAAACGGAAGCCTCAAGGTGTTTTACGGCGATTACACCGGCGTCGATCCGGAAACGTCTCAGACGGTAGATCTGAATACCGAGTTCGCGGAAAACCGCAATTCATCAATGCCGTCGTTCAGCTATATCCTTGACGATATAGTTACTATAGAAGACTGACACCGGGATCCGAAACCGAAAAATCCGATAAAGGAGGTAAAGAACTGTGTTTTCATCGAAAAAAATGAAATATCTTGCAGTGACAGCGATCATTCTTGCTGTCTGCTCTCTCTTTGCCTCATGCACCGCGCAGAACACCGCAAATACCTCGACTGAACTGAATCTGTCCCGTTTTATAAAATTTCCCGGCACTGAGCCGTCTTCCGTAGACCCTCAGGTAATATCCGAGAATTTCACAGTTCCCATCAATATTTTTGACCGTCTGGTCGAGAACGCGGTATCGGAGGACGGAAAGACAGCCATTGCACCCTCTCTTGCAAAATCGTGGAATGTCTCCGACGACGGACTTGAATATACGTTTTATCTCCGCGAAGGAGTGTATTTTTCAAACGGATCGATGCTTGAAGCGGACGACGTCCTGTTCACGTTTACAAGACTTATTTCGAATCCCGACAGTAAAAACCGCGATCTCGTTATGTGTATCCACGGAGCAGACGCGCTGAAAAACGGCGAAACGTCGAAGCTTGAAGGTTTTGAAATAATAGATGACCTCACGTTCAAGATTACGCTGAATCACCCGTATGCCGCGTTTCTTGAAGCGCTCACCTCCCCCGCCGCATCGATACTCGACAGAACAGTGACGACGGACGCGGGAGACGATTTCGGCAAGCTTCCCGGAATGACTGCCGGCACGGGACCTTTCATCCTGAATAAATGGGCTTCAAACCGCGAGATCGTGATGGTTGCGAACGAAAACTACTGGGGCGGCGCGCCGAAGTGTGAAGGACTCCGGATGATGTTTTATTCTGAATCCGACCCGCTCAGAACGATGTTCCTCGACGGTGAACTCGATATCCTCGACCTTGACAAGCTCGGAATGGACGCCGAATACTTCATCCGCGGCGATATTTACCGCAAAAACCTCGTCAAAGGCGACAGAGTCGGTATCACGTTTATTGCACTCAATCAATCCGTCGAACCGCTTGACGACGTCAGAGTCAGAAAAGCGCTTCAAACCTCGCTTGACAGAAAAACGATACTCCGGGCAGCAGCCGAAGGAAAAGGATATATTGAAAACGGTATCCTGCCGCACAGCTTAAAAGGATACGATCCCGATCTCGAGGAGATACCGTTCGACGTCGAAGCCGCGAAGGCACTGCTTGCAGAGGCGGGATATGCCGGCGGATTCGATCTCGATCTGTATTACTCCGATACTTCATCCGGAAGCGATAAGGACATTCTCGAGCTTGCGTCTTCAATGTGGAGCAAGATCGGAGTCCGCGCAACGGTCAGGGAGCTTCCCGCCGCAGAATTCAACGAAATGAAGAAGGCCGGCAAGCTTTCGTGCTACGTCGGCAGCTGGAATGCAAATTACAACGATCCGGACGATTTCGTATATACGTTTTTCGGAAACGCCGATAATTCACTCTCGAACAGTCTGTGTTACTATGACGAAGACGTTTTTGAAAGAGCGCATCATGCCCGCGCCATTCTGAATGAAGACGAGAGGCTGGAAGAATACCGCGATCTCCAGAAAAAAATAGTCGTCGAGGACGCAGCGTGGATCCCGCTCTTCTCAAAACTGCACTTTTATGTAGTCAGCGGAAAAGTCGGCGGATTCAGTATGAGTTGGAACGGATGGTCTTCCGTAAAGTTCACCGGTACCTATTTCATTGACGGAGAGAAGGTGATCCGTCAATGAATATGCACTCTATAAGAGCCAGGATCGCCACGCTCACGGTCGTTGCCATTATTATTTCTTCCCTTCTGATCGGTATAACCTCTATCATAACCGTAAAAACGGAAGAAGAATCAACGTCGTCAAATCAGATGATCATGATCTGTGACTCGAGATGCGAGATAATAAACGAATTTCTAAACAGCATCCAGGACTCGCTTGAAACCGTTTCGCGCTATATATATGATTCTCTTGATGTGAAGCCGCTCTATGAAGGAGACGTCATAGGCGCTGAGGGTTCGGGCAGAAGTCTCAAAGGCAGAGACCGCACCGACGAACAGCAGGAAGCGCTTGAAGCATATCTTTCGGAACACGTCAATAAAGTCGAAGCAATATTCCGCACCGTGGCTTCCGGCAACTCGGGGATCCTTAATTTCAGTTACAGACTGAACCCTGAGCTGAGCGATAATGTGCCCGGTTTCTGGTATTCAAGGCAGAACACCGCAAAATTCCAGAATTATGAGCCCATGAGTATTTGGAATTTCAGCCCGGACGACTATACCAACGTCGGATGGTACTACACGACTCTTGAGCGAAGCAGACCGTCATGGCTTGAATCGTACCCGATCAATGAACTTGACGTCGTCGTATGTACCTACACAATACCGATATTCCGCGCGGGAACTTTTATCGGTCTTATAAGTATGGATTTCGACTATTCAACACTTATCGATCAGGTAAAGAATCTCGACGTTCTGAATACAGGATATGCCTTTTTGACCGACTCGGAAGGCGTCATAGTATATCACCCTTCGCTTGAGGCAGGACTTACGCTCAGCAATTTAAAATCCGAATTTGAATCCTCTGAGTATAAATCGAACAGCACCGGATTCATCGAATACACTTACAACGGTCAGAACAGATACGCCGCTTTCGGCGCCCTTTCAAACGGACTCAGACTGGTAGTTTCCGCACCTGAAAGCGAGATCAACTCCGGCTGGAGAGATCTAACAAAAATCATCGTAGGAGCTTCAACTCTGATACTCATAGCTTTTATCGGCATTTCGATGATCATAATGAAGCGTATCATCAATCCTCTCGACAAACTCGTTCAGGCATCCGCCCAGCTCTCTGCCGGAAATTATGACGTAGACCTGAATTACAATGGAGACGACGAGGTCGGAGCACTTACAAAAGCATTTACTCAAATGGCGGAACATCTGCGCGCATTTATCAAGGATCTGAACAGCAGAGCTTATAAAGACGCTTTGACCGGAGTCCGTAACAAAGCCGCTTTCGACATATTCACTTATGAAATGTTCGACCAGAATAATGCAGCGGAAGGCAGATATGCCAAAGATTTCGCGATCGCGATGTTCGTCTGCAACGAACTGAAAAGGATCAACGACACGTACGGCCACGAAAAAGGCGATATATATATCTGCAACGGATGCAACGCAATCTGCAATGTATTCTCTCACAGTCCCGTGTTCCGTATCGGAGGCGACGAGTTCGCTGTCATTCTCCAGGGAGAAGACCTCGCAAAATCCGAATCGCTTGAAAAGCAGTTCACAAAACTCACCGAGGAATCTGTGAACGGATCGGTCGACGAATGGGAAAAGATCAGCGTGGCAATAGGCATCGCGCGTTACGATCCCGAGATCGATCCCGATTTCGAGTCCGTGCTCCGCAGAGCCGACGAAATTATGTACATCAACAAAAAGCTCTTCAAAGAGAGCAGAGGCATACTTACCGAATGAATTCACCGGATTCTTCTTGAATTTTGCAAAGCATAAGCACAAACTTGATTTCGGGTGCTTTGCAAAATTCTTCGGTCACCGCTAAAAACGCTCCCCCGGAGCGTTTTCTTTACGCTGCTTCGAATCCCTTTCATTTTGTTTGCATCACCAAATCAAAAGGAGCCTTGAAGGCTCCTTTTGATTTGGCGGAGGGAAAGGGATTCTTCTTGAATTTTGCAAAGCATAAGCACAAATTTGATTTCGGGTGCTTTGCAAAATTCTTCGGTCACCGCTAAAAACGCTCCCCCGGAGCGTTTTCTTAACGCTGCTTCGAATCCCTTACATTTTATTTGCATCACCAAATCAAAAGGAGCCTTGATGGCTCCTTTTGATTTGGCGGAGGGAAAGGGATTCGAACCCTTGTGAGATTTGAACCTCAAACGGTTTTCAAGACCGCCGCGTTATGACCGCTTCGCTATCCCTCCGTATATTCAGTTGTTTTCGCGCTTTTATATAATAACACACTTTTTTTCTGTTGTCAAGGAAAACGTTTAAAAATGAAATAACGCACAGAAAACTGTGTTGACAATTAATACACGCTATGATAATATTATCACAGAAATCAAAAAACTGTTTGAAAGAGCTTAATATGACTAAAATCGTGTCAACTTTTAAAAAGTATTTTACCCCGTCAGAATCTGATTCGCCGCGAAACAATAATTTCAACATCATACGTTTTATTGCGGCATTTATGGTTATATACGGTCACATGGGCGCGATAATGGGGATAGCACCTTTTTCGATTTTTTCTCAGTCTGTGTCTACGATAGCGGTAAAGATCTTCTTTACGATAAGCGGATTCCTTGTAACCAAGAGTTTTCTTTCGGATTCAAATTTCCCGAGATATATGGTGCGGCGCTGCTTCCGTATTTTCCCTGCGTTGATTTTCGTCGTATTTGTTTCGGCGATCCTTATCGGTCCGATTTTTTCATATCTTTCTCCGTCTCAGTATTTCGCGCATCCGTTCACGAGAAACTATTTTCTGAATATTCTTCTTCATCCGTCATATTCCCTTCCCGGCGTTTTTGAAAACTACGTTTATCCGAACACGTTCAATGGCTCACTGTGGACTCTGCCCGTAGAATTTTTCACCTATCTTATTCTCCCTCCGATCATTCTTCTTTTGAAAAAGCTCAAAGCTATGAAGACAGGTATTGCTGTCTGCGCGGTCATATCACTCGTCATTTCGGTATTATATATAACTGTTTTCACATCCAAGCGTTTCGTATTTTGGGGAAGCGACTGGTTCCAGATGCTTCCGCTGATTCCGTATTTCTTTATCGGAAGTTTTTACTCGCTCATAGAAAACAAAAAATTCTTCAACCTGCAATTCGGAATAATACTCACGATCATAGCTCTGTTTACAAATACGGTCGGCGGATTGAATGAGATCGTTGTATTCATCGTTATCCCGTATTTGATCCTTTCAATAGCACTGTGTGAAAAGCCGCTTTTTTCACACTGGTTCGAAAAATGCGAATTTTCATACGGTATTTATCTTTGGGGATTTCCTGTTCAGCAAATAGTTTACCATCGGCTTGCCGGGCTCGGACTTAACAGCTTCAATATGGCGCTCATCTCGTTTTCATGCGCACTTGTTGCTGCAATAGTATCATGGTATGCGGTTGAAAAGCCGATGATGAAGCTCGGTCAAAAGATAGTCCGGAAAATGCGGGAAAAGTCATCGTTAAGACGCGCTCTAAAAACAGACGGCGAGTAGCAGGAATACTGATCAAAACATCGAACCGGGAGTGTATATCACTCCCGGTTCGGTATTTTCTGACGATTTTCGACTCCGCACCGAAACTATGGCGCGGATATTCTGTCTTATTATATTGAGATCAATATTCGCGCGGGACGATGAGTTCGTTGAAGGTGTCGGTGAGTATTTCGAACGGACCGCGGCGGACTACGTATTCGTGGACGCCGCCCTCGTAGAGATGGAGGCAGCCGCCTTCGCCGTAAGGCACGACTGTATATCCGCGGCGGATCTCGAAGAAGCCGTAGGACGTTCCGAAGACGGAATAGTGCATCGTGCCGAGGTCCCAGCTGTTGTGATCGCAGGTCTCGGGTCTGTGGAATTCGTAGATATCGCGAAGGATATAGTCCTTATATTTATCCTGCTTCATAACGTATCCGGAGAACGTACCGCCGGCGACTTCCGCTCCGAAGAACGTCATGGGATAGCCTTTGAGGTAGACGTTTATTACTTTATCGACTGCTTCGGGGTCGCAAAGGAAGTTGGACTCCTGTGTGCCCTCGGGGAATCTTCCGCCGCCGCAGACGTAATGGCCGACCTTCTGGCGGAAGAGGGAGACTCCGTCGAGCGGGCTGTATTCGTCCGGACCGGATTCCATCAGGGGAAGGAGCGTCGTCAAAGCTCCCGTCGACAGGAGCGTAAGTCCTCCGCGGCTCTTCGCGAGGTGGCGTCTTATCAGCGGAACGTTGGATTCGTACGTGGGGTATTCCCTGCCGAGCTTCGTGTAGTACTTTGCCGCCTGGTCTTTCGAGCACATATACCAGCCTTCGCCGGTGAGCGCGTCGCGCTCTGTGTTGACGCCGATATCGATATCGTCGACGCCGAAATACTCGCACATAAGGCTCACGCAGTACGAGGCGTAAGGATTGAAGACACAGCTCGTTATCGCGAGCGCCTGGCAGTAGCCCTCGCGGTGCGCATTGAGAAGCACGGCAACAGCGCCGCCGTCGTCGCAGTCGGAGCCGAGGTCGTGGTCGAAAATGACCTCTTTGAGTTTGATCTCAAGTTCTACCGTATCCTTTGAAACTTCGCCGTTCGCCGAGAGCTTCATCACGACGCCGCCCTTTGCGAACCTTTCCGCTTCATATTCCTTTTTAAGTACGTCGAATCCGGATTCAAGCTCGCACGACGCGCCCTCGATACCCGCGCGTTTTGCCGCCTCGGAGATCCTCTTCTCTATTCTCTCTTTTATGAGTCTGTCAGGAGTTCCCGCAGACAAATGAATACATCTCCCGTCCGAATATTCCGAAGACCATTCGTCTCCCGGAAGATCCGCAAGCAGTTTTCTGATAAGGTCCATATATTGCCCCCGCTAAAAAATTTTTACACTACTATTATTGCAGAGAGCGGCGAAAAAATCAAGCGTTTTCATCTCATTTGACGATTTATGATAAAAAAAGATATGATTTGCGGAAAAACACAATATGCAGACAAAAGTTTTAACGTTTATCATACCTGTATGGGAGAATAATAAAGAAAAATGACTACTTTTGTAAAAAAGCACTATTGAAATAGAATGTACTATATGATATAATTATATGGATAATGTGATCAATCCCGAAAGGTATGTATAAATGAAAAACGATTTGTTCGACGAATTCGAAGACGACGCGATACCCTTAAAACGCCGTCCGAAAGAAAAAGCGCAAAGCGCGACATCCCCGGCGAGAAGCGTACAAACCGCGCGCGCGGCAAGACCGGCGGCAGGGACTTCCGCAAGCCGCACGACTTCAACGCAAGCGAGGGCATCTGCCGCATCTACCACAGTTAAGCGCGCGACGCCCGCCGCGGCAAGACCCGCATCGTCTCAGCCCGCTGCAGCAAAGCCCGCTGCCGCTTCCTCATCCGCTAAAACCGTGAGCAGGCCCCAGCAGAAGAGAGCGTCCGTGAGCAGAACGGTCCGCGCTATCCCCGCGACAAAACAAAGAAACGTCTCCGAGGAAGAGGACCGCGGACAGATAGCCGTAACAAGACGCGAAAAAGCCGTCGCGCCGAAGAAAAAATATTTCGGAAAAGTTTACCTCATATATCTCGGCGTTCTTCTTATTCTAGCGGCTGTATTCCTTTTCTACGTTCACAGCCTGCTCGTCGATTTCGAGGCGTCACAGGTCGACAACATCATCTCGGAAAAGCTTGAATCTATCAAGAGCGCCGCAGCTGCGGGAAAGATAGAAAAAGAGATCTCGCTCGACAGCATCAAAGAACAGTACGAGCCGACCGAGGAAGAACTGAAGAGTTATCAGCACGCGTTCGCGGTAGGCGATCTGACGTACAAAAAATCGAGAAGCGGTCTGTCCTCCGACACCGTGACTTACGACATATACCTCAACGGATTCAGCATAGGCAATCTGGTGATGAAGACGCTGAAAGAGGATACGGTACTCGCGATCTTCCCCATCACCGAATGGGCGATGATCTCGTGCGAAGCAAAGACGTTCTCGTTCGACTTCCCCGCTAACGTAACTGTAACGTCGGGCGGCGAGGTCATTGAAGGAAAGCCGTCCGAGACGGAAGGACTTCTCACATACACCGTGTCGTCGCTGTTCCATCCGGACACCGTCATCACTGACACTATCGGCAACACGGTCTCTTTCAACGGTAAAGAAGCTGTCTCGTTCGTTTACTACAAGATCAAGGCGCTCACCTGCTACGACGTCTATTTCGGCGACAAGCTGATCGACCTGTCGAAAGCGCTCGTGACCGACATCGATAAATACCAGTACGTAAAAGAGTACTGTGACGATATCCCCGGCCTTGCGACCTACGATCTTTGCGTTATAGACGACGGAAGCAAGATATCGGTCAAGGACAAGAGCGGCGCCGAAGTCGAAGCTGAAACCAAAGACAACGTTATCACCGCCGAGACACTGCCCGTCAGCGAAACGCTTCCCGCGGGACTTGAAGGCAATCCCGATCCGCTCGATATGGCGGAGAGATGGAGCCTGTTTATGAGCCAGGATCTCGATATTTACGGCTGGCCCAACGGATTCTACAAGCTCGCCGAATATCTTGTTAAAGGTTCGTATTATTACGATATGATGTACCGTTACGCGACGGGCATCGACATCACGTTCACGAGCGGACACACGCTCGGCAACCCGGCGTTCATCAACGAATCTGTAACCGATTACGTGAAGTTCTCAAACAGATGCTTCTCATGCCACATCAAATTTGACAAACCTATGTATCTTTCGAGCGGTTTGAACATAGTTGACCCGCTCGACAGTACGTTCTATTTCGTATACGTTGACGACACAGACGACGGAGTGAACAATCCTCACTGGGCCGTCATCGACAGGCAGTGATGAAAGGGGGAATCTGAAATGACAGGAACACAGGTCAAAACGCCCGGAACGGGCAAAAAAGTCATAAAAGTGATCCTTCGCATCCTCGCGATCATCCTCACGTTCGTTATCGTCCTCGCCGCCGCGCTCGTACTGATGATAAAGATGATCCTCGGTTCGACCTCGGAAAAGGCGAAAGAGATCCTCACCACCACCCTTCTCGAGACAGGTCAGCTTAAGTTCGTGGTCTCACTGTTTCTCTCACCCGAGGAGATCCAGGAGATAGTCGACAGGAACAAGATGCAGCCGATCGACGATACGGTCAATACGGATCTTATCAACATCGGCGGTAAAGGAACCGAGACCGGCGACGACACGCCGACCGACGAAAAGGACATCGAAGTCTTTACGGTACCCGGAAGAACCTTCACGGGATATATGATAAAGGTAAAGGATCCGTCACGCGTGAGCCTTGCGACTATCTACCCGTGGCGCGCCGAGGGCGTGACGCTCGACGTGCTTGTTGAAGACAATAAAGCTATCGGCGGCATCAACGGCGGTATCTACAATTCTTACAACAACTCGGGCGGCGCCCCGTTCGGCGTGGTTGTGTCAAACGGCGAGATCCAGATGAATAACCCGCAGGGAGACCGCGGTTACGTTCTGGTAGGACTCACGAACGACAATATTCTCGAAATATTCAATATTGATATGTACACTCCCGCTCAGATGGAGAAAGTCATCAAAGAAAAAGGCATACGTGACGCCGTCACTTTCCAGGAGGAAAGCAGCGACGCTAACAACCACTTCGTCCAGCTCGTCATCAACGGCAAGGAGAGAGAGCTCAACGGCGCGGGAAGCGGACTCAATCCGAGAACGGCTATCGGCCAGTGCGCGGACGGCAGCATTCTGATGCTCGTTACCGACGGACGCGGCAAAGAAGGACACCTCGGAGCGTCGGCATCCGACCTCATCGACATCATGGTAGACTACGGCGCGGTCAATGCGGCAAACCTCGACGGCGGCTCGTCGTCATGTATGTATTACGACCACGAATGGCTGATGACAAGCGTCACGTTCTATTACTCGAACGCGTCGTGGAAACTTCCCTTCGCATTCATAGTAAAATAAGCTCAATAACAATTAAGCAGGCTGACGTAAAAATCAGCCTGCTTTTTTCATACCCAAAGATTTTTGAAAGGGGCGGGGAGAACTTTTTTGTAAAAAGTTCTCCCCGCTTCACACTCATTGATATAATCAACCGAATATACCGCCGATCTTGTTTCCGATGTCGTTCAGCTTTTCTCCGACAGCAGTCGCGCCGAGCTTTGCCTTTACACCGTCAACGATGGGCTTGATCTGATCCATCGGAAGATTTCCGACGAGTCCCTTAACCGTCGCTACGGGGTCTTTTTCGAACTTTTCTTTGAGAGCCGGGTCCTTGGTGATCTTTGCAACTAATTCCGCGATTTTCGCTTTGATATCCATTGAAAAGCCTCCTGTAATATATTCTGCATTTATATTCTACATCTTTTAGAAAACGATTTCAAGAGTTGATCCGACTTTTTACACAGAATATGAATGCCGGCGGAGACCGCCGGCACGTTCATTATTTTATTTTGAATAATTTTTTCAAAATAGGAATAAGTAATTTCGGACTCTTTACGACGGCGATCTTCATGTATCGGCTCCTTCCTTTGATTTATAACATTATATTCAAAGGAATGCGAACGGTTACATATCGGCGTCGCGTTTTCTTTTCCACTCCGGCGTCTGTTTGATTTCGTCGTAAAGCGCTGCGTAGCTGCGGTGACGCTCTTCCGAGATCTCACCCCTCGCCATCTTTTCAAGCACCGCGCAGCCCTCCTCTTTCGTGTGAGTACATTTCGTGTACCTGCACTTTCCGAGGCAATCCGCGAACTCGCGGAAAGTGAAAGGAAGCTCGGCGAGAGAGCAGAAATTGAATTTCGCGAAATCGAGAAGTGAAAAGCCGGGAGTATCCGCGATCAAGCATCTGCCGTCATCCGTCACCGGAAACAGTTCGACGTGGCGCGTGGTGTGACGACCGCGCTCGATCTTCCGGCTGACGTCCCCTGTTTTCAGATCAAGAGACGGGAACAGTCTCTTCATAAGAGTCGATTTTCCCGCCGCCGAAACGCCCGCGAAAGCGGCTCTCACGGGGGACTTTTCCGCTTCTCCGTGCAGGTAGTCAAGAAGTGCGCCGCAGCCGTCTCCGGTCGCGGCGGACAGCGCAAAGCAGGTGAATCCGGCACCTTCGTATATGCCTTTTATCCTCGCAGTCTCGAGAGGATCAAGGTCGCACTTGTTGACGACAACGACAGGTTCGATCTCTCTCACCTCGCAGATCGAGATCAGTTTGTCGACTGTGACGAGATCCGGCTTCGGCTTTGCCGACGGTATCACGACAAAGAGGTGCGAAAGATTTGCGACCGGAGGACGGACGAGAGAATTCTTCCTCTGTATGACGTGTCCGACCGCGGCGGAACCTTCTTCTCCACCGCCGACCGTAACGTCGACTTCATCGCCGACGAGAGGTGTAACGTTCTCATGCCTGAGTATCCCTCTCGCAGGGCAGACAAAGCGTTCGCCGTCGTCGGATATGACAGTATAAAGACCTCCGACGCCTTTGATTATGGTGCCGCGGACGGTGCGCGGTCCGTCAAGTGACGTCATTCGTCTTTGCCTTCTTCAGGCTGTGTTTGCTCTTCCTGCGTGTCGGGTTCGGTATCGGTGACCGGTTCTGCAGACTCAGACTCAGTGACCACGGGCTCGGCTTCGGTCTCGGTCTCAGTCTCGGTCTCGGTTTCGGTCTCGGTTTCGGTTTCAGTCTCGGTTTCGGTCTCCGTCACTATTCCCTTTTCGGAATCGTAGTTCTTACCGCCGCTGATGACTATATCGATCTTTGTGTTCTTGCCGACGCGCGTGCCTTCAGGAAGCTTCTGACGTATTACGATACCCGCGTCTTTTTCGGATTTTTCGTACGTTGCGCTGCCGATCGCAAGTCCCTTTTCCTGCAGAGCCTTCAGCGCTTCGCGCTCGGTGAGCCCTACAAGTCTCGGCACTTCTATATCTCCGTTGACGGGACCGGCGCTGACATAAACGATGACCTTTTCGCCATCGGCGAGCTGTTCTCCCGCGACAGGATCTGTCTTTATGACCTGACCGGCTTCAAAAACGTCGTCGTTCACCTCAACGATCTCATACGGAATGCTTAGTGATTTCAGCTTGAGCTCAGCGTCACGTCTCTCGTAAGACCTTAGCAAAGGAATAGACTCTTTCTCGCCGGACGCGCTTATTGTAAGCGTCAGCTCGCAATAAGTTTTGCCGCGTTCGATCTTCTTTTTCGATCCTGCTTTAGGGCTCTGCTCGAGGATATATCCGGGTTCGTGGTCTGGATCTTCTTTTGTCTTTATATCCACTCTGTATATCTCGGAGTTTTTAAGTGCGGAGCGGAGTTTGTCGTTGTCATAGTAATTTTCACCGACGAAATTATCCACCGTTATCGTCTCCGCCGGTGTCTGATTGTTGGTGATCTTCGACAGTCCGATAAATGCGGAAACTATCAGAATGATTATGAACGGGATCGTAACTCCGAGGATGATCGGAAGCATCGTGTTGCTGTGCGCCATCTGAGAAATGACGCCTCTGAATCCGGCTTTTTCCGCCTTCTTCTTGCCGGTCTTGAACGTCGTCTTGGGATCCTTGCGTAAGAGTGAGACGTCGGCGAGCATTGCCTTTGCGCTCTGATACCTCTCCGACGGATCCTTTTCCATCGCGTGACCTATTATCTGCTGAAGCCCGAGCGGGATCTCAGGGTTGATCTCTTTCGGCGGAACGGGTTTTTCGTTTACCTGCATCAGCGCCACGGAAACCGGACTTTCCGCGTTGAACGGAAGTTCTCCCGTCGCCATCTCGTACATCGTCACGCCGAGCGAATACAGGTCGCTCCTCGCATCGATGGCTTTACCGCTCGCCTGCTCCGGGCTGATATAATACACAGTACCTATGGCTTTATCCGTCATCGTCACCGTCTCCGCGTTCGGAAGCTTTGCGATGCCGAAGTCAGTCACTTTGAGCTGCCCGCTCTTGGTCAGCATGATATTCTGCGGTTTTATGTCTCTGTGGACGATACCCTTTGAATGAGCGTGATCAAGAGCGCTGAGTATCTGCCCCGCGCAGTTGAGCGTTTCCTCGGGGGACATGACCTTTTTCTTCTGCATATAGGTCTTGAGCGTGATACCCTCAATATACTCCATTACTATATATTTGAGGTCCTCTTTCACGGATACCGCGAAGATCTTGACTATATTCGGGTGCGAGAGCATGGCGACCGCCTTCGATTCGTTGATGAACCGTTTGACGCTCTCCTCCTCTTGAGCTATATCCTCTCTGAGCAGCTTTACGGCTACGGGGCGTCCGGTCTTTGCGTCCTGCGCCTTGAAAACGACCGCCATGCCGCCCATACCGATCACTTTTTCTACTATATATCTTCCGTCGAGCACCGCGCCGACGTATTTATCGTAACTTGTTTCCATTATTATCTTCGACCTCTTTCAGTCATAGTCATTATAGTGAGATCAAAACGGCTGTCACGTTATCGCTGCCGCCGTTCTTGTTCGCCGCATCTATCAGGGCGTCCACCGCGGAATCTCCGCCGGAATTGATGATCTTGCAGATCTTCTCTTTCGAAACGTGATTCGTCAGGCCGTCGGTACAGAGCAGAACGTGTATCAGATTCGCTTCCGCCGGCGATATCTCGGTGAGATAGATGTCCGGTTCGATCTCCTCTTCCGTGCCGATCGCCCTTGTGATGATGTTTTTGTTTGCAGAAGACTCCGCTTCATCCGCGGTCATCTTTCCGATATCCACGAGGTACTGGACGTAAGAGTGATCGTGTGTGACCTGTACTATTTTATCCGCGTCGACGAGATACATTCTGCTGTCGCCGACGTTGACCGTATATATCTTTTTGTCAAAGACAAGCGAGGATACGAGAGTCGTTCCCATTCCTTCGAGAGAACTGTCCTCCTTTGCCCTCTCATAGACCGTGGAGTTTGCGTTTCGCACCGCGTCCATGAGGACCTCTGCGATCTTCCAGTCGCCGGGTCTTTTGCCCGTTTTCGTAAGCGTCGTCATGAGCGAGTCGACTGTTTCGACAAATGCGCTGAGCGCGGTCAGACTTGCAGTCTCGCCGCCGTGTGCTCCGCCCATACCGTCGCAGACGACGCCGATGACCGCCCCGCACTTGTACTGCTTGACCGCAAAGCTGTCCTGATTGTTCATTCTACGTCTTCCGACGTCGCTTTTTCCGTGAAATTGCATACGGGTCACCTCCGTTTCACGTGAGGATAGAATTTGTCAATCCCCTTGGTTTGTTTCCTTTTCTTTTGCCGCCTGAAGTCTGAGCTGACCGCAGGAAGCGTCGATGTCAGAACCGAGCCTGCGCCTTACAGTCGCGGTCACTCCGAGGTCGCAAAGCCTCTTTGCAAACGCGTCGGCACGCTCTTTTCCGCTCCCGGAGAACTCGGTTTCTTTCACCTCGTTCAGCCGTATCAGATTGACGTGACACGGGGAGCGCATACCTGATTTAAGCAGCGACGCAAGAGAATTTGCGTCTTTTTCGCTGTCGTTTTTACCGGCTATCAGCGTGTACTCAAACGAGACCCGCCGCCCGGTCTTCTCAAAATAATATCTGCAGGCTTCGAGAAGCTCCGCTATGTGATATTTGTTGTTTATCGGCATTATCGACGAGCGAGTCTCGTCGTCAGACGCATGGAGCGATACCGAAAGCGTGACGGGCAATTCTTCCGAAGCGAGTTTTATGATGCCCGGAACGACTCCGCATGTCGAAACGGATATATGGCGCAAGCCGATACCAAGACCTTTTTCGCATGACACGAGACGGATGAATTTCACCGCCGCGTCATAGTTGTCAAAAGGTTCTCCGATCCCCATCATAACTATACCGCCGACTCTCTCGCCGGTGTCGCGCGAGATCGCTATCACCTGACCGAGGATCTCGGAAGGCGCGAGATCTCTCTTTTTGCCTTTGAGAGTTGAAGCGCAGAAGCGGCACCCCATACGGCATCCCGCCTGACAGGAGACACAAACCGTATTCCCGTGTTCGTATTTCATGAACACGCTCTCAACGCATTCTCCGTCAAAAAGCTCGAACAGATACTTTTTTGTTCCGTCGATCTTCGATTCGAGACGGCGTACGATCTTCGGCAGCTTATAAATCGCTTTTTCTTTCAGTTCGCGACGAAAAGAAAGCGGGAGATTTGTCATCTCGTCGATCGTCACACCTTTCTGCATCCAGGACCAGAGCTGCGCTCCGCGGTATGCGGCGGACGAAAGCGACGTGGTTGAAAACACTATCGCTTCTTCCTCTGTCATAGAGAGGATATCGGCTTTGTCCGACGTATACTCCGTTTGTGAGATCTCCATACGACTCCTTCAGTTTCCGGCGGTCCTTTTCATTTTGCAGATGAAAAATCCGTCTGTATTGTGCTTTGCCGGAAGAAGAGTGATCATCCCGTCCGGCGCGGATATTTTGCCTGCTTCAAAAGGTTCGGTTTCGAAAGCGGGATCATTTTCAAGAAAGCGCTTCACGACACCTTCGTTTTCGTCGGGATTTACGGTGCAGGTAGAATAGACGAGAATTCCGCCGCGCTTTACGTAGCGGGACGCACCCTTCAGGACGCGAAGCTGAACTTCGGGAAGGTGCTCTATCTCCGACGGATCTTTGTATTTGATGTCCGGCTTCTTGGCGATGACTCCGAGCCCGGAACACGGCGCATCGCAGATCACGCGGTCCGCCGTCCCGACGAGCGATCCATCGGGTTCCGACGCATCGCGGCAGGACGCTTCGATTATATCGATGCCGAGCCTTGCAGCCCCGCTTTTTATCAGATTTATCTTGTTTTCGTGAAGGTCGAAAGAATATATCTTCCCTTCGTTTTCCATATCTATCGCCGCGGAAAAAGACTTTCCGCCCGGCGCGGAACAGACGTCTATCACCGTCTCGCCGCGCTTCGGCGAGAGAGCCGAGACCGCGAGCCTGCTCGCAGTGTCCTGAACGAACCATCTGCCGTCAGACATATCGGCGCCGAAAAGAGACGGAACATCTATAACGTCGTCTGTGTACGGACTGATCTTTCCGTCCGGAAATACGCTCTTGATGACTTCTTCCGCCGTTGACCTCAAAGAATTGACTCTGACCGTCACAGACTTTTTTTCAAATGCGGATGAAAGAAGAGATCTTGCCCCGTCCGTGCCGAGCTTTCCGATCAGAAAAGCGCACATCGGAACCGGGCAGGAATATTTGACGGAAATATATTCCGCGCTGTCTTCGCGATACGGAATATCGAATTTTTTATCGCGCCGGATAAACTCTCTGAGCAGAGCGTTGACGAATCCCTTTGAACGCTTCGGCGAGACCGCGACCGTTTCGGCGACCGCGGCGTGATCGGGGATCCTGTCAGTATAAAGGAGCTGATAAAGCCCGAGTCTTATGCAGGTCAGAGTTTCGATATCAACGGCTTCAAGTTTTCTCGACGAGAGACCGTTCGCTATGAAATCGAGTGTCGGTATCCTCTCCGCGACGCCGTAGACAAGGTTTGTGTAAAGCTTTCTGTCCGCGTCCGGAAAGCGCTCTTTCGAAAGAGTCGAGGCGACTTCAAGGTTCGTATATTTTCCGTGCTTTGCGAAGGCGACGAGTGAATCCCTTGCCGCGCTCCTGACGCTTACGTTCGTCTCTTTCATACCGTCTCGCCCGTCAGCTTATCGCCGACAGAGATCTTTCTGCCGCGAACAAAATCCGCGGCGCTCATCTTTCCCTTTCCCTCGGGGATGACCTCTGTGACGAGTATTCCACCGTCCCTGCAGTTCACCGCAAATCCGTCTTTCTCCTCTGCAAACACGACGCCGTATTCGCACTCGGCGCCGCGACATACTTTTGACGAGGTTATCTGAACGGTCTTGCCGTCGGGAAGATACGCAAAAGCGCGCGGATACGGAGAGAGTGCGCGTATTTTATTGTGCACCGCCTCGGCGGTATCGGAAAAGTCAATTATTCTGTCCGGTCTTTCGATTTTTGCGGCGTAAGTGGACATAGCGTCGTTTTGCTTTATCCTCGGAACGTCGCCCGATTTTGCCCTCGCGACCGTCTCGAGGATCGCCTTTGAGCCCGCCGCGGCGAGTTTGTCGTGGACTGTCTCGAAATTATCGTCGTCATCAATGATTATTTTTTCGCAAAGTATTATGTCTCCGGTGTCAAGCCCTTCGTCCATATACATCGCGGTAACTCCGCTCTCGCGCTCTCCGTTCATAATGGCTCTCTGTATCGGAGACGCGCCGCGATACTTCGGGAGGATCGATGCGTGAGCGTTCACACACCCGTATTCGGGATAATTTATAATGTACGGCGGAAGTATTTTTCCGTAAGCCGCGACTATTATCATCTCGGGTTTAAGCTCGTCAAGCGTCTTTTCGAACGCACCGTTTTTCAGAGTTTCAGGCTGATAAACGGGGATCCCTTTTTCCTCGGCGAAAACCTTAACCGGAGGAGGCACAAGTTTATATCCTCTGCCCTTCGGCTTGTCCTGCTGAGTCACGACGCCGACTATATCCTCTCCGGCGTCATACAGCGAACGAAGGATCGTCTCTGCAAACTCCGGAGTTCCCATAAACAGGATCTTCATTTCAATTCCACCCCGCGCTCAGTTTTCGAACTCCGCCATTTCTTCATCGGTCAGCATCCTGACGGCGCAGTCAGTGAAAATAACGCCGTTCAGATGGTCGATCTCGTGGCAGAACGCCCTTGCGGTAAGTCCCTCGCCGGTGACGGTGTACTCTTTTCCGTCTCTGTCTGCAGCGCGGACGGTGACTTTCATCGGACGCTTGGTATATCCCCATTTTCCGGGGACGGAAAGACAGCCTTCAAGCTCCTCCTGCTCCCCTTCTTCGGCGATGATCTCGGGATTTATCATTTCATAGAGTTTTCCCGGTTCGCACTCAACGATGCAAATGCGGCGCAAAACGCCGACCTGCGGCGCGGCAAGACCGACGCCGTCAGCTTCGTGAAGAGTCTCGATCATATCGTCGAGAAGAGTCTTTATTCTCGGCGTTATCTGTATAACGGGACGGCACGTTTTGCGAAGCACGTCGTCCCCGACTTTTACTATATTAAGTTTTGCCATTGTATTCTCCGGTCAAATTATTCTTTTCTGATCAATATTAAATGCTGTTGGGATTGATGTCGACGCTGAGGCTCAGCCTTTTTATCCCGACCTTTCCGAACTCGAACAGAAGCACCGACAAAAGCTCGCGCACCCTGCGGTTCACGCGGCATTTCAGGACCATTCTCATTCTGCACACGTTCGAAAGCCTGTAAATCGGGTTTTCAAAAGGTCCGAACGCCTGAAACTCAATGTCCCGGTATTCACCGGACAGATACTCCCGCAGCCGCTCTGAAAGTCTCGCCGTCGCCGCTGAAAGAAGCGGCTCGTCGGAAGACGAAAGCGTAAGCAGGACTATGTCGCAGAACGGCGGAAACGCAAGGCTTCTTCTGAGAGAGATCTCCCTCTCGTAAAACCGTCTGTAGTCCTGGAGAGCGGCGTCTCTTATCACGTTGCTGTCGGGATTCAGCGTCTGAACGACAGCGACGCCCTTGTCGCCTCCGCGTCTTCCCGCTCTGCCTATGACCTGTGTCAGCATCGAAAAGGTGCGCTCGCTTCCTCTGTAATCTTCAATATAGAGAGAAGCGTCTGCGCCCATCACTCCGACGAGAGTGACCTTCGGGAAATCATGTCCCTTGGCAACCATCTGTGTCCCGAGCAGAACGTCAGCCTCACCGCGTCTGAACGATTCGAGGATCTCCGCGTGAGAAAACTTTGTCGAGGTAGTGTCCATATCCATTCTTGACACTTTTATCCCGGGGATAAGCTTCGTTATCTCCTCCTCGACCTTCTGAGTCCCGCATCCGACGTATCTGAAATTTTCGGCTCCGCACGACGGGCAGACCGTCGGCACAGCCTCTTTATGGCCGCAATAGTGGCAGACGAGATACCCGCGTCTTCCTCTCTTCGGAAGTCCGCCGACCTCGGAATCGCCGAACAGACTATAGGTGTGAAACGTCATCGAGACGGAGCAGTTCGGGCATTTCACGCTCTCGCCGCAGTGCATACACGCGACGGAATTGTTGTACCCTCTTCTGTTGAGGAGAACTATCGCCTGCTCGCCTTTTGCGCGTGTTGCTTCAAGCTCTTCAAGAAGTTCTCCCGAGACCGGCGAGTCATTCCCCGCCGCGCTCTCCCGTCTCATGTCGCAGATCTTAACCTTTGGCAGCGTTGCGCCGCCGTATCTGTTTTTAAGTTCAACGAGCTCGTATTTTCCGTTTACCGCCTTATAAAAACTGCCTATCGACGGAGTAGCCGAAGAAAGAAGCAGCATCGCTCCGCTCTCGCCGCATCTGAAGCGAGCGACGTCGTGAGCCGAATACTTCGGATCGGAATCCGATTTGTACGTGTGCTCCTGCTCTTCATCGATGACGATAAGCCCGACGTTTTTGAGCGGCGCGAATATGGCGCTTCTCGTTCCGATGACAATGCTGCTCCTTCCGTCCCGGATCCTGCGGTAAGCATCGTAGCGCTCGCCGTTCGAAAGTCCGGAATGAAGGACGGAAACGTCATCGCCGTAATACGAGCAGAATACCGCTACCGCCTGAGGAGTCAGCGCGATCTCGGGGACAAGCATAATGACGCCTCGCCCGTCCGCTCTCGCTCTGTCCATGAGCTTTTTTATCACGCTCGTTTTGCCGGAGCCGGTAACTCCGAAAAGGAGCGCCGCTCTCGGAGCGTCGTCAAGATAAAGCTTTTCAAGCTTGTCGTATGCGTTTTGCTGCTCTTCGGAAAGGATGATCTCCGGTACGTCGACTTTTTCGACGGAATAAGGATTCCTCGTGACCTCTTCCTTTCGCGTTGAAACTAACCCTTTCTTTTCAAGTGAGGAGATGTGTACTCTTGTACACCCCGCACTGCTGCAAAGCTCGTCCTCGCCGATCTCTCCGGTCTCGCACAGCACCTGAAGCGCCGAAAGCTGTCCCGCGCTGCGAAGTCTTATCGCAGAGACGCCGGAGACTATGTCCGCGACGTCTTCTTTGCTCAACTTCGGCGATACGTACGTCACGGTTTTGACGTTGGTCGAGTCTGTAACTCTGCTCGTCCTCAAAACGTACTTTTTCTTAACGAGCAAAGATACGTCTTTTGAAACGTCATCGCCGAATTCCGATATGAGCTTCGACATCGGACATTTTCCGTTGTCGAGGATAAATTTGAGAACGAAAACAGCGCGATCGGTCAGATCTTTTCCGGAAGGTTCGTACCGCTTTTCGGGATTTGCTTCGAGATACGAAGTGATTTTTGAAAAAGCCGCGGCAGGAACAACCGTTCTTACCGCTTCACCGTACGTGCAAAGAGTATGCTCTTTAAGAAAATCGCACATTTCGAGCTGCTCTTTGTCGAGAAGGGGCTCTGTCCCGGAAACGGAAAGCACTGATTTCAGTTCACTGTAATTCGACGTCGATACGATCTCGCGTACAACGGCGCTCATTCGCTTGTTTCCGACGCCGAGTGAAACGGTGATAAGCGAGCCGACTTCTACCCTGTCCAGAAGATCGAAAGGTATGAGATAATCGTAAAGCTTGTCAGCATAGTACGGCAGATCGATGATATGCACTCTTGCGATATCGTCTTTCATACTCTTTCCTCCTCAAAACAGATTCAGCCGGCAAAAAATGCCTGTCAGTCGTTGTCTTTTCCGGGCTCGATGATCTTGAATCTTCCTTCGTAAAGCCCCATTACCGCGTTTTTGACCGCTTTTTCATCCCTGTACTCTTTTTTGATAAGAGCGGCGATAGATTTATCGGTCTCTTTGTTCGCGATCTTTCTCTCCGCATACTCGCGCTGGATAACGTACTCGTCCGTTATCTCTCTCGCACACTTTGCAGTGGCGATGACGAGCGTGTACTTGTCGTACTTGTTTTGTGCTAAATCGTTGATTGACGGGAAAATCATAACTGTCTCCTTATATCGGGTAAATTATTAATTATTCTTCAAAAAAGTTTTCCGCGAAATCGGTCATTCTGAGAGTTTTCGAATGTTCCGCGGAGATTATGTCGACGATGAGCTCCGCGCAATCGTCGATCATTCCCTCGCCGTTGACGACGAGGTAGTCGTAATGGTGAAGCAGCTTCAGCTCTTCTCTCGCGCGCTTCAAACGGTTCTTGATGACCTCCTCGGTCTCAGTTCCGCGCCCGCGAAGGCGTGACTCGAGAAGCTTTGCGCTCGGAGGGAGCAGCATAATCGCCACAGCTTCCGGGAAAAGCTTTTTGACCTGGATCGCGCCGTTCACTTCTATCTCGAAAATGATGTCTTTCCCCTCGGCGGAAATACGCTCAAGCTCACTTTTCGGCGTACCGTAGTAGTTGTCGCAGTATACCGTGTGCTCGAGTATCTCTCCGGTCGCGATACGGCGTTCAAATTCTTCTTTGGTTATGAAGTAGTAATGCTCTCCGTCCACCTCACCCGGGCGCGGTGAGCGCGTCGTCGCAGAGACCGACAGCCCGAGATCGGGCAGTTTGCGGCGCAGCGCTTTGACGACGGTCCCCTTTCCGCTTCCCGCAGGTCCGGAGATGACGACGATAAGTCCTTTTTTCATTCAGCCGCCTCCGTATCTCCCGCAACTCTCTCGGCGAGTTTTTCGGTCTCGACAGAAGAAAGAATGACGTGACCGCTGTTCATTATGACCACGGTCTTCGTTTTTTTGCCTCCGGTGCAGTCGACCGCCATGCCGGAATCCTTGGAATCCTGAACGAGACGTTTCGACGGAGCGGAATCAAAACCGACGAGCGCCACGATCTTCTCAGCGCTGACCATATTGTTATATCCTACGTTGATGAATCTCACGGCTGCCTCCTATTCGATATTCTGTATCTGTTCTCTGATCTTTTCGAGTTCACATTTAATATCTACTACGATGTGAGCGATCTCCGAGTTGTTTGCCTTTGAGCCTATGGTATTCGTCTCTCTGTTCATCTCCTGAAGCAGAAAATCGAGTTTTCTTCCTGCGGGCTCCGGTTTTGAGACGATCTCGCGCATCGCTTTGAAGTGACTGTCGAGCCTTACGAGTTCCTCGTCGATCGCCGCCTTGTCGGCGAATATCGCCGCCTCGGTGAGTATCCTTTGCTCGGCGATCTCGACGTCGAAATCCGAAAGGAATTTCTTTATCCTCTCCTCGAGCTTTGCGCCGTATCCCGCGATATCGCTCTCCGAGATCTCTTTTATCCTGTCGGCGTACGACTTTATAAGATCGGCTTTTTTGAGGATGTCCGCTTCAAGATTGGCTCCCTCACGCTCCCTTGCGCTCTGGAACATATCTATAGCTTCCGACAGAGGTTTCTTCACGTCCTCCCAGTCGCGCTCCGCGTCATCCTCCGGCTTCTCAAAAGTGAAAAGCTCGCGGTTGGCGGCTACCCTCATGGTAGTGATATCGTCGGGTAGACCGAAGCTGTCGCGAAGATCGTAGAGCGCTTTAAGATACGACTCCGTGTACGCGTGATCCAGCGAAACCGAAAGTCCGGTCTGCTCTATGATGTCGATCCCGATGTAAACGTCTACCTTTCCTCTGGAGATCCCTCTTTCTGCGAGGTAGGCTTTTACCCTTTCCTCAAGAAAAGAATAGACTCTCGGAAGTTTTACGGTGCAGTCAAGAAACCTTCCGTTCACCGATTTTATCTCAGCTGTTATATCGCGGTCACCCGCCGCGCTCTTTTCTCTTGCGCGCCCGAAGGCAGTCATACTTTTTAACATATTGAACTCTTTGAACTCTTTTCGATATTTTTGTATTCAAACGAAGAAGAAAAACTTGATCGCATATATAGATATTATACTATAATCAATAAAGTTTTGTCAATATAAAAATATCATTCGGGCGGGCGCGCGCGCAAAATTACCGGCACATACGATCGGCAGTTCGATGTTCAAGAGATCAGCTTAATAAGACAAACGTAAAAAGCGCGTCCGTTTCCGGACGCGCTTATTATATTATTATATAAGCTTTATTTTATGCGTATGCATAAAACGCTTGTTCTTCACTCTATCTCGAGCTTTCTTGTTTCCGGAAGAGTCTTTGACTTTTTCGGCATTTTGAGCGTCAGTACGCCGTTTTCATATTTTGCGGTGATACCGTCCGCTTCAACCCCGGAGATATCGAACTCTCTCGAATACGAGCCGTAAGAACGCTCGCATCTGATATAGTTCTTTTTCTTGTCCTCTTCCTCGTGTTCAGAGTGGCGCTCGGCATTGATCGTGAGAACGTCGCCGTTCATTTCGATATTGATGTCCTTTTTGTCAAAGCCCGGAAGATCAGCTTCCAGAGTATAATTATCTCCGTCATCTTTCAGGTCTGTCCTGAACTCGCCAAGTCCGTTTCCTCTGAACAGCGCGTACGGATTGCCGAAGAATTCTCTTTCAAGATTTTCAAATTCACGGAACGGATCGCGATATGCCGCGACGTTCTTCTTCGTATAAGGTTTAAGTTCAAACATGGTAATTTACCTCCGTTCAGACATTTAAAATGATTATGATGCTTTTTGAAAATGATTATTCGCCCGTCTGTCAAAAAGTAAATATTCCGGACGGGCAGTCACGGCTGCCCATATTTATCACCTCTTGTTTGCTTTCCGTTGAAGTTCCTTCTCCCTTCAACGCCCTCATTATAGTCCCCGAAATAGCAAAAGTTGTTACAAAATATTGCATAAAATGTAAATTTGGCACTCTCGCAGTGAGAGTGCCAAAAATCGTTATTATTCGATATTTATCTGCTTTTGAGTCTCCATTTTGTATAGAGGACGCTCGTGTGATCGTCTGTCGGAAGCGCCTGATAGTACACGGTTATCAGCGATCCGTCGGAGAGTTCGACCGTCGAAGGATAGCCGAGGTCCGCCTGTCTGCCGATGTTGTCGTCGAGACAGTAATCCTCGGTCCACGTCTCGCCGTTATCGTAACTGACTGCGACGCGCTCCGAAAGCTTGCCCTGAGTACGGCATCCGTAAGAACAGAGGACCGCGCCGGACGAGTGCACCATAAGATGAGGCGGCATACCGTCGGTATCTATGCTGCGAGGCGTCGACCACGTCTTGCCGTGGTCGTCCGAGAACGTCGTGTAGACCGTGTGATACGGCTCGACCGGTCTTCCGTGAACGCGTATCGCGCCGAGAAGGCGCCCGTTCGGAAGCTCTATTACATGCGGCTCGTGCATCTGCTCGACCGTGCAGTCGTCGCCCGTCGGGACAGTTCCGGTGTACTCCCACGTGTTGCCCGCGTCGCGGCTCGTATAAACCACGATCGGGGCGGGGGCGATATAATCCTCTATCATCTCTTTGCCCATGAAAACGAGGCTTCCGTCGCGGCAGAGGGACGGTCCGTGAGGAGCGGTGAGCGGCACTTTGATCGGGTCGCTCCACGTGATGCCGTAGTCGTCGGACGTTTTTACGAACGCGGCGACGCCTGCCCTTCTCTCCTCGGGAGAGAGCGCGCGGAGCATATTACCGAAGCCGAGCGTTATCGCTTTGTCCTCGGGATGATACCACGTGAAGTCCTGCATTTTGTCGTAGAAATCATCGTCGCTCTCCGAGAACCAGGACATTACCATTTTGCCGTCGCCGATATAGCAGATACCGGTGTCTCTGTCGTCGAACTTCGAGTCGTTCAGAATGATAGGACGCGTCCAGGTCTTGCCCTCGTTAAAGCTGACGAACATACAGTTCTTGCCCGTCGGATCGCCGTGAGTTATCCTCATCGAGGACGCCGTCGTGTAGAGCACGCCGCGGTCGTCCTTCGCAACTGTCGGCCACCCGTTGTATTTATAAAGGGTGTTCTTTACGTTTCTGTATACTATCCCGTGTTCGGTCTCGGGTACTATGTATTCCATATCGTTTTACCTTTCGTTTCAGATCAAGCAAAGTATATCATAAAAGGAGCCGCAAGTCAACCGCGTTTTTCCGCTTCTTCACACTGCCGGGAATAGTCCGCATTTCTTATTTTCTCTTCGGTGATGTCGCGGATCAAGCGTCTGAATTCGATAAGATACGGAAAGTCCGCAACTCTCTCGTCTCCGTACGTCAGATTGAGCGTATACTCCTTCCTTATCCAGGTGGAAAGGTCCGCCTCGTTGTGCGTTATCACCGCTTCGAGATTGTCTATCGCCTTGTAGAGCTTCGCCTCGACTGTCTTCATTTCCGCCATTTCGGTATAGAGAGCTCCCATTTCCGACGAGTACGGCTCGGGCAGTGAAAGCACCCATCCGGAGAGCATATCCACCTCTTTTTCCTCGTCGAGAGCGGTCTTTTCAAACGACGGGATATCTCCCGTGAAAGCCTCCCCGAGATCGTGGATCAGGCACATCAGAATGACCTTGTCAATATCCGCCTCCGGAAACTCGTCTTTCAAAAAATAGGCAAACAATGCCGTGCGGAACGTATGCTCCGCAGTTGACTCGCGTCTTCCTTTCGCAGTCCACGAGTGGCGCATCACGTCTTTCAGTCTTCCGGCGACTTCAAGCGCGCCGAGCAGTTTTTCAGGGCTCACGTCAGGTCTCCTTTCAATTCTTCCGTAAGTTTTTCGATATATCTTTCAGCCTGCCTTCTCGACTTGAAAACCGTGACCTTGACGTGATCGTTCGACGCGAGAAGTTCTTTCGTCCTTTTGCTGTTCACGCGGCGGAATCTCAGAACGTCGCGAAGGAACGTGAAGTCGAGCCGCTCGACGTTTCCTCCACCCATGTCGGGACGGCTTTTCCCGTAATTTCTGAACACTCTCCCGAGTACCCCGAAGATGCACTTGACCGTGGAAAAGTCGAAGTAAAACACCGTGTCCGCGTATTCGAGACGAAGCGGCAGAGTTCTGCTGAAATTGCCGTCGATTATCCATTCCGGCTTTTCGAGTTCTTCTTTCAGCCTACCGTCAAACTCTTCGCGAGGCGCGCTTTGCCAGTTTTCGCGCCATTTCAGTCGGTCGAGGTGAACGACGGGGATTCCCGTCACCTCGGACAGTTTCATTGAAAAATACGATTTACCGGCTCCGTTTCCGCCGATCACAAGTACTCTGTTCATTTATTCTCCTATCGGCATCATTCCGGTCTGTCTTCCTTGAACGCGCCCTCGTCTATGAGCTGCATCAGCGCGTCGACGACCTTTTCGTTGAGCTGAGTTCCCGAAACGCGTTTGATCTCCGCGACGATATCGGGCAGCTCCATGCGGCGGCGGTAAGGACGCGTCGAATACATCGCGTCGAATGTGTCGGCGACCGCGATTATCTGAGCGACCTCGGGTATCTCGTCCTTCGTCATGCCGTTCGGATATCCGCGACCATCCTGCCTCTCGTGGTGGTACCCCGCTCCTATTGCAAGCTCCGGCGCGATGCTGATCGCTTTGAGAATGTCGTAGCCTCGCTGCGAGTGGCTCTTCATCACGGCGAACTCGTCGTCGGTGAGGCGTCCCGGCTTGTTCAAAATCTCGTCGGGAATACCTATCTTTCCTATGTCGTGAAGGAGAGCGATGCGATGCATATTCTCGATCTCCTCTTCGCTCTTGCCGAGTTTCTTTGCAAGCATCGCCGTATATTTTGCGACGCGGTGAGAGTGGCCGTTCGTGTAGGAGTCCTTCATATCGATACAGCTCGCGAAGACGTCCGTCATCTCGTTGATGAGCTGTTTGTGTTCTTTCTGCTTTTCGAGAAGTTTTGCCGTCTTGCGTCGGAAGTAGATGATCGACGCGCCGAGCACGACGACGACTCCCGCGGCGGCTATCGCGATCCAGAACCACGTCTGCTCGTAGACCGCTTTTTCCTTTACGATTGTGAGCTCGATCGAGTAGTCGACCTCGCCCGTCATCGTATTAAGCAGGGAGAATACGAACTTATAAGTACCGCCGGGCAGGTTGGTGTAGACGACCGGGCGCATCTCGTTCTTTGTGAGATCCGTCTTTGCGTCGTCAAATCCCTCGAGGACATAACTCAGATGCGAGTTTACGAGCGAATAGCAGAACGCGTACGAATAGATCGTAAGACGTTTGCAGTCGGAAGGTATCGTCACCGTTCCGTTCTCGCCCGCTTCGATATAAGTGTCGTCCGCCATGACGTACGGTATGGAAAGATTTATCAGATTGCCTCCGTCGCTTAAATCATTTATATCAACGGAGCTGACGCCGGTCGACGCGGCGATGAACAGAAGTCCGTCGTCGTCAATGTAGCTGTAAGAATTGGCGGTAGCCGAGCATGGGAGTCCGCTCGAGGTGTCGTAAAATGTGTAGTATATATTCTCGTCTTCAAAAAGATCGTCGCGGCGCACGACGTAAATTCCGTTGCTGCTGAGGATCCAAAGCCTGTCGTAGTTGTCAAAATAGAGATCGAAGTTGTTGGAGTACGGGAAGTTCTTGACCGTCGTCGCCTTGCCGTCCTTCATGTACGCTATTGAGTTGCTTGTGACGAGCCAGAAGAGCCCTTCGTCCTTCGGATCGCGCCTGATCCGGAGGATGACCTCGGATTTCAGCCCGTCTTCCCTGCCGATCCTTGCGACCTTTCCGTCGCCGATGACGTAGATGCCGTCGCCGTCGCTCCCGGCGAGAATCTTGCCGTCGGACGTTTCTTCAAGACAGAGGATCTCGAGATTGCTGATGCCGTGAGCCGCGTTGTAAAGTGCGGTGACTTTGCCGTTCTCGATTATATTCACGCCCGCGTTCGTCGCGACCGCGATACGCCCGTCAGAGAGTTCGATCATCGTCCTCGCCTTGTCTGAGGCAAGGCCGTTTCCGGAGTTGTAACACTCGGTCGAGCCGTCCTTCACATCGTAGCAGACGAGACCGTACTTGCTGTTCGTGCCGAACCAGAGACGACCGTCCTTCGCGGTGTGGATCGACCTTATGCGCACGCCGTCAAGCATATCGGTAAAGTCGTTGTATACCCTCTCGTAATCGCCGTTGAGTATGATAAGCCCGCCGTCGGTTCCGATATAGAGCAGGCCGTCCTTGAGAAACGTGGAATTCACTACCGCGGGCTCGAGACCTGCCGCTTCAAAAATATCCGTGAACCTGTTCGGCACGATCTTCATAAGCCCCTGACGGGACGACGTGAACCAGAGATTGTACTCTTTGTCCTGCACGATGTGCTCAACGGAGTTCGTCATCGGGAGGTCGCCGAGATAGGTGAACACACCGTCAACGTAAAATCCGATACCGGTGTCGGCGCAGACCCAGAGATATCCGTCAAGCTGCCGCATACAGCGAACGCTCTTCAGCGGATCGACGTTTATGATCTCGCCGTCGCTCATCTGCTTCGAGAGCGTTCCGTACACGATCGTCGCGTTCTGCGTGCCGATATATATCATTTCGCTGTCGTAGGGATCTGGATAAACAGTATTGACAGCGCCGTAGCCGAAAGATTCGCCGTCATAGAAAGCGGTGAGACGCAGATCTTCGATCGTGAAAAACGCGCCGGAATTCGTAACTCCGTAGATCACGCCGGAGCGGTCGTCAACAAGCTCGCAGACGTACTCGCGGTTTATCTGCGGATCGTCTATCGTGTGCATCACGCCGTCCGTATCGACGTACGCCATGCCCATCGTCGTCGCGATGAGAATGTTTCCGTTCACGTCTTCGATTATAGAGCGGACGGACGAGGAACGAAGCCCCTCCTCCCTGTCGTATGAGTGGAACCCGTTCTTTTCAAGTACAAAAACACCGCTGTCGTTAGTGCCGATCCACAGCCTGTTTTTCGAATCTTCGAAAAGCGAGACGACGCTCGAAACGCCGGTCGATGAATCGTAGCGGTAAAACTCGTTTCCGTCGTAGCGGATGAGTCCGCTGTAGCTTCCGATCCATATAAAGCCCTCGGACGTCTGTATGACCGCGTTCGCGTCGGAAGTCGGCAGACCGTTCGTGTTGTCATAAAGAACAGCCGAATAGCCCGAGCCCCGCCCCGTCGTGTCTGCGGCTTTGACGTTCGGCGCCAGGGCAAAGATCGCCGGCACTGAAAGGATCAGCGCGAGGAAAACACACACCGCGCATTTTATCTTTGACCTTGTATCTGTATTTCTCACTCTCATATCGGTCACCTGTATAGTTAATAACTTTATATTCTTTTTTAATATTACACTAAATATTGTTTATTGTCAATATACGCTCATTTCGTGAATAAACACACCAAAAAAAGAGCATAAACGCGTTATGCTCCCGATGTCATAATAGATCAAGTTCAATTCCAAGGTGATTTGCTATATCTTGGCACACTCCTTTGAAATTAGTATTTATATCCCTGTTTGTATAGCGAAGCACCGTAATATCTATCGACTCCATATACTCATCTCTCTTTCTGTCGTATTCCCTCGCTTGCTCCTCATAATGCTGCGCCCCGTCAAGTTCTGTCACAACTCTTTGCTGCGGCACATAAAAATCCGCGATATACTTACCGATCACCTTTTGTCTTTTGACCGTGACCGGAAGCAGATTCAAGAAATCATACCACAAATGCTTTTCCTCGTCTGTCATTTCGCGGCGAAGTTTTTGAGAATATCTCGTCAAATAATCCTTATCGTTGTCGCTTATACCTTTTGCCCATTTATAAGTATTTTACAAAATAGTATCATTTTTGTATTCAGTTGTCAAGACGTACTCGAATACTTTATTTTCGACCTCATCCGAGCGCGTTCGCGCCCACCTTCCCCTCTTTCGGGGTCCTCAAAAATCGTCAGATTTTTGGGGTTCGCGGATCAGAATGACATTTTATTGTTTGTTCACTTACAGAGATACAGTGTACGAAAAATCAAAACTGAACAATCAAACATGTCATCCTGATCCGTATCGGGAGACACTGTAAAGTGGCTCACGAGGAGAAGGATCTTCCGACTTACGCCGCGTTGCGGCTACACCTCATCAGTCACGGTAAACGTGACAGCTGTCTCGCTGCGGCTCGGTCAGGTCACGGCTCTGACAGTCCCCCGGACTGTCATTCACTACCGCGCCCCGCTTCGCTACCTCCCGGAGGGAGGCTAATATGGCGCCCCCCGCTTCGCTACCTCCCGGAGGGAGGCTAAGAACGAGCCGTCCCCTGCGGGGACGGCGGGGAGCTTTTTCGTCTATATTTCTGTCGAAAATTGAATATAAAATCTCTGTTTGCAAACTATAACGAATGTTCCCATACCAAGGCTCCCTCCGGGAGGGAGCTGTCAGCGAAGCTGACTGAGGGAGCCGGCGTAATGGACGATATTAACGGCGGGCTCCTTCCGT
>JAFSUU010000058.1 GCA_017445115.1 Clostridia bacterium | reverse complement strand
TCCTTCGCCGTCCGACAAGAAGTTCGCAGGCTCTCCGATACTTACAGTATCGCCGAGCCATTCCGAAGTATTCTTCGGACGGTTGATACTATAGTTGTCAGTATCAAGGATATATTCCTCTACCTCTTCCTCGGACATCATCGAAAGGTAATTCATCTGACCTGATCTGCCAAAATACTGGCGGTAATACTCAAGAGTTCCGTCCCAGAGCTTCACCTTTCCTTCAAAAACGAAGAACTTTGCTGAAAGACCGAGCTCTCCCGTGAGAGACGCTGTTACGAGCGTCGGCTCATAGTTGATAGTGTTGCTGACCTCTCCGTAAACCGAAATATCTCCGACATGTTTTACTCCGAAGCCTCCCGACGCTTTGATCTTAGGCAGCGTGATCTTTAAGTTCGGTATGTTAAATGACAAGTTTCCGGTGAAGTCAAGCTCAATGCCGCAAACGGTAACAACGCCTGCGGAAACCTTGAGCTTAATTACAATCGGAACAGGACCTGCATGTGCCTGCCATTCGTGACTGTAGCTTCCTTCAATTTCAAAGTACAAGTTGCCTTTGATGTACTGTATTTCGTTTTCGCCGTATGTTCCTTCTGCATATCCCGCAACGGTAAAATCAAGATCGAAATCACTGAGCTTCGTTTTTTCCAGATCTGATTTCGTTTTTTCTGCAATGTAATTTGACATACCTTTTTTCAAAAAGACCGCCTTGCTCATATCCTTTACGGTTTTGCAGAATTTTTCAAAATTGAATTCAGATCCGTCGGAATTCACTGTCTGTTTCACTCCGAAAGCGATTTTATACGTATTTGTTTCGGGATCTGTCGTCCAACAAAAAGGAAGATTCTTTAACGATATTTTTAGTGTTTTTCCTCCGACCAGCCACAAATTATCCGGGATCTTAAAATTGATGACGTCTCCTGCCTTTATATCTATTTCTACGTTGCTGACGGACTTAATGTTAGTTTTCACCATCTTGCTCTGAGCGCCGTTTGAAAATTTAACGAGCGCGCTTATCACCGCGTCCTTCGTCACGTCAGCGGAATCAATGGAAAACACCCCGGTGGTATTTGAAGCGATATAGTGCCCGTTCTCCAATAAGCAATACTCAACCACGTCGCTCTCGCTTGTGTAAATGTTGATATTCAAAACTTCGTGTTTTTCACGAACAGCCTCAACAGAATTTACAAGCGCGTCCACTCCGTTACAGTGTACCGCAGATATTCCTCTTGTAAAGTTTGTCGGAACGAGGGCGAGTTTTTTGTAATTCGTAAGCGTACAGTTCGGTATGTCGACTGTGTTGTAACCTTCTTTTGATATCTGCAGTCTGTTATTGTCGGCGGATACAGCAGCGCCAATTATCCTGCTGAGAGATCTTGAATTATATATCTCTGTTTCGCAATTTTCACCGTTTACGTTAATAGTATATTTTAAAGAACTCAACTCAGATTGCTGAGGTATAACGGAGCCGTGTCCCGAGCCTGAACCTGAACCCGAGCCTGAACCGGAGCCTGAACCCGAGCCGGGATCGGGATAGGGATAGGGATCGGGACTGTTAAAATGTACTGTAAGATCATAAAAATAATTGCCGTTTTCAAAATAAATGTCGTTCCATTCTTCTTCCGTGCCGGTATAATAAACGTCTTTAAGCGATTCGCCGAAGTCAAATGCGCCTTCTTCTATCTCCGTCACGCTTTTCGGGATAGTAACGCTGACAAGAGACTCACAGCCGGAAAACGCACCGTACCTTATCGCCGTCACACTGTTGGGGATAGTAACGCTGACAAGAGACTCGCAACATGAAAACGTCTGTGGCGCTATATACGTCATGCTATTCGGGATAGTAACGCTGGCAAGCGACGCACAGTCCCAAAACGCACAGCGTCCCATCCACGACACGCTGTTCGGGATCGTCACATTTGCAAGAGACGTACACCATGCAAACGCATATTCTCCTATCTCCGTCACGCCGTCGGGGATAGTTACGCTGACAAGCGACCTGCAATCGCGAAACGCCTCGTCTCCTATCGACGTCACGCTGTCGCCGATGGTAACGCTTTCAAGTGATTCACAGCCGGAAAACGCATGGTTTCCTATCTCCGTCACTCTGTCTCCGATGGTAACGCTTTCAAGCGAAGTGCAGCTGGAAAACGTACCTCCTCCCATCGACGTCACGCTGTCGGGGATAGTAATGCTTACAAGCGACGCACAGCCGTAAAACGCCGAATCCTGAATGAATTTCGTATTTTCGTTTATGGTACATGATCCGATACCTGTATTTGATGCTTTGAACAATATTACGCATGGATTATTTGAATTCCCGAGATACAGCGCGTTATCATAAGTATTGTAATTAAGTGACGTACAGCCCCAAAAAGCACCGTCTCCTATCGACGTCACGCTATTCGGGATAGTAACGCTTTTAAGCGAAGTGCAGCCGGAAAACGCAGATCTTCCAATCGATGTCACACTGTCGGCGATAATAACGCTTTCAAGCGACGTGCAGCCTGAGAACGCAGTGTTTCCTATCGACGTTACGCCACCGGGAATAACAAGATTAGTTACAAGTTCACCGTTCAGATACAAATTGTGCGCATAATACAAAGGATTCGAGTCGAACGATACTCCGCACCATGCGGCAAGATCGGTTATATAGACCGCACTAAGTCCGCTGCAACCGTAAAACGCAGTGCTTTTAATCGACGTCACGCTGTCGGGGATATTAATGCTTGTAAGTCCGCTGCAGCCGTCAAATGCCTCGTATCCTATCGACGTAACGCTTCCGTCGGACGGGATAACGCTGTTTTTGCAGCCCGCAATAAGTTCTTTAGTCGCAGTTTCTATCAAGCAATTACCGGCTGAATGATATACTGGATTTCCGCTGTCAACGACAATACTTTTAAGGAGCGTTAAGTCGTGAAAATTATAGTCTCCTATCGACGTTACACTGTCGGAAATAGTAATGCTTTCAAGCGACCCGAAGCGGTGTAACAAATCGGCCGCTATCGACGTAACGCCTGAACAAACAACGATCGACGTGACATATGATGAATAAGTCGCGATATCTGAAATAAACCACCCGCCGGTACATGATCCGTCGTATTCGCCCGCAAATAAATAATCATCCATATCCCCCTGCCCGAAGATCGTAAGTACGCCGGTTGCCGTATCAAGTTCCCACATCAGATTACGTCCGCACCACTCGGAAATTGTTTCCGGGGGAGTTTCCGGGTAATCGTAGATAGTGACATAATACGTGTCTCCGCAATATATACACTCGTACATCTCGTACCCTTCTTCATCCCATGACGACGGGTAATACCAGTCATAAAGTTCATATTCATGCCCGCCCGGGTTGGTACAGGTTTCTGCAGAAACGGTCTGCGGAAAAACAGATGCGAGAGATAATAGCATCGAAAGACACAAAATTACGGACAATAGCTTCTTCATATTTTGACCTCAAATATTAAAAAATGGATATTAATAATATTCTATCATAATCGAATAATCTTGTAAAGAAGATATGGCATAATTATTTCATTTTCCCATTCGGAAACTCTGAAAAAAGAGAAACAAAAAAGGGGCTGACAGCCCCTTTTGTTATTGACAATCCGAATCATTTTCGCCGCGTTTATCGATCTCTGCTACTCGCTTCTGAGTGCTGCGACCGGATCGCTCTTCGCCGCCTTCCTCGACGGTATGATCCCTCCTATCAGCGTCAAAACGATGCTGAGCAGTATCAGGACCACTCCCGCGAACGGAGGAAGTATCGCGTTGATGTCATTCTGTCCCGCGAGCGAGTGGATAATATGATTTGCGGGAACGAGAAGCACCGACGTGACGGCTATACCGAGGACGCCCGCAAGCGCGCCGATTATGAACGTCTCCGCGTTGAATACGTTGGAGATATTTCTTTTTGAAGCGCCGATCGAACGAAGTATACCGATCTCCTTCTTTCTTTCGAGAACGCTGATATAGGTTATGACGCCGATCATAACGGACGAAACAATAAGGGATACCGCGACGAACGCAACGAGAACTCCGCTTATCGCGTTTATTATGGTAGTAACTGAACTCATAAGAGTATCTACTATATCCGTGTATACGATGACCTTTTCGTCGTCGCCCGCCTTCTCCATCTGATCGTTATAACCGTCAATTATTTTTTTAACGGCGGTCTTGCCTTCAAAATCGACCGGATAAATGGTTATCATCGAGGGATCGTCCTCTTCCGCGTATCCGAGCTTTTTCAAATTGCTTTTATAGTTGCCCGTCTCATTCGTAAGAACGGACGTCATAAAATCGCGAAGCTCTCCTGCGCTCATATTGAAGCCAATCGCCCCTGCGAGCGCGTCGGGGTCGAAATTGAACGCATCCCTCAGACTGTTTTCGATGCCGCCCGCCAGACCTCCGAGCTTATCCCGGATCACGCCGCCTAGCTGCCCTGCGGCGCCGTTTACCGCGTCTTTGACCGCAGACGCGATCTTATCCGTGAGCTCTCCGGAGTAGTCGGTCATCATTCCTGACAGACGTTCCTCTATCGCGTCGGTATCTATCGCGTCTGATAAAAATCCCGTAATAATTCCCTGCGCTTCGTCCGACGACAAATACGACGCAAACGACGACGTAAGTGAGGCGGGATCGGGGAGCGAGTTCTTCGAGGCATAATCGCTGTAGGACGAAAGCACGTCCGCGCCGATCTTCTGCGCCTGCTCCGGCTTGATCACAAAGGCGGAGAGCCGTGAGCGGAATTCCTCCGCGGCGCCCTCCGTCATCTCCTTCACCGCGTCGGTGGCAAGATAATCGGAGACCAGTTTTTCAAGGTTCCCTGCGTCCTCAGGATGCTCCGAGGCATAATTTGAAAAGTCCGCGAAGACAGTCTCAAACAGAGCGCTTATATCGTCTGCGTCAATAAACATCGCGCCGTTCTCTTCAAGTGAAGCGTTGACGCCGTCGATTATCGCTTTCCACGCGTCTTCCGTCGCGAGGTACGAGGCAAACGCTTCGGGAAGCTTTGAATAATCGGTCGACGGGTCTTTTGCCGAATAATCGGTGTAACCGGAGATCAGTTTTTCAAACAGCGCCGACATATCCTCTTCCGTCGCGTTGATCTTCAAAAGTCCCATAAGCTCCGCGGGATCGAACGAGCCGACGCCGGACAAAAGATCGGAAAAAGCTGCGGGATCGAGCGAATCCGAAAAATCCATGCCCGAAAGATCTATGTCCGAAAGATCGAGCGAAGATAGATCCGTGCCCAAAGACGAAGCAACGGCGTCCGCGTCAAAGCCGAAAGCCTTCGACAGCGCCTCTTCGTCGACTTTGAACAGCCGAGAAAGATCAAAAGACGAACGGCCCGAATCCTCGCCGAAAAGCGCGCCTGTGAAAACGTCCTTATCCGGATCCGCGAGCTGTGCTTTTACGATCTCCGCATTGCGCGCATTCTCCATCAGATGAAGAGGAAGCGAGGCGGAATATGCGATGCCTATGTTCAGAAGAGGAGAAGAATTGTCCTCTTTCGGCTGAACGACTCCGACGATCTTGAGGTCTTCACCGCCTTCGACCAGCTCTCTCATAAACTCCTCGTCTTCGGAACGGTCGCTCCAGACGCCGAAGTCTTCGTCGTAAGTGTAGCGGTCGGCGGAATTTATCAGCTTGAAAGTGACGCCGACGAATTCATCGTACGTGTAATCTCTCGTCACGTCTTCGACGTCGCTCGAATATCCTTCGGCAAACGCTTTTATCATCTCGTCGAGATCGCTCGGGTCTTTCTTGCCCATAGTATACAGCGTCAGATCGGCAACGAAGCCCCTCTGCGTCAGAACGAGCACGCACTCGTTATACTTCTGCGGCCACCTTCCCGCTTTGACTTCATACTGCCCTTCGTAGAGCGCGGGATCCGACGGCATGACGTAGAAACTGCTGGTACTGCTGAACGTTGTCATCATATTGCTCATCGTATCCGTCGCGGAAAAGCCGAGCGCCGCAAAGGACCTGTCGGGATTGACCTGACGAATCTTTCCGTTGCTCACCGTAAAGATCTGAGGAGTTACATTGTAATCGTACTGGATCGTCTGAACGTATTTATCTATATCTGTCTTTCCGCTTTCAAAATACTGTTTCAGGCTCTTTAAATCGTTGTTTGAAACGTGCGAAAACAGACCGGTCACGGCGCGCCATTCCCTGACCTCGGCGGAACTTCCTTCGTCCGAGGGACCGCCGTTTCCCGCAGTCCCTCTGAGGGACATCATCGAGGCGAGATTAAAGCTCGTGTCCGTTATCTGCAGAGGATAGCTCTTTAAAGTCTCCTCTTGGATATTTCTGATGTATTCGTTCGCGCCGTTTGACATCGAAAGGATCATCGCGATACCGATTATGCCGATAGATCCCGCGAATGCGACGAGAAGCGTGCGCACTTTCTTCGTCCAAAGGTTGTTGAGACTCAGATTCAGCGCGGTAAGGAACGACATCCCCGACCTCTTGCGGGGGCGTTCTTCCGCGACCGTCTCGTCCGGCTCGAAAGGATCGCTGTCCGATACTATTCTTCCGTCCTTCAGGTTGACGATGCGCGTCGCATATTTTTGCGCCAGCTCCGGATTGTGAGTCACCATGACGACGAGCCTGTCGCGCGCAACCTCCTTGAGAAGGTCCATCACCTGAGTGCTCGTGTCGCTGTCGAGAGCGCCGGTAGGTTCGTCCGCGAGCAGTATGTCGGGATCGTTCACGAGAGCGCGAGCTATCGCGACCCTCTGCATCTGACCGCCGGAAAGCTGAGAAGGCTTTTTATAGATATGATCGGACAGCCCGACCTTGTCGAGCGCCTCGCGCGCGCGCCTCTTCCTCTCGGTTTTCGATACTCCTCCGATCGTAAGCGCAAGTTCAACGTTCGATAAAACGCTCTGATGCGGGATCAGATTGTAACTCTGAAAAACGAAACCGACCGAATGGTTGCGGTACGTATCCCAGTCTCGGCTCTTGTATTTCTTCGTCGATACTCCGTTGATGAGCAGGTCGCCCTCGTCATAGCGGTCAAGACCGCCTATCACGTTCAAAAGAGTCGTCTTTCCCGATCCGCTCTGGCCGAGGATCGCGACGAATTCAGAGTCCCGGAAGCCGAGCGATACGTCCGCTAAAGCTTTCTGAACAAACGCGCCGGTTCGGTACGTCTTGCTTACGTTCTTTATCTGAAGCATGCTCAGCCTCCTTTCAGACCGTTTCGTCACCGCATTTTCATCGCAAACGATCACAGATCGCGGTGTTTTCAACTTCATTATACACTATAACGCGCAAAAAGAAACAATTTCGTTTTTTAATTAAATAAAGTTTAACAATTGGTATTATATTATGTGATTTCCGGCGCCTTATTTATTTTATAAAAAGGCTTGACAATGAATTGCTAATGTGATATACTGTATGAGCCTTAAAGAAACGGAGTACGGTTTGCCGGAGTGGCGGAATTGGCAGACGCCCGGGACTTAAAATCCCGTGTAACGCGAGTTACGTACCGGTTCAAGCCCGGTCTCCGGCACCATATATTCATATCGCGGGGTAGAGCAGCTGGTAGCTCGTCGGGCTCATAACCCGGAGGTCGTTGGTTCAAATCCTTCCCCCGCAACCATTTAGAGTGGTCATAACGGATTCGAGTTATGACCACTCGATTTTTCTATTTTCATATATGTATCGGAGCAGGCTCGCCTGCTCCTTTTTGTTTATTCTCCTTCTTCGGATTCTTCTTCGCCGTCATAGTGTACCTTGATCGGCGCGCAGGAGATATACTACACCGAAACGCCCTGTCTGGTGTCTTCCGAAAAACTTGTCATCGTTCCTTCCGGGATCTCGAGATATCCGACAAAGCGGTAGTAGATCACGACACGCTGAGTTCTGTTCTTTCCGACACCCTCGGTCTCGTGGACTTCGATGCGTTCGATCAACTCGGAGAGTAGATTCTTCGTCAGCATCTTCATTTCCATAAATCTGCGGATCGCGTCTACGAACTTGTCCCGCTCGTAGCGGCGGTCGTCGAGATCCTTCAGCTTTTCGTTCAGTAAGATGATCCTTTCATTGAGATGCTTCCGCTCATTGTCATATTCTCGCGAGAGTACTCTGTAGTCCTCGTCCGTCACCTTTCCGATTACGTTGTTCTCGTAAAGCTGTTTGAGAAGCTTGGGAATAAGATCAAGACGCTTCATCGCTTTGGTCAGCTCGCCCGCAGTCTGTTTGTGAGCCGTCTGATAATCTTTGTCGCTCTTACGCGCGAGGATCTCGGCGAAGCGGTCCTCATCGTTCTTCAGATATTCCGCAAGCCGCCTCAGCTCCATGGTCACGATGGTGTAAAGCGCGTCGGAACGGATATAGTGTCTCGACTTGCACGTACCGCGGTAATCCTTTTCGTAGTTTGAACAGGAGAAAAAGTGGATATCCTTATTGGTGGTACTGGTGTGATACCACAGCTTTTTCCCGCAGTCTGCGCAATAGACGAAATCGCAGAAAATGCTCTTCGGACCGTTCTCCTTTTTCGGAGGACGGCGTTTCGTCTTACCGATCATCTTCTGGACCTTTTCAAAGGTGGTGCGGTCGATAATCGGCTCGTGAACGTCGCGGAATACGAGCTGATTCTCTTTCGGGTTTTCAAGACGCCTCTTGTTTTTGAAGGACTTTGAGTAGGTCTTGAAATTGATGACGTCGCCGCAGTATTCCTGTCTGTTGAGGATCTTGTCGATCGTCGAGCATTTCCACTTGCACGGGTTCGGCTGAGTCTTTTTGCCTCCTCTGCCGATCCCTTTTTCGTGCCAGTACGCGGTGCAGTTCAGATGTCCTTCCTCCTGCAGCTTTCGTGCGATTGTGTCCACTCCGTCGCCTTCGAGATACAACTTGAAGATCTCCTGTACTATCGGCGCCGCCTCCGGGTCGATGATCCAGCGTTTTTTGTTCTCCGGATCCTTCATATATCCGTAGGGCGGTTGACCGAGCGGCTCGCCCGCTTTGCCGCGCGTTTTGTGCGCCGAGCGGCATTTGCGGCTGATATCCTTTGCGTAGAGTTCATTGAAAACGTTGCGGATCGGAACGAAATCGTTATCCTCGTTGATACTGTCCACTCCGTCGTTGACGGCGATGAAGCGAACGTCGTGATCGGGGAAAAACTGCTCTGTGTAGTATCCGACTTGCAGATACTCTCTTCCGAGACGGGACATATCCTTGACGATCAGCGTCGAGACGAAGCCGTCCTCGATATCCTGAAACAACCGTTGGACGTCGGGACGGTTGAAATTCGTGCCGGTGTAACCGTCGTCAACGTATATACGGATGTTTCCGAAACCGTGTTCCTTTGCAAAAGAAGTCAAAAGCTTTTTCTGATTTTCGATGGAGTTGCTCTCTTTATCCATCCCGTCGTCACGGGACAGTCGGCAATAGAGAGCAGTTATGCCAATGGGTTCTTTAATGGGCTGCATTAACGCTCCTTTCCGGCAGCCCTGTGCGCATTTTTCGATTTAATTGTAGTATCTTCGTCGCGGTGCGTCAATTCTGCGAATTCACTGCCGATAAAGTCTTCAATGCGGTCCGCAAACGTTTTGTCGGTACCGTCCTTCTTTTCCTCCGCGTATTCGCCGGAGACAACGTAAATGACGCCGTTTATCTTATACTCGCGGTGTCCTCCGGTCAGCCCCAGCATTTCACGAACCGAGGGGCGCTCGTCCTCATTCTTCTTTTTGCCCATCAGCGCGCCTCCCCTCTGTCGCGGTTGCGCTGTCTCTTCAACAGATCAAGTCCTTTCAGAATATCACGAAGCACCTCGTCCGGAGTGACGTTGGGATTGAAATACGCTTTGATATCCTCATATCTCAGCTTGAACGTCGGTTTTTGGTTCGGCTTGACCTCCTGCATGATCTTATTGACTCCGTCGTAGTCGAGCTTACCCTCCTCACACGCCCTTCGCATACGGATCGCCTGATCGTGAGAAGGGAACGCTTCTGTCTCATCGATCATATCGACAACGTCGCGCTGCGACTCCTCGTCGAGATACCTCAATTCGACGGCGGGACGCATTTTGATCATACCCTCGTCAACAAATTCCTGAAGCTCGGGGATCAGATTTGTCAGACGGATGAAACGACGCACCTGTGTCTGGCTGTCTCCGTTTGCTTCTCCGATTATCGATGCGGTTTCCTCTCCGCTTAACTTCCGACCCTCTGGGTTGGAAGTTAAATCTGTTCTTTGTCCCTGACGACTCATTGCTTCCATTTTCATCTTATACGCCCTACCTTTATCGCATGGAGCGATCACGGAGCGCTGACTGTTGCTGTCCACCATCAAAATGATCGCCTCGTCACGACTGACCTCAACTATCTCGCATCTGAGCGTTTCAAGTCCGAGCCGTTCGCAGGCGCGTTTGCGTCTGTGCCCGGAGATCATTTCATACCTGCCGTCTTCCTTTTTGCGGACCATCGCCGGCGTGATCACGCCGCGCTCCTTGATGCTTTCCATAAGAGATTCCATATCTTCATCGTCGAGAACTCTGTACGGGTGATCCGGGAAATCGTCGATCTCCGACAGCGGGATATCGTGTATCCTGGGGAGCTTGTTTTCAGTCCGTTCCTCGTCGTTCATGAACAGCTCATCGTAAGCTGTCATACCGAGATCTATCTTTTTGGCTTTACTCATTTTTACCTCTCTTTCTTTTAATAGGTTCATTAACCTTCCGGGCAGAATGCCCGCCAAATCATTCGCTCTGTTTCTCGATAATCATCAAGCGTTTTTCTTATTTGAGCAACATCTATCGATCCATCTTTATAAACTGCCTTGAGCAATTGATTGATACATGAGCCTATATTTCGAAGTTCGCTAATGAGATCGAAATATTCGACCGGAGGCGCTTCGTGAGGAACGACGTTATTCAAAACCGATCTGCAATACGTTTCTCTGCTTATTTTGCAAGAAGCCACTTTAGCATTCAGAATATCAATTTCTTCATCGGTAAAGCGGATCTTGATCTCACGGTTTCTTTTCGACATACATTCCTCCTTGCAGGGTTTTAGGGGCGGCAGCACCTAAAGAATTGTATTTGGAAATCCAAATACGTTGCTTGCGAAGGTGATGCCACAGGATTTGCCGCAGCAAATCATTTGGCTCACTAAGCAAAGCAAGCGGAAAATGTCCCCATTTTCCAGTGCTTGCTAAGACAACGACATACCGTTCGGTGACAGTTGTGACAGTAGTGACGGAAGAATCGTTATATACCATTTTCACTGTCACCTCCGTCTTCCGTCGCTGTGCGCCGTTACTTCGCCGTTCACCGTTGGGGCCTTGTCCGGAAATTTGGTGATCCTTGTTTTAAGTCTTTTGAACTCTTTTGTTTTCATACGATTTTTCTCCTTTCGTTAGATTTCGTATGTATTTCCCGGACATAAAGCGCGAGCAGTTATCAAATAACGTATCAAAGACGCAGAGAGGTAATGGCGTCTTTCTTCGTGCATTAATAACCCCTCGCTTGTTTTCCAATGAAAACGCGATTTTTTAACCTGCATTTTTGTTTATTGCCGCAAAACGGGTACGTTCCCTACACGCTACTACTCTTCACGGGTGTCGCTCGCTCCACCGCTGCCGTCGGTATCATGGCAAACAATATCTTCGTCCGTTCACGGGTATTCAGTTGTCAATGAGCAAATATGTACCGGCTTTTTTCAGCCTGTTCTCTTTGTCCCCTCACTTATATACATTTTTGAGGGGGTTTTTACACCCTTATTTGAGGTTTCTCTTAGATAATTAACAAAGTGTTTACAGTCGCATCCCTTCCCGTACCTTGTGGTACTACTCCCGGATGCATCTGCGTTTTTCAGATATTCTTTCGTGAATGAGCAAATATGTACCGGCTTTTTTCAGCCTGTTCTCTTTGTCCCCTCACTTATATACATTTTCAACAGGTATTTGGGGGGGATATTTGAGTGTTCCTTCTGATAGTTTACAAAGAATTAACAATTACATATCGTTTAGTACTCTCCCCGGATACTTCTGCGTTTTTCAGATATTCAGTTGTCAATTAGCAATGATCTCGGCTGTTTTTCTCAGCCGGTTTCTTTGTGCCCTCACTTATATACATTTTTCGGGCAATTTTGGAGGAAGTTTTTGAGGGTTTTTGAAATAGTTAACAAAGAATTTACAGTTGCATCCATTTGCTGCATTTTCAACAGACCTCATTAAATCGTTTTTTCAAATTACCTCTCACTATTCTACTAGTAACAAAAAACAGCAATTTGCCCTACGTTTTTTTCATTGTTTTCAAAATGTTTACTCTTTCAAATAAAAAAATCCGACTCGCGTCGGAAAAGCATTTTATATAAAGCTCAACTGTAGGAGAAAATAGTTATACCCGTTATACCCTCTTTATTCAAGGGGATAACGGGTATAACCGTTGATATAATAATACCGGCTGAAGGAAGGAATCTGTTATTCCGTATGATATATCACCTCACACATCATCTTTACTCCGAGTTTAAAGCCGAAGGAGAAGGCGGATTGTTCGGCGAGGGCGTTGAGCTCGGCGTTTGCGGTGTCAAGCGCGGTGAGCTTTTCTTTTTGTTCTTCAGCCAGTAATGCTACGAGTTCGTCGCGGCGCTTGACCGTTCGAGAAAGGAGTTTTCGATATGCAGCGTTGCCGTCGAGGAACTGTTCATGAGGGATAACGTTACCGTACCAGAGGTCTTCGAGTTCTGTCATACGCAGATCACCTCCGACATAACGATTTCCCTTGCGCGCTCGGCGATATTGTTCATAGCTCCGGTCCAAGCGATCTGGTCTCGGGCCTTGAGTTCCTCAGTTACGCCTTCGCGTACTGCAATTTCTCTTATTAGGCGATTGTATAACTCGTCTGCTATGCGGTCGATTTCAACTGCGTTATCGCAGAGCTTGCCGGACACAAACAGGGTGGTGTAGATCGCCTTTTTGTTCTCTCTCAGATAACGGAGATACCGTTGTCCCCATATCCCGATCTCGGGAGTCTCCGGCGCTTTTATCATCGGCAAATAATAATCTCCGACAAGTCTGTAATTCAGTCCGCTGCGTTCATCTGTGATATAGTTTTCCATACGACCAACCTCCTTTTTCAATCGGATTATATTACTATATCGACATAAACGCAAATGTGCGATTTTGAAAAATGTGTTGAATAATTCTCGCGTTTTTGATATAATTATATAGAACTCAATCATGTAACGGGATAAGGAGACGAATACATTGACCAACCTGACAAAAGACCTTATCAAGAAAACATTTGTATCACTTCTTGAGCG
>JAFSUU010000057.1 GCA_017445115.1 Clostridia bacterium | reverse complement strand
TCACTATTAAGGAAATAGGAGCCGAGACGTCGTTTTCACGTCCGTCGATCTACAATTACTTTCAGACCAAAGAAGAGATTTTTCTGAAATTGTTCGAACGGGAGTATCTTCTCTGGTGTGACGATCTTGAAAAGATCGTTTCGGATAACCCGTTCGCAAACGATCTCCCCGAAAAGATGGCGAGATCTTTGGAAAAACGAGCGCTCATGCTAAAGCTGTTGGCGGTCAATCTATACGATATGGAGGAAAACAGCAGACTCGAACGGCTCGTTTCCTTCAAAAAAGCGTACGGAAGAAGTATATCGCTGGTGGATGAATTACTGAAACAGACCTTCCCTGAAAAAACGCCCGAGGAACGCAGGCAGACCCTTATAGCGGCTTACCAATTCCTTCACGGCGTATATCCTTACGCTTACGCTACAAAAAAGCAAATCGAAGCCATGAAAGAAGCAGGTGTTCCCGTCGAAAAGAAAAGCATATACGAGCTCACGCTCGTCGGACTTAAAAAAATATTGAATTAAACGGTCAGAACAATTCTGAAAGGAGCGATTATGAAAAAGATCATTACTCTTATTCTCGCCGCCGTAATGCTTCTTGTCCTCGCATCGTGCGGGCAAACACAGACTCCGTCAACTGCAAATGAAAGCAAAACCGCGTCTTCAGCAGAAAGCGTCGTTCCCGCACAGACTGCCGACAGCGAAAGCGGCGATACATCGTCCGAAAAACCCAACCAGACTGAAAGTCAAGGCACGCCTTCCGAAGAAACAAAACCGGCTGAAAGTCAGACCGATCCTTCGGAAGAAACAGCCCCCGTTAAAAACCGCAAAGACGTTCTCGTGATCGTATTTTCCGCGACCGGTACCACAAAAGGAGTCGCCGAGAAGATCGCAAAGATCACGGACGCCGATATTTACGAGATCAAAGCGGCGCAGCCGTATTCTTCCGCAGACCTGAACTGGAACGACAGAAACAGCCGCACTACCATCGAGATGAACGATCCGAACGCGCGCCCGGAAATCGGCAGCGAAGATATATCGCTTGACGGTTACAAAACCGTCTATATCGGTTACCCGATCTGGTGGGGCGACGCGCCGCGCATTATGAGCACCTTCGTTGAAAGTCACAGCTTTGACGGAATGACCGTCATTCCTTTCTGTACCTCGTCCTCCAGCGGGATAGGCAGAAGCGGAAGCAATCTCGCGTCTCAGGCGAAGAGCGGAAACTGGCTTGACGGCAGACGCTTCAGCGGAAGCGTATCGGAATCGGAACTCCGTTCCTGGATCGAAGGATTGAACTGATCACTATAGCGGGAGACGTCCATGAAAGCGAAAACAACAAATATCATAAAGCGGATCGTTGACGTCGTTATGACGCTCCTCCTGCTCTGCCTGATGGCATATCAAGTCACGGGAGAGGCGCTTCACGAATGGTTTGGCGTTGCTATGACCGTCATTCTGATCGTCCATCATATTCTCAATTATAAATGGTATAAAACACTTTTCAAAGGAAAATACAACGCTTACCGGGTCATTACAGTGATCGTAAATACGCTGCTGCTTGCGTCTATCGGATTGACGGCGTTCTGCGGTATGTCGATGAGCGGACACGCGGTACCTTTCCTCTACGGAATGGCGAGTATTTCCTTTGTGCGAAGATTTCATCTTGCAATGTCCTTCTGGTCGTTTATCCTGATGGGATTTCATCTTGGTCTGCACGTCTTTGTTTTATCAGCGGGATGGAAAATGAACGGCAAAGTCAAGATCGCGCTTGCGACGTTCTTCGCGGCGGTCTCGGGCGTGGGGCTCTGGCTCTTTATCAAAAACGGGATACCGGATTACATCTTCTTCCGCACGCCTTTCGCTTTTTTCGATTATGAAAAGGCGGCGGTGCTTGTCTTCCTTGAAAACCTTGCGATCATGATATTCTTCGCGTTTCTCGGCGCGGCGGTCGCATATCTTACAAGAACGCTGAAGAAGAATACCGAGAACAGGCGAAATAAACTGTTCACCGTAACGATCCTTGTACTCGCGTCGCTTCTGCTCGGAACGACGCTCCTGCTTTCCGCAAGTATTTGATACGACATGATTTAGTCAGAGGCAGCATAACTATTGTCTCCATTGGCACGAAATGATATAATATAGGCACGCTGTATCATTCATTTTTCCTGCGCTGGCAAGTATAATGTCGCTGTAAGCTG
>JAFSUU010000056.1 GCA_017445115.1 Clostridia bacterium | reverse complement strand
TTTCCTTTATCGATCACCATTCTCTTGTCAAGATCGGCGGCGAGTGGAAGATCGTGGCAAAGATCTACCACAGCGTTTGACAGGTGCGTTTATGATCACGGAACCCGATATATTCATACAATCGGCGGAGCAAGCCGGGCACGACGCCAGGTTTCTCCGCTTTGCGCGCGAACGCTACTCCGTACGGGATTTCTCGGACAAACCGGTAGAGCAGTACAAAATCGATTCGATCCTGACCGCCGCACAGATCGCGCCGACAGCCGTCAATTATCAGCCGCAGATGATCTACGTGCTGAAAAGCGAAGAAGCGATCAGTAAAATCAACCTTTTGTGCCGCTGTATTTACGGCGCACCGCTTGTCTTCCTGATATGCAGTGACGAACGCCGAACGTGGAAAAGTCAGACCGAACCCGGATACAGCGCGGGAGAAATGGATTGCAGCATCGTCTGCACGCACATGATGCTTGAAGCTTGGCTGCAGGGACTCGGATCGGTCTGGGTACGTCTGTTCGACGTAAAAGAGGTCGCAAAAGCGTTCGACCTGCCGCCGTATATCAAGCCAATCTGTTTGCTGCCCGTTGGATATGCGTCTATTGACAGCGTACCTTATACGCGCTGGCATGACGTTTTTCGCAGTATTTCTGAATTCACGGAGGAATTATAAAATGACCGATCTGCGTCTGGTCCCCGGTATCGGGGCGAAAAAAGAAAAAGAACTGATCGAAATGGGCTATGATTCGCTTGAAAAGCTGAAGGACGCCGATCCCGACGAGTTGTATTTTCAGGCGTGCACGAAAGCGAACTGGCAGCTCGACAAATGCGTGCTTTACGCATTCCGCTGCGCCGTCGCTTATGCAAAGGATCCCATGCCCGATCCCGATAAATACCGCTGGTGGTATTTCTGCGATAAAAAGGAGGAAAAATCGAAATGAAAAAAGACATAGGAGTCATCCCCGCCGTATATCCAATGCCCGTTTTGATGGTCGCGGCATACGACAAAAACGAAAAGGTCAACGTGATGAACGTCGCGTGGGGACAGATCTGCGACGAGGACAAGATCATCCTGTTTATCGGCGAGGGCAAACGCACCTGGCTGAATATTAAAGAAAGCAAAGCGTTCACCGTCGCGCTTGCTGATGAAGCACACATCGACGTCGCCGACTTTTTCGGCATCGCGTCCGGCAACAAGATCGACGACAAGTTCGAACGCACCGGTTACCACGCGACAAAGAGCGACAAAGTCCACGCGCCGGTCATTGAGGAGTTCCCGCTGACTATGGAATGCGAGCTGCTTGAGTTTCTGCACACCGAATACGTCGACGGCATCGTCGGAAGGATCGTCAACGTCAAAGCAGAAGAGACTGTTCTTGACGCAAAAGGCAAGGTCGAGCCGGAAAAGCTGAAAGCCGTCCTGTTCGATCAGTTCAAAAACGGTTACTACGCCGTAGGCGAAAAGGTCGCCAAAGCATGGAACGCCGGAAAAGATCTGATGAAGAAATAATACTGCGCAAAAGCGAAGAACCGAATACTCTTTCAAATCACGATTTATGGGGATGTTTTATTTTTCCGTGCATATCTTCCGATTTATTTTTTGAAAGATCAATATAACCACTTCGACAAATTCCAGTTTGTCGAGGTCTTTTGATCCCTTCAAAAACGCGTTTTACGGGCCTTCCCGGTTCGTAGGGGCAACTATGCCTCCCGCTCAATTTGAAGGGCACACAGGCGATTCTACGCG
>JAFSUU010000055.1 GCA_017445115.1 Clostridia bacterium | reverse complement strand
TCTTTATTAAAGCGTTCCGCGATCTCCTCGGCGGTCTGCGTCATATAGAAATCACGCGGCAGAGAATGCGTAAAGCTGCCGCCGAAGGTGTTCCCGGCGCTCGAGCCGGGGGACGAGGAGGTCTCCTTGATCTCCACGCTGCCGTTACGCTTGAAGATCAGCTTCATCGTTGTGTATTCATGCCAGCGCGTGTCTTCAAAGTCCGCGAATATGAAGTCGGCAGGGCGGAAGCGCAAAACGCTCTCCCTTGCAAAGCTCTCGGCAAATGAATCGAACGAACCGCGTATCAGCGTATCGTTCTCCTTAAAGCTCTTTTCAAGCTTCGGCGTGAGATCGATGTGTGTAATTGTATCCGGCAATATTAGCTCTTTCAGCGTTTCAAGCTTTTCAAGAAGCGCCGGATCGACGTCGGTATATCCGGTTTCGCTGCCGTATCCGCGCGAGTCTTGTATCAAAAGAGAAATGCTCTTCGGATAACGGTGCCGCTTCTTTTTATATTCACCGATGATCGCGTCCGGCTTTTGGAAGTCAAGCAGCTCGCTCTCCGCAAGCGTGCCGTCGCCCCATGCCGAAAGGGACAGATCGTATTCCATATCAAAATCGTGATCAAGTAAACTGCTCATCCTTTATCCTCCTGCGTCAGCGTTCCGTCCGTGCGAGCGCGGAACAGAATTCTTCAAACTTTACGTCGCCGCGAAGAATACATAAGACGTCGGGGCAAAAATAATCGATGTAAAAAAACGCTTCACGATCTCCGGCAACCCCCAACCATATGTAGGTGAAACAAAACCTATCACGTCTGACGGTACGAGCTGCGGATCGGCTTCCTGAATGTTTTTTTCTTCATCGCCGATCGCCCCGGCGATTCTCTCGGCAACGTATTTGCTGTTTCCGGTCGCGGAAAAATAATAAATCATCCTTTACACCTCCGCTATGACCCTGCAGGGCAGTCCCGTCATATCCGTAAAATTCATCGGATAAGTATGTACCACGCATTTGCCGACAACGGATTTCAGATTGCAGAGGTTTTCGACGATGAATACGCCGTGATCAGCGCAATTCTGGTCTGTCGGCGTGTGTTCCTTACCTCTGCGCACTCCGGCAAAATCCACGCCGATGATCGAAACGCCTTTTTCAAGCAATGCGTCGATCAATTCATTTGAAAGCTGTGGGTGTTCCTTGAAATATACCGTTCCGCCGTAGCCGATCTTTTCAACAAATCCGGTATAGAAGGCGACGAACATATCCTTTTTTACGCTGTCGAGATCGACGTCCGAAACGTCAATGTCCCTTCCTTCGACTACGGAAACGTCAAAGACAATGGCGTTTCTTTTCGTATATTCCAGCGGAAACTCTTTGTTCATCACGTCAAAGTGAGTTCCGAGATGCCCGACCAGCGCTTTCTTTTCGTTGCCCTGTGCGTCCGTGACCATTTTCGGTGTGATTTTTAATGTAATATCTATAAGCATTATTCCCAGATTTCTTTGCCTTTGCCGGCTCCGAGTTCAAAGTGGTATTTTGCGATACCGAGATCGGTTTTTGTATAGAATCCAAATCCGGATTTGGCTTCCACCTTTTCTCCGACGCGTTCAAAACTGAATTTCTGCTGATTCATAGCGGTCGGAGCGAGCAGAGCGGCTTCAACTCCGTTTTTATACCATTCCGGATCGCCTTCTTTGCAGTCGCTGACGTCGGGTATCGCTTTGGTTTTATGCGAAACGCCCTGCGTCTCACCGTAACCTAGAGCGACGACCATATACAATTTTTCACCCGCGCCGACTTTTACGTCGGCTTTGCCTTTTTTATAGGTAAGCGCCACCCAGCATGAATTGACACCAATCTCCTGCGCCTTCAGTACGACGCGCTCGCCGTAATATCCGATCTCCTCGTCCTTACCTTTAGGACCCACAAGCGCAAGATAATTTTTGCACCCCTTGAATTGCCCGTAGGTTGGCTTTCCCGCCTGAAACGCCTCCGGTTCATTTGTGATGAGCTGAATATGCAGACCGCTTTCGACGTTGCACGCATCAATTTCGGCATTGAGAGCCGAAACCGTATCCGTCTCCAAGGGTTTGTCTGTAAATCTGCGGACAGAGTGCCGCGCTTTCATCAGTTCAAGTTTTTCCATATTTTTTGCTTCCTCATTTCGTTGATATTTATGGACACTATGTTCAGACGTCCACATCGTTCTCTATATCCTTGAGCTTCTTTGCAGGGACGCCTCCGACAACACAGTTGTCGGGAACGTCCTTCGTTACGACCGCTCCCGCCGCAACGACCACATTATTGCCGATGTTTACCCCGGGAAGGATCGTGCAGTTCGCACCGATCCAAACATCGTTGCCGATCGTGATCGGTGCGATATCAAGGATTGTTACGTTGAAGTTTGCAAGAAACCGGTCGCCGACATGGATGTTCAAGCCACAATCGCACTGAAATCCGGGGCCTGTCCACGGATCGTCGCCGCAGGAGCCAAACAGTTTATGTAGTTGCTCTGCGACGGCGTCCTCATCAGCCGGATCAATAGCGTTCAGTTTCGCCGTTTCCTTCATTGCGTGTTGTTTGCGGGCGTTGACTTCTTTATCCCAAAAGGAATATTCAAGCCCGGCTTTTAGTTTTTCAAGTTCGGTCATTGCGTTTCTCCATCCCGATCTCGCCGATCTTATCACCGGCTCTGCGGTTTGTTCCGTGTTTCATATTTTTGCTTCGTATTTTTATGTATTATTTCTTTTCAAGATAACGCCTTTTGCGGATGGTCGGATTATTATCGTTGATCCGCTTGTAGCAGGGGCACTCGTCGCAGTGATCGTTGATGATCCCGCACGCCTGCAGATGCGAGTAGACCGTTACTGTGCCGAGGTATTTGAAGCCGCGCCGTTTCAGCTCCCGGCTGATCTTGTCGGAAAGACCGTTGCTTACCGGAACGTCTCCTTTTTCGTGGCCGTTGTACAGAATGGTTTTGCCGTCTGAGAACGCCCAGATCCATTCGCTGAAGGAACCGTTTTCCTCACGGATCTTTTGAAACAGCCGCGCGTTATGTATGATCGCCTCGACCTTTCTTCTCGACCTGATCATACCGTCAGTATTCAGAATGCGTTCGATATCGCTTTCGTCGTAAGCGGCGATCCTGTCAAAATCGAAGTTGTCGAAGCAGGCGCGGAAGATTTCGCGCTTTTTCATCATCAGTCCCCAAGAAAGCCCACACTGCATGACCTCCATCATAAGATATTCAAACTGACCGCGATCGTCGTGGAGCGGAACGCCCCATTCTTCATCGTGGTATTTCATATTCACCGGGTCAAGACCCCAATCGCAATACGGCATAGTTATGTCCTCTGTTATTAACGGCTGCACGCTTTTTTAACTTTATGAAAACTCGTTATACGTCAAATTCTTCCTTGAGGTCAAGTATCCCTCTGATTTCGGCGTGACCGTTTTCAAGATAGAACAGCCCCATCTCCCAGCCGTTTTTGTCGTAAAGCGCCATGATCTGCGGCATGGCGGCGCGTGTCTTTTCAAGAAGCGCCTCGTCTTTTACGATCTTAACGGTTCCGTCGTAGCGCAGAAACTCGCCGCCGTTCACCGCGAGGATCTCCACCTTCGGATTTTCTGTGAGCTGTTTGAACACCTTTTTAAACGTGCCGCAGCCGAAATACAGTCTGTCGCTGTCGAGAAGATGAAAGCCGAACGGTCTGCCTTTCGGCTGATCGCCGTCGGTGGTAAGGAACATAAATGTTTTCGCTTTATCAAGAAATTCGTTGATCTTTTCCGCGTTTGTCATTGCGTTATCTCCTCCGTTTACATACTTTCGTTCAGAATGCGGATCAAGGCGTCGCGGTCGAGCGGAACGTACATCCACGGCTCGTTGGTGTTGTCGTTTTCAAGAATATGATCCGCCATTTCTTCGATTTTGTCCGCCTTTACGCCGAGCTCGGCGAGGTGCATCGGAATACCGATGGATTCAAAGAAACGGTAGAATTCGTCTATCACCTTGTTTGCCATATCCGTA
>JAFSUU010000054.1 GCA_017445115.1 Clostridia bacterium | reverse complement strand
CTAATCGGCGTTACCAATATCTTTAACACGATTACGACGAATATGGAACTCAGAAAGCCGGAATTTGCCATGCTTCGTTCCGTCGGAATGACAAACAGGGAATTTAACCGCATGATAAGGCTTGAAAGCCTGTTCATGGGTGCCCGCGCCCTTGTGTTTGGAATACCGATCGGCATTCTGTTGTCCTATGCTATTTATCACTTCTTGACCGAAGAATCCGGAGATCCGTATAAACTGCCCGCTCTGGCAATCCTCATAGCGGTCGCAGCTGTATTTGTTCTGATTTCACTGATTATGGCATACTCGATGGGCAAGATCAAAAAGCAAAACACGATAGAAACCATCCGAAATGAAAACATTTAACGAATAAGGGGGTGAATTCCCCCTTATTTTATGCTACAATAGCAAAGGAGGAGGTGAACGCCTTGAAAATACTACTGGTGGAAGATAATGAATCGATCGCGAAAGGACTCGCCTATTCTTTTGAAAAGAATAATTACGAATTCACGTACAGAACCACCGTCAAAGAAACCGAAGCGTATTTGCAGAAAAACACCGACGTTGATCTGATCATTCTTGATATCGCCCTGCCTGACGGCAACGGATTTGATTTATATAAAAACGAGATAAAGCCGCGTGAAATCCCGACGATATTTCTCACTGCGCGTGACGATGAAGACGATATTGTGAGGGGACTTGACGTCGGCGCGGAAGATTACATTACCAAGCCGTTCAGCACGAAGGAACTGATGGCGAGGGTGAACAAGATTCTGATGCGCACAAAAAAGCAGCGCGTGATTAGCATCGGCGAGATCTCTTTTGATACCGACAGACTTGTTCTCCATAATGGCAAGGGCCGCATAGATCTGACACCGCTTGAACTCAAGATCGTAAATCTGTTGTTTTCAAATCTCAACAAGGTCGTCACCCGCAGCACGCTGCTCGATAAGATATGGGAATGGACGGGTAACGACGTGGACGACCACACGGTAACGGTATATCTCAACCGTATTCGCGAGAAGATCGGAGCGGATATCATAGTTACTGTTAAAGGTATGGGGTACAGGATCGATGAGCAATAAAACGAAACTGAAAAAGTATCTTATTATATCGCTGATCGCCGCCCTGTGCATTCTGATCCTGTTTTCGGTGCTGAATATCATTGAATACAGCGTCTACACGAAAAATTACAATCAGAAATTGAATGAGATCGTTGCCACCGTAATTGAGAAATATCCGGACGTTTCCGAAAGTGAGCTTATCGAGATTTTGAATAGCGAGAAAACCGGCGATCCGTCAATACTTGATAAATACGGCATCAATATCGAAAACGACTCAGTCGTACTTGAGAATATCGGCGCGCACCGTTTGTTTTTGATCATCAACACAGTATTGCTTCTATGCGGGGTCGCCGTGCTGTTGTTTGTGTTTATAAAATATGACCGGGACAAATCAAAAGATATCGCCGATATTACAAGAACCATTGAGCAGATCAACAAGCGGAATTATGAGCTTGACATCGATTCAATCTCGGAGGACGAGCTTTCGATTTTAAAAAACGAGATTTACAAAACCACCGTTACGCTACGGGAGGCGGCGGACAATTCCAACGCGGACAAACTGAATTTGAAAAAATCGCTTGAAGATATTTCGCATCAGTTGAAAACGCCGCTGACGAGCATTTTGGTCATGCTTGATAATATCATCGACGATCCCGAGATGGACGCCAACGTCCGTGAAGAGTTCATTCGCAGCATCAAGCGGGAAACCGTGAACATCAACTTCTTTGTGCAGGCAATACTGAAGCTTTCACGATTTGATTCAAACACGATTCATTTCATAAAAGAGAAAACCGACCTTCGCGCCTTGATCGACGACGCCGTGCAAAACGTCTCGGCACTGTGCGATCTGAGAAATATTACCCTTGTGGTAGAGGACGAATGTAGCGCTGAAATCATATGTGATCGCAAATGGCAGACAGAAGCGATAACAAATATTCTCAAGAACAGCGTGGATCATTCGTGCGACGGCGGAAAAGTGCTCATTCACTGCAGTCAGAACACCGTATATTCCATGATCGAAATAACGGATTTCGGCGAGGGAATATCAGAAAAAGATCTTCCGCATATTTTTGAGCGTTTTTATAAGGGCGACAACGCTTCGCCCGACGGCGTCGGTATAGGTCTTGCGCTTTCAAAGTCAATCATCGAAGAAGATAACGGCACTGTCAGCGTCGATTCGGATGAAAGCGGTACGAGGTTCAAAATAAAGTATTTTACGCTGTGATTTGCAATAGTTTGATCTATAAAAACTTAAAAAACCACAAGTGTGCTCTTGATTTTTATCAAAAACGTGGGTAATATTTATATAGAGGTAGCAGTAGAATAATTGAATGTGGATACCGTTGACGTAAGAGCCTGAATTGATTTGAACGGTAAGGGCGCCTGTACTGTCAACGGTATCTTTTTGTATGCTTCCGCTTCTGCTGCCCCATCTCCAACCTACTTTTTTGTTCTCTCACAGATGAGAGCAACAGGCTTCGCGCCTGTT
>JAFSUU010000053.1 GCA_017445115.1 Clostridia bacterium | reverse complement strand
TCCTCGCCGGTCTCTGCGACGATCAGGTCGTAGGTATCGCTCACGCTTTCCCTGATCATCTCCTGATTGATGATATCGTCTTCAACGAGAAGTATCCTTCTTCTTTCCTCGGATATCCGGAACTTTGATTTGTTATCGGTCATATAGTTTTCCTCCGTGCCGCATACGCGAAGCCTCACACTTACTCTTTGTCTTCCGCAACCTTCACAATTCGGTTTTATTGTTGCTTTGAAATTCGGCGGTTATTACCGTTATTATCTCACTCATTCAAAACTTCCGTATTTTGCCACAGCTTCGTCAATTGTCAGCTTTTCGTTGCCGACCTGATAAGAGGCGCTTCGGATCTGAGAGAAAAGAGCGTCCTCGATCCCGAGCGCGGTCGGCGAGATGACAAGGTCCGGCGCGACTCCGGCGATGGGAGCATATACTTTATCGAAAGACAGATCCTTTGACGGCGTGATCAGACGTTTGATCGACGCCATCTGATTCAGTTCCGTATCCGAAATAAGAAAACGCATGAACTCGTTCGTCATATCCAGATCGTTGCAGGACTTGTTGACCGATAATTGAATGGAAGGACTGTCAAGAAAATAGCCGCCCTTGTCAGTCGTCGGAATCGGGGCAAACGAATAGGAAAACGGGTGTGCCGTAAATGCTTCAGACTGGCTTTCGCGTTTGCCTGTACCGGATACCGTGTCGCACGTGCAGATCATCATCGGAACGTCTCCCTCGAAGAAACGCATGATGACCGCAGTGTAATTATCTTCGATCTCAGAGCATTTCTCCAGATCGACGCAGCCTTTATCGATCAATTGAGAGAGCGTTTCGAGAGCCGTGCGCATATATTCACCCGCCGCGGGATCGCACTTATTGGCAAGAGCGACCTTCTCCGGATGATTTGCGAGCGTCGACACGAAGATCGGATAAGCGACGGTATTCATCAGGCTGCCGTTCGACTTTGCGCTGTATCCCATCATCGGACTTTCATATCCTTTTTCACGAAAAGACGCGCATACGTCCAAAAGCTCCTGAAGAGTCGTCGGCACCTTCAACCCTTCTTTTTCAAACAGATCGTTATTGATCAGCATCCCGTAGGACGTTGAAAAGATCGGAACCATAAGAACGCGCCCTTGAGAGTCGCGGTTCAAAAGGCCGGATCTGATGCAGTCGAGATTCAAGCCGAGAGCTTCGTCGGAAAGGTTTTCCATTTGTGCGAAAACCTCATCGTACGCCGAGTTGCCTATCATTGCTTTGGACGAAAAGAAAATGTTAGGCGCATCGTTTCCCTTAAGGACGGTAGCGATCATTTTGTTGTAATCGCCATCGATTTTCGTATAGGTCAATTTAATGTTCGGATAATACTCGTTAAAACGTTCAAACTCAGCCTCAAGGGCCTCGAAATTGCTGTAACTGCCCACTACGCTGATATTGCATGCGGTGGATTTATCCAATTTAGGTACAAAGCTTTCTCCTTTGTCCGTCTGATTTTCCGGACCGCATGCCGCTAAGCCGAAAATCATAAACGCTGCCAGAATAATGCCGAAGAACCTTTTCATTTTTTGTTTTTCCTCCCTTTTATCTTGCGAATTTCTTTGATTACAAGTTTGACGTCTACGGGCTTGGCGATATGCCCGTCCATGCCTGCGTTCAGACATTCGGTAACGTTTTCGGAAAACGCGTCCGCCGTCATAGCGATGATCGGTATCGACGCAGCCCACGCGTTATCCAGGCTGCGGATTGCTCTTGTAGCGTCCAGTCCGTTCATTTCGGGCATCTGCACGTCCATAAAGATCAGAGTATAACTGCCTTCCTCGGCATTTTTCATCATGTCGACGCAAACGCGGCCGTTTTCCGCGCGATCTGCAGTAATACCGAACATACCGAGCGTTGCCTGAATGACTTCCCAGTTGATATCGTAATCCTCCGCAACAAGGACGTGTACTCCTTCAAGATCAGAGTAATCGTCCTCCGGTTCGACGGATTTCACCTCTGTCCCGAGGAGCCGGCTGATTTTATCATAAAGCGTGGATTTAAACAAAGGCTTGCCGACAAAGCCGTCGGCTCCCGCCTTTTTTGCCTCGTCTTCGATATCCGAAACGTCATATGCAGACATTATCAGGATAGGGATCTTTTCGTCTATTTCCGAACGGATCCGGCGTACCGTTTCGATTCCGTTCATATCCGGCATCTTCCAGTCAAGGATGATAACGCCGTAGTCCCGCCCTTGATTATGGCGATCCGAGATCATTCCGATCGCCTCCCCGCCGCTCTTCGCGCATTCCGCAGTAGCGCCCAGGGATTCAAGCATATCCGCCGTTGTCTGAAGCATCACTTCATCGTCGTCGACGACCAGAACGTCGATCGGATCGAGCCGCATATTGTCTCTTTGTCTGTCGGACACCGGAATATCTATGACGACGGTAAACGTCGTTCCTTTGCCTTGCTCGCTCTGGCACTCTATCGTTCCGCCCATCAGATCGACCATCTTTTTTGTGATCGCAAGACCGAGTCCGGTTCCCTGAATACTGTTCACGCGACTGTCCGTCTGGCGCGAGAACGGCTGAAACATCCTTTCCATAAATTCCGGACTCATACCGATACCGGTGTCCGATACCCGATAGGTCAGCCTCACGCAGCCGGAGACCGGACTTTCATCCTCCAGAATATCAACGTTGACGCTGCCGCCGGGTTCCGTGTATTTGACGGAGTTTGAAAGGATATTGATATAGATTTGATTCAACCTGAGTTGATCCGCGTACAGATACTCTTTTTCCATCCGATGAACGCGGAAATTGAAATCTAAATTCTTTTCTTTTACCATCGGCTGAGACAGGTTGACGAGATTTTCCACCGTTTCAACCACGGAAAACGTCATCGGCGATAAATTCAATTTTCCGCTTTCCACTTTCGAGATATCCAGAATATCGTTGATAAGCGTCAGCAAATGGTTGCCGGCAAGACTGATTTTTCGGAGGTTTTCCTCTGTTGACTCTATATCGTTGAGATTTTTTTGCGCTATCGCCGTAAGGCCGATGATCGCGTTCATCGGAGTGCGGATATCGTGCGACATTGTCGAAAGGAAATCGGTTTTTGCTTTGTTGGCGGAATCCGCTTCCATTGCCGCTTTTCGCAATTTTATATTGATTTGTTGAATGATGAGCAGATCTATAATGAATAATACCAACAGTCCGGCGGAAACGACTCCGAGCAGAAACCAGTTCTCCGTGTTCGTGTTCAGATCCGAAGCGGGGAGCAGACTCAGCAACGTCCACCCCATCGTATCCGCCACCGGAGTGTAGGCGAGGAACACTTTTTTCCCACCTGAGTTGAGCATCGTAAACGATCCCGTGGAGGACGTCATATTTTTATGCAGCCTTTCAATGAGATCGGGATCGGAAGCGTTGTATGATTTATAAAACTCAAAGAAATTAGAATTTTTTAACGATTTGCTTTTTATAATATAGTCGCCGTCATCATCGATCAGGGCTATTTCCGCGTTCTCAAATTCCTCTTGCGGGAATACCCATTTTTGCTCCAGCTCGGATATTGGCAGCACGCGAAGCAAAACGGCTTCTTTCGTAGTGCCGCTGTCGGGGTCGCGGAGCGTAATTCTGTTGCAGAAAGCAAGAGATTGTTCGCCGTTCATAGGATTGGTATAGGCGCGCGAAATATTGATTGACGTGCCGATCTCCGATATCCACGACGTATCGTTCATAAATTCCATTGCATCGTAAGATACGGCGTATTCGTCGGACGTGCCGAGATGAGATCGCGTCGATAATCCCTTTTTGGTGTCAAGATAGATCAGATGAGCAGACGTGTTCGGCAATACCTGAGAATTACGGATAAAAGTTTCCGCTTCTCGCATGGTTATGTCTCGGCTGTTGATATACTGCGCCCATACGTCACAAACACGCTGTTCACCTTCAAGATAGTTTTCGGTAACATGTTCCATTGCGATCGAGGTGTTTTCGAAATGTTCGATCTGTTTTTGCTGATTGCTCCTGTTTTCGAACACGGTATAGAACGCAACGAAAGCAAGGATCGCGATCATAATGAGAACGTTGATGATGATTATTCCTATTTTCTTCATAATACGCAATCGCCTTTATTCTTAGATTATCAAAGCGCCGGCTCAATGCAATTCTGAAATAATCTTTTCCGGATCCGGCTCTTATTAAAATAGCTCACTAACCGTCCGCACAGCCTTATCCGTATTGTATTTTGTGCTTTGCCCCACCAGAGCGTTCCGAGCACGAGAAGCAATACTACGAACATGCTGAAGACCGTTATGATCACGACAGTTTTTTACTTTACGGCATAGCAATCATTTGGTTTTTTCTTCGCGCTTGATATATCTCAACTCAACGTCATAGCCGAGCGCTTCCATCATCTGAATAAAGGTTTTGTT